>NZ_ASXG01000077.1 GCF_000411975.1 Amycolatopsis orientalis DSM 43388
ACAAGCACCCCCGCGCCGTGTTTTTGGCTTCGTATCGGGGGCGGGGGAGGGGTGGGTGCCTGGGTTTGGTGGGTGCATCGGCTGCGGGGGAGGGGTGGGCGCCTGGCTCTAGTGGGGTGCAGTGGCTGCGGTGGGGGCGTGAAGGGCTCCTTGAGGGAATTAGATTCCTTCAAGGAGCCCTTCACGGCTTTTACGGAGTCGGGGAGCAGGCGGTGTGGCCTACGGTGACGGAGCCGGTTGCGCCTGAGGCGGGGGCGAAGTCGATGCGGAGCATGGTCAGGGTCATGCTTCCGTCGCCGGGCATGGTTTGGATGTTGAAGACCGCGTTCGCCAGTAGCGTTCCGTCCGATTTCGTCAGCGGCTTGGTGTAGTTCGCGGGGATCGGGGACGGCAGGCCGCTGATTCCGGTGAGGCCGCTGAGGGTCCAGTTCGCGTTGGTGCCGGCTTGGGTTGCCTTGCAGGTCACCGTGTACGACGAGATGCGGATTCGTTTTCCGCCTGCGCTCACCAGGGCCGAGAGTTCGAAGTTGTTTCCGGCGGCGGTCGACGTCGTGGTGGTGACGTCGTTCGCCGGGTCGGTGACCTCCGTGGTGCACGAGGACGTGCCGCCGCCGAAGGTGACGCCGAGGCGGGACACGGGTGTCGCGGAGGCGCTGGTCGGGCCCTCCACGGCGCAGGGGGCCTGCGTCGGGATGGAGATCGCGGACCCGGCCTTCGTGAACGTCGCGTTGCCGAGGTCGGCGACTCCGGCCGGGGTGTCCGCGGCGGCGGTCCCGGCAGCGGAGAGCAAACCGGTGGCGGCCAGTGCCGCGGTGGCCAGTGCGGCGCGCTTGATGATCATGTTCGTCTCCTCGCTGCGGTAGCTGCCTCCACAGGACTATCCGCAGGTCCGAATCGCCCGTTGCGTCCTCGGGCGGCGATCACCCGTCCGGGATCGCGGATCAACCCGTTCGTGGGCTGGCGGGGGCCGGGGGCAGCAGTGTCGCGTTCGTCACCGTTTCCGCAGGACAGCGGGTAAACGCGGGCCGCGGGGCAACCACTACCCTGAAGGGGGTAACCGACTGGCGAAGAGCGCCACGAGAGAGCGGAGCCGACGTGTCTGTGTCTTCACCACCTCCGGGGGCGGCCCGGGATGGCGCTGTCGAGGACCTGCGCGCGACCGTCGGACTGCAGATCCAGGACGAGCCGCTGTTGCGCGCCATCGCGGGCGGGCTGGCGGACGTCGAGACGATGCTGCGGGACGTCGTGAAGAGTGACGTGCCCGCGGTGCACGACGCGGCGTTGCACCTGGTCGAGGCGGGGGGCAAACGTTTTCGTCCGCTGTTCACGCTGCTGTCCGCGCAGTTCGGCCCCAAGCAGGGCGAGCAGGTGCTGATCGCGGCCGCGGCGGTCGAGCTGGTCCACCTGGCGACGCTGTACCACGACGACGTGATGGACGAGGCGACCATGCGGCGCGGCGCGGAGAGCGTCAACTCGCGCTGGGACAACACCGTCGCCATCCTCACCGGCGACTACCTCTTCGCGCACGCCTCCCGGCTCGTCGCCGACCTCGGCACGGACGCCGCGCGGATCATCGCCGAGACGTTCGGCGAGCTGGTCAGCGGCCAGATGCGGGAGACCGTGGGCCCGGGCCCCGGCGACGATCCGGTCGAGCACTACCTCACCGTCATCGCGCAGAAGACCGGGTCGCTGATCGCGACGTCCGGGCGCTTCGGCGGCATGATGTCCGGCGCGGCCGAGGAGCACATCCAGGCGCTGCGCCGCTTCGGCGAGATCATCGGCGCGGCCTTCCAGATCTCCGACGACGTCATCGACATCGCGTCGCCCTCGGTCGAGCTGGGCAAGGCGCAGGGCACTGACCTGCGGGAAGGCGTCCGTACGCTGCCCATGCTGTACGCGCTGGCCGATCCGGACACCGACCCGCGGCTCGTCGAGCTGCTCGCCGGCCCGATCACCGACGACGCGCTGGTGGCCGAGGCGCTCGAGCTGCTGCGCCGTTCCAGCGGCCTCGAACGCGCGCGCGAAACTCTTTCCGACTACGCTTCCCGAGCACGTGCCGAGCTCGCCTCGCTGCCCGCTTCCCCTGCGCGCGACGCTTGCGAGTCGGTCGCCGACTACCTGGTCGCGCGAACGTTCTAAAAGGGGCGGAAGATGTCCATTTTCGGGCAGGTGTGGCTCTGGAGCCTGCTGGCCTTCGTTGTCGGCGCGGTCCTCGCCTGGCTGGTGCTGGCGCGTCCGGCGCGCAAGCGGGTAAGTGAACTGGAAACGGAACTGGCGAGCGCGCACGCCGACACGGCCCGCGCCGCGGCCAGCACGCCCGCGCGCACCGCGGTGCTGCCGCCCGCGGAGGACTGGACCAGAGACCGCCGCGAGCACGCGCCGACCGAAGTCATCCAGGCGACGAGCGCGTTCGAGCCGGAGGCCGAGTACGACGCGGAGTACCGCACGGCTCCGGAACCGGCGGCCGCAGCGGACTCTTCGAAGCCGTCGGACGACGACGTCGACGAAGCGTTCGCGCAGGCCGAGGCCCGCGAACACCAAGCAGCGAACGGTCTTTTCGACAGCGCGCCCGCCGAGAGCGCCCCGGAGGAATCCGGCTCGGCCTACCGCACCGCGGCCACCGAGTACCTGCAGCCGGCCGACACCGGTTCGCACCGCATCGCCGAGCCGGCCGAGGACCACGACAGCGGCTACCACCGCGTCGCCGAACCAGCGGACGAGCACGACAGCGGGTACCACCGCCGTCCGGAGCCGGCCGACGTTCCCGAGGCGGACCGCGCCGAACCGGTCCGCCCCGCCGAGGAGGAGCCGGGACGGCACGTGGCCGAGCCCGCCGACGGCCTGTCCTCTTTGGAGCGACGGCTCGACCCG
The DNA here is from genome assembly GCF_000411975.1 of Amycolatopsis orientalis DSM 43388. Taxonomy (GTDB): domain Bacteria; phylum Actinomycetota; class Actinomycetes; order Mycobacteriales; family Pseudonocardiaceae; genus Amycolatopsis; species Amycolatopsis orientalis_D. The sequence continues at coordinate 2,872 of NZ_ASXG01000077.1, forward strand.
GCTCCGCTCGACAGCGCCGCTTCGAAGTCCGAGCCGGTCTCGCTGTTCCGTCCAGGCCCCGGCCGCGCGACCGAACCCGAGCCGGATTGGTTCAGTCAGCCGGGCACCGCGCAGCGGTCGCCGTTCGAGGAACCCGCCGAGCCGGCCGAATCGTCCGTCGGGCACCTCGAAGAGGAGTCGACGACCGATCACCTGATCCCGAGCCCCGAGCCCGCCGCCGCTCCGTCCACAGAGGACGTCCCGGAAAGCAGCCAGGGCCTGCCGAAGCGGCAGCGTCGCGAAGCCCCGCGCGGCGGGTTCGACCCGCCGCGGCCGATCCAGCCGTCGATGCGCCCGGTCGAGCGCCGCGAACCGGACCTCGCCGGGGGCCACAGCGGTTCGCTGTTCGAGCCGTCCGTGCAGCCGAATCAGGCCGCGATGGCCGCTCCGGAACCGCCGCCGGCGCGGCAGACCGCGGACGACGCGGTACCGCCGGGGCCGTTCGGTCCGGGGTCGGCGATGCCGCGGCCGGGTGGCGGCCGACCGGCGGAGGGCTTCTCGGTCAAGGCGAGCGTGACGGCGTTGCGGTATTGCACGGAGGATTCGCCGCAGTTCCCGAAGATGGTGGCTGAGGTGTGGTTCCGCAGCGCCGCCGACGCTGAGCGGGTCGGCTTCCGGCCCCTGCACTGAGTCCACTTACGACAAAGGCCGCCATCCCCGGGTTCGGGGGTGGCGGCCTTTGTCGTAAGTGGACTAAACGACGGTCCAGGTGTCCTTGCCGCGCAACAGTCCCTGCAGGTCCGGTTTCCGCGCCTCACGCGCTTGCTCGACCTGAGCGCGCGCCGCGTCGTCGTAGGTGGGGCGTTCGACTTGGCGGAGGATGCCGGTGGGGACGTGGTTGAGGTTCTGGTCGCCGAGGCGGGACAGCGCGAAGGCGTACGACGTGTCGGCGATGGTGGGGTCGTGGACGACGAGGTTGTCTTCGCCGATTTCGGCGACCTTGCCGACGTCGAGGCCGCCCCAGTCGCCGCGGCGGACGCCGTATTCGCCTTCGGGGCCGAAGCGGATCGGTTCGCCGGCGCGGAGCGGGATGAGCCGGGAGGCGGCTTCGTCTTTGTCTTTGAGGACGTCGAAGGCGCCGTCGTTGAAGATGGGGCAGTTCTGGTAGATCTCGACCAGTGCGGAGCCGCGGTGTTTCGCGGCGGCTTCGAGGACTTCGGTGAGGCCTTTGCGGTCGGAGTCGAGCGCGCGGCCGACGAACGAGGCTTCCGCGCCGATGGCCAGCGACAGCGGGTTGAACGGGGTGTCCAGCGAGCCCATCGGGGTGGATTTGGTGACCATGCCCTGGTCGGAGGTGGGCGAGTACTGGCCCTTGGTGAGCCCGTAGATCCGGTTGTTGAACAGCAGGATTTTGATGTTCACGTTGCGCCGCAAGGCGTGGATCAGGTGGTTGCCGCCGATGGACAGGGCGTCGCCGTCGCCGGTGACGACCCATACCGACAGGTCCGGGCGGGTGGTGGCGAGCCCGGTCGCGATCGACGGCGCGCGGCCGTGGATCGAGTGCATGCCGTAGGTGTTGAGGTAGTACGGGAACCGCGAGGAGCAGCCGATGCCGGAGATGAAGACGATGTTCTCGCGTTTGAGCCCGAGGGTCGGCAGGAAGGACTGCACGGCGTTGAGCACGACGTAGTCGCCGCAGCCGGGGCACCAGCGGACTTCCTGGTCGGACTTGTAGTCCTTGGCCTTCTGCGGTTCGTCGGTGGTCGGCACCAGGTCGATGCCGCCGAGCTGCGGCAGCCCGAGATCGATGGCGGTCACTTGACGCCCTCCGGAACGAGGTTGGCGATGATGTCGGCGAACACGTTCTGCAGTTCCTCGGCCTTGAACGGCAGGCCGGCGACCTTGGTGTGGGAGTGCACGTCGACCAGGTACTTCGCCCGCAGCAGCAGCGCGAGCTGGCCCAGGTTCATCTCGGGGACCACGACCCGGTCGTAGCGGGCCAGCACGTCGCCGAGGTTGCGCGGCAGCGGGTTGAGGTGGCGCAGGTGCGCTTGCGCGATCGGCATGCCGAGCTTGCGGACGCGGCGGCAGGCCGCGCCGATCGGGCCGTAGGACGAGCCCCAGCCCAGCGCGAGCACGCGGGCTTCGCAGGAGGGGTCGTCGACCTGCAGGTCCGGCACGTCGATGCCGTCGATCTTGGCCTGGCGCAGCCGCACCATCTTGTCGTGGTTGTCCGGGTCGTAGGAGATGTGGCCGGTGCCGTCGGCCTTCTCCAGCCCGCCGATGCGGTGCTGCAGTCCGGGAGTGCCGGGGATGGCCCACGCCCGGGCGAGGGTCTCCGGGTCGCGCACATACGGCCAGAACTCGCCGGATCCGTTGCCGGAGTTGGGTTCGGACGCGAATTCCACGCGCAGGTCCGGCAGGTCCTCGACGTTCGGGATCAGCCACGGTTCGGAGCCGTTGGCGATCGCGCCGTCGGACAGCAGCAGCACCGGCGTGCGGTACTTGAGCGCGATCCGGGTGGCCTCGATCGCGGCGTCGAAGCAGTCGGCGGGCGAGAGCGGCGCGACGATCGGGACCGGCGATTCGCCGTTGCGGCCGAACATCGCCTGCAGCAGGTCGGCCTGTTCGGTCTTGGTCGGCAGGCCGGTGGACGGGCCGCCGCGCTGCACGTCGACGATCACCAGCGGCAGTTCGGTCATCACGCCGAGGCCGATGGTCTCGGACTTGAGCGCGACGCCCGGGCCGGAGGTGGAGGTGATGCCCAGCGCCCCGCCGTAGGAGGCGCCGAGCGCGGCGCCGATGCCGGCGATCTCGTCCTCGGCCTGGAAGGTGACGATGCCGAAGTTCTTGTGCTTGGACAGTTCGTGCAGCACGTCCGAGGCCGGGGTGATCGGGTAGGTGCCGAGCAGGATCTGCAGCCCGGACTGCTGTCCGGCGGCGATGATCCCGTACGCCAGCGCGGTGTTGCCGGTGATCTGCCGGTAGGTGCCCTTGTCCAGCTTCGCGGGCGCGACCTCGAAGGTGGTCGCGAACGATTCGGTGGTCTCGCCGTAGTTCCAGCCCGCCCGGAAGGCCAGGATGTTGGCCTCGGCGATGTCGGGCTTCTTCGCGAACTTCTCGCGCAGGAACCGCTCGGTGCCCTCGGTCGGCCGGTGGTACATCCACGACAGCAGGCCGAGCGCGAACATGTTCTTGCAGCGTTCGGCGTCCTTCTTGCCGAGGCCGGTGTCGGCCAGCGCGCCCTGGGTCAGGCTCGACATGGCGACCCGGTGCACCTGGAACGCCGACAGCGAATCGTCGTCGAGCGGGTCGGTCTCGTAGCCGACCTTCACCAGGTTCCGCTTGGTGAACTCGTCGGTGTTGAGGATGATCGTCCCGCCCTGGGGGACGTCGCGCAGGTTCGCCTTGAGCGCGGCGGGGTTCATCGCGACGAGCACGTCCGGCCGGTCGCCCGGGGTGAGGATGTCGTAGTCGGCGAAATGCACCTGGAAGGACGAGACGCCGGGGATCGTGCCCTGGGGCGCCCGGATCTCGGCGGGGAAGTTGGGCATCGTCGACAGGTCGTTCCCGAACGCCGCGGCCTCCGAGGTGAACCGGTCGCCGGTCAGCTGCATCCCGTCGCCCGAGTCGCCGGCAAACCGGATGACCACCCGGTCCAGCTTGTTCACCTCGGTGGAGCGGGAAGCGGTCAGCGCGCCTTGCCCGTTGCCGGCCGCGCTGCCGTTCGCACTGGTGCTCATGGGTCAGGGAATCCCTCTCTCCCGGCGTGCTGCGGGCCAGGGTCGGCTCCCCGGGGAGCCCGCCGAGGCCTGCTTCCGAGGTTACTCGCCGCGCCCCTGGCCGCGGCCCGAGTGCGGTCAAGTGTGGGGTACGCAGACCGAATGCCCGCCGGGGTGCCCTCGATCGTAGGGCGAATCCGGCCGCGGTCCGGAGTGACGCGCGTCTCTTGCCGCCCGCGCGGCACTGACCAGCAGTTTGCTCCAGGTTGAGGGTTCCCGGAATGTGGGAATTTGTGCGCGGTCCGGTTCAGCGGCCGCTGATGCGCGCCTTCATCGCCGCCAGCCGCTCGGCGAATGCCGGTGCGGCCAGCGATTCCAGCTGCGGGGTGAGTTCGGCGTCGACCGCCGCGGCGTGTTCGGTCAGCGCGCTCGTCTGCCGCATGGTCCGCTTGGTGGACAGCACGACCTCGCGCGGAGCGGCGACCGTCGGGGCGGCGAGGTCGCGCGCGGCCTGGACCAGTGCGTCGTGGCCGCCGTCCACCAAACGCAGGGCGAACCCCGCCTGTACTGCGGCTTCCGCGGTAAGGGTTTCGCCGAACAGCGCCATCGCGGAGGCCTGCTGCGGACCGAGGATCCGTTGCGACATCCAGGTCATGCCGCCGCCGGGGTGCAGGCCGAGTTCGAGGAACCGCGGGATGAACTTGGCGTGCGGTCCCACGAGCCGGACGTCGGCGGCCAGCGCAAGGTTCAGACCAGCGCCGACGGCGGCCCCGCCGACCGCGGCGATCGTCGGCAGGCGGCAGCCCGCGACCGCTAGGAAGCCCGCGTACACCGAACGCAGTCCTTCGGCGTCGGCCTTCCCGAGTGCGGTGAGGTCCGCGCCCGCGCAGAAGGCCGGCGGGGCGCCAGTAACGATCACGGCGTGCACGCTCTCGTCGGCTTCGGCGCGCGCGACCGCCGCGGCCAGCTCGGCGGAGAGGTCGAGGGTGAGCGCGTTGCGGCTTTTCGGGGCGTCGACGGTGAGCAGCGCGACGCCTTGGTCGTGCTCGCTGTGGATGCGGTCGGTCATGGCCCGAGCATCTCAGGCCCGGGTACGCCGCCGCTGGTTAGCACCGTCACTTACGAGGGCGTCGGCGGGCGTTCCAACAGCCGGGAGAGCACGACCGTGGACACCGTGCGGTCGATGATTTCCAGCCCGCGCAGCCGTTCCAGCGCGGTCTCCAGGTGGTGGATGTCGGAGGCGCGCAGGTGCACGATCGCGTCCGCCGCGCCGGACACCGTGTACGCGGCGACGACCTCGGTCAGCGGTTCGAGCCGGGCGCGGATCCGGCCGGGCGTGACGTTGCCCTGGCAGTGGACCTCGACGAAGGCTTCGGTGCCCCAGCCGAGCGCCTCCGGGTCGACGACCGCGGTGAAGCCGCGCAGCACGCCTGTTTCCAGCAGCCGGTCCACGCGTCGTTTCACCGCCGGGGCGGACAGCCCGACCACCTTGCCGATCTCCGCGTAGCTGGAACGGGCGTTGGCCACCAGGCAGGAAACGATTCGCTGGTCGATGGTGTTCACACGCAATGTTTAGCACGCAGGTGCGCAGTGAACAGCGATTGATTGCGAGATTAGGTCGACCTTAGCCTGGTTGCATGCAGGGAGAGGTTGTGCCGCCGCGGGTGCCGACGCCCCGCCGTTACCTGATGTGCCCGCCCCGTTATTTCGCCGTCGACTACGCGATCAACCCCTGGATGGACCCCTCGAAGCCGGTCAGCGCGGACGTCGCCGTCGCGCAGTGGACCGAGCTGCGCGACACCTACCGCCGCCTCGGCCACACCGTCGAGGAAATCGACCCGCAACCCGGCCTGCCGGACATGGTGTTCGCGGCCAACTCGGGCACCGTCGTGGACGGGCGCGTGCTCGGCTCCCGGTTCCGCGCCCCGCAGCGCGCCGCCGAGGCGGAGCACTTCCGCCGCTGGTTCCTCGAACACGGCTACCGCGACCTGACCATGCCGGAGAAGATCAACGAGGCCGAGGGCGATTTCGCCTGGACCGGACGGCTGCTGCTGGCCGGCACCGGCTTCCGCACCGACCCGGCCGCGCACGCCGAGGCGCAGGAGGTGCTCGGGGTCCCGGTCGTGTCGCTGCGGCTGATCGACCCGCGCTACTACCACCTCGACACCGCGCTGTTCGTGCTGGCCGAGGCGACCGACACGACGGCCGCGCAGATCGTCTACTACCCGGACGCGTTCTCGCCGGGATCGCAGCGCGTGCTGCGCCGGATGTTCCCCGACGCCGTCCTCGCCACCGCGGCCGATGCGGAGTGCTTCGGGCTGAACGGGGTGTCCGACGGCCGCAATGTCGTGCTGCCGGTCGAAGCGACGGACCTGGGCGCACGGCTGGCCGAGCGCGGGTATGAGCCGGTGTACGTGGACATCTCGGAGCTGCGGAAGGCCGGCGGCGGGCCGAAGTGCTGCACGCTGGAGATCCGCAAGTAGGTCAGTGCGGGTACTCCGTCGGGTCGATCGCGCTTTGTTCCGGGAACAGCCCGGAGGGGAGCGCGGCCGGATCGATCTTGCGCACGGTGAGCTCGAGGTTGGTATGCGGGTACCCGTTGTCCTTCATTGAGGCGGCTACGCTGAACTTCGAGAATGAGCAGTCGCGGGTGAAGCGGCCGGTCGCGGCGTCCCAGTCGAAGCCGCCGGTGCTGTAGACGGTGTAGTCGCCGTCCGCCAGTGTCACGGCCTGGTCGGTGCCGGAGACGTTCTTGACGAAGATGGCGTTCTTGCCGCCGCCCGCTCCGGTGATGACCGTTTCGTTCGCCAGGCTGCGGTTCGGTTCCGGCTGGGGGTCCGGGAACAGCGGGCCGAGGCGGTAGGGGTGAGCGGGGTCGGCGGTGGCCAGTTTCGCGAGGCTGTCGCGCAGCCCGGCGACGGCTTGGTTGCGGCTCAGCACCGACGTAGCGGAAAGGCCGCCGCACAGCTTGTTGTCGAACGTCGGGTTGATGACCTCGGGGAGAGCGCTGGCGTCGACCGCGTTGAGATCGGTGATCAAGTCTCGGTTGGCCGCGCGAACGGCGTCCGGGGGTGTGGCGGCGTCGAGCTGGCGGACTGCCTGAGTGATCGCATCGTCGAGAGCCGTGCCCGCGTCCTTGAGCGCGGCGGCGGTGGTCGTCTGCCCGAGCCGCTGGGCGGCCGCGGTGATCGACGCGCCGAGGTCGGTGAGGAGCTTCTGGTAGCCCGCCGGGTCGAGCGGAGCCGGGTTGGCGGTGCTGCTCGGCGGGCTGACGCTGGCCAGGGAGCTGGTCGTGGCCGCGGGGCTGCTGGCCGGTGCGCTGCTGGCGGCGGTCTCGTCGTCCGAGCGGTTCGTCAGGGACAGCACCGCGCCGGTGCCGAAGACGACGGCGACGATGATCGCGGCGACCAAGCGCGGGCGAGTTTTCAGAAGGTCGAGCACCCGTCGATTTTCCGGGCTGTGCGGCGGATCCGGGTCGGTATTTCCGCCTACCTCAGCACCCGGCCGAGGAAGCCGCGCAGGTAGCCCGCGACCACGTCGAGGTGGCTTTCGAGCAGGAAGTGGCCTCCGTCGATCAGGTGCACCTCGGCGTCTTTGGCGTCGCGGGCGAAGGCTTCCGCTCCGGCCGGGCCGAAGATCTCGTCATTGCGGCCCCACACGGCGAGCACCGGGACGTCATGGGTGCGCAGGAATTCGTGCAGCCGCGGGTAAAGCGGCCGGTTGTGCTGGTAGTCGCGGAACAGCGCCAGCTGGATTTCGTCGTTGCCCGGGCGGGAGACCCGGGCGTAATCGTGCTCCCAGGTATCCGGGCTGACCAGGCTCGGGTCGGGGACGCCGTGCAGGTACTGCCAGCGGATGGCGGCGTAGCTCAGCGCGGTGCGGACGGCCGGTTCGGTGTCCGGGCCGGGGTTCGCGCCGTAGGCCCAGAGCCCGGCCCAGAACGAGTCGACGAAGCCTTCCTCGTACCCGTTGCCGTTCTGCGTGACGATCGCGGAAATCCGGTCCGGGTGCTTGAGCGCGAGCCGCCAGGCGATCGGGGCGCCGTAGTCCTGGACGTAAACCGCGTAGCGGTCCAGGCGGAGCTGGTCGAGCAGGCCGGAGGTGAGGTCGGCGAGGGCGGCGAAGGTGTAGTCGAACTCGTCCGCGCCGGGGGCGGCGGAGTGGCCGAAGCCGAGGTGGTCGGGCGCGATGACGCGGTAGCGATCGGCCAGCAGCGGGATGAGTTCCGGAACATGAAGGAGCTGGTCGGATACCCGTGCAGCAGGACGATCGCGGGCGCGCCGGCGGGGCCGGCCTCGCGGTAGAAGAGCTGCTGGCCGTCGACGGTGGCCGTCCGGTGCCGGATCATGACTAACCCCTTTGCAGTTTCAATCTGGTTAGGTGCTCGCCGGCGAACCACGGTCGAGCTAACCTGTCAAAGGGTTTGATCTGGTTAGGAGCTTCGATGGATGTGCTCGCCCTGCTCAACAGCAGGCCGCTGGTGAATGGCGCGGAGCAGGACGCGCTCGGCCGGCAATGGGCGGTTGAGCACGGCGGGGACGGCAGTGGCGCGGAGCTGGAGCTGCTGCGGCAGGCGCGGGATCTCCTGCGCGACGTCGTGCGGGGCGACGCCTCGCCGGTGGCCCTGCGGCCGCTGCTCGAGGGCGTGCGGCAGGTGCCGGAGGTTTCCGCGGACGGTCTTCGCTGGTCGGTCGAGACGCCGCCGCATGCTCGGCTGGCCGTCGAAGCGGTGCTGGATTGGGCGGCGATCGAAAAGGATCTTCCCGGGCGGTTGCGGGCTTGTGCCAACGACGAATGCCAGCTGTTCCTGCTCGATCGCAGCCGGGCGAACCGCGCGCGATGGTGCTCGATGGCCGCCTGCGGCAACCGGGAGAAGGTGCGGCGGCACTATCAACGGAATCATTGAATCTTCACCCAAAGGTGTGAAGATGGTGGGCTGTCTACAAGTGTGGACGTCCTCCGATTTTCCTGCGCGAGTGTTTTCGCTGCGCAGGAAGTGCGCTGTTGACCATGGGATCGGCACCGGTAACTACTCCGTTTGCGAATCCGATTAATCGGGTACGGTAGTTCGGACGGGAGGCGCGATGATCACCTTTGCGGTGCACGGCATTGGAAAGCCCCAGCGGGCTCTCGATCCGGGTGAGGACGAGCGGTGGATCACCGTGGAGCAGTTCGACGCGCTCCTGGACGTCGTCTCCGTGACCGGTGCGCAGCTCACCTTCGACGACGGCAACTCCTCGGACGTCGAGATCGCGTTGCCGCGGCTGGTCGAGCGCGGGCTTTATGCCGAGTTCTTCCCGTTGGCCGGCCGGGTCGGCGAGCGCGGCTACGTGGACCGCGCCGGGCTGCGGCAGCTGGTGGACGCCGGCATGCACGTCGGGTCGCACGGCTGGGACCGGCTGGACTGGCGGCGGCTCGACGGGTCCTTCGCGGTGCGCCGCGAGCTGGACGAAGCGCCGCGGCTGCTGGAGCAACTGAGCGGGACGCCGGTGCGGCGGTTTTCGCTGCCGGAGGGCCGGTTCGACCGGCGAGTGCTGACACATCTGCGCGAGGCCGGGGCGACCCGGGTGTACGCGAATGTCGGCGGGGTGCGCGGTGCGGCGCTGGTGCGTCCCCGGACGGAGATCCGGTCGGACCTGAACCCGCGCTGGGCCGAGGCGATGAGCCGCCCGCGTCGATTCCCCGCCCGCTGGGCTTCCCGCCCCGGACGTTGATTCCTTCGGGGGTTCCGTTCACCGGACTGTGCGGTCCGACGGGAAAAACCCCCTCTTTCGGCGGGTTGTGACCGCATCCGTTCGGCGGCATCCTGAGCGCGCGCCGCCGTAAGGAAAGTTTCCTAATAAACAGGGAGCGTCGATGCGGAAACTCGTCCTGCTCGCGATTCTGGCGATCGCCGCCGCCGTCCTGCCCACCGCGCTCGCCTCCGCGGCGACCACCACCGCCGAAGCGGTCCAGGCGGGCCCGACCGCGGATCAGATCCTCGCCAAGGTGGCCTCCTGCAAGCAGATCTCCAACGGCAAATACAAAACCGACGAAGACGCCGGCAGCGCGACCGTCCCGGTGTGCGACGCGGGCAAGGCGGTCTTCTGGAAAGCCGACATGGACATCGACTGCGACGGCCAGCGCACGACGCAGTGCAACGAGAACACCGACTGCTGCTTCTACCCCGACACCGCGTTCCCGCAATCCGACGGCAAGCCGCTCAACGCCGCCAAACTCCCGTACATCGTCGTCCCGAGTTCGAGCAGCATCTGGAACTACGAAAAGTCCGGCCTCCGCGGCGGCGGATCCTGCGCGGTGATCTACAACGGCAAGGTCGAGTACGCGGTCATCGGAGACACCGGCCCGAACAAGATCATCGGCGAAGCGTCCTACGCGACGGCGAAGGACCTGGGCATCAACCCAGACCCGAAGAACGGCGGGGTCGACTCCGGCGTGACGTACGTGTGCTTCAAGAACTCGGCGGTGAACCCGATCGAGGACCACGCCGCGGCGACGAGCACCGGGCAGAAGCTGGCGTCGGCATTCGTGGGCGGAAACTGAATTTTCCGAAGCCTCGGAAGGCATTCACTGCCTTTTCCGGACAACCGTGGGCAAATTCCCCTGCCGATGCGGCCGGATGGGGTAACCAGCGGTCCGATGGCGGTCCAGGGCGGGAATCCGTGCGGTGACGCGGATTCCCGCCTTGTTATGCGGAACCGGTAACGAAGCCCGTCCGCGCTCCGACCAATGAGCAGCGAGCGGTCGGGCGGAGGTTCCGTGGTGAAGATCAGCGTCTTCGGGCTGGGGTACGTCGGGTGTGTGTCCGCGGCTTGCCTCGCGGGAGAAGGACACGAGGTCGTCGGAGTGGACGTCAATCCGGCGAAGGTGGCTCTCGTGACCGCCGGCAAGGCTCCGGTGGTCGAAGAACGGATCGGGGAACTGACCGCGGAGGTGGTCGCTTCCGGTGCCCTGCGCGCCACGACCGAGGTGGCCGAGGCGATCCTCTCGACGGACGTTTCCCTGGTGTGCGTAGGCACGCCGTCCGCGCCCAACGGGAGTCTTTCCACCGAATATCTGCAGCGCGTCGCCGAGGAGATCGGCGAGGCGTTAAAAGAACGAAAAGCTCTGGGAAACAACGAGGTTCGGCACACCGTGGTGTTCCGGAGCACGATGCTGCCGGGCACCTGTCTCGGACTGCTCGTGCCGATCCTGGAAAAACACAGCGGCGGTACCGCGGGGGTCGACTTCGGCGTCGCGGTGAACCCGGAATTCCTCCGCGAGGGCACCAGCGTCCGAGACTTCTTCCAGCCGCCGAAAACGGTGATCGGCGAGTTCGACGCGGCCAGCGGGGACGTCGTGGCGAAGCTGTACGACCGCCTTCCCGGTGACGTGTTCCGCGTGCCGATCCCGGTCGCGGAGATGACGAAGTACGCGGACAACGCTTTCCACGGCGTGAAGATCGGTTTCGCGAACGAACTCGGCGCGATCTGCCGTGCGCTCGGGCTCGATTCGCATCAGGTGATGGACGTCTTCCTGGCCGACCGCAAGCTCAACATCAGCCCGGCGTACCTGCGGCCCGGGTTCGCCTTCGGCGGTTCGTGCCTGCCGAAGGATCTGCGCGGGCTGGTCTACGCCGCGCGGCAGGCGGACGTCTCGGTGCCGTTGCTGGCTCACGTGCTGCCGTCGAACACCGAACATCTCCACCGGGCGTTCGAACTGGTCGCGCGGACCGGGAAACGCAAGGTCGGGCTGTTCGGGCTTTCGTTCAAACCGGGCACCGACGACCTGCGCGAGAGCCCGCTGGTCGAACTCGCGGAACGCTTGCTGGGCAAGGGATACGAGCTCAAGATCTACGACGCCAACGTCAGCCTGTCGCGGCTGATGGGGGCCAACCGCGAGTACATCGAAAGCCGGCTGCCGCATCTCGGGCAGCTGCTCGCCGGGTCGGTGCGGGAGGTGCTCGACCACGCCGAAGTGTGCTTGATCGGCACCTCGGACCCGGAGGTGCTGGCCGCTCTGCCGCACGGCAGCGGGCCGGTGCTGGTCGATCTGGTCCGCGTCCCGGACGCCGCCGCGCGCCGGGCGGAAGAGGGGTACGTCGGCCTTGCCTGGTGAGGGCTTTTCCGAAAGCGAAATCCTGCGGAACCGGGTCGCGCTGATTCTCGTGGAGAATCTGTCCGTGCCGTTCGACCGGCGCGTGTGGCAGGAATGCCAGACGCTGCGCGACGCCGGGATGACGGTGCACGTGATCTGCCCCCAAGGCACGAAACGGGACACCGAGGCCGAGGTCGTTCTCGACGGCGTGCACCTCCACCGGTACCCCCTGCGAGCGGCGACCGGCGGACCGGCCGGGTACGCGCGCGAATACGGATCCGCGCTGTGGCACACGTTCCGGCTCGCGCGCAAGATCGGCCCGGTCGACGTCGTGCACGCCTGCAACCCGCCGGATCTGCTGTTCCTGGTCGCCCGGATGTTGCGAAGACGGGGTGCGAAGTTCATTTTCGATCAACACGACCTGGTGCCGGAACTGTATCTGTCTCGGTTCGACCGCGGGCAGGATTTCCTTTACCGCGGGGTTTGTGCGTTGGAACGCGCCACCTACCGCGCGGCCGATGTCGTGATCGCGACCAACGAGAGCTACCGCCAGGTCGCGCGGATCCGCGGCGGCAAGCGGCCGGACGACGTGTTCGTGGTCCGCAGCGCGCCTGTCGTGGAGCGGTTCCACGAGGTGCCGGTGGAGCCGGAACTCAAGCGGGGCAAACCGAATCTGCTGTGCTACCTCGGCGTGATGGGTCCGCAGGACGGCGTGGATTACGCCCTGCGCGCGCTTGCTTCCCTGCGCGACGAGGTGGGCCGTGACGACTGGCACGCGGTGTTCGTCGGGGCCGGTGACACGTTCGACGAGATGGTCGCGTTGTCGCATCGGCTCGGTTTGTCCGGGCAGGTGGAATTCACCGGCCGGGTGTCCGACGAGGATCTGCTGCGGTATTTGTCCGCGGCCGACGTGTGCCTTTCGCCGGATCCGCTCAACCCGCTCAACGACGTGTCGACGATGAACAAGGTCATGGAGTACATGGCCATGGGCAAACCGATGGTGTCGTTCGAGCTGCGCGAAGCGCGGGTTTCGGCGGGCGAGGCGGCGCTTTACGCGCCGGCCAACGACGTCGCGGAGTTCGCGAAGCTCGTCGCGGTGCTCCTGGACGACCCGGAGCAGCGGGAACGGATGGGCAAGCTCGGCCGGGAACGCGTGCGCGGACCGCTCGCCTGGGGCAATTCGCAGGCGGCGTTGATCAAGGCGTACGAGCGTGCGCTGGGTTGAGGCGGGTCGCGGTTCGAACAAGGTTCGGCCGGATGGTGTAACCAACCGGTGCGGTGTCGCGACGGGGTCAATGACCCGTGCGTCGGCCCGTGAGGGGAGACCCTGTTTTGAGTGACGAAACAATACGCCTCTCCGTCGTGGGAAAGGTGGTGCGCCGGCGCTGGCGAGCGTTGCTGTTGCTCGCCGTGGTCGGCGCGGGTGTCGGGGCCGGGGCTTCCACCGTGCTTTCCCCGGGCTACGAGGCGCAGGCCAGCGTGCTGCTGCAGGGGCCGCGGCAGCCGGACGAACTGCTGACCGAGGCGCAGGTGGCGACGAGTTCGGTCGTGCTCGACCGGGCGTCCGCGGCGCTGGGACTCGGAATTCGCGGGACGGATTTGCAGAAATCGGTCGCCGCGTCGGTCGCGCAGGGCAATGTCGTGACGATTACCGCGAAAGGCTCCAGTCCGGAGCGCTCGCAGCAACTGGCCGACCAGGTTGCGGGCGAGTTCGTGAAGTATTCGACGCAATTGCTCGGAAATTCCGCCGATCAGGCCGCGCAGCTCGCGCAACAGCAGAAGGAAGCGCTGCGGCAGCAGATCACCCAGACCAACCAGCGGATCCTCGACCTGTCGAAGGCCGTGGAGAACGGAGACTCCGTCGAGGGCGTCCAGGCCCGCACGACGTTGCAGGGCTTGCGGACGGCCCTGGAACAGGCGGTCAACAACCTCAACGCGGCCGACGCGGCGACCGGCGCGGGCAACATGGTCGTGCTCGGCCCGTCCGAACGGCCGTCCTCGCCGTCCGCACCGACCTTCCTGCAGTTGACGGCCGGCGGCGCGGCGCTGTTCTTCGTGCTCGGAATCCTGGCCTACCTCTTCGGCGCGCGGACTGACCGCAGGCCGCGCAGCGAGGGCGAAATCGGTGCCGCACTGGGTGCGCCGGTGCTCGCGAGCATCGACGTCCCGGCGGCCTCGGACGCGCCGGCGAAGTGGTGGCGGAAGGCGGTCGGGAACGACCGGCCGTGGAATCTGCCCGAGGTGCCGGCCTCCGCGGGCGACGCGGCGCGCGAGGTCCGGTACCGCCGTGTGCTGGCGCGGCTGGGCGCGGATCGCGACGGAGTGCTGCGACTGCTCATTCTCGTCCCGCGCGGGGACGCCTCGGCGCGGAAGGTCGCGGAACAGTTCGCGGAGACCGCGCGTGGCGACCGTCTCCGTGACGAGGTGGCCGTGGCGGAAATCGAGGTGGTGCCCGGGGCGCAACCGATCGTGCCGGACGGAACGGCGGGGGTGCTCGTGGTGGTGTCGCTCGGCTCGCGCAACGCGTGGGAGTTGGTTTCGATTTCGGAGGCGTGCTCGGACGCCGGGCACGACATTCTCGGTGCCGTGCTGGCCCGCGAAGTCCGTCTGGCTGGCGGACCGAAGCAGAAACCGGTCGCGAAGCAGCGCACCGGCGAGCTGGCGGGTGCGCGGTGAGCGCCGAACAGGTCCAGCCGCTGGTCGATCTCCAGCAGCTGGTGGTCGCGCTGCGGCGCAAGCGCCGGTTCTGGCTGACGACCGCGCTGGCCGGGCTGATTCTCGGCTGCGCGGTGGCGGTCCTGCTGCCCGCCCCGCCCACCGCGGTCACGAAGATCATGGTGATCCACCCGGACGATTCGCCGACCGACAGCGGCACGCTGATGCGGACCGACGTCGCCGTGCTTTCGACGGCGAACATGGCGGCGGCCGCGCTGAAACGGATCAACAGCACCGAATCGCCGTCGGATTTCCTGAAGGACTACGCCGGGCTCGGCCTTACCAACAACGTCATGCAGGTGACGGTCAAGGCGAAGACCAAGGACGACGCGGTCGCGAAGGCGAAGGCGCTCGCGGAAGCGTTCATCGCCGACCACACGCAGCGCACGCAAGCCGCCGCGATCGGTCGCTCGAAGGCATTGCTGCAGCAGCGGGATCAGGCGCAGGCGCAGCTCGCGGACATCGACAACCAGGCGGCGACCGAGGTCGCGAAGGGACGCAACTCCAACGCGGGTGCGCTGGAGCAGCTGTACACCCAGCGCGCGAACCTGGTGTCGAAGATCGCCGATCTGCAGAACCAGGCGCAGCAGGCCGGGATCGGGTCGCCGGAGGTCATCGCCGGGACCCAGATCGTGGACAGCCCGGCGATCCAGCCGGTGTCGAAGCTGAAGACCTATGGCACGCCCGCCGGCGTCGGCCTGGCGCTGGGTCTCGCACTCGGGCTCGCGTTCGCCGCGGTGACCGCGTTGGTCCGGGACCGGCCGGTTTTGCGCCGCGAAATTTCGCAGCACCTCGGTGCCTCGGTCATCGCGCAGATCGGTGTGAAGCCGATCGGGCCGGCGAAGTTGCGGCGGCGTTCGAAGGCGGTGACCGACACCCGCCGGGTCGCGCTCACGCTCGCGCGCGCGGCTCGAGAAGACCGCGCTTCGCTGTCGCTGCTGGAGATCGGCGCGGCTGCGCCCACGGCGGAGCTGGCGGTGGAACTCGGCCGGTCGCTGGCCGAGGACGGTCCGGTGGTGCTCGTGGACGACCTGCCGGGCAAGAACGTGTCGAAGCTGCCGGTGGACGGGAACGTCCAAGTCGTCGAGGCGGGCGACCCGGCGGTGGCGCGCGCGGTGCGCCGGGTCGGGGTCGGCACGGCCGGCCCGGGCACGGCGTGGACCGACCTGTCGTCGCTGGGCGCCGAGACCGTGCTGGTGGTGCGCGCCGGGTTCGCGAACACTCAGTGGCTGCACACCGTCGCGCGGCAACTCGCCGACTGCGGCGTGCCGATCCTCGGCGTGGTGCTGGTCGATCCGGATCCGAAGGACCGCACTGACGGCACGCTCTGGGACGGACTGCACACGGCGTTGCGCGGGCGGGCGGCGGTAGTCGCGAAGAAACAGGACGAGGCAGTCGAGCGGGAACTGCGCGACGAAACCAAGCCGATCGAGTGGCCCGGCAAGCGCGACACCGAGCGCCGGCTCCGTCCGCTCGACCGGGGACGTCCGCCGGCGGATCCGGACGCGCCGACGAGGCGGCTCAAGCCCGTCCAGGAAAGCTAGGGGGAACCAAGCGCATGTGCGGCATCGCGGGCGCGTACAGCTGGCCGGACGGCGGCCCGCTCACCGACCGGCTGACCCAGTGCCTCGCGCACCGAGGCCCGGACGGCGACGGCCGCTACGACCACCGGAGTGTCCACTTAGGACATCGGCGGCTGTCCATCGTGGACCTGTCGGAAACGGGCGCGCAGCCGATGACGGCCGAGGGCCTTGCCCTGACCTACAACGGCGAGCTGTACAACGCGCCGGAGCTGCGAGCCGAACTCGAAGCCGCCGGGATCCGGTTCCGCGGCACCTCCGACACCGAGGTGCTGCTGCGGGCCTGGCGGGAGTGGGGGACGGACTGCCTGCCGCGACTGCGCGGGATGTTCGCCTTCGCGGTGTACGACGAACGCACCGGCGAGCTGGTGCTCGTGCGGGACCAGTTGGGCATCAAGCCGCTGTTCTTCGTGCGCCGCGGAGGCGGGGTCGTGTTCGCGTCGGAGCTGAAAGCGCTGGCTCGCGAACTCGGAGACACCCTGAACGTGGACCAGGCGGCGATGATCGCGTCCCTGCTGTACTACTGGGTCCCGGACAGCCGATGCGCTTACCGCGAGGCGGAGAAACTGCCGCCGGGTACCTGGCTGCGGTTCCGGCCGGACGGCAGTACGGACACCGGGACTTACTGGTCGCTCCGCGAGGTAGCCGAGGAAGGCGCGGCGTATCGCGGCGAAGTCGACCTGCACGCGGTGGTCGAGGATTCCACCCGCAAGCATTTGCTGTCCGACGTCCCGGTGGCGACGTTCCTTTCCGGGGGACTCGACTCCAGCTACCTCACCGCGCTGGCCGCCCGCGAGCAGCCGGGGATTTCGGCTTACACGATCGGTTTCCGTCCCGAGGACGCGAAATTCGAGGCGATGCCGGACGACCTGCGGTACGCACGGATCGTCGCCCGGCAGTTCGGCGTGGACCTGCACGAGATCGAGATCGCGCCGGACGTGCAGGAGCTGCTGCCGCGGATGACGCACCACCTGGACGAACCGATCGGCGACCCGGCGGCGATCAACTCGTATTTGATCTGCTCAGCGGCCCGCGAGGCCGGGGTCAAGGTGCTGCTGTCCGGGATGGGCGCGGACGAGCTCTTCGCCGGGTACCGCAAGCATGTGGCGAACCTGCTGGCGTTGCGGTACCGGCGGGTGCCCGGGGTGGCCCGCCGGGCGATCGGGGCGGCGGTCGACCGGCTGCCGGTCGCGTCCGCCACCCGCGGTTACCGGTCGGTGCGGTTCGCGAAGCGGTTTCTGTCCTTCGCGGACCTTCCGGAGGAAACGGCGTTCCGGCGCAGCTACACCATGTACGACCGGGCCGAGCTGCTCGACCTGGTCTCGCCGGACCTCCAGTCCGAAGTGGACGACGTGCTCGCCGAGCATGCCGACCTCTACTACGACACGAAACTGACCGACCGGGTCAACCGGATGTGCCTCGCCGACGCGCGGATGTTCCTGCCCGGCTTGAATCTCGCCTACACCGATCGGTCCACCATGGCCGCTTCCACCGAGGTGCGGACGCCCTTTGTGGACGTCGAAGTGGTCCGGGCGGCGTTCCGGGTGCCGGGCCGGGAGAAGATCGCCGGCCGCCAAGGCAAGGTGGCGTTGAAGAAGGCGGCCACGGCGATCCTGCCGGACGAAATCGTGTACCGGCCGAAGGGTCTGTTCAGCGCTCCGCTGCGGGCGTGGATGAGCCGGGACCTCGCGCCGCTGGTGCGGGAGGTCATCGAGGACGGTGTCCTGGTCGAGTCGGGCTTCCTGCGCCGCGACGCCCTGCGCAAGCTGGTGGCCGAGGACGCCGCCGGGCGCGAAGACCGCGCGAAACATCTTTGGCACGTGCTGACCCTCGAGTACTGGTACCGCGGGGCCCTCCGCGGCGAGCGGCTAGGAGTCCAGTGAAACAGGTAGTGCAGAACTACAAGAGCGGCGAGCTGGCCCTGCTCGACGTCCCGGTGCCGGCGTGCAAACCAGGCGGCGTGCTGGTGCACAGCCAGTACTCGCTGATCTCGACCGGCACCGAGATGATGAAGGTGTCCGAGGCGGGGATGTCGCTGCTGGGCAAGGCCCGGTCGCGTCCGGACCAGGTCGCGAAGGTCATGCAGAGCGTCGCGACGAACGGGCTCGCGGCGACGTATCGCAAGGTGTCCGGGAAGCTCGATTCCTACACGCCGCTGGGTTATTCGCTGTGCGGCGTGGTCGAGCAGGTCGGCGAGGGCATCGACGACGTGGTGGTCGGCGACCTCGTGGCGTGCGCCGGGAACGAGCACGCGCTGCACAGTGAGCTGAACTGGGTACCGAAGAACCTGTACGCGAAGGTGCCGGCCGGGCTTTCGCCGCGGCAGGCGGCGTTCGCGACGGTCGGCGCGATCGCGATGCAGGGCGTCCGGCGCGGGGAACCGCAGCTCGGCGACCTCACGCTGGTCATCGGGCTCGGCCTGATCGGGCAGCTGGTGGTGCAGTTGCTGGTCGCGAGCGGGGTGCGCGTGGTCGGCGTGGACCCCGATGCGCAGCGCTGCGAACTCGCGCGGGAACTGGGCGCGCTGGTGTGCGGGCACCCGGCGTCCGGCGAGGTCGACCAGGCGGTGGCCGAGCTGTCCGGTGGACACGGTGTGGACCAGGTGTATCTCGCGGCGGGCGGGGCGTCGAACGATCCGGTGGAGCTGGCCGCGCGGCTCGCGCGCGACCGCGGCCGGGTGGTGGACATCGGCAAGATCTCGCTGAACCTGCCGTGGAACGCCTACTACGAAAAGGAACTCGACGTCCGGTTCTCCCGCTCCTACGGACCGGGCCGTTACGACCCGGCGTACGAACTGGAGGGCCGCGACTACCCGATCGGCTACGTGCGCTGGACGGAACGGCGCAACCTGGAGTGCTTCCTCGACCTGGCCGCGCGGGGGAAGCTCGACGTGACACCGCTGATCAGCCACACCGCGGACTTCGCGAACGCGGTCGAGACCTACCGGGCGCTCAACGAGGGTTCGTTGAAAGCGGTGGCGGTGCTCTTCCGCTACCCGGACGCGCCGCCCGCGGAGGACGAGAGCGTCGTGTCCGCGGTTCCGGCGGCTCCGGTCGTCGACAAACGGGCGGAGCCGTTGCGTGACCTGCGGATCGGGTTCATCGGCGCGGGCAATTACGCGTCGTCGATGATCCTGCCGCACCTGGCCGGGGACGAGCGGGTGCTGCTCACCGACGTCGTCACGACGTCGGCGCTGTCCGGGGCGAACGCAAAACGCAAGTTCGGCTTCGGCACGGCGAGCACCGATGTCGATGCGTTGCTGGAGGACGACCAGGTCAGCACGGTCTTCGTGGTGACCCGGCACAGCTCGCACGCGGAGCTGACGCGGCGCGCGCTCTTGGCGGGCAAGGCGGTCTTCGTGGAGAAGCCGCTCGCGTTGTCGGAGAAGGAACTGCGCAGTGTTGTGGACGCGGTGGCGGAATCGGGCAACAACCGGCTGCAGGTCGGGTTCAACCGCCGGTTCGCGCCGCTGCTGGTCGAGGCGAAGAACCAGTTCGGCCCGCGGGTCGGCCCGGCTTCGGTGCGGTACCTGGTCAACGCGGGGCGGCTGGACGCGAACAGCTGGTACAACCAGGCCGATTCCGAGGGCAGCCGGTTCGTCGGCGAGGGCGGGCACTTCATCGACACGATCAGCTGGTTCCTCGGCAGCGACCCGGTGTCGGTCTACGCCACCGGCACTCCCGGCAACCACGATCTGCAGGTGCTGCTGCGCTACGCCGATGGTTCGACGGCGACGATCAGCTACCTCACCAGCGGTAGCACCTCCTTCCCCAAGGAAACGCTCGAGGTGCTCGCCGACGGCAAGGTGCTGAAATTCGACGATTTCGTCCGTGCCTCGGTGTATGGACGCAAGCGCTGGACCAGTTCGCGGCTGCCGAAGGCCCGGGACAAGGGCCAACAGGCAGAACTCGACGCGTTCATCACCGCGTTGAAGACCGGCGTCGCGATGCCGATCAGCCTCGATTCGCTCGTGTCCACGACGCTGGCGACGCTGGCCGTGCACCGCAGCCTCGAAACCGGCGCGCCGGTGCGGCTGGAGCAGTGATGGACCCGTCCTGGTACCTGCGCCGGCTGTCCGCGATGGGGCCGGCGGAGATCGTCGGCCGGGTCGGCGACGTGGTGCGCAAGCGGCGGTGGCGCGGGGAACCTCAACGGCAGCCGACCTGGTCGGCGACCCGGCGGTTCCCGTCCTGGCCCGCCGAGCCGGAGGTGCCCGCGGCCGGGCGGGCCCGCCTGCTCGCGGCGGCGGACCGGCTGATGGACGGGCACGCCGAGTACTTCGGCGTCGCGCGGGACGACCTCGTCGCACCGGATTGGATGTTCGACCCGAAGACCGGCCGCCGCGCGCCGGGGGACCGGTATTCGTTCGAGATCCCGTACCGGGACGAGAACGCGATCGGCGACATCAAGCAGATCTGGGAACCCTCGCGGCACCAGCATCTGACGGTGCTGGCCGCGGCGTACCGGGTGACCGGCGACGACCGGTACGCGCATCGCGTGGCCGACCACCTGAAGTCGTGGTGGTCGGCCAACCCGCCGATGCGCGGCGTGCACTGGCTGAGCGGGATCGAATTGGGGATCCGGCTGCTGTCGTGGGTGTGGGTGCGCCGGCTGCTGGACGGCTGGTCCGGCGCCCCCGGACTGTTCGAGGACAATCCCGACGCGCTGCGGCAGATCTGGCACCACCAGCGGTGGCTGGCGGCGTTCCCGAGCCGGGGGACGTCGGCGAACAACCACGTGCTGGCCGAGTCCGCCGGACAGCTCGCGGCGGCGTGCGCTTTTGACTGGTACCCGGAGTCCGCTCGCTGGCGGTCCGATGCGATCCGCTCGCTGGACTTTCACTTGCGCGCCAACACCTTCGCGTCCGGGCTGAACCGCGAACTGGCCACCGAGTACCACGGGCTGGTGCTGGAGCTGGGCCTTGCCGCCGCGCTGGAAGCCGGACCGTGGCTGCCTCGTTCGACCTGGCTGGAACTGCGCGCGATGTGCGACGCGCTCGCGGCAATGGTGGACTGTGCCGGGCGCCCGCCGCGGCAAGGCGACGCCGACGACGGCTACGGCCTGATCGTGGACGGGCCGGAGACGGACCGCTGGCATTCGCTGCTGGCCACCGGCGACGCGCTGTTCGGCCGGGCCGAGTGGTGGCCGAAGATGCCTGTCGACGACGTGCGCACCGCGTTGTTCGCCGTGCTGCGCTCCCGGGTGCCGCGACTCGACAACGCCCGTCAGCGCCCGGTTTTCTCGGACGCCGGCATGACCATCCTGCGCAGCGAATACGGGCCGGAGATCTGGTGCCGATGCGACAGCGGTCCGCACGGTTTCCTCGCCATCGCCGCGCACGCGCACGCCGACGCGTTGTCTATTGAGGTGAGGCACGACGGCGTCGACCTGCTCGCCGACCCCGGAACCTACTGCTACCACGGCGAACCCGAGTGGCGCGCGTACTTCCGCTCCACGCTCGGCCACAACACGCTGCAGGTCGGCGGAGTCGACCAATCGAGTTCCGGCGGCCCGTTCCTGTGGACTCGGCATGCCAACTCGCGCACCCTCGCCTCGACGCCCACCCGGTGGCAGGCCGAACACGACGGGTACGCCCCGGCGTTGCACCGCCGCACCGTCGAGCTGTCCGGCCGGACGCTGACCGTGGTCGACGAGGTGACCGGCGGGGGCGCGGCCACACTCGCCTTCCATCTCGGCCCGCTGCTGGCGGTCGACCTGGAGGGCAACACCGCCCAGCTCAGCTGGCCCGGCCGCACCGCGACGCTGGATCTTCCTCCGCAGCTCGCCTGGACCGCGCATCGGGGCGAGACGAATCCGCCGCTGGGCTGGTACTCGCCCGGCTTCGGCCGCCGGGAACCCGCCACCACGCTCATCGGCTCCGGTCCCGTCACCGGGCCGCTGACCACTGTGCTCCGCCTGCCCTGATGTCGAGAGGATCCACCGTGCGAAGGACGTTGCTGCTGCTGGGCGCTCTGCTCCCGCTCGCGCTGGCTTCGTGCAGTTCGTCCGGGGCCGCGCCCGCGCCGGCCGCCGGATCGACGTCGCCGCAGGGCCCGGTCGCCGCGGTCTGCGACCACGTGCCGCCCGGTCCGGCGACCGCGCCGGCCGGGGCCGTCCAGGTGAATCCGGCGGTGGTGGACGACCTGTCGGCGAAGACGAAGAGCTCCCCGCCGGGCACCACGTTCTGGCTCGCTCCGGGCACGCACCGGCTCAGCGAGGACGAGTACGCGCAGGTCCAGCCCAAAGACGGGGACGTCTATCTCGGGGCTCCCGGCGCGGTGTTCGACGGGCGGAAGAAGAACCGGTACGCCTTCGCCGGTCCGGGCAAGGACGTCCGGCTCGAATCGTTCACCGTGCAGGGCTTCACCGCGCCGCGCGACGAGGGCGTGGTCAACCACGATTCGGCTCCTGGCTGGGTGATCCAGCACCTGACCGTGCAGGACAACGACGGGGCCGGGGTGATGGCCGGGCCGAAGCAGCAGATCCTCGACAGCTGCCTGCGACGCAACGGCCAGTACGGCCTGAACGCCTACTCCGGCACCGCGGCGGTGACCGGGTTGGTGCTGCGCGGCACCGAGGTCACCGGCAACAACACCGCGAACTGGGAAGCCAAGGTCCCGGAATGCGGATGCACCGGCGGCATGAAGTTCTGGGCGGTGGACGGCGCGGACGTCATCGGCAACTGGGTGCACGACAACCGCGGCACCGGGCTGTGGGCCGACACGAACAACAACGATTTCCTGATCGAGGGCAACCTGATCGAGAACAACGACAGCGCCGCGATCATTTACGAGACCAGCTACAACGCGATCATCCGCAACAACACGTTCCGCCGCAACAACCTGCTCGACGGCCGCGCGCACGCCGACCGCGGCGACCCGTTCCCGTCCGCCACGGTGTACATTTCCGAATCCGGCGGCGAACCGCGGTTGAAGGCCCGGACGAACAATCTCGAAATATCCGGAAACCTCCTGCAGGACAACTGGAACGGCGTCATCCTGTGGGAAAATGCCGACCGGTTCTGCAACAGTCCGGCCAACACCTCCAGCGGCTCGTGCACGAAGCTCGTGCCGAACGTCTCGACCTGCTCCGCTCCGGCGATCTCGAAGAAACCGCTGTACGACGACTGCCGGTGGAAGACCCAGCGAGTCGTGGTGCAGCACAACCAGTTCACGATCAACTCGAAGGCGCTCGGCTGCGAGGAAGTGTGCGGCCGGATGGGCGTGCTGTCGAATTTCGGCAGTTACCCGGACTGGTCGCCGTACCAGGGCGCGGTGATCCAGCAGGCGATCACCTTCCAGCAGGGCAATTCCTGGCACGACAACGCTTATACCGGGCCGTGGACGTTCGTCGCCCGGGAAATGAGCAACATCATCGGGATCGGCGAATGGCAGAGCGCGCCGTATCACCAGGACGCGAATTCGAGCTACCGGCCGAACGGGGGTGGCTGACGTGGCCGAATTGACCGCCACGCTGCCCGCGGAAACGAAAGCGGCGCCGAAAGCGGTAAGCGCGGCCTGGGCGTTGCTCATCCTCAACACGCTCGGCTCGGCCGGCGCGCAGACGGTGATTCCGTTGCCTCGCACGGTGATCCAGTTGGTCACCATGGGCGCGCTGATGACCGCGTTCCTGCTCGCCCTCGTGGTCAACCTCCGGATCCGGATCCGGCCGAGCGCGTACCTGATGCTCCTGTCCTTCTTGCTGCTCACCAGCATCGTCGCCAGCGTGCACCTGGAATCCGGCTTCGGCGCGTTGTTCCGGTGCTTCCGGTTCGCCGTGTTCGTCGCGACGCTCTGGCTGCTCAGCGGCTGGTGGGACGGATCGTTCACGTTCGTGCGGGCGCACATCCGGATGTTCGGCGCGGTGCTGATTTCGGTCGTGGCCGGGTTGGTGATCGCGCCGGGCAAGGCGATGCCGGACATCTACGGCGGCCGGCTTTCCGGCGCGGTATGGCCGCTGACGCCGCCGCAGATCGGCCAGTACTCGGCGGTCATCGCGGGCCTCGCGGTGCTGATGTGGCTCGGCAAGCGGACGGACGCCAAGAGCGCGTTGATCGTCGTCGTGCCGTCGCTCGGGGTGTTGCTGCTGACGCACACCCGCACCGCGACGCTCGGGCTCGTCGCCGGGCTGATCGTCGCGTTGCTGTCGCTGGGGCTGGTCAGCGCGCGGGCGCGGAAGGTGTTCGCCGGGATCGTGCTGGTCGCCGGCTTCTCCGCGGTGGTGCTGGGCGGATTGCTGCAGACGTGGTTCCTGCGTGGCCAGAGCACCGACGATTTCTCCAGCCTGACCGGTCGCGCCAAGGTGTGGGACGCGCTGCTGTCCGCGCCGCGGACCGGATTCGAGTACCTCTTCGGCGTCGGCCTCACCGACAAGTCCTACGACGGCCTGCCGATCGACAACAGCTGGCTGGCGATCTACCACGAGCAGGGTTTCGTCGGGATCGCGATCGTCGCCGCGGTCCTGCTGGTGCTGATCGCGATCGCGGTGCTGCGGCCGCCGTCCCTGGCCAGGGCGTGCGCGATTTTCCTGATCGCGTACTGCGTTTCCGCGTCCTACACCGAAGCCGGGCTTGGCGACGCGTCGCCGTATCTGCTGCATCTGGCCGTTGCCGCGTCGCTGTTGGCCACCGGCAAGGCCCCGGCGAGGGAGAAGCTGGCGTGAAGGTTCTGGTGGTGCACAACCGCTACCGGTCGGAGCAGCCGAGCGGCGAGAACAACGTGGTCGACGCCGAGGTCTCGCTGCTCGCCTCGGCCGGGGTCGACGTGCGTCGGTTCGAGCGGCACAGTGACGACATCGCGTCGCTGCCGTTGGCACGCAAGGCCTTGGTGCCGTTGCGGGTGCCGTGGAACCGCGCGTCACGGATGGCGTTGCGGGCGCAGTTGCGCCGGGAGCGGCCGGATGTCGTGCATGTGCACAACACCTTCCCGCTGCTGTCGCCGTCGGTGCTGGCCGCGTGCGCCGAGGCGCGCGTGCCGGTGGTCGCGACCCTGCACAACTACGGCCTCGTCTGCCCGCCTGGCACGCTCTACCGGAACGGCCGGATCTGCACTGACTGCGTCGGCGGCCTGCCGGTCCCCGCGGTCCGGCACGGTTGTTACCGCGGCTCAGCCGCGGCGACGGTGCCGATGGCGGTCAACCTGATGGTCAACCGGGATCGCTGGCGGACCGGCGTGACCCGGTTCTTCTGCATCTCCGCCGCTCAGCGCCGCCTCCTCGTCGACGCGGGCTTGCCGGCCGCGCGGATGACGGTGAAGCACAACTTCGTCCCGGACCAGGGACGTCGGCGGACCGGTGACGGCGAGCATTTGCTGTTCCTGGGCCGGCTCACCGAGGAGAAAGGCATCCCGCTGCTCAAAGCGGCGTGGGAGCAGTACTCCGGCAAGCTGCCGTTGGTGATCGCCGGGACCGGTCCGTTGTCCGACGACGTCGCGGCCTGGGCCGCGGGGCGGGACAACGTGTCGTACCTCGGCCTGCGGGATCGGGCTTCGTGCCAGGAACTGATCGCGCGAGCGGTGGCGGTCGTCGTGCCCTCGACGTGGCTGGAAGCTTTCGGGCTTGTGGTGGTGGAAGCGATGGCCGCCGGGGTGCCGACGGTCGCGCCCGCGCACGGAGCGTTCGAGGAACTGGTCACCGACGGCGGCACCGGCTTGCTGCACCCCCCGGGCGACGCGGCGGCGCTCGCGGGCGCGCTCCTCGAGGTCGCTGACGTCGAGCTGAACCAGAAGATGGGCGAGGCCGCACGCCAGCGGTACGAGGCGGACTTCACTCCGGAAGTCGGGCTGAAACGGCTGCTCGAAGGCTACGAGGAAGCGATCTCCACGGTATGAAGGAAGCCGTGCGCGACCGATTGAAGACCTCGCCGCGAGCGCTTCCGATCGTGGTGCGCACGCCGTCGCTGGTCCTGGCCGTGCTCGGTTTGCTGGCACTGATCGCGCTGGGCCTGCGGTTCGCCGGGCATTCGGCGCCGAGCGCGTTCGACGCCCCGCTCCTGCCCGGTCCGGACCTCGTGCCGGACCCGTGGTGGTACTTCGCGACCGCGATCGACTTCTGCGGCGAACCGCTGGGCGCGGTGCTGATCCTGGTTCTGGTGGTCAGCGGCTGCCTGCTGACCCACCGGCTGCGGACGGCGGTGCTGGCGGTGGTCGGCTGCGGACTGACCGTCGCGGTGACTTCGGTGCTGAAACCGCTGACCGGCCGGACGATTCACGGAAGTTACCTGTCGTTCCCCAGCGGCCACACCGCTTTCGCGACCGCTTTGGCGTTGCTCGGGGCCTACGCGCTAGCCGGCCGGTCGAGCCGCGGTGCCGCGGTGGCGTGGTTGCTCGGGCTTGCCTTGGTGTTGGGGTTCGTGATGGCGTGGGCCGAGGTCGGGCTGGGCGCGCATTACCCGACCGACACGATCGGGGGCTTCGCGGCGGCGCTGGCCGTCATGCCGGTCACGGCGTACTGGATCGACCGGATCGCGGACCGTTAAGCCTTCCGGCGGAACACCGGCTTGACCGGCTTCCCGCCCAGCCACGGCGCCGGATCCCCGGCCTCCAGCGCCTTCCGGTACACCACGCAAGCCGACGCGACCGCCTCCACGGTCCGGTCGATGTCCTCCTCCGTCATCGCCGCACTGACCACAAAGGACGGAGCGAGCACCCCGTTCTCCAGCAGACACCGCAGGAACAACGTGCGGTACTCCTGCGAAGGCCGGCCATCCGCGTCGAGGGTCGCGAACACCAGATTGCTGTGCCGCCCGCGCACGAAGACCCGCTCGCCGACCCCGTGCGCAGCCGCCACCTCGGTCACCCCAGCAGCCAGCCGAGCCCCGAGAGCGTGCAGGCGAGCCGTCACGTCTTCGGCCGCGTAGACCTCGATGACCGCCATCGTCGCGGCCAGCGCGGGAGTCTCCGCGCCGTGCGTCGAGGACAGCAGGAACACCCGATCCCGCGAATCCCGCAGACCGCCCAGTTCCATCAGGTCCCGGCGGCCGGCCAACGCAGCGATCGCGAATCCGTTGCCGAGGGCTTTGCCGAACGTCGAGAGATCCGGCGGCACGCCGTACAGCCCCTGCGCGCCGTGCTCGGAGTAGCGGAACCCGGTGATCATCTCGTCGAAGATCACCAGCGCTCCGTGCCGATGCGCGAGTTCGAGCAGTCCGGCGAGGTAGCCGTCCGGCGGGTCGACGTCCTTGGTCGGCTCCAGGATCAGGCACGCCACCTGTCCCGGGAACCGGCGCAGCATCTGCTCGGTCGCCGGGAGGTCGCCATACGGGAACGGCACGGTCATCGCCATCGTCGCGGCGGGGATTCCGGCCGACATCGGGGTGGTGCCGATGAACCAGTCGTCGGTGGAGAAGAACGCGTGGTCCGCGCAGTGGGCGACCAGCGGCCGACCAGTGGCCGCGCGGGCGAGCCGGACGGCGGCGGTCGTCGCGTCGGAGCCGTTCTTCGCGAACTTCACCATGTCCGCGGTCGGCACCGTCTCAAGGAACTGCTCCGCCGCTTCAAGCTCCACAATGGAGGGACGGACGAAGTTGTTCCCCCGTTCCAGCACGTCGCGGACGGCCGACGTGACGCGCGGATGCACGTGCCCGAGGCTGACCGCGCGCAGGCCGGAGCCGTATTCGAGGTACCGGTTGCCGTCGACGTCCCAGACGTGCGCGCCGCGGCCGTGCGAGATGACCGGGGCGAGATGTTCCGGGTATTGGTCCTCGCCTTTGGCGTAGGTGTGCGCGCCGCCGGGGATGGCGCGGTGCAGGCGTTCGTTCGCGATCCGTGAGAGTGGCAGGTCCATGACAGGTCACCTCAAGGCGTCGGCAAGCGAAGGAGCCGACGCGTCGCGTTCGGACAGCAATGCCGCGGGCAGCGGCCACGGTATGGCGAGCTCGGGGTCGTCGTGTGCGATGGCGACGTCCTCGGACGGGTCGTGCGCGCGGTCGATCCGGTACGACACGTCGGCGACGTCGCTCAACGCCTGGAAACCGTGTGCGCATCCAGCCGGAATATAGATGCTCTCCTGAGTGTCGCCGGAGAGGCGAAATGTTTCCATCACCCGGAAAGTCGGCGAATCCGGCCGCAGGTCGACCACGACGTCGAACACCTCTCCGAACGAGCACCGCACCAGTTTCGCCTCGCCGGCCCCGGACCGCAGGTGCATCCCGCGCACCACGCCGCGCACCGACCGGGACACGCTGTCCTGCACGAACGAGTCCGGATCGATGCCGGCTGAGCGGGCGACGCCGGCGTCGAAGGTCCGCGAGAAGAAGCCGCGATCGTCGCGGTGCGGGGTCGGCTGAAAAAGCCACACCCCGGAAATCGACGGCACGGGAACGGCTTTCACGACACCTCCGCGGGAATGAGCGTCCTCGACAACAGGGCGAACTGGGCCTTCAACTGCTGACCGCAGGCTTCATTGCGCGCGGCGAGTTCCGCGCTCAGGTCCGGAGCCCGCCGCTGCAATTCCTCGAACTGCTCGATCAACCGCGGCAGGTCGACCGCACGGGCCTCTTGGCAGAACTCGCCGAGTCCCATTTCGGCCATCAGCACATCGTTCTTCTTCGCGTATCCGATCGCGAGCGTCGGCCTTCCGACCTTCAACGCGCACAACACATTGTGGTACCGAGTGGCCACGACCGTGCCGACCTCGGCCATCGAACGCATCAGCTCGTCGAGCGTGCCCGGTACCGCCGCGGAGAGCAGCGGAGAGCCAACTGCCTCGACGATCTCGTCCACGACCTGGTGATCGATGCGGTCTCCGATGAAGAGCCGGACCGGCCGTTCTTGGCTGACGAGATACCGCACGAACTCCGTCATCGCGTCCACATACGCCCGGTAGATCTCCTCCCCTCGGGCACGGTCGTCATTGCCGCCGTAGTAAGCCATCACCCCGACGCCCACGGCACGCGGATCCTCCACCGCGGCGGGCGTCGGCAGGGCGAAGGCCAGATCGGGATACACGCGATCGTTCGTCACCCGCACCCCCATGTCGGCCATCGCCGAACGCGAGAGTTCGTCGCGGAAGGACCGGTACGTCGCGAGCTGGGACGCGGACCGCACGAGGAACCGCGTGGCGGGCACCCGAATCCGGTCCGCGCCGACGCTGACCAGCGCGATCTTCGTCCGTCCGAGCCGCCCGCACAGCGAGAGCAGAAACAGCGAATACGGAAATCCCCACGGCCGCAGCGGAAGCGTCGCCTCCAGTACGCCCATGCCGGGAACGATCACCACGTGCTGCCGCCGGACCCACCACGCCGTCCGGAAGACGTCGATGATCTTGCCGAGGCCCTTCGCCGCGATCGACCGCAGCCCGGAAGCGTGCCGGTATTCGCCGCGGTACCAGTTCAGCCGCACCGCCGGAATCCCGTACCGCGCCCGGATGGTGTCCGCCCCGCCGCAGAACGCGGACACCTTCGCGGACGGATGTTCGGCGCGCAGGAAGCCGAGCACCGCCTCCAGCGAGCCGTCATTGCCGAGGTTGCCTGAACCGAGCAGTCCGAAGACTCCAACGCGAACAGTCACGGCACCCGCCGTTCGCGCCCGGCGACCACGCGGTCGACCGTGAGGTTGAGTTCCGCCGCGTGCACCGGGGCCCGGTCTTCGACGCGTTCTCCACCGCCGCCGGGCCGGGCGCGGCTGGCGAACCACTCGGCCAGCGCGAGGTAGCAGGCGCGACGTTCGCCCGACGACAGCGGTGCGGAGCGGATTCCGTGCACGAAACCCCAGACGTACTCGGCGAGCAGCCGGACGGTCGGGTTCGTGAGAGCGTTGCCGCGCTTCGGGTCGAGGTTCGCGCACCGGGAACGCTTGCTCGGGTTCGCCCGCTCCGCCCGGTCCGGATGATCGCGGCGGAAGTACAGCAGCTCAGGCACCTGGTAGAACGGCCCGTGCAGCGCCAATTCGGCCACGTAGGTGCGATCGGCGTGGTGGTAGCTGTTCATCGGGGTGACTCGCCGCAACACTTCGGTGCGGAGCACGCCGTAGAAATCGTCGCCGCCGGGCTCGAACAGCAGACTCTTGAACCGCACCGACGGTCGCGGCGAGTCTGTCTGGTGCCGGTAGTCCAGCGGCACGGTGACCGCGCCGTTCCCGTCGATGATCGCCTGGTGCGAATGCGCGAGGATCATCTCCGGCCGCGCGTCGAGCGCTTCGACGCACTTCGCGAGCAGCTCCCGGCCGTAGAGATCATCGTGCGAGGCCCATTTGAACAGCTCGCCGCGTGCCTGGTCGAGCAAGAGGTTGTGGTTCGCGGTCGCGCCGATGTTGCGGGGCTGGCGCAGATACCGGATCCGCGAGTCCTCCTGCGCGTACTTCCGGGCGATCTCTTCCGTGCCGTCTTGCGACGCGTTGTCGGAGATGATCAGTTCGAAGTCCTCGTAAGTCTGCCCGAGCAGCGCGTCGAGTGCTTCGCTGAGGAATTCCTCTCCGTTGTAGACGGGCAGACCGATGGTCAGCCGGGGCACCGTGCTCATGCCGGTTTCATCTCCTCGGAAGCCGAATGGAGTTCTGCTTGGCTGAAGGAACCTGAGCTGGCGGGGAATTCGGCTTCCGCCGCGAAGTGGTCGCGCAGCGCGCTGCGCAGCTGCCACCACCACACGGCCGAGCCGGTGAGCGTGGCGGCCGCGACGCCCCACTCAGATCCGGCCGCGCCGCCGAGCGCGGCCCCGATCAGGCCGAACACGACGTAGCACGCGGACGCGATCAGCTGCGACCGCAAGCTCCGGCGCGCCATCCCGAGCGCGCGCAAGCCGGCCGTCGCGCCGGTGGTGAAGCTCGCGCCGACCACCGCCATGGTGACCGCCGGGACCAGCAGCGACGAGCTGTCCCACAGCGAGCCGAGCACGAACCGGCCGGCGTCTTCGGGAACGAAGAGCCACAGTCCGAGTCCCCAGATCAGCGCGGCCGCCGCCTGTGCCGCACCGAGCACCACGCAGAAGTGCCACAGCCGATGCGGCGACTGCCGGAGCACCCGCGCCCCCTCGGCGACAGTGACGAGGGAAAGTCCCATGAGCAGCGCGAGAAACGGTCCGAGCAGCTGTTCCGCTCCGCGCACCGTGCCGACCGCGGCCAGCCCGGAAATCGCGCCCAGCCCGTACGCCCGCAGCTGCGACGAACCGCTGTTGCTGACGTTCTCCAAGAGGTAGCGCACGCCGAGGTCGCGATGATCCCGCAGCCATCCGCGCACCCCGCCGAGCCGCGGCAGCACGCTCGTCTGCACCCAGCCGAAGGCGGCCGCGACCCCGGCCGAGCACCCCCAGGCCAGCAGGAACGCGACCACCGTGTCGTAGCGCGCGGCCAAAACCAGCGCGGGGAACAACGCGACGGCCTGGATCCCGTCGTTGACGAACGCCTTGTGCCCGGTGCCCTGCGCGAAGAACCCGAACCGCCAGGCGTCCTGGACGAGCAGGAACGGCAGCACCACCCCGAGCGCGACGAACGTGCCGCCGAGCGCCCCGCCCACCATGAGTCCGAAAAGGACACTGAGCAGCCCGGACGCGACGCCGACCACGAACGCGGTCCCGACGGCCTGGCCCACCGCGGTCCGCCAGCTCGCCCGGGCGACGCCGGAGAAACGCACCATCAGCGGATCGGTGGCGAGGCCGCGCGAGATGTTGAGAATGACGCCGTAGGTCACCCACGCGATGCTGAACAGGCCGAACGCCGTTGCGCCGAGCGAGCGAGCGACGTAAAGGCCCACTACGAAGTTGGTCAGGCTGGAGACTGCTTGGTCCCCGAGGCCCCAGCTGAGCCGTCCCGCCATCGCGCGGACGGCTCGCGAACGCAGGATCGACGGCACGGCCTCACTCCTTCAGCAGTCCGGCGGCCCGAAGGGCTTCGGCCGCCGCGGCTACGGCGCCGAACGGCAGGTCCGCCCGTTCGGCGATGTCGAGGAGGCTGTGGTCGCCGTCGGAGAGACTGAGCACCCACAGCATGGCCATCTGGGCTTCCTTGGCGTCGCTGCGCCCGCCGAGCGAGTCGTAGAGTCCGCGCTTGCCGAGCTGCGGTTCGCCGTACGGGCTGAGGTTCACGTAGCGCCGGTTGCGGTCCAGCACGGAAAACGCCGTGCGCAGGGTGTCGAGCGTGTCGGCCATCGAGTCCGGGTCGACGAAGGACGGGTTGTCCGCCGAGGTGTGGTACTCCGGGTAGCCCGCGTACGGGGTGCGCGTGAGCGAGCCGACGCCGAGGTTGAATCCGGGAGAGCAGAACTGGCGCTCGTCGTAGCCATAGGGAGAGAAATCGCGGATCTCGTGGGGTTTGTCCTTGAGGACGTACGCGAAGACGCGGTCGATGTCGGCGTCGCCGCGCCGGCTGCGCTTGTACGTCAGCGAGCCCCGGTCCCCGGCACAGGCCAGCACGACACCGTGCTTGACCTGCTCGATGCGCTCGGAATTGCGCGCCAGCCAGGTGATCGCGCCGATCGTGCCGGGCATGAACAGGAACCGGTACGTGTAGTAGGGCTTTTCCTCGGCCAGCGCCTGCGCGAGCGCGACGGCGACCGCGATGCCGGCGAGGTTGTCGTTCGCCAGCGACGGATGGCAGAGATGGCACGAGACGAGCACCTCGTCCGACACTTCGCCGGGCACGACGTGTTCGGCGTAAGTCAGGTGCCCGTCGGCGAGCGTCGAGTCGATTTTGACGTGGTAGTCGCCGTCCGGCAGCGTGTCGAGAACGTCCTGGGCAAGGCAAAAACCCCAGGTGGGGGAGTAGTAACTGGTGCGATAGGGGATCAGCGACGGCTGCTCCGGCAGGGTGTGCAGGTGCCTGCGCAACTCGTTCAAGCTGACGACCCGGTCGACCGGGACGCTGTAGCCGACCACGTGCAGGTTCGACTTCCGGAAGTCAATGACCCGCCGCCCGGAGGAATCCGCGACAAAGGCGTCCCGGATGTTCCACTCCGGCGGCACGGTCCAATCCAGCACTTCGGTGCCGCTGGGCACCTCGTACCGGTCGAGCGGGAGGTGCTCGCCGAGGACGGCCAGCGTCTGCCGGACGCCGTCGCCGGTGATGCTCCGGCACAACGGGTACAACCGTTCCACCAGAGCGTGCATCTCGGGCCCGGTGCGCATCAGGCGTGCCGCAGGGTGGCGTCGACCGCGCCGGCGGCCTGCCGGTCGCTCAGCCAGTTCAGCCGGGTGAAGCGGCGCTGGAACTGGTCTCGGGTGAGGCTGTTGCGGCGGTAGGCGTCGAACAGTTGCAGCGCCCCGTCTTTCACGCCCCACTTGCAGTCGAAGGCCGGGACCGCGTCGCGGAACCGGGAGAAATCGACGCGGTAGGACCGCGGGTCGGCACCGGCTTCACCGGTGATCCGCAGCTTGGCGCCAGGCACCGCCGCGACGACTTCTTCGGCGATCTCAGCGACCGTCACGTTGTTGCGCTCGGTGCCGATGTTGAATGCCTTGTTGTGCACGGCCTCGCGCGGAGCTTCGAGTGCCGCGGTGAAGGCGTGCGCGATGTCGTCGGCGTGCACCAGCGGTCGCCACGGTGTGCCGTCGGAGAGCACCAGGACCTCGCCGGACAGGTAGGCGTGGCCGACGAGGTTGTTCAGCACGATGTCGGCGCGCAGCCGCGGCGAGAACCCGAACGCGGTGGCGTTGCGCAGGTACACCGGGGTGAAGTCATCGTCGGCGAGTTCGGAAACCTCGGCTTCCACTCGAACCTTCGACTCGGCGTACGGAGTGACCGGCCGCAGCGGTGCGTCCTCGTCGACCAGGCCGCTGCCGCCGGAAGCGCCGTAGACAGAGCAGGTCGAGGCGTACAGGAACCGCGAAACCCCAGCGTCCTTCGCGAGTCTCGCGAGCTTGACCGACGCGAGGTGGTTGATGTCGTAGGTCAGTTCGGGGGCGAGCGAGCCGAGCGGATCGTTCGACAGCGCGGCGAGGTGGATCACCGCGTCGAAGCCCTGCAGGTGTTCGGCTTTCACGTCCCGCAGGTCGACGGCCAGCCCGACCGGATCGCGCGGGGCCGGGCCTAGCACGCAAGCGGCGAACAAGCCCGAGTCGAGGCCGACGACCTCGTGTCCCGCCGCGGCGAGCACCGGAGCCATCACCGTGCCCAGATATCCCGTGTGCCCCGTGAGCAGCACGCGCATGCCTTCAGCCCCTTAGATCGATGACGAGTTTGTTCGCCTCGAACGCCTCGGCATAGCGTTCTTGGCATTCGATTCCGCGAATCCGCGCGAGGCCGAGGAACGCCTCGCGGTCGTACCACGGCCGGTGTTGCTGCGAGCCGTAGTGCTGGTGCAGCAGTTCGATCTTGCGCTGCATGACCTCGTCCGACATCGGTGCGTACGCGGGCAGCCGGCCGAGGTCCCCGTCCCATTTGACGATTTCGTAGCCCAGCGTCAGATGGCCGCGGAACACCGTGGGCACGAGCTGGGCGAGCCCGCGGTGGTCCTGGTGGGCGTCGATGGTGCGAGGCGCGAACACGACGTCCGGATCGGTGCGGCGGCGCAGGTCCTCCAACGCGTTCTTGGCTTCCTCCCAATGAGAGGGGAGGCGGCCGTCCGGCAGCTTCAGGACCGTGACGTTCAGCTCCGCACCCGGGCAGAACGCGGCCAACGCGGCGCGTTCCTCGGTCTCTCGGTCAGTGCCGCCGCCGGACAACACCAGCGCGTCGACTTGCAGCCCGGGCCTCTTTCCGCAGATTTCGAGGAGTGTGCCGCCGGCGCCGATGGCGATGTCGTCGCAATGCGCGCCGAGCACGACAATGCTCTTCACCTCGGCACCGAGGCGGATCATGCGTGCACCTTCTCGCGTTCCCACAACGCCCACGGCCGGTCGCCGTGCGCGTAGGCGGCGTCGAGTGCGTAGCGTTCTTTGACCGTGTCGGTCGGCTTCCAGAACCCGCGGTAGGGATAGGCGAGCAGCCGGCCGCGCTTGGCGAGTTCGCCGCAGCCGTCGGCGACCAGGTCGCCGTTCTCCGGAATGTGGTCGAAAATCTCTTGGCGCAGCACGAAATAGCCGCCGTTCTCCCACAGCGGGAGTTCGCTGACCGGGGTGATCGCGCCGATCCGGCCGCCCTCGTCCATCTCGACGCAGTGGAACGACGACTGCGGCGGCACGACGAGCATCGACGCGCCGGCATCGCTGGCCGCGAAGCGCTCGACGATGTTGTCCAGCGGTGCGTCGGTGAGGACATCGGCGTAGTTGGCGAGGAACATCTCGTCGCCGTCGAGGTGGTCGCGCACCCGGCGCAGCCGTTCGCCGATCGGCGACTCGATGCCGGTCTGCACGAAGGAAATCGTCCAGTCGGCGATGTCGGTCGACAGCAGTTCCGGCTTCCCGCCGCGCAGAACGAAGTCGTTCGACGTCGTTTCCTCGTAGTGCAGGAAGAAGTCCTTGATGTGGTGTGCGCCGTAACCGAGGCACAGCACGAACTCGGTGTGCCCGAAATGCGCGTAGTAGCGCATCACGTGCCAGATCAGCGGGCGCGGCCCGACCATCGCCATCGGCTTGGGCACGTCGGACGCCTCGCTGCTGCGCATCCGCATGCCGTAACCGCCGCAGAACAGGACCACTTTCACTTCACGTCACCTCGACGATTTCCAGGCGCGGAATCGGGAAGACGAGCTTGCCGCCCCACGCGCCGACGTAGGACAGTTGCTCGGTCAGTTCGTCCCGCAGGTTCCAGGGCAGGACGAGCACGTAGTCCGGCCGGTCGGCCGCGATCCGGTCCGGCTCCACGACCGGGATCCGGGTGCCCGGCGTGAACCGGCCATGCTTGTACGGATTGCGGTCCACCGTGTAGGGCAGCAGGTCCGGCCGGATGCCGCAGTGGTTGAGCAGGGTGTTGCCCTTGCCGGGAGCGCCGTACCCAACGGTCGTTTTCCCGGCTTTCCGGGCGGTGAGGAGGAATTCGAGCAATTCCAGCCGGACGCGGGTGACCCGGTCGGCGAATTCGGTGTATCCGGACAGCTCGTGCAGCCCGGCGGCCTTTTCCCGGGCCAGCACGTCGATCATCCGCGCGCTCGGCTCCCCGGCCGCCTCATTGGGTCGCGCCCAGAGCCGGATCGAGCCGCCGTGGGTGGGCAGGAGTTCGACGTCGACGACGGTCAGCCCGCCGCTCGCCAGCGCCCGCCGCGCGGATTCGACGGTGTAGTACTGGAAATGTTCGTGATAGATCGTGTCGTACTGGTTCTTTTCGATCAGGGTCAGCAGGTGCTGCACCTCGATCGACACCCAGCCGTCGTCCGCGACGAGCGCGCGCAGCCCGTGGGTGAACCCGCGGATGTCCGGGATGTGGGCGTAGACGTTGTTCGCCACGACCAGGTCGGCCGGGCCGTGTTCGGCGCGCACTTCCCGGCCGGTTTCCTCGGAAAGGAACGCGGTGTGCGTCGGTACTCCGGCTTCGCGCGCGGCTTGCCCGACGTTCACCGAAGGTTCCACGCCGAGACAACGGATTCCGCGTTCCACGACGTGCTTCAGGAGATATCCGTCGTTGCTGGCGACCTCGACGACGAAGGACTGATCGGTCAGTCCGAGCCACTCGACCGCGCCGTCGGTGAATCGTTTCGCGTGTTCGACCCACGAGGTGGAAAAAGACGAGAAATACGCGTAATCGGTGAAAGTGTCGGCCGGATCGAGCAACGGCGGGAGCTGCGCAAGCCAGCATTCCGTGCACACTTCGAGATGCAGCGGGAACGTCGGTTCGGGTTCGGCCAGCTGCGCGGCGGTCAGGAACCGCTCGCACGGCGGGGTCGCGCCGAGGTCGACCACGCTGGCGGTTCTTTCCGAACCACAGAGTCGACATGTGGTCATGTACCAGGCTCCTCCGGTCGCGAACGCGATCTGCGTAGGGCAGGTCGATCCGCGCCCGGCCGTCGTTACAGCGCGCCGGGAAGCTCACCGGAGTCGATTCGGAACCGAGACCATGACCGCGGCGGAATGCCGCGCGGTGCTGCGACGAACGGGTGGCGGGCCGGCACCGCATGGCGCAGCCGCCACCCGTTCGTCAGCGGATCACAGCTTTTCCGCCGCCGGGATCACCTCGGTGGCGAAGCGTTCGAGCACCGCCGGGTCCGGCACGCCTTCCGCCCAGCCGGTCGCGACGCTGAAACCGAGCTCCGACAGCCGGCCCAGTTCATCCAGCAATTGCCCGGTTTTCTCGCCCTTTTCACCGGTGTCGAGTCGCAGCGACGCGGTTTTCGTGATCTCCGAGTAGTCGCGGCCGACGTCCTCGCAGTGCTGCTTCAGGACTTCCAGTTTGCGTGGAAGGTCCGCGTTGGGCAGCAGATTGCAGATGTCGCCGTATTGCGCGACGAACCGCAGGGTCTTCTTTTCGCCGCTGCCGCCGATCAGGATCGGCGGGTGCGGACGCTGGATCGGCTGCGGGCTGTTGAGCAGCCGCTCGGCGCTGACGTGCGTGCCGGTGAAGGGTTCGTCGCCCTCTGCCCACATCTGGCGGACGTACCGGAGCGCGTCCTCGAGTTGCTCGAACCGCTCCTTCATCGGCGGGAACCGGAACCCGAGCGCGCGGGATTCCTCCTCGTTCCAGCCCGCGCCGATGCCGAGGATCGCCCGTCCTCCGGACAGCACGTCGAGCGTCGTCGCGGTCTTCGCGAGCAGCCCCGGGTGCCGGTAAATGACGCCGGACACGAGCGTGAGCAGTTTGACGCGTTCGGTGTGCGCGGCCAGGAAGCCGAGGGTGGTCCAGCCTTCCAGCATCTCGTGCTCCGGCGGGCCGTAGGCGGAGATCTGGAAGAAATGGTCCATCACCGACAGGTATTCGAACCCGGCCTGGTCCGCGCTCCGGGCTACCCGCGCCAGGTCCGCGCCGAGCGCCGCCGGGCCGTTCGGCCAGGTCTGCTGAGCCAGGTGCAACCCGAGTTTCATGCCAACTCCTTAACCGCCGGAATGATGTCTTTCGCGAAAATTTCGATCCTGGTGCGGTCCGCGCCCCCGGGCAGCGGACCGATGATCGCCTGGACGCCGAGCCGATGCAGCCTCCGCGCCTCGGCGATGAATTCGCCGGTTTTCTCCCCGGACGGGCCGATGTCCAGATAGTGGTAAACGGTCTTGGCGATCTCGGCGTAGTCGCGGCCCTCGGTTGCGCAATGCCGCTTGAGCACGTCGAGCTTGCGTTCGAGATCCGGGCCGTTGCCGAGGTTGCAGCAATCGCCGTACTTCGCGACGAGCCGGAGGGTTTTCTTCTCTCCGCCCCCGCCTACCATGATCGGCGGCCGGTGCGTCGGCTGCGGGCTGTTGAGCAGCCGTTCGGCGGTGAAATGCTTGCTGGAGAACGGCTTGTCGTCCTCGTCCCACATCTGCCGGACGTACCGCAGGTTCTCCTCGAGCAGCTCGAACCGTTCCGAGACGGACGGAAACGGGAACCCGAGCCCGCGGGCTTCTTCCTCGTTCCACCCGGCCCCGATGCCGAGCACGGCTCTCCCGCCGGACAGGACGTCGAGGGTGGTGACTGCCTTCGCGAGCAGGCCGGGGTGCCGGTAAATCGCGCCAGTGACGTAGGTGAGCAGTTTCGTGCGCCGGGTGTGCGCGGCGAAGTAGCCGAGCGTCGTATACGCCTCGAGCATCGCGCGGTCGCTCGGGCCGACGCTGGGAATCTGGAAGAAATGGTCCATTACCGCGAGGTAGGCGAACCCGGCGTCGTCCGCCGCGCGTGCCACCTCGGCCAGTCGCGCCCCGAGTGCGGCGGTTCCTCCTGGCACCGTGAAGTCGGGGACTTGGAGACCAACGTCCATATCCGACACCGTATACCTGGAGTAACTTCATGCGAGCGGTCAGAAATCGCGCACGATGTTGACCGTGCCGTGCAGCGGATCGGTCACGTACACCGTGCGGGTGCGCTGATCGACCGCGACGTCGCCCGGGTTCACCCCCAGGCTCAGCTCGCCGGTCAGGGTGGCGGTCCGTCCGTCCACACGAGACAGTCCATTTTGTCCGCCATTGGTGTACACGACATCGCTGCCCTGATGCACCGCGAGCGACGATGCCTCGCTCCGCAGCAGCACCGTCTTGACCTGCGCCCGAGCCGCTCCGTCCACAATGGACAAATGGTGGATCGCCGAATTCGCCACGAACACCGCGCCGCTCGGCTCGTGGACGCCGATCCCGGTGGGCGAAGCCCCCACCGGAACACTCGCGGTGAACGCCCCCGCGTCGAGGTCGCAGATCTCGACCGAGTTCGTGGTCG
The DNA here is from genome assembly GCF_000411975.1 of Amycolatopsis orientalis DSM 43388. Taxonomy (GTDB): domain Bacteria; phylum Actinomycetota; class Actinomycetes; order Mycobacteriales; family Pseudonocardiaceae; genus Amycolatopsis; species Amycolatopsis orientalis_D. The sequence goes on from NZ_ASXG01000077.1 coordinate 42,076, forward strand.
GGCTGGTGCAGTAGGCGCGCCGCCGCCCGCGGTCGAGCGCGATGCCGGCGAGGCTCGGCTTCGGCGCGGGCAGCAGGTCCTGCTGGGTGAGGCTGATGCTGTCGAGCACCGCGAACGTGCCGGTCTTGCCGCTGACCGCGTACACGAGGTTGGCCTGCGGGTCGATCGCGAGCGCCGACGCGCCCGCCCCCGCGCTGACGACGCTCAGCAACCGGTGGGTCTGGCTGTCGAAGGCGAGCACCGTGCCGCTGGGCGGATTGGCGACGTAAATCCGTTCGGTGTCCACCGCCACATCGCTCGGTTCCCCGCCCACCGCGAGCGCGGACACCGCCCGCCCAGCGTCCGGATCGACGACGAGAACCAGGCCGGACGCCTGGTCGGCGGCGTAGACGAGCCCAGTGACCGGACTCACGGCCAGCGCCGAAAGAGTCCCGCCGACCTGCACGCTGGTCACCCGCTCGGCCGCGGCGGCGCGACCGCCGAGCAGGGCCGCCGCACCCGCGCTGACCAGGCCGAACAGCCCTCGCCGGGAGAACTGGGAACCGCGCATCGCTCACCTGCCCCGGTCGCTTGGGTTGCTCGCCGACCCTAACTCGGACAAGGATCGGGGGAAGGAACTTCAGATCCCCCGATCGCGTTGTTTCCAGTGAGTAACCCACCTTGCGGCACCAGCCAGAGCGGACGGAGGCGAGCGCGCGTGCACAAGCACCACAACGGGCTGAAGACGGCGTTGCTGCTCGGTCTGCTCTCGGCGATCATCATCGGGATCAGCGGGTTGTTCGGCCGCGGGGCGCTGCTGATCGGCCTGGTCATCGCGCTCGGCATGAACGCCTACGCCTACTTCAACTCCGAGAAAATGGCCCTGCGCGCGATGCACGCGCGGCCGGTCTCGGAGGTCGAGCAGCCCGCGATGTACCGGATCGTGCGCGAGCTGGCGACGTCCGCGCGGCAGCCGATGCCGTCGCTGTACGTGAGCCCGACCGCCGCGCCCAACGCCTTCGCGACCGGGCGCAATCCGCAGCACGCGGCGGTGTGCTGCACCACCGGAATCCTGGAACTGCTCGACGAACGTGAGCTGCGCGCGGTGCTCGGGCACGAGCTGTCCCACGTGTACAACCGGGACATCCTGATCTCGTGCGTTGCCGGGGCGCTGGCGAGCGTGGTCAGCGTGCTGGCGAACATCGCGTTCTTCTTCGGCGGGAACGACCGCGAGGGCAACCCGTTCATGTCGCTGCTGCTGGTCTTGCTCGGCCCGATCGCGGCTGGCGTGGTGAAGATGGCGGTGAGCCGGTCGCGCGAGTACCAGGCGGACGCCTCCGGGGCCGAGCTGACCGGGGATCCGCTGGCGCTGGCGTCGGCGTTGCGGAAGCTGGAGATGGGGACCCGGGCCGCTCCGCTCGCGCCCGAGCCCGCGGTGGTGTCGCAGTCGCACCTGATGATCGCGAACCCGTTCCGGCCGGGTGCGGGGTTGAGCCGGATGTTCTCGACGCACCCGCCGATCGAGGATCGGATCCGGCGGCTCGAGGAGATGGCGCGGGGTCGCTGACCGGCGTTACTCCCACACCGCGGTGTCCGGGTTCACGCCGTGCGCGACGGCGTTGGCGAAGATCACGTCTCGCAGCCAGGCGGCCAGGCCGGGGGCCAGCGCGTCGTAGTACTCGGTGTACCCGGTCTCTTCCACGAATTTCCGGGCGAGGCACACCTGCATCGAGTGCGTGCAGTCGAAGTACCGCGACAACGTCGCGCGATGGCGCTCGGCGAGGGTGTTCGCCTCGGCGGAACCCGGTTCGACGCCTGCCTTTCGCGCGGCGGCCAGGTCGGCGTGGAGGGTCTCTTGTTCGGCTGCCGCCTCTTGCCAGTCTTGCGGGGTCAGGTCGGTGGTCCGCTCGCGGTACTCCGCCCACTGTTTCGTGTCGCCCCAGCGCTCCGCGGCCTCGTCGACCCACTCCGGATTCCAGTCGGACCCGAAGATCGCGACCTGTTCCTCAGCGGTCAGCTGCATTCCGCCGCGGGTGGCCGCCGCCATCCGGTCCACTGCGGACACCATGTGTTCCAGCCGCGCGATCCGGTCGCGCAGTTCGCGCCGCTGCCGGGTCAGGTGGGTGTGCGCGTCCACCGAGGGGTCGTCCAGCAGGCGGCCGATCTCCGACAGGGGGAAGCCGAGCTCGCGGTAAACCAGCACCCGGTGCAGCCGCGAGATGTCTTCCGCGGAGTACACCCGGTAGCCGGACCTGGTGCGCCCGCTCGGGCGCACCAGGCCGACCGCGTCCCAGTGGTGCAGGGTTTTGACGCTCACGCCGACCAGCGTCGCCGTGCGTCCGACTGTGAGGCCGTCTTGCTCGGGCACGACCTCAGTGTCGCAGGTCACGGCCGGGGGACGGCGATCCCCACGGCGCGCATCCGCTCCGCGACGGGCCCGTCCGGATCGATCGGCACCGCCGCGGTCAGCACGACGTTCGTCCCTTCCGGCGTGACGACCGTCAGCTCCCGGGAGTTCCACGGCATCAGCTCCGGTCCGCTGGTGCAGCCCGGCGTGATCTCCTCACAGCGTTGGGCGATCTCGTCGAGTTCGCTGAGCACGCAGGCGAAACTGATCCGGACCTCGCTGGGTCCGGCCGGAGTGCCCGGCCGGAGCAGCACGTCCTGAAACGCCCACCGGCGCAGGTGCACGACCTGGCCGGGGAGGGTGAAGAGGTTGTCGAAGCCGAGCCCGCGAAGCCAGAAGTCCGTGGAGGCGTCGAGGTCGGCGGTGGGCACGATGGGGAACATCGGCATCCCGTAGAAGCCGAGGTAGTTGCCCGGGGAAACCGCGTCGTAGGCGGGAGTCGGAACCGGGCCGCGAAATTCGTTCATGCCGACGAGCGTGCAGCCTCCTGTCGCAGGAGGGTCAAGCCCTAACCGGAAGCACGGTCAGGCGAGCCCGTTGAGCGTGAGATTGAGCGCGTCGACGAGGTTGGTGCGGTCGCCGGGCCACATGGTGGCTTCCTGGTCGCCGTTGTCCGCGGTGCTGGTGAAGGCCAGGACGCGGCCGGTCCGGGCGAGGTCGTACACGGTGAGGGGCGTGCTGCGGACGCGGTTGCCGTCGTGCCGCACGGCGGCGTAGAGCTTGTGCACCGCAGCGCGTTCGGCGCGGGACAGGTAGCGCATCTGATCGGCGTGTCCCGACGTTTCCGAGAGCGGATCGGCGTCGCGGCCGTCGAGGTACGCCGTCGGCACCCGCAGCCGGCTGATCCGGGCGGGCGCGTAGTCCGGCAACGTGCCGATCAGGCTCGCCGCCAATTCCCGGGGCGGGATCGGGTCCAGCTGGATCGACCGATGATCAGTGATCAACCGGACCGCATCCCGCCCAGCCGAGGCGACGAACACCGCCCCGTTGTCCTCGGGGCGCGCGGGGAACGCGGTCCAGGAGTACAGCTCCCGCTCGGGGGCCGCGAGCAGTTCCAGCGTGGCTCGGAACTCCTGGGTCAGCCGCCCGTCGGACGTCGCCAGCCGCAACCCCTCGAACCGGGACATCGTGCGCCGTTCCAGCTCGCGGGAGAAGTCCGCGGTCGTGTAGGTGTCGTCCGGGTCGACGACGGCGGGCAGCTGGCCCCCTCCGGCGTAGTTCCACGCGACGAAGAACGCCGGTCGCGGAATGCGGACCGGCCGGTCGAGGATCGTCATCCGCGCGCCTCAGCCGCCGATCGTCGGGGGCGTGGGCGGAAGCCCGGTGCGCGGGTCGCGGAGCCGGCCGTCCTCGTCGTCGGTGACGTCGAACGCGGAGTCGTCCTCCAGCCCGTACTTGCGCTGGTGCTCCTTGTCCTCCTCGCCCTTGCCCTTGCCGCCGGCCGCACCCATGCCGCCCATGCCCGAGCCGCCGCGCGCTCCCGCCGCACCCCGCGCCCCGGCACCAGCCGCGGAGGCCGTGCGTCCCGGCGCGTTCTCTTCAGTCCCGGTACCCGCGCCGGAACCCAGCCGTCCTGCGGCGGCGCCGCCAGACTGTGCTGCGCCGCCGCTGCCGAACCCGCCGGTCGGGCCGAACCCGCCGTTGGGCCCGAATCCACCGACCAGCCCGGGCGACCACGAGTTCCCGCCGCCGTTCCCGCCTTGGTACGAGGGCGAGGGAACCCAGCCCGAACCCGGCCCGCTGGTGCGCCCGTAGTCCGGCGGCGTCCACCCTGAAGCCGTCGTGCCGTCACCCGCCGCGGCTCCTGACCCGACCCCGGCTCCTGACCCGCCCGCGGCCCCTGGCTGGTAACTAGCTGGCTGGTAACTCGGCAGGTGCCCACTCGAACCGGGAGCCTGAGCAGCACTCCCGGTGTATCCGGGCGCGAACGCACTCGACGGCCCGCCGGTGCTCCCCGGCCCGCTGGTGCTCGCTGGCCCAACGGAGTGCCGGGAGCCGCTGTCGTGACTGTGCTGCTCGCGGGGCCTGACCGTGCCGGGCTGGGAAACGGTCACGTCACCGTCGAACGCGCTCAGCTGTCCGTAGTCGGTCTTGAGCCCTTGCCCGCTGGCCTTGGCGTGCTTGCTGTAGCCCTGATATCGGTCGAGGTTTTCCTGGACCACCTTGTTGTACTGGTTGATCTGGTCCTCGGTGTCGGTGTTCCACCAGGTGACCTCGTCCCAGAGATTCTTGTGCGGGGGAGCACCCGGAATGGGCTGGAGGCTCTGCTTCAGCGAGTCGAACCCGTGCGCGAGATCGGTCAGGTTCTGCCCGTTACCGGTGTAAGTCGCCGCGGCAGTGGCAGTCGCGTCCATGAACGGCTTGATCCGCGCCTGAGCGGCATCAGCACCGCCCCCGGTCCACGCCGACTCCAGACCGGCGCTCAACTGCTGCACCCGAGAACCGGTCTCGTCGTGCCGACCGGCGAGCTTGTCCGCCTGCCCGGCCCCCTGATGCCAACTCTGCGCACCCGGGCTGGCCAGGATCTTCGCCACCAGGTCCGGTGCCGGGACGGCCTGGTCGCCGAGGTTTCCGTGGTACAGATCGTCGAACCAGTTCCCCACGTCATTGGCCCGATCCCCGACCCACTCCGCGGCGTCCTCGATCGCCCCGCCCACAGCCTTTGCCGCGTCGCCAAGCACCTCGAAGAAGCCCATCACGCACCCGCCTTGCGCTTCAGGTTCGTGACCACCATGTCCGCCACCCGCGCCGACAACTCACACGGATCAGCCCCGCTCGCTCTCTTGGCATCGCTAGGAGTAAGTGACGCGTCGAACGACAGGTCGTCCGCGATGCCCACGCTCACGGCGCAGAAACCATCCTGGGTGCCGGAGCTATATGTCGAATGCGCGACGGCGGGGAATCCTTGGATAGGCGGTAGTTCCCGCCACACCTTGGCCTGCGGCTTAGTATTCTGGTAGAGCGCGCTGAGCCCCTGGTGGGTCTGTGTTGTATAGCTGACCGTTAGCCCCGCCCCAGAGTCGATGTTGTTCCATTTGCAGTTGGGACCGAGTCCGGCGAGGTTGTCAGGTTTTCCCTGTGGTGCCGTGCCGAAGATCTGGTTGAGCTGGTCGGGGGTGAGCGCTTCCTGGCAGGGCTGCCCGGAGAGCACCGACGCGGGCAGGGGCTTTTCGACTTTCGGCGCTCCGCTGTGCGGCAGTGCCGCAGCGGTAGACGCTGACGCAGGCGTGCTGGTACTCGGAGGGGCCGCCGAGCCGCCGGAGCACCCGGCAGCGACTGATGCGACCGCAACCGCACCCAGGACTGTCGCGAGTGTGCGACGCGTCATCACGCGAACCCCTCACTTTGTTTGCCCGTGTTCTTCACATCGGTGGCGGCCTGCTCGTCCGACAACTCGGTGATCCCCAATGCCTTCTCCAGGCGCTTTACGAGCTCGTCGGCGTAGGCATACTCCCGGTGGACCTGTTCCTTGCCCGTGACGAACACGCCCTTTGGCTCGCCCTCGTTGACCAGGAGCTTGTTGTAGCCGTTGCTGCTCGGCTCGTCCGCTGGAGAGGTGAGCTGAGTGAGGTTCTCCGCGTCGTCCCGCATGTCGCGGAAGTCGGCGCGGACAGACTTAGCGATCTTCAGCATGGCCATCGCGTCGTCGCGGCTCATCGTGAATCCCTGGCCGCCTGGCGAACCCCCGCCGCTCATCGCCGCGCCGGCTGCGTCGCCGGCGGCGAACGCGTCGCCGATGTTGAAGTAAAGCCCGTCGAGCCATCCTGGCTTCTGTGCAGGTTGAGACACCGCGCTACCCCTCCGATGACGTCTGTCCCACAGCTACCGTAGCGGACTGATCACTCTCGGGTGGTCACTTCGCCAGAGAAAGGCACCCGGCATTCGGAGCGGCTTTCCGATGTGCGGCACCTCGCCCATGGCCGCAGATACGAAAAACGCCCCTTCAATCTGTGAGTCCAGATCGGAGAGGCGTTTCGGCTGGTGTGGCAGGTGAGGGATTCGAACCCCCGAAGGCTGAGCCGTCTGATTTACAGACGAGAGGCCGCACCCCCTCTGACCTGCGGCGGAGCGTTTTTCAGGGCGCTTTTGGGATGAAATAGGGAACGGGAGTGCTCGGAACCAGCCGGTTGCGCGCCTGAGTTCCGCGCTCGCCACCGCACCGGCGAAGGGCGGAGGTCGCCTCGCGCCACTAACCGAACCAGGCCGGAAGCAGTACCGTCACCAGTAGTGAACCAATGTGGAGGTGGGCAGCTAGGTGGAGGCCAAAGACGTGTCGCAGCACGAGGCCGACGTGGAGGAGCGCACCGGAGCGTGGATCGTGCACGGCGAGCGGCCTGTGTACGAAAGCAAATGGGTGCGAGTCGGGATGGCCGACCTCTCGCAACCTTCGGGTGAGCGGTTCGAGCACCACACGGTGTGGTTCCCGCCGGTGGCAATGACCGTGCTATTTGACGACGACAACGACAACGTGCTCATGTCCTACCGGCACCGGTTCGCGCCGGACATCTGGAACTGGGAGATCCCGGGCGGGATCATCGAGCCTGACGAGGCTCCGAAGGACACGGCAATCCGTGAACTAGTAGAGGAGACTGGCTATCGGCCGCGGCGAATCGAGCACCTCGTGACTTTCGAGCCCGCCGTAGGCATGCTGCGGAACCCCAATCATGTCTTTCTCGCGCGAGGCGCTGAGCGTATCTCTGACCCGACTGAGAAGAACGAGGGAAAGTTTCAGTGGGTGCCTTTTCGGGACATTCCCAAGCTCATTGACGGCGGGAAGATCGCGAACTCGGGTGCGCTGATCGGCCTGCTCCGAGTGTTGGCAATGCCCAGCTCAACTGGCGAGTAGGCGCGTAATCCTGGCGCGCTGCCGAGCCGATCCGGTGCTACCGGCTAGCTCGGCAGCGCGTTGGGCCTCAATGCGAGCGGCATGCCCGTCTCCCTTCCGCTGGAGTGCCAAGGCTAAGTCGACTCGTAGTCCGGTTTCTGCACGTCGGGACGTCATGGATGCGAGCCCGTCAAGCGCCGAATTGAGGTCGGCGATTGCTTCGTCCTCTCCCAGTCGGGCGAGGCAATGACCGCGCCACCGAGCGAGGTTTGCCTGGTTGAGCATCAGGTAAGGCAGCTCGGGATCCGAGTCGCCGGTGGGCAAAATGTCTGTCGCGAGATCCAGCATGCGCAATGCCTGCGTCCGTTGCCCGGCCGCCGCGAGGAATTCGGCGTGAGCCGCGGCGAGCCACGCGCGTAGCCGCGGCGGCACGTGTGTGGTGTTCTCGCGGGAATTCACGTAGTTCAGCACGGCGACAGCGTCGTCCGGCCGCTGTGCGTCCAGCAGGGCGTACGCCTGCTGCGCAGCGACGTGGACGTAAACGGTGGGGTTATCGCTTTCCCGGGCCGCAGCCTTCGCAATGTCGTGCAAGTCCCAAGACCTCTGCTGGTTACCGGCATCCAGCGCCTGCCAACCGGCGAGCGCCGCTGCCTCTGCGAGGGCTACGCCGGCCGCCTGCGCATGCTTGCCAGGCAACGCGTTCCGCAGCATCCCTGAAATGTTTGCTACGTGCGCTTCGGTCTGCGGAATGATCGCCGAACCCATCACGCGATCCTGCATCCGGTATAGGTCGGTCTGCTGCTCTAGCAGCTGGATCACCGCCGGATCGAGCGACTTCACGGCAAGCAAACTCGGCTGAGTCGCAGGGGCAATGGGAGTGAACGGGCCGCCGCTGGCACCCTCGATCAAGGCACTCGGTGGGAGCTCGAACACCTCGCACAGCTCGTCGATCCAGTCGGTCGGCTTGACGCCGCCGACCTTCTCCCACGAGGTGTACATCCGCTTCAAGCTCGCGTCTTTCGGCGGCATCTTGCCGCGGCGCTCCCTCGCCTTGGCCAAGCGGCGACGTACTTCGCCCTGAGTCAGACCGGCCGCCTCGCGGGCGCGTCGCAAGAGCGTCGTCTCGGGCTCCGGCTCTTCCAAGATCATCCCTCCCTTCGACGCATTGTGCCTGGTCGATGGGTGGTGAGTCGAGCCAATCACCACCGACTCACCACCGACTCATCTCCCGCTAACCCTTGCCGTCCTCGAATCTGGAGTCACAGCGGCGAACGGGCCGCAACACAGATGTCACGGAGGTTTAGATCATGGGCCGCAAGCAGCAAACGATGGTTCCGCCGACGGTCCAAGGTGGCGGACTGCTCCCGAAGCTCGTCGGCGGTTTGGTTGTGCTCGGAGTCCTGGTCTTGGTGATCAAGCACCCCAGCGAGGCTGCCCGAATGGCCACCGGGATCGGGCACTTCATTGCCTCGGCAATCGATGGTGTCGCTGCGTTCATCCGGAATCTCGCCTAGCCGTGCTGGGTTTCGACTCCCGCAAGACGTTCCAGCTTGGCAACCCTGGCCTCCAGCGCACTGAGCCGGTCGGTCGGACTGCCGAGCGATGCGTCTCCATCCGCAAGCCGTTCGAGGTAGGTCGGCTCAAACCCAAGCGCTTCGGAGATGTCCGAAAGCGTTCGGGGGCTACGACGCTTCGGCACAGCCTGCTGAATCTGCCGAAGAGTCGCGACGCTAACCCGGGACCGCTTCGACAGCTCTACCTGAGTCATCTCGCGCTCCTCCATTCGGGTGTTGATGGCCGTGGCGACTGCATCCCAGTCCTTGCTCACTGAAGCCCTCCTAGTAGCTCGATTACCAGCGCAAACTGTAGCGCTATCCACCTGAACCGCCAACAAAGCCAGCAATCCTCACCGACAACAGCCGATTGCATGAGCGCTATTAGTAGCGCTACAAATAGCTCACTACGACGAAGGGAGACCCGATGAGGTCCGCACACATCAGCCGCCGCGCCGCCGAAGCCGCTTACGACGGCATGGACGAGAACTACGACGTCCTGGCCGCTCAGGACTGGAGTGCCGCCCAGCTCGACGCGGTGGCCGAAGAGACCGAGCTGTTCCTGTCCGCGGCCGAGCTGGCCGCGATGCACGACTACCTGCACGACTTCCGCGACCAGCGCGGCGCAGGCCGCCGCCAGCGGCGTGCCAGCCGGTCCGTTCTCCGGGCGCTGCCGACCATCGCGCAGCACACCGCCACGGCGACCGAGCGCGAGGCCGCGTGATGAGCACTCGCCTGATTTTCAACCCCGACGCGGCGGCCCACTCCGCCAAGAACGCGCACGCCGCGCCGGGTTCCGCCGTTCAGCCGCAAGACCGCACGAGGGAGATTCCGATGGTAGAGACGCACGCCGCCGCCCGCGAGACCGAACGGCACGGCGATGAGACTACGTACGCCTACACGCCGCACGAGCTGAACCAGATGCTCTCGCGCGAGGTCGCCGGTCGCCTGCGCGAGCTGGCGGACACGCTCGACGCGAACGCCGCGTTCCTGTTCGCCAGCACCGCGGTCCCGGCAGCGTTCGCCCGGCCCCGGCTGCGCGCCTACCTCGACGTGTCCTCGCAGCTGCGCGCGGTCGCGCGGCACGAGATCGAGACGGCCAACGTCCGGGTGGTGACCCGGTGAACCCGCGCAACCGCCGCCAGGAAGTGACCCGGGTGTTCGACGGCCGCACCCACCACATCGCCCTGTGCCGCGGGTACCGCGACGGGCTGCCGGTGTTCGGCTGGGGCGAGGCCCCGTCGACCCTGCTGACCCGCTCGCAGCTGCGCGAAGCCGGGTTGCGGCCGAATGGGCAGGACCCGGTGGCGTTGCTGGTGTTCCGGCACCGCAAGCCCTATTCCCGCGAAACCGTCGCCGAGCTGTTCTCCGTCGAGCGGGCCGCCTCGAAGCGGACCGCCGCGCCGGGGCAGCTGGACCACGCGATGGAAGCCCGCCGCACCTGCGTCGACTGCGCCCGCGTGCAGGGCTACTGCGTGCCGACCAGCACCCGCCAGTGCTGGACCTGCTTCGAGATCGAGCAGGCCGACCGGATCGAGGCCGCTGCATGAACCTGGCACCCGAGAACTCGTGGGACATCCACGACCACGTGACCCGCGAAAACGAGCGCATCGCCCGCGAACGCCGCCGCCAGGAGGGGAACCGATGAGCCACCGGAGCATGAACGGACCGGACCACTACGCCATGGCCGACCTCCTCACCCAGCAGGTCGAGGGCGACGTCATGAAGGCCATGTCGCACGAGACCCGGATGGAACGGGCCGCCCTCGCTCAGGTGCACGCCACCCTCGCGCTGGCCGCGGCGACCGCGCTGGGCGCGCGGATGGGCTACGGCCTCGGCAACGACGCCGGAGAGGTCTGGGACCGGATCACCAACCCGCGGAAGCGGGGTGGCCGGTCGTGAGCACCTTCGAGGTTCTGTCCCGGTTCGGGACGTTGGCGCTGGTCCGCCACGCGCTGACTGTGTTGCTGTTCCTGGTCTTGCACCTGGTCCGCATCCCGCTCGTGCTGGTGGCGCGGGTGCTGGAGGGCGTGATGGGCGAACTCGACCGCTACGCCACCGCTCAGGCGTCCCGCCCGCCGCGCGGGCCGATCAATCAGTTTTTCCCGCACGAGAGCACGAGGGAGGCCCGGCATGCGTAAGCGACGCACGGACCAGCGGATGTGGCTGACCTGGCAAGAGGCGTACTGCGAAGCCGTGGCGCACGAGGCCGGTGCCGCGCTGCGCGGCCTGACGCTGGCCGTCGGCGTGCTGATCACGCTCGTGGTGGCGTTCCCGAACGCGTGGGTGGTGCTGCCCGCCGGGGTGGCTGGCGTGGTCGTCGCCTGGCGCGCCCTGCACTGGTCCCGTCTCCTCACCGCGGCCCGGCTGGGCCGACTCAACCCGCCCGACTGATCGGAGGTGACCGTCATGACCGCTCGACACACCTGCACCCGCACTGACCAGGCGATTCAGTGGGTGGTGTGGCACTTCGCCGAACTGCTCGCCGTGGCCGCGCCGCTCGTACTCGCAGCCCTGTTCTCTGGCTGGTTCGCCGTCGGTTCCGTCGTCGTCGGCGGTGCGTGGGCCGGACATGAGATCGCGGTCCGGCGTCGCAGCCCGGAAACCGCCGACGCACCGCAGCAGATCGCCGCTGCCGAGACCGCTCCGGTCCCGGCACTGACCGCCGGGCACCGCGAGCACAAGGAGGGCGCGTGATGAGGAGCTTCGCAGAGAACCGGCGCGCGGACCGCGCCGCCGCCGCCGAACAGGCCCGCAAAGACGCACAGGCCAAGCTGGACAGGACCCTGGCCGCTGCTGCCCACCGGGCGGCTGAACGCCGCGCGGACCGGGCGGCGGCCGCGGACTTGGCCGACCAGCGCCGCCAGGCACGCACGGCCGCCCGGCAGGCAGCCCGGGCTCAGGTCTGGGCGTGGTTCGCGGCGAACCGCGTGCGTCTGCCGATCTACCTGCTGGCAGTGGTGTCCGCAGTGATGGCTATCCCCGCGATGGCTGGATACGGCCGCGACACCTACGGCGACTGGACCGGTGCGGCCTTGCCAGCATTGTCGGAACTCGGCATGTGGGCGTTCGCGCTTGCAGTCGAGGTCACTCGCCACCGCCACCCGGACCGGCCGGTATGGGCGTTGCAGACCGGCGTGTGGCTGTTCGCTGGCGTCGGGTTCGGGCTCAACGTCCTGCACGGCCTGCACCGCGGGTGGGACGCCGCGCTGGTGATGGGGATCGTGTCGGTCGCTGGTGTGGTCGCGCACCAGATTGCCGTGGCCGCGCCGCGCCGGTCGCGGGAGGAACGCCTCGCCGCGAAGGTGGCCGCCGACGCTGCCCGGATCGACCGGGCCGCGGCCCGCAAGGTCGCGAAGGTGCGCACCGCCGCCGTGCGGGACGCGGTGGCCGAGATCGATGCGGACGGGTCGGCGCGGCTGGTGTTCACCCCGGGCCGCTACACCCTCGCCCGCACCGTCCGCGGCCGTGTCCTCACCGGCGTCATCGAGCCGCCCGCACCGGTCGCGGACGTGCTCGCCGACGAGATCGGCGCGTGGCTCGCGACGCAGGACCAGCCGTCCGAATCGGCCGATGACACCCCGATCGCCGACGCACCGGTGTCGACCCTCGATCGACCCTCTGAACAGCGGAAATCGACCCCTCGCAAGCGCACTCACCCCACGCCGAAGACCCGCACGATCGGCCAGCTTCGCGACGAGTTCGCCGCGGCGATCGAGGACCCGAATGTGCCGATTGACCCCGCGTCGGCGGAGTCGATTCGCAAGGCGCTCAAGTGCGCGCCGAAGGCAGCGCGGCAGCTGCGCGACGAGTACAAGGCCGATCACCAGTGAGCCGGAAGGACGTCACCATGGACGCGAACGAACCCACCCCGACCGCCGGTGAGCTGGCGACCGTGCATCGCCTGCCGACCCGCGCCGACACCGGCGAGGTGCTCGAAGCCGACGAGGTGCTGTCGGCCGAGGAGTACGAGCGGCGCAAGTCGCAGAAGGAACAGGCGCTCGCCCGCTGGGCTGGCTACCGCAATGACGCGGTGGTGGTCGTGCGGACCGCGAAGACGGTTGTCAAGCACGACCGGACCAAGGCCGCGTTCCGCCACGTGGTGGCCTACCCGACTGCTGGCGTGAAGGTCGTTGTCCGCCGCTGGCGGGATGCGCACGGCGCGAACCGGTACGAACGGCAGATGCGCGCGGCCGAGGCCGCGGGCGATCAGGAAGCCTTGCGGTACTGGCAGGAAGCCGACGTCGCGGAGAAGCAGCGCCGCCACGACCGGGTTCAGGACTGGATTTCCGCGCCCGGGAAGGTCATCAAGGCTGCCGTGGTCGGGCTGCTTGGCGTGGCCGGTCTGCTGCTCGGGATCGGCATGATCCTGGCAGTCAAGAACGGCGACATCGCCGAAGTGCTCGCGCCGATCGGTGCGGTGCTCGACGCGATCGCGTTCACGGTCTGGTTCCTGACCAGCTACGGCGTGTTCTTGCTGGTCGGCGGCACCGTGCTCGGTCTGGGCTACCTGTACCAGACCGGCCGGACGCACGGGGAGACCCCGCAATGGCTTGCCCCGAAGGTGGAAGGCGACGCAATGGACGAGTTGCCGGACGAGAACACGATCCTCAACGCGCTGAAGAACCTGAACATCCCCGGGTTCAACAAGGCGGTCAAGGACGGCTGGCGGATCAAGTTCATCACCCCGCCGCACGTGGACGGCAAGGGCTGGCGTACGCAGGTCGCGTTGCCTCCGGCCTGCCCGGTCGAGGAGATCGTCAAGCGCAAGACCACATTGGCACACAACCTGGTCCGCTACCCGCGCGAGGTCTGGCCCACCGAGCCGCAACCGTCCATGCTGGACCTCTGGGTGGCCAAGCCCGGCGCGCTGTCCGGACCGGTCGACCCGTGGCCGCTGCTTGAAGACCTCGACAACGCGCAGGTCGACTACTTCGCCGGTGTTCCGGTCGGGGTGACGCTCAAGGGCGACATGGTGCGCGGCAGGCTGTTTGAGGCGAACTACGTGTTCGGCGGCATGATGGGCTCGGGCAAGTCGACGTTGGCGATCAACCTCGTGCTCGGCGCGATGCTCGACCCGCTCGCCCTTATCGATGTCGTGGTCATGGCCGAAAACGCCGACTACGACCCGATGAAGCCGCGGCTCAACTCGCTCACCACTGGCGCGGGCGAGGAAACCGTTGAGAAGTGCCAGAACCTGCTGTGCGAGCTGTACGACGATCTGACCGTGCGCGGGCAAGCCTTGAAGCAGCACGGAGTCCGTGCGGTCAACCGCGAAGTGGCCGAAAAGGACGCTCGGCTCCGCCCGCGCGTCGTGGTGATCGACGAGTGCCAGAACCTGTTCATGGGCAAGGACGGCAAGCTCGCCATTGAGGTCGCGTCCAAGCTCATGTCGACCGCGCGCAAGTACGCCATCACGCTGATTTTCCTGACGCCGGAACCGTCCAAGGACGCGCTGCCGCGCAAGATCACGTCGGTGGCCAGCAACAAGGCGTGCTTCGCGATCGGCGACCAGATGGCCAACGACGCTGTGCTGGGCACCGGTTCCTACAAGGCCGGTATCTCCGCGGTCGGGCTCACCCCGAAGACCGATGAAGGCCCCGGCGACGTCGGCACCTGCATGGCCCGCGGCTTCACCGCGCAACCCGGCCTGCTGCGCAGCTTCTACGTCAACGAGAAGGAAGCCGGGCGAGTCACGGCGCGCGCGATGGAATTGCAGGCACAGGCCCCGGTCACCGCAGCGACGGCCGAAGTCCGCGCCGAACGGGTCGACCACCTTGCCGACATCGCGAAGGTCATCGGCACCGAAGCCCGGATGCGCACGCAGGAAGTCTTGCAGGGCTTGGCGAACCTCGACCGCGACACCTACGGCGGCTGGACGTTCAGCAACCTGCAAGCGGCTCTGCCCGAGTCCGCGAAGCCGTACAAGACGCAAGGCGTGATGCAGGTCAGCGCCGCCCGCGTCCGCGAAGCCATCGCGGAGCGTGACGGAGAGGCCGACTCCGACGCTGACGAGGACGAGGGAACCGACTGAGGGAGGCCGCGGAATCCGGGGAGTTCTCCCTCACTGCCTCCCTGGGCTCCCCTCCCTCGGCTGACCAGCAAAGACCCTCGCCAGGGAGGCGAGGGACCCCCGCCCCGCCACCCGCCGATCACGCACCGAAACCCGCATTCGCACACCCCGTGACGCGCCTCCCTCCCGGGACATCGCGCTAGCCGAGCCATGCCGAAAACAGGCACTCACCGTAACCAACAGAAGGGGATTCGATGGCCAGCAAAGAGATCTGCCACCTGGTCGCCAAAACCTCGTGGTGGCACGGAACCTTCACCACCTACTGCGGGATCACCCTCCCCACCAAGGGATCCCGGAGCCCGTGGTTCCCCGCCACGAAGCAGAAGTGCTCCGCCTGCCTCGCCGTCTACGTCGCCAACGGAGGGAAATGACCATGGACGCCAACGAAGTCCGCGTGTTCGACCTGTACTCGATCCTCGCCGTCACGCACGGCCTGCCCTCCACACCCCAGCAGTACCGGGAGATCGTCGGGTTCCTGGTCGGCCGCCCGATGGGCGGGGCCGGGATGACTGCGATCGCCTACGGCCAGCAGTGCAAGGCATGGCTGTTCGAGCAGCACCCCCAGCTGCGCACTGTGCCCGCCCGCCCCGACTTCGCCGACGACGACGAAGCAGCCATGGACGCGTGGGCCGCGGAGCAGGCGAAGCGGTTGGGAGCCGACCGGCTGCCGGTGCGGCGCATCCCGGCCGAGGCCGCGCCCGGCGACCCCTACACGGAGTTCGTCAACCACGCGCCCGACCCGTGGAAGGTCTACAACGTCGATCCCGACGCGCCCGACGTCGACCCCAACGCGGGGTGGTCGGAATGACCACGCCGCACGGTGCTCTGACTCTGGAGTGGGCGTTGTACCTCGCGGATGCGGGGTGGCCGGTGTTCCCGCTCGTGCCCGGCCACAAGCGGCCAGCGGTCCGGGAGTGGGAAGCGCGAGCCACCACCGATCCCGCCCGTATCCGCCGGTGCTGGAGCGCGGACAGCTGGAACGTCGCCGTCGCCACAGGTCCCGCGCGGCTCGTGGTCATCGACCTGGACCAGCCGAAGCCCGGGCAGTCCGGCGCGGACGGGGCCGCCGCGCTCGCCGAGCTTGCTGAGCGGCGAGGCGGTCCGGTGCCGACGACCTACACCGTCGCCACGCCGTCCGGAGGACTGCACCTGTACTACCGCGCCCCGGCAGGGACCCGCCTGCGCAGCAGTGCAGGCCAGCTGGCTCCCCGTGTCGACGTGCGGGCAAACGGCGGGTACGTGGTGGGGCCCGGGTCGATCACCGCCGCGGGCGGCTGGGAACTGGTTGACGAGACCGACCCCGTCGAACTGCCGGGGTGGTTAGTCCAGGTGTGCGCCGAACGCTCGTCCACGGCCATCTCAGCGCCGCGTGAGATCCGCGCTGCGAACCCGAATCGCTACGGGTCGGCCGCACTGGCGGGCGAGTGCGAACGCGTCCGCACGGCCCCTCCGGAGCAGCACAACGCGGTGCTGTCGTCCGCGGCTTACACGATCGGCAGGAAGGTCGGCGCGGAGTTGCTCGACTACGACACCGCGCGTGCCGACCTGATCGCGGCCGCCGGACACATGGTTTCCGCTCCCTGCGACTGCACGTCCCGCGAGGTCGAACGCGTCGTGAACGCCGGTCTTGACGCCGGTTCCCGCAACCCTGTAGCCCGCCGAGGAAAGGCAGCCTAATGACCAATGTGGACAGCACCGTGTCCGCCATCGAAGCGGCGATCGGTGCCCCCGGCGCTGCCGACAGTGGCGGTACGTGCTGTCAGTGCGGCCGCCCGCTGGACGGATCGCCGTCGGACGACTTCTGCACCGAGGACTGCCAAGCGGCCTGGCGCGCGGCCAACGTGCCGGTCGCGCCAGGGCACGAGGTTCTGAACAACGTGCGGGACTTCGTGTTGCGGTTCAACGCGTTCCCGTCGGAGCACTGTGCACCGATGCTCGCGCTTTGGTACGCGCACACACACGCCGTCGACCACTTCTACGTCACGCCGCGGCTGATCCTGTCGAGTGTGGAGCCCGGCAGTGGAAAGACGCGGGTGCTTGAGGTGGCTCAGCACCTGGTGAGGGCACCGGAGATGACCATCTCTGCCACTACGGCCGCGTTGTTCCGCATGGTCAACGACGGACCGATCACCATCCTGTTCGATGAGGTTGACACGATCTTCAACCCGAAGAGCGGCGGCAACAACGAAGATCTGCGCGGGCTGCTCAACGCCGGGTACAAGCGGTCGGCCACCATCGCGCGCTGCGTCGGCGACGCTCGCGCGATGAAGGTCCAGCGGTTCCCGGTCTACGCGCCCGCTGCCCTTGCCGGCATAGCCGGGAACATGCCCGACACCATCACCACTCGCGCCATCACCATCCACATGCAACGCCGCCGCGAAGACGAAGAAGTCGAGGAATTTTGGGAGGAAGACGTAGAGGTCGAAGCCACCCCGCTTCGTGAGCAGCTGGCCGCATGGATCGACACCGTGACCGACAAAATCAGCCGCGGCCGACCGGAGATGCCCGACGGAGTACGAGACAGGTCAGCCGAGATCTGGCGACCACTGATCGCAATCGCGGATGCCGCCGGGGACCACTGGCCAGAGACCGCCCGGGCAGCGTGCTCCCACTTCGTAGCCGCTGCCAATGTGGACCGAAAGGGCGGCGGGTTGCGCATCCGGTTGCTCTCCGACTTGCGAGACCTGTTCACTAGCCGCGGCGTGACCGAGATGCCGACTGCGGAGATCATCGCTGCTCTGTGCGATATCGAAGAGGCACCGTGGGGCGACCTCGACGGCCACGGCAAAACGCTCGACTCTCGCCGCCTGGCAAAGGAACTTGAGCCGTACGGAGTGAAGTCGAAGAACGTCCGCATGCCCGGCGGCAAGGTCCCGAAGGGCTACCGGATCGAAGGCGAAGGCGGCCTCGCGGACGCCTGGAGCCGCTACCTGCCCACGTCCGCTACATCCGCTACAAGCGCTACATCGCAGGTCACGGGCGTAGCGGACGCTGAGCCTGTAGCGGATACGAGCGCTACACCCGCTACCGGCGAGCCGCCGCCCGCCGGACCGGTGTAGCGGATACGAGCGCTACACCCGCTACCGGCGAGCCGCCGCCCGCCGGACCGGTGTAGCGGATACGAGCGCTACACCCCACGTATCCGCTACGCCCCTGACCAGGCATGTAGCGCTTGTAGCGGATGTAGCGGACAAGTCCAGCCAGCCCTGTAGCGGTCGTCCGCTACGCCCGCTACCGGCGAGCCGCCGCCCGCCGGACCGGTGTAGCGGATACGAGCGCTACACCCCACGTATCCGCTACGCCCCTGACCAGGCATGTAGCGCTTGTAGCGGATGTAGCGGACAAGTCCAGCCAGCCCTGTAGCGGTCGTCCGCTACGCCTAGCCAAGGAGATCCCCATGTTCGTCGCGCCCCGGATCACTGCCACCGCTGCACGAGGAGTCGTAAGAAAATGGCTGCCCTTCGTCAAAGTCTCACCGTTGACGCTGTTTGCGACGAGCTGAGCATTTCCCGCCGAACCTTCTACGAATGGCGCGCTAAAGGACGTGCGCCGAAATGCATCAAACTGCCGAACGGATCGCTTCGCGTTCGGCGGATGGACCTAGAGAACTGGCTTGACGGATGCGAGGAGGCGGCGGCCTGATGGAGACCACATACAAGGTAAAGGTCTGGTCGATCGAGACTCGCAAGGGAAAGCGGAGGACCACCTATCGCGTTCGATGGGTCGTCGCAGACAAGCGATGTGATGACACGTTTGACACGTTGCCGCTGGCGAACAATTTCCGCTCAGCACTGCTGACGGCGGTGAGTAAGGGTGAAGCGTTCGACATCGAGACAGGCTGGCCGTTGTCGATGCTGAGGGCGCGCCGGAAGATGACATTCTTCGAATGTGCGTGCGCGTACGTGGACATGAAGTGGAAAGACGCTTCGCCGAAATACCGCTCTTCGTTGGTGGAGTCGATGGTTTCCGCCACTATTCCGATGCTGAAAGGGAAGTATCAGGGGGAGGAGGCGACGCTTCGGAAGGCGCTGAAAGTCGCGTACAACAAGAAGACGCGGGAATGTGAGCACTCGCCGGAGATTCAACACGCTATCAGCTTTGCCCAGAAGGCGAGCCGTGACGTCGCTGAGCTGGGAAAGCCGGAGATCTTCCGGGGCGTCTTGGATGCTCTGGACCTCAAATTGGATGGCGGGCAAGCCGCCCGCAACACGGTCCGAATTCGGCGCACGGCGCTGGGGGAGCTGATCGAATATGCAAGGGTTGAGCTTAAGGCTATCTCGGTAAACCCGATGGACGGGGTGAAGCTGAAGAAGCAGAAGTTTGTGCTCGCAGAAGTCGACCCGAAGGCGGTCGTAAACCCGATTCAGGGTCGCATGTTGATCGACGCTGCACCTCCGCGGTTGAAGGCGTTTTTCGGTCTCATGTACTACGCCGCTCTCCGGCCGGAGGAAGCGGCAAACCTCGGGAAGACCGACTTGGCGATTCCTGAGTCGGGTTGGGGTGATATCCACCTGCAAGGTGCCCGGCCCGAGGTGAACGGGGTCTGGACCGACAGCGGCGAGTCGTCCGAAGTGGGCCCGCTGAAGCACCGTCCTGCCGGTCACAGTCGGTCGGTGCCATGCGTCCCCGCGCTCACTGAGCTTCTGCACAACCACCTGAACACCTTCGGCACGGCACCCGACGGGCGACTGTTCCGCGGCGAGCGCGACGGGGGACGGATCGGCAGCACGGTCTACGGGCGAGCATGGGCAGCCTGCCGGAAGGCGGTATTCACCGCTGAGGTGCAGGCCGGACCGCTGGCCAAGAGGCCGTATGACCTGCGCCACGCCGCTGTATCGACTTGGCTCGCGGCGGGCATCGAGCCGACGCGGGTCGCGAAGTGGGCAGGGCACAGTTTGGCGGTCCTGCTTCGCGTCTACGCGAAGTGCCTCGATGGGGGCGAGCAAACGGCCCGGGACCGCATGGGGGACGCGTTGGGCGACTCCTGAGCCTCACAAAAACTCGGGGGCGAATAGGGGGCGACCAGTCGCAGCGAGCCCGTGCACAGGCGCATACAACCGCACTACACAAGATCACCCCCGTGACCGGTTCGTGCTGGTCACGGGGGTGATTTGGCTGGTGTGGCAGGTGAGGGATTCGAACCCCCGAAGGCTGAGCCGTCTGATTTACAGTCAGATCCCTTTGGCCGCTTGGGTAACCTGCCATGGCCGGGCGAACCGGCCGGGAAGAAGGATACCCAACGGTCCGGACGGCCGGTCAACCGGGATCCCCCGGCGCTACGCTGGGGGTCCCTGACGAGCTGAGACAAGGTGTGAGGACACGTGGCGGACCCCTCTTTCGACGTGGTGAGCAAGGTCGACCGCCAGGAGGTGGACAACGCGCTCAACCAGGCCAGCAAGGAACTGGGCACGCGGTTCGACTTCCGCGGCACCGGGACCGGCATCAGCTGGTCCGGCGAGGAAGCCATCACGATCGAGTCGGAGACCGAGGAGCGCGCCCTCGCGGCGGTGGAGGTCTTCAAGGAGAAGCTGATCAAGCGGAACATCTCGCTGAAGGCCTTCGAGGCGGGCGAGCCCGCGGTTTCCGGCAAGATCTACAAGATCAGCGGCAAGATCCTGCAGGGCATCGCGTCGGACAAGGCGAAGCAGATCGCGAAGTTCATCCGCGACGAGGGCCCGAAGGGCGTGCAGGCGCAGATCCAGGGCGACCAGCTGCGGGTGTCGGGCAAGAAGAAGGACCAGCTGCAGGAGGTGATCTCCCTGCTGAAGGGCAAGGACTTCGAGATCGCTCTGCAGTTCACCAACTACCGGTGACCGGCCGGCGCTGCGGGCGCGACCAGTCCGCAGCGCCTCACCAGGTCGTGAACGTCCAATCCGCCTCGAACGTCTCCACCGCTACGTACGTGGGTCCGGCGAGCGGGAACTCCCCGGTGGTCTCGCCGATGTGGTTCACCACCAGATGCGGGTAGCCCTCGGCCAGGACCCACACTCCGTTCGAGCCCTTCGAACCCGTGGAGAACGTCCCCGTGACCATGCCCGGGGGCACTGCCAGCACCGCGTCGCCGTGGCCGTGGTACGGCTTGCCTGGTTCGACGACCGGCACTCCGCGGTAGTCGGTGATCGTCGCGGTCCACGAGCCGTTCGCCTCGACCGTGAGCGTGTGCACCGATTTGCCGCCGGGGGAGACATTGAACCAGGCCGTCCCGTGGTAGGCGTCACCGTCGTTGACGAGCAGGCTTTCCGTTCCGTCCGTGGTCACGGCGACGTGTCCGGTGCACTTCGGACAGTCGAACGTGAGGAATCCGGTGACGCCGGACGGCCAAGTCAACGGCACGGTCGCGGTGTTCTTGCCCTGGTGGGTTTCCGTCGGGTTCTGGGCGAGACGCGGCTTGTCCGGCCGCGGCGGCGGAGGCAACGCTGGCGCGGGGGCGTGGCTCGGTTCGGCTTCCATCGGATACCGGATCGCCCCGATGCCGGTCGGCTGCACCGAGCACGACGCGGTGAGCGCCACCGCCGCGCAGACGGCGGCCAGGCGAATGCGGCGCATGCTTCCCCCTAGCGTGCCCCGACGGGGCTCCGCATGATCTTTCGTCACGCTCCGCCCCGCTGTTACGCGGCGGCGACCCCGGAACAGCCCAGCGGCCTCCTCGATGGGGTGGACTCACGCGGGTGACCAGGCGAAATCGGGGGTGTCGGGGCGAACACGTGGTGTAATCGCGCGTCCGGTTGTGAGAGGAGTTTCTGGATGCGCCGCTGGACTCCCGTGCTTGCCTTCCTCACCTCGCTGGCGGTCCTGGCGACCGTGCTCGCGCCCGTCGCGGAAGCCGCTGACAAGAAGCTGCTCGTACCCGGCTTCGGCTCGTACCCGCGGCTGATCCGGCTGGAGCACTCGCCGTTCGGGCGCGGCTCCATCATCGCGTCGCTGACCAGCGCGGACGGCGGCGGCCGCTTCGCGTCGATCCTCGAGAGCACCGACGAGGGCGCGAGCTTCCACCAGATCGGCGTGATCCGCGATCCCGACGCCCGGTTCGGCCAATGCTGCGGAACCCTCTACGAACTCCCGCAGCGGGTCGGGCGGATGCGGGCCGGCACGCTGCTCTGGGCGGCGAGCTACCGGCAGGACGCGGGTCCGCAGCGCCGGATGGGAATCAAGGTATGGGCCAGCCGCGACGGCGGGCACAACTGGCGGTACCTGTCCGAGGCCGCGCTTTCGCACAACCACGACGGGGTCTGGGAGCCGGAGTTCACTGTGGACGCCGGCGGCACACTCTGGCTGCACTACGCCGACGAGACGCAGGCGCCGCAATACGGCCAGGTGCTCAACCGCGTCGCCTCGACCGACGGGATCAACTGGGGCACCAAGCAGCTCACGATGGCCATCGGGCCGTCCCGGGTGCGGCCGGGCATGCCGATCATCCGCAGGCTGCCCGACGGCCGGTACTGGTTCGGCTACGAAATCTGCAACTACCGCGACCGCTACTGCGATCCGTATTACAAAATCTCCGCCGACGGCGCGAACTGGGGCGATCCGGCCGATCCCGGCACCCGGGTGAACACCGCGAGCGGCAACTACTTCCAGCATGCCCAGACCACCACCCTGTTCCCCGGCGGCCCGAACGGCGCGCGGCTGGTGATGGTGGGCCAGATCTACACGACCGCCGACGGCACCCCGGTGTCCGGAAACGGGCAGACGCTGCTGGCCAACGACAACTTCGGGGCCGGGAACTGGTACGAACTGCCCGCGCCGGTGCACATCAGCGGCATCTACAACAACTACTGCCCCAACTATTCGTCCACCGTGCTGCCGGTCGACGGCGGGAAGAACGTGCTGGAGATCGCCACCGAGTACGCGAACGGCTGCCAGGCGTTCTTCGGAAAGGGCCCGGCGTTCTGAGTTGAGGGAAGCCCCAGACGAGCTCGAAGCTCACTCGGTACGGTGAACGGACACCACCGCACGCGAGGAGGGGCTGTGAAGGGCATCGTGCTCGCCGGGGGCAGCGGAACCCGTCTGCATCCGATCACGCAGGCCGTGTCGAAGCAGCTGCTGCCGGTCTACGACAAACCGATGATCTACTACCCGATCTCGGTTCTGATGCTGGCCGGGATCCGGGAGATCCTGATCATCTCGACCCCGGCCGACCTGCCGAACTTCCGCCGCCTGCTCGGCGACGGCAGCCAGTTCGGGCTGTCCTTCTCCTTCGCGGAGCAGCCGAGCCCGAACGGTCTCGCCGAGGCGTTCGTGATCGGCGCGGACTTCGTCGGCGACGATTCGGTAGCGCTCGTGCTCGGCGACAACATCTTCTACGGCCAAGGCTTCTCCACGACGCTGCGCACCGCGGCGACCGACCTCGACGGTTGTGTGCTGTTCGGCTACCAGGTCAAGGACCCGGAGCGGTACGGCGTCGGCGAGATCGACGAGAACGGCAATCTGCTGTCCATTGAGGAAAAGCCCGTGAAACCGCGGTCGAACAACGCGATCACCGGCCTGTATTTCTATGACAACGAGGTCGTCGAGATCTCCCGCAACCTCAAGCCGTCCGCCCGCGGCGAACTGGAGATCACCGACGTCAACCTCTCCTACCTGCGCCGCGACCGCGCCAAGCTGATCGAACTGAGCCGCGGTTTCGCCTGGCTCGACACCGGCACGCACGATTCGCTGCTGGAGGCGGGACAGTTCGTGCAGGTGCTGGAACACCGGACCGGGGTGCGGATCGCGTGCCTGGAAGAGGTCGCGCTGAAGATGGGCTTCATCAGCCCGGACGAATGCCACGCGCTGGGCGCCAAGCTCGCCAAATCGGGGTATGGCGAGTACGTGATGAACGTGGCCACCCTCGCGGGGGCGCAGGCCTGACATCAAGTGTCCAAACAGGACTGACGGGAAGGGCTCCTTGAAGGAAACAGATTCCCTCAAGGAGCCCTTCACGTACCTGCGGATCAAGCCGCCTGCGGAACCTCCGAAGAAGCCGGCGTCAGGGCCAGCTCCAGCACCTCCCGCACGTTGGCCACCGCGTGCACGTCCAGTTGCGACAGCACCTCCGCGGGCACGTCGTCCAGGTCCGGTTCGTTCCGCTGCGGGATGATCACCGTCTTCATTCCCGCCCGGTGCGCGGCCAGCAGCTTCTGCTTGACCCCGCCGATCGGCAGCACCCGCCCGGTGAGCGAAACCTCACCGGTCATCGCCACATCAGCCCGGACCACGCGCCCGGACAGCAGCGATGCCAGCGCGGTCGTCATCGTGATTCCCGCGGACGGACCGTCCTTCGGCACCGCGCCCGCCGGGACGTGCACGTGGATTCCCCGCTCTCGCAGGTCTCCCACCGGCAGTTCCAGCTCCGCACCGTGCGAGCGCAGGTACGACAGCGCGATCTGCACCGACTCCTTCATCACGTCACCCAGCTGCCCGGTCAGCTGCAGACCGGAAGCCCCGCTCTCCGGATCGGCCAGCGACGCCTCGATGTACAGCACGTCGCCGCCCGCGCCGGTGACCGCCAAACCCGTTGCCACGCCGGGCAAAGACGTCCGCTGGGTCGCCGTCGGCAGCGACGATTCCGGCACGTGCCGCGGGCGGCCGAGGTAGGTCTCCAGGTCGTCAGCGGTCACCGTCAGCGGCAGCGTGACCGAACCCAACGCCACCTTCGTCGCGATCTTCCGCAGCACCTTCGCGATCGTCCGGTTCGCGTCGCGCACCCCGGCCTCGCGGGTGTACTCGGCGGCGATCCGGCTGAACGCGTCGTCGGTCAGGACCACGTCGCCGGAGGCCAGACCGGCCCGCTCGAGTTCGCGGGGGAGCAGGTGATCCCGCGCGATGGTGACCTTCTCGTGCTCGGTGTAGCCGTCCAGCGTCACCAGTTCCATCCGGTCCAGCAGCGGGCCGGGGATGGTCTCCAGCGCGTTGGCCGTCGCCAGGAAGACCACGTCGGACAGATCCAGTTCCACCTCGAGGTAGTGGTCGCGGAACGTGTGGTTCTGTTCCGGGTCCAGCACTTCCAGCAGCGCGGCCGTCGGGTCGCCGCGGTAGTCGGCGCCGACCTTGTCGATTTCGTCGAGCAGCACGACCGGGTTCATCGAGCCGGCTTCCTTGATGGCCCGCACGATCCGGCCGGGCAGCGCGCCGACGTACGTGCGCCGGTGACCGCGGATCTCGGCCTCGTCCCGGATGCCGCCCAGCGCGACGCGCACGAACTTCCGTCCCATCGCCTTCGCGACGGACTCGCCCAGCGACGTCTTGCCGACCCCGGGAGGACCGGCGAGCGCGAGCACGGCGCCGGAACGCCGTCCGCCGACCGGGCCGAGGCCCGATTCCGCGCGACGCTTGCGCACGGCCAGGTACTCGATGATCCGTTCCTTGACGTCGTCCAGGCCGGCGTGGTCCGCGTCGAGCACGGCCCGCGCGGCGGCGATGTCGTAGACGTCCTCGGTCCGCTCGTTCCACGGCAGCTCCAGCACCGTGTCGAGCCAGGTCCGGATCCAGCCGCCTTCGGGCGACTGCTCGGACGTCCGCTCCAGCTTGTCGACCTCGGCCAGCGCGGCCTTGCGCACCTCGTCCGGCAGGTCGGCGGCTTCCACGCGGGCGCGGTAGTCGTCGTCGGCCGCGGTGCCGTCGAGTTCGCCCAGTTCCTTGCGGATCGCTTCGAGCTGGCGGCGCAGCAGGAATTCCTTCTGCTGCTTCTCCATCCCGTCCGCGACGTCCTTGCGGATGGTCTCCGTGACCTCCAGCTCGGCCAGGTACTCCCGGCTCCACTCGAGGGCCTTCTCCAGCCGGACGGTCACGTCGAGCGCGCTCAGCAGCTCCAGCTTCTGGTCCGTGGACAGGTACGGCGCGTTGCCGGCCAGGTCGGCGATCGCGGAGGGCTGCTCGACCTGCTGGACCGCGTCGATCATCTGCCAGCCGCCGCGTTGCTGCAGCACCGAGATGACCACGGCCTTGTACTCCGCGGCGAGCTGCGCGGTGCGGTCGTCGGAGGTTTCCTCCACGGCGTCGGCGTGCACCCAGCGGGCCGCGCCGGGTCCGTCGGCGATCCGGCCGACGACGGCGCGCGCGGTGCCGCGCAGCAGCACGGCGGACTTGCCGCCCGGAACGCGGCCGATCCGTTCGACGGTCGCGACGGTGCCCAGTTCGGCGTACTCGCCGTGCACGCGCGGGACGATCAGGACCTCGGCCTTGCTCGCCGCGCCCGAGCGGATCCCGGGGAACGACGCGGTCGCGGGGGTTTTGGCTTGTGCGGACTCCACTGCGGCCCGGGTCTCTGCGTCGCCGAGGTCGAGCGGGACCACCATGCCCGGCAGCACGACGTCGTCATCGAGCGGGAGGACGGGCAGGAGGCGGGGGTCGGACATGTGCACTCCTCGAATAGTTGAGTCTAAGGTGCTCAACTCTCCGAAGGGTGGGTTTGTTTCCCAGGGAGTGTTCGCTGGGAGAGAAGCCAGGGCTTCACCGCGACGGCGCCCCAGGCGAACGGCCGGACCTCCGCGGCGACCTCCGACACCGGCTCGTCCGGCCGCCAGTCCGGCAGCGCGCTCATCCCCGGCTCCAGCAGCGGCCACCTGCCGAAGAACGGCCGGATCTCCTCGTCCGAGCGCAGGTACGCCGGGTTCGACGTGTCCTTGTACGCGTCCACGAACCGGCGCACCTCGGCGGCCCGCTCCGGCGGCGCGTCGTCTCGGCAGGTGCCGTGCGTGACGGCCAGCCAGGAACCGGACGCGAGCTGGTCGCGGTAGATGCCGACCAGCTCGTCCGGCCGGTCGCCGGGGCCGAGGAAGTGCAGCACGGTGATCATCAGCAGGCACACCGGCCGCGACCAGTCGATCAGTTCCCGGGTGACCTCGTCGGCGAAGATCGCTTCCGGATCGCGGATGTCGCGCTCCACGATCCCGGCCCACTCGGTCGCGCCCTCGTCTTCGAGGATGACCCGCGAATGGGCCGCCGCGACCGGTTCGTAGTCGACGTACACGACCTTCGCGGGCAGATGGTCGCGCACGATCTCGTGCACGTTGCCCGCCGTCGGCACGCCCGACCCGAGGTCGACGAACTGCCGGATCCCCGCGTCGAGCGCGGCCCGCACGACCCGGTTCATGAACGCCCGGTTCTCCCGCGAAATCGGCCGGATCAGCGGCCACACCTTCTCGGCCCGGCGGCCGAATTCCCGGTCCACCGCCCAGTTCTGGGTGCCGCCGAGGTACCAGTCGTAGATCCGGGCGGCAGACGGCTTATCGACGTCGACGCCCCGCGGCGCGTCCGGTGCGGTCATGGCTTGCGTGCCACCGCGCACCAGGCGAACGGCCGGGCCTCCGCCTCCACCGCGTTCAGCTCGCGCTCCGGCCGCCAGTCCGGCAGGTGCGTCATCCCCGGTTCCAGCAGCGGCCAGCCGCCGAAGAACGGCTCGATCTCCTCGCGGTCGCGCAGCCACATCGGGTTGCTTGTCTTGCGGTACTGCTCGACGAACCAGCGCAGCCCTTCCAGCGCCGGACCGCTGCCGTCGCCCTCGCTCATCTGCGAGATCGCGAGCCAGCTGCCGGAGACGAGCTTGTCGCGGTAGGCGCGCACGATGCCGTCCGGATCGTCGTCCGGGCCGACGAAATGCAGTACCGCCATCAGCATCACGCACACCGGCTTGCTGAAATCGATCAGTTCGCGGGTGCGCGGGTGGTTCAGCACCGCCCGCGGGTCGCGCAGGTCGGCCTGCACGATCCCGGCCCAGTCGGTGGCCGCCTCGTCCTCGAGGATCAGCGTCGCGTGCGCCACGGCCACCGGCTCGTAGTCGACGTACACCACAGTCGCCTGGTCGTCGTCGCCGAGCGCGGCCTCGACCACCTCGTGCACGTTGCCCGCGGTCGGCACGCCGGAGCCCAGGTCGAGGAACTGGCGGATGCCCGCGTCCAGCGCGGCGCGCACCACGCGGTTCATGAACTCGCGGTTCTGCTTCGCGCCGGGCCGGGCGAGCGACCACATCTTCTCGACCTTGCGGCCGAATTCCCGGTCCACCGCCCAGTTCTGCGTGCCGCCCAGATACCAGTCGTAAACCCGCGCGGCCGAGGGTTTCTCGACATCGACGCCTTCCGGCGCTTTCGGTGCGGCGTCGGGCTTTTCGGTCACTGGGACTCCCCTCGGATGGCCTGGCGACCGTCAGACTAGCGAGAACGCACGGCGGGCCGGCGTTGCCAGCCAGTCCACAGCGGCCGGTAGCCCTGGGCGTACCAGAACGGCGTCGACCGCGGGTTCGCCACGGCGTGGTGCAGCAACACGACATCCGCGCCGGCCTCGTCGAAGACCTGGTGCGCGTGCGCGGCCAGCGCGGTGCCGACGCCGGACGACCGAGCCGCCTCGGATACCGCGAGCGACGACAGGTAGCCGACGCGGGAAGCGGCGACCCGGTGCCGGATCCAGCCGGTCTCGTCGGGCATCTGGAGCACGACCATGCCGAGCGGCTGGCCGTACAGCTCCGCGATCCACACCTGCGGTTCCGGCCGTTCGAGGTGGTGCAGCAGCTCCTTGATGATCAGCTCCTCGACGCCCGGGCGAAGCGTGACCCGGCCGAACTGCGCGTCGTACCGCTGCAGTTCGAGCTGCAGCCGGACCGCGGTGGAGAGGTCGTCCGGGGTCGCGTGCCGGATGCAGACGCCGGGCGTGGCGTCGGGTCCGGCGGCCATCCGCTGTGCCGGGCGGACGGCGAGCACGCCGACCGGGGCGAAGCCGTGCCGGAGGAGTTCGGTGGCCCCGGCCGTGTCGCGGCTGGGCCGGGAGAGCACGGCGGCGCACTCCGTATCCCCCACTCGGGCGAGGGACCGCAGGTGTTCATCCCATCGAGTGAGCAAAGCGTCGAGTCCGGCGGCCGGATCGGGACCGGCGAGCTGGACCTCCAGCCGGTGCTCGACCAGCGCCCGCCACATCGAGCGCGGGCTGTCCGGGCCGAGTCCGGTGCAGGTGCTCAGGCCGGCCGCGGTGGTGTCGCCGACCTCGGCGGAAAGCAGGGTGGAATCCCCTCCGACCTCGAAGGGGAGCGGCGCGGGGAGCAGCGCGTCCACCGTGGCGATGCGCGCCGCATGGCCGGTGGCTGTCACGTCGTTGTGCATGCCGCCATTGTCCGCCGACCGGGCCGGAAAAGACCCCCAGAACACTCCCCGGCGCGGGGGTTCCGGGGTGAACCGCGTGTTTCACTCCTTGGTCCACGCAGGTCAGAGAAGAACGCCCATTGTTAACCCTGGGGTGATCTCCTACTGTCTCGAAAGGGACGCCGGTACGCCCTACGGGGTAAGGTGGCGCCCTCGCCCACACCTGACGTCACGGACGAGCGCGACCGGGCAGCCGGGAAGGAAGGTCGGATGCCGGACAGCAACGCCCATCCCGGTACCGCGCCGGAGGCGATGGGCTCGGGAGGTGCTGGCTCCGCATCGGCCGAAGGCCGCACGGACGAGAGCCGCTTCCGCGTTTACACCTTTTTCGTGCTGGGTCTCGGCCTGCTCGCGGCCTTCGCCGTCGGCGCCTGGCTGCCGTTCCACGGCTCGGTCAAGCTCTGGTGGATCGGCCCGGTGCTCGCGGTCGCGTTCCTGCTCGCCGAACAGCTCGGCATCAACGTCGACGTCCGCAGCGGGATTTCGTGGACCATCTCGTTCACTGAGATTCCGCTGGTAATCGGTTTCTTCGTCGCCCCGTTCGAAGTGGTGCTCGCCGCGCATCTCGTGGCCGGCATCGGCACGCTGCTGGCCCGGCGGGTCGCCGGGCGCGTCCTTTACAACGCGGGCGCGTTCCTGCTCGAAATCACCGGTGCGTTCGCCGTTGCCGGAGTGGTGCACCTGGCCATGGGCGGCGGACCGACCATGCCGTGGGTCGCCGCGCTCGCCGGCACGCTCACCGCGCCGCTGGTCAGCACGCTGCTCGCGCTGGCCGCCGTGCGCGTGCTGCGCCGCCGGATGCGCGTGAGCACCGCGATCCGGCTGACCGGCCGCATCCTCGTGGTCGGCTTCGTCAACGCTTCGGTCGGCCTCACCGGCTACCTCGTCATCGCGAGCACCCCGCAGGCCTGGCCGCTGGTGCTGGCGGTGTTCCTCGGCCTGACCGCGCTGTACTGGGCCTACTCCGACCTGCTTCGCGAACAGCGGGACATGGAAGCGCTGTCCGACGTCAGCCTGATGGTCGCGCGCTCGGGCCAGCAGGCCGCCGCTCGTCCGGCCAGCCGCGGCGAGGAGCTGGTGGGCGGCGTCGACGTGCGCGAATGGGCCACGATCGCCGAGCGGATCAAGGACCAGCTGGCCGCCGGCCGCGTCGTGCTCCGGCTGCGGCTCGAGGCGGACGACCCGATGCGCGTCGTGGTCGCGGGCACCGAACTGCCGCCCGCCGACCCGGCCCACGACGACCCGCTGCTGCGCCTTCCCGGCGCGCACGTCCGGCACTTCCGGATCACCGAGGCCAACCCGGACGTCCGCGCCGCGCTGCTGGAGCGCAGTGCGCAGGAAGCGCTCGTGGTGCCGCTGCGCAGCGGCACCAGCTGCTCGGCGTCGTCGAAGCGCACGACCGGCTCTCGCGCTGGCGCGGCTTCGGCAAGTACGACGTCCAGCTGCTCGGCACGATGGCCAGCCACCTCGCGACGTCGCTCGACAACCGCCGACTGCTCGCCACGCTCCGCCACGACGCCTACCACGACCCGCTCACCGGGCACCTGAACCGGCCCGGGTTCCAGCAGGTCTCGCGGGATCCGCTGCGCGAATCGGCGGAGGTCGTGGTGCTGCGGATCGACCTCGACGTCTTCTCCACGGTCAGCGACGCGCTCGGCTACTCGTGGGCGGACCGGATGGTCATCGCCGCGGGCACGCGCATCCGCGGCGCACTCGGCCCGGACGTCCCGCTCGCCCGGCTCGAAGGCGCGTCCTTCGCCGCGTTGCTCGTGGACTGCTCGATCGAAGACGCCCACCGCGCCGCCGAACGGCTTCGCGTGCAGCTGTCCGAGCCGTATCCGGTGGACCGGCTTTCCGTCGAAGCCAACGCGATGATCGGCTACGCCAGCTCCGCGGACGACGCCGGCGAAGTCGACGTCGACGGCCTGCTGCAGCGAGCTGACGTCGCCGTCCGCGCCACCCGCGGCGGCGAGGAAGTACGCGGCTACGTGCCGAGCATGGGACAGATCTTCCTGCGCCGGTTCCAGATGGTCACGCAGTTCCGGCAGTCGCTCGAAGACGGCCACGTCTCCGTGCACTACCAGCCGAAGGTGACGCTGCCGAACCGGCAAGTCCAGGGCGTCGAGGCGCTCGTGCGCTGGGTGCACCCGGAATTCGGCCGGCTCGGCCCGGACGAGTTCGTGCCCGCGATCGAGGCGGCCGGCCTGATCGGCGTGCTGACGTCGTTCGTGCTGGAACAATCGCTGAAGCGCGTCCGCAAGTGGCTCGACGAGGGGCTGCGGATCTCCGCCGCGGTGAACCTGTCGGTGCGGAACCTGTCCGACGACGACTTCCCGGCGAAGGTCCAGCGTGAACTGGAACGCTTCGACGTCCCGCCGGAGCTGCTGACGTTCGAGCTGACCGAGTCCGGCGTGATGTCCGACCCGCAGAAAGCCCTGCCGATCCTGCGCGAGCTGCACTCGCTGGGCATCGTGCTGGCGGTGGACGACTTCGGCACCGGCTACTCGTCGCTCGCGTACCTGCGCCAGCTGCCGGTGGACCAGGTCAAGATCGACAAGAGCTTCGTGCTCGGCATGGGCACCGATCTCGGCGACCTCGCGGTGGTGCGGTCGATCGTCGAACTCGGGCACTCGCTCGGCCTGACGGTCGTCGCGGAAGGCGTCGAGGAGGACGTGGCGCGCGATCAGCTCGAGGCGATGGGATGTGACGTCGCCCAGGGCTACCTGATCTCGCGGCCGCTGCCGGAGGACCGCCTGGAGGCGTGGCTGCAGGCCCGCACGGCGCGTTCGCCGGGACGGCACTCGGAGACCGTGCTGACCCTGCTGACCTGAGGTTTTGCGGTTAACCGACCCCGGTTGCAAGGGTCGCCCAGGCGGGTTGCTAATCTTTCCAAGTCCTCGCGAGAGGCAAGGCCCCTTTAGCTCAGTCGGCAGAGCGTCTCCATGGTAAGGAGAAGGTCTACGGTTCGATTCCGTAAAGGGGCTCGCGAGTCGGCGAGCTATGTCCGCAAAAAACGCGGACCTGGCTCGCTTCGCGGCGTCCATCTGGGGGTCGAACCCCCAGACCCCCGCCAGGAGGGGCTTCGCCCCCCTGGACCCCCCGGCCGGGGTTAAGTTGGCTTGTGGGTTGCGCGGGGTGGGTGTCTGAGTGGGGCGGTGTAGCTCAGTTGGCAGAGCAAGCGGCTCATAATCGCTGTGTCGCCGGTTCAAGTCCGGCCACCGCTACGCGGTAACGACGGGGCTGGCCCCCGGATCTGAGAGAGAAGGAAACGCTGTGGCTGCCACCGACGTGCGACCCAAGATCACGCTGGCGTGCGAGGAGTGCAAGCACCGCAACTACATCACCAAGAAGAACCGGCGCAACAACCCGGATCGCCTGGAGATGAAGAAGTTCTGCCCGAACTGCGGTACGCACCGGACTCACAAAGAGACCCGCTGACGCAGGCGGTCTTTTACCAGCTTCGAAAAGCCGCCCCGGCACTCGCCGGGGCGGCTTTTCGCTGTCTACTGGCCGGTTCAGGCACCGGCGCGGGGCAGGCGCCGGGTTCGGTTAGCCTCTTCGCGTGCCTTTGGACCAGTCGTTCACCGGGCGGGAGTACCCGTCGGACAGCAAGTACTACGTGAGCCGGGAGAAGATCCGCGAGTTCGCCGACGCGATCGACGACCCGAACCCGATGTACCGGGACCCGGAGGCGGCCCGCGCGGCCGGCCACCCGGACGTGCTCGCGCCGCCCACCTTCCTGACCATCCTCAACCTGCCGAAGATCAACGGCATCGTGTCCGACCCCGCGCTCGGCCTCGACTACTCCAGGATGGTCCACGGCGACCAGGGCTTCCGCTACGAACGCCCGGTGCACGCCGGCGACGAGCTGGAAATCTCGGCCACGATCGAGTCGATCATGGCCAGGGCGGGCAACGACTTCATCAACCTCCGCGCGGAAATCACCGACGCGGACGGCCAACTCGTGTGCACGACGCGGGCGCAGCTCGTGGTTCGGGGGGCGGAAGCGTGAACGTCGGCGACGAACTGCCTCCGCTGGAGGTCCGCATCACCCGCGCGCAGCTGGTCCGCTACGCCGGGGCCTCGCTCGATTTCAACCCGATCCACTGGAACGAGACCTTCGCGACCAAGGTCGGCCTCCCGGACGTGATCGCGCACGGCATGCTCACGATGGCGCTGTCCGGCCGCATCGTCACCGACTGGCTCGGCGACCCGGCCCGCCTCGTGGACTTCAGCACGCGCTTCACCCGCCCGGTCGTGGTCCCGGACAACGACGAGGGCGCACTGGTCGAGGTGACCGGCAAGGTCGGCGCCCTGACCGACGACGGGCTCGCGCGGATCGACCTGACCGTGAAGTTCGAGGGCAAGACCGTCCTGGGCAAACCGCAGGCCCTCGTCCGTCCCTGACCCGCTCCGGCCTCTGCTCGGCCAAAGGTCCGTGAAGGGCTCCTTGAGGGAATCAGATTCCCTCAAGGAGCCCTTCACGGACCGCGGCACCACGTGGCGGGCCGGTCGGCAAGGGTGGGCATTACCCGGGTGTCTCAGTGCACCCCGAGCACCGACTCCACCACGCCAGCCATTCCTGCCTCGCCCCGCGCGTTCGGGTGCAGGGCGGCGGCGGAGGACGTCGGAACCACCCCTTCGACCCACTTGACGTCCGAATTCGCGCAGACGTCGTGCCCCTTGCTCGGCTCGGCAGTGTCCGCGAAACCGGCGTCGTGCGACTTGGCCTGATCAGACAGAGCGTCGTTGAGCTTGCCGAGCGCGTCCCGCAGGTACGCCACATCGCCGGAACCGAGCGGCAGGACCGGCCAGCAGCCGTCGCCGTCCGGGAGGACCGTCGGGTAGCCGACGACCATCACGCGTGCCTTCGGGGCCTTCTGGTGGATCTGGTCGAGCGCGGTGCCGACCTTCTTCGCTGTCGCGCTGATCCGGTCGGCCAGCTCGTCCTTGCCGCCCGCGGTGAGCCGGTCCTTGCACGGCGACGCGCTCTGGTGGGCGGTCACGCAGGTCTGCGCCAGTGAGATGAACCCCACATCGTTGCCGCCGATGCCCAGGGTGACGAGCGTCGTGTCCGCGGTGACCGAGTCGAACTGCGGCGGGTTCGAGCCGGTGCGGGTGGACTGCGCGTCGGTCAAGTCGTCCGTCGTCGCGCCGCTGCAGCTGACGTCCACGAACTTCGCCGGCTTCAGCTTCGCCGAGACCAGGTGCGGATAGTTGTTGTCCGATCGCGCGCATCCGGCCGGCGAGCCGGCTTGCTTCCCGGTGCGCGGTGCCGACGTGTACGAGTCGCCGAGCGCGACGTACCGGCCGGTGCCGCCGCCGGTGTCCGCGCCGGACGGCGGTGCGGACGACGAGTCGTGCTTCGACTTGTAGTAGCCGACGGCCAGCAGCGCCCCCACGACGACCAGGACGAGCAACCCGCATCCACCGCTTTTGTTTGCCCCCACCCGACCGTTCTACCGGTCCGGCCCGTCGCCGACGACCCGCTTACGGGTGATCACGCAAAGACAGCGGTGTGCAGTTCGCCGGCCAGTTCCAGCGCGTGCGGCACGGTTTCGGCCACGTAGTGCAGATCGACCAGTGCCTCGGTGATGCCGTCGGCTTCGGCGGCCTTCAGCTGGGCCGCGACGTCCTCGACGGTCGCGGTGGCCGAACCCGGCGTCGGGTTGATCCGCAGCACCCGCCGCAGCGACTCCGGATCCCGTCCGGCCTTCTCCGCGGATTCGACCGCCACCGTCCACTTCTTCCGCAGCAGCGGGATCGGGAGCCCGGCGGGCAGCCAGCCGTCGGCGATCCGGCCGACGCGCCGCAGCGCCGCGTCCGACACTCCGCCCAGCAGCACCGGAGGACCGGGCTGCTGCAGCGGACGCAGGCCGATCAGCGAGTCCGGGATGTCCCAGCGCTCGCTCTGGTGCCCGGCCGGGTCCGCGGTCCAGAGCGTCCGCAGCACCTCGACCAGTTCGGCCAGCCGCGCGCCGCGGTGCTCCCACGGCACGCCGGCGGCGGTGTACTCGTCGCGGAGCCAGCTGAGCCCGAGGCCGACGTCGAGCCTGCCGCCGGACAGCAGGTCCAGCGACGTCAGGGACCGCGCCAGCAGCACCGGGGAGTAGAGCGGGCCGTTGAGGGTGCTCGACCCCAGCCGCGCGGTCTCCGTCGAGTTCGCCGCGATGGTGAGCGCCAGCAGCGGATCGACGAAGCGGACGAACTCCGGCGGGTACGGCTGTTCGGGGGTGCCGGACGGGTAATAGGTCTTCGGGGCGACCGGGGTCAGAACCCGGTCGCCGACCCACAGCGAGGCGAAGCCGATGCGCTCGGCTTCGGTGGCGAAGCCGGCGATGGCGGAGGGGTCGGCGAGCTTGCCGTACTGCGGCAAAGCGAGCCCAAGCCGGAAGGTGGTCACCGATGCTCCTTGATCAGAGTTTCGCTTGCGGGTCAACGAAGATCATCTTCCGGCGGGCCGGACTTGGCTTCCTGGCGGGGAAATCCGCGGGTGCGGAAGCGATTTCGCTTGCCGTGCCGGTGATCCGGAGCGGTCGGGAGACCGGGCAGGGCGGCGGCCGCTGACGGCTTCGCGATTAATCGGATAACGGGGCACGCGCCTATATTCGCACGATCGGGTGGTCTTCGCCGCGCACGCCGGAGCGGGGTCCGAAGGCCCCGGAGCGACCCCCTCCGGGCCGCCGCGGCACCGTCGAGGGGGCTGGGTTGCAAGGCGTCATCCGGCTTGCCGTAGACTTCGGAACTCGGAACGCACTACGGTCATCCCCGCCGGATGGTGGGGACGATAGAGTGCGTCCTCCGGAGCCAGGGTGACCCGGCTCCACAGGGGTGTAGCTCAATTGGCAGAGCAGCGGTCTCCAAAACCGCAGGTTGCAGGTTCAAGTCCTGTCACCCCTGCGTACGGGAACTGGTGGAGCGGAGGAGTGGTCGTGAGCGACAGCGACGCCAGCGGCGAGCACGAGCAGGACGATTCGGGCAAGCAGCCCGGAGTCGAATCCCGCCCGGTGTCCGCCGCGGCTCGGCGCGAACGCCGCGCTTCCGCTCGGCCGGCAGGCAAGTCCGAGGCACGGCCGGGCTCGACCCGTCCGTCCGGCAAGGCGGGCGACAAGGTCGCGAAGCCCGCCGACGCCAAGGGCGCGCCCACCCCCAAACGGGACCGGAAGCCCAAGAAGGCCTCGCTGTTCGCCCGGTTCACGCGGTTCATCCGCGAGGTCTGGGCCGAACTGCGGAAGGTCATCTGGCCCAACCGCAAGCAGATGGTCACCTACACCGCGGTCGTGCTGGTGTTCGTGGTGTTCATGGTGGCCCTCGTGAGCGGCCTCGATCTTGGCTTCAAGGAGCTGGTCGGGCTGGTCTTCGGCTGACGCCCGACGGGCGCGCCACCGCGCTGGCCGGGCCCCGGTCCGGCCCGGCAAGCGATCAACTGAGAGGACGGAACGTGACCTCCGACAACGGCACCGAAGCCGGTCGCGACCTGACCGAGCTTTCCGACGAGCAGGTGCAGGCGGCGCCCGGCGACGAGGAGTCCGCCGACGCCGTCGAGGTGCCCGTCGCCGAGGACGAGGTCGCCGCCGAAGAAGCCTCCGCCGAGGACGACGCGGACGACGCCGAAGCCGACGTGACCGAACCCGCCCCCGAGGCGGACGACCCGGTCGCCGCGCTGCGCGCCGAGCTCAAGGCCGCGCCGGGCGAGTGGTACGTCGTGCACTCGTACGCCGGTTACGAGAACAAGGTCAAGACCAACCTCGAGACGCGTACCCAGACCCTGGACGTCGAGGACTACATCTTCCAGATCGAGGTCCCGACCGAAGAGGTCACCGAGATCAAGAACGGCCAGCGCAAGCAGGTGCAGCGCAAGGTGCTGCCCGGCTACATCCTGGTCCGGATGGACCTCAACGACCAGTCGTGGAGCGCGGTCCGCAACACCCCGGGCGTCACCGGGTTCGTCGGGGCCACCTCGCGGCCGTCGCCGCTGACCGTGGACGAGGTGCTGAAGTTCCTCGCCCCGCAGGTCGAGAAGGAAGCCCCGGCCAAGGCGGCCAAGGGCGGCGAATCCGCCGCGGCCGCGCCGTCCGGTGCGCCCGCCGTCGAGGTCGACTTCGAGGTCGGCGAGTCGGTCACCGTCATGGACGGCCCGTTCGCCACGCTGCCCGCCACGATCTCCGAGGTCAACGTCGACGGGCAGAAGCTGAAGGTCCTGGTGTCGATCTTCGGCCGGGAAACCCCGGTCGAGCTCTCGTTCAGCCAGGTCTCCAAGATCTGACGGCCGGGCCATCCCGGTCGGCAGTCCCCGCGTACTGGCAGGTGTGCGGGGGACTCACGTCAGTTAAGAAGGACACAAGGTAATGCCACCCAAGAAGAAGAAGCTTGCGGCGATCATCAAGCTGCAGATCAAGGCGGGTGCGGCCAACCCCGCGCCGCCGGTCGGCCCGGCGCTGGGCCAGCACGGCGTCAACATCATGGAGTTCTGCAAGGCCTACAACGCCGCGACCGAGTCGCAGCGCGGGGACGTCGTCCCGGTCGAGATCTCCGTGTACGAAGACCGGTCGTTCGACTTCAAGCTGAAGACGCCGCCGGCCGCCAAGCTGCTGCTCAAGGCCGCGGGCGTGGAGAAGGGCTCCGGCGAGCCGCACAAGACCAAGGTCGCCAAGGTCACCTGGGACCAGGTCCGCGAGATCGCGAAGACCAAGGAGACCGACCTCAACGCGCACGACATCGACCAGGCCGCGAAGATCATCGCCGGCACCGCCCGCTCCATGGGCATCACTGTGGAGTAATTGCCTCGACTTTCGTTGAGGCGGCGCGATTTCGCGCTAGCTCGAGTGGGAGAGCCATGTGCTGGCTCTGCAACACCACACTGATCCACCTGACTTAAGGACAGAAGCATGACCAAGCACAGCAAGGCCTACCGCCAGGCCGCGGAGCTGATCGACAAGGCGCGCCTCTACGCGCCGCTCGAGGCCGTGAAGCTGGCGAAGGAGACCTCCAAGACGAAGATGGACGCGACCGTCGAGGTCGCGATGCGTCTCGGGGTCGACCCGCGCAAGGCCGACCAGATGGTCCGCGGCACCGTGAACCTGCCGCACGGCACCGGTAAGACCGCCCGCGTCATCGTTTTCGCCGTCGGCGACAAGGCCGCTGAGGCCGAAGCCGCCGGCGCGGACGCGGTCGGCACCGACGAACTGATCGAGCGCATCCAGGGTGGCTGGCTCGACTTCGACGCCGCGATCGCGACGCCGGACCAGATGGCCAAGGTGGGCCGCATCGCCCGCATCCTCGGCCCGCGCGGCCTCATGCCGAACCCGAAGACCGGCACGGTGACCCCCGCGGTCGAGAAGGCCGTGAAGGACATCAAGGGCGGCAAGATCAACTTCCGCGTCGACAAGCAGGCGAAC
Organism: Amycolatopsis orientalis DSM 43388; assembly: GCF_000411975.1. Lineage (GTDB taxonomy): Bacteria > Actinomycetota > Actinomycetes > Mycobacteriales > Pseudonocardiaceae > Amycolatopsis > Amycolatopsis orientalis_D. The sequence continues at coordinate 80,419 of NZ_ASXG01000077.1, forward strand.
CTGCACCTCGTGATCGGCAAGGCGTCGTTCGACACCGAGAAGCTGGTGGAGAACTACGCGGCCGCGCTGGACGAGATCCTGCGCGCCAAGCCGTCGTCGGCGAAGGGCCGTTACGTCAAGAAGGTCACCTTCACCACGACGATGGGCCCGGGCATCCCGGTCGACCCGGCGCGGACCCGCAACCTCCTGAGCGAGGAAGCGACGGTCTGAGTCGCACATCACGCGAAAGGGTGGTCACGCTTCGTGCGTGACCACCCTTTTTTCGTGTCTCATGGACGTATGCCAACGACGTTCCTCGCCCCCGACGGGCTCCAGCTGAGCTACACGGTCTGGGAGGGCGACGGACGGCACCGGCGGCCCGTCGTGCTCCAGCACGGCTTCGCCGCCGATTCCCAGGTGAACTGGGTCAACCCCGGGATCGTGGACGCACTGGTCAAGGCCGGGTTCACGGTGATCGCGCTGGACGCGCGCGGGCACGGCGCGTCGGAGAAGCCGCACGACCCGGCGGCCTACGGCGAGGACATCATGGCCGCGGACCTGACCGCGCTGTTCGACGAACTCGGCCTGGACGAGGTGTGCCTGGCGGGGTACTCGATGGGCGCGATCGTGTCGCTGCTGGTGGCCACGCGCGACCGGCGAGTCCGCTGCCTCGCGGTCGGCGGCGTCGGCGCGGGAATCGTGGACTTCGGCGGGGTCGACGCCCGGGTGATCAACCGGAGCCAGATCGCGGACGGACTGCTGGCCGAAGACCGGTCGCAGGTGCCCTCGGCGGCCCGCCCGTTCCGCAGGTTGGCCCGCCGCGCAGGCGCGGACGTGGAGGCACTGGCCGCGGTCATGCACGCGACCCCGCACGGCCCGATGCGGCTGACGAACCTGTCGGCGGCGACGCTGATCCTGGCCGGAGAGTCGGACGAACTGGCGACGCAGCCGGAACGCCTGGCAGCGGGAATCGCGGGCGCGAGGCTGGTGCGGGTGCCGGGAAACCACATGGAAGCGGTGGCGCACCCGGCGTTCGCGGCGGCGTTGGTGGACTTCTTCGCGTACTCGGACACGGGGGAGACCCGGCTGCCGATCAGCTCGCCTGCCTGAGCAATCAGCCCGGGGCGGAGGTCGCCGTCGGCGCGGGGCACTTCTCGGGTCCGCGTTGATGTCCGACGATCAGCCACTGTCCTTTGTCGACCTGCTTGACGGTGAAGTCGCCGAGCGCCGGACCGCCGGTGATGGCGAAGTCGCACGACTTGATCACCACGTTTTCGCCCGGCGGCCAACCGGAACGCTTCGAGATCGACTCGGCATAGGCGTCGACCGAACCGGGCGCGCGGTCGAGCCGGTCGTGCAAGCCCTGGACCGCGGCGGCGCAGTCCGAGAAACCGAGATCGGTCGCGAACTTCAGTTGCGTGGCCTGGTCGAACAGACCGCAGACGTGGTCGACCATGCTCCTCTGCCCGGGACCGTGCTGCGCGATCCCGTCGTAGACGCGGCGGACCGATTCATACGGCGAGGCCGTCGTAAGGATTTGGTTCGTGTGGTAGGTCCCGCCGCCCTCGGCGGCGATCTGGGCGGAGGTTTTGCCGTCGTCGCTGGGGAAGATCTGGTGGTAGCCCCAGTTGACCAGGATGCCGAGGATGACCAGGGCGATCACCCAGCCCAGGATCTTCCCGCCGAGCCGCTTCACCCAGCGCGGCACCGGGCGGCGGTTGCGGGGCGGTTCCTGGTACTCGGTCAGCGCACCCGGCTGGTTCGGCGGGGGAGGCGGCTGTCCACCCGCGAGCGGTTGCCGGTTTCCGGCCGGGACCAGGCCAGCGTCGGGAGCCGGGGCCGGTTCGGCGCCCTGCTGGGACTGGGTGAACCGCAGGTACTCCTGGAATCGCTGGAATTCCTGGAACTGGCGAAGCTGTTCCGGATCCAGCTGAGGCTCGGTCCCGTTCGGCTGGGGCGGGTTCGCCGCGGGCTGGGCGGGGGTTCGCGGCGCGACCTCGCCGCCGCCGGGCTGCGGCAGGGCGGGCGGTTGCGCCGAGGATGCCCCCGAACCGGGAGAGGGGGTTTCTTCCGGCTTTCCGTGATCACGCTGTTCCGCCACGTCACCAATGATGCCCGCTCCGTCGCGATTTCCCGAGACTGCCCCGGTTCTCGCAGCTCAGCCAGGGGGTGCCCGCGAAGGCCGGGGAGGGCTCCCGTATGCTGGTCGACGGTTCTACCAAAGACCGCTGGTTCTCTCCGGATTCCCGGGGAGCGAAGGTTCCGCAGTACGGCGGACGGCCCGCGCAGGAGGAACGAGGCCCTAACCCTAGCCGTTCCGGCTGGGCAACGCCCCGCGTCTTGCTGCGCGTGGGCGTTTTGTCGTTCGGGGGCGCCTCCGTCGAAGCCAGTGGTGACACTAGCCAAGAGAGGAGGCGACCATGGCGAAGCCCGACAAGGTGGCGGCCGTCGCCGAGATCGCGGAGAGCTTCCGCAGCAGCTCGGCCACCGTCGTTACCGAGTACACCGGCCTCTCCGTGACTCAGCTGTCCCAGCTGCGCCGCGCTCTCGGCACCAGTGCCAAGTACCGGGTCGCGAAGAACACCCTCGTCAAGCGTGCCGCTGAGGACGCCGGCCTCGAGGGGATCGAGGACCTGTTCGTCGGCCCGACCGCGATCGCTTTCGTGCACGGCGAGGCAGTCGACGCCGCGAAGGCGCTTCGCGACTTCGCGAAGGAAAACAACGCGCTTGTCATCAAGGGCGGCTACATGGACGGCAAGTCGCTGTCCGTGGACGAGATCACCAAGATCGCCGATCTCGACAGCCGCGAGGTGCTGCTCGCCAAGGCGGCGGGCGCGTTCAAGGCGAAGCTTTCCCAGGCCGCCGCGCTGTTCCAGGCGCCGGCGTCCCAGGTGGCCCGCCTGGCTGCCGCGCTGGAGGAGAAGCAGCGCAACGCCACCGGTACCGAAGCAGCCGAAGCACCCGCCGAGAGCTGAACCACCCCACCCCCGAACGTCTCGTTCGTTTTTCTGAGAGGAAGCCATCATGGCGAAGCTGAGCACCGCCGAGCTGATCGACGCCTTCAAGGAGCTGACCCTTCTTGAGCTGTCCGAGTTCGTGAAGGAATTCGAAGAGGTCTTCGACGTCACCGCCGCCGCCCCGGCCGCCGTCGTGGCCGCCGCCCCGGGTGCCGCCGCCGGTGGCGCCGAGGCCGCTGCCGAGCAGGACGAGTTCGACGTCATCCTCGACTCGGCCGGCGACAAGAAGATCCAGGTCATCAAGGTCGTCCGCGAGGTCGTCTCCGGCCTGGGCCTGAAGGAGGCCAAGGAGCTGGTCGAGGCCGCTCCGAAGGCGCTCCTGGAGAAGGTCGACAAGGAGGCCGCCGACGCCGCCAAGGAGAAGCTCGAGGCCGCCGGCGCCAAGATCACCATCAAGTGATCCCGGGCGCGCAAGCGCCTGCAGCACCACCTCGAAAGGGGCGGACACCCGACTTGGGTGCCCGCCCCTTTCACTGTCCGAGACAAAAAATACGCACAGTCGCCACCTCGGCCCCAGGCGCCCTCGTTCAGGCGAATCAACCCTTTACCCGACGGTCCCGAGTCACCCCCTGTTTGTCGCGTTTCCGCCGGTTAACCCGTCAGGGTGAGGCGCGGTCGGCCATCTGGCTCTGCGCCGGAACGTGACGTGCACTACCGTGCTGCCAGCGGTCGCCGTACTGGATCCCCGGCGCGTGAGACGTGCACGGGGGCTGGCCAGAGAACAAAACTGGTGAGTAACCTGTTCGCGCTCAGCTCGTTGCACCTGGTTGAAGCGGAGTTCGCCGCGCGAGCTCCGCCGCTGCCAGCGGGTGACGGGGCGGCGGTGCGCGACGACGCGGAACAGCTCCTGGAGGTGCGATGGGTGCCGAGGTGGTCATCGAAGGTCTGACGAAGTCCTTCGGAAAGCAGACCATCTGGCGGGACGTGACGCTGACCCTGCCTCCCGGCGAGGTCTCGGCGATGCTCGGCCCGTCCGGAACCGGCAAGTCCGTGTTCCTGAAGTCGATGATCGGCCTGCTCAAGCCGGACCGCGGGCGCTGCGTCATCAACGGCGTCGACATCGTCACCTGCTCCGAGCACAAGCTGTACGAGATCCGGAAGCTCTTCGGCGTCCTCTTCCAGGACGGCGCGCTGTTCGGCTCGATGAACCTCTTCGACAACGTGGCCTTCCCGCTGCGGGAGCACACGAAGAAGTCGGAGACCGAGATCCGCCGGATCGTGTTCGAGAAGCTCGAGATCACCGGTCTCGCCGGCGCGGACAAGAAGCTCCCCGGCGAGATCTCCGGCGGGATGCGCAAGCGCGCCGGCCTCGCCCGCGCGCTCGTGCTCGACCCGGAGATCATCCTGGTCGACGAGCCGGACTCCGGTCTCGACCCGGTCCGCACGACCTACATCTCGCAGCTCTTCCTGGACGTCAACGCCCAGATCGACGCGACGTTCCTGATCGTGTCCCACAACATCAACCTCGCCCGCACGGTGCCGGACAACCTCGGCATGCTGTTCCGCAAGGAACTCGTCATGTTCGGCCCGCGCGAGGTGCTGCTGACCAGCGACGAGCCGGTGGTCGAGCAGTTCCTCAACGGCCGCAAGCTCGGCCCGATCGGGATGTCCGAGGAGAAGGACAGCGCCCAGATGGCCCGCGAGCAGGCCGAGGCCGCCGCCGGGCACGGCGACGTGCTCAACGAGGACGTCCGCGGCGTCGTGCCGCAGATGCAGGTCAGCCCGGGCATGCCGGAGCGGGCCGGGGCGAAGCGCCGGATGGACCGCGTCATGCGGATCCTGCACACGCTCCCGCCGAGCGCGCAGGAGGGGATCATCGAATCCCTGACGCCGGAGCAGCAGCGGTACTACAACGTGCGGCCCAACCCCGGCGCCTTCCACCACCAGCACGGTCCGGAGGACACCCAGCAGCTGCCGCCGGTCAGCGCCCCGGGCCCGGTGCCCGACCAGCACCAGGGACAGCTTCCCGCCGACCAGGTCGCGCGCATTCCGGGCGCGGACGGCCGGTCGCCCCGGCACGGGCAGGGTGGCGCGTGACCACCAGCACGGCCAAGATCCCCGGCTACGGAATGCTGCGGGAGACCGGGAACCTGTTCGCGCTCGGCCTCGACATCATCCGCGGCATCTTCCAGCGCCCGTTCCAGTTCCGCGAGTTCATCCAGCAGGCGTGGTTCGTCGCGAGCGTGACCATCCTGCCGACCGCACTGGTCGCGATCCCGTTCGGCGCGGTCATCTCGCTGCAGTTCGGCGCGCTCGCCCGCCAGCTCGGCGCGCAGTCCTACACCGGTGCCGGTTCGGTGCTGGCGACCGTGCAGCAGGCCAGTCCGCTGGTCACCGCGCTGCTGGTGGCCGGTGCGGGCGGCAGCGCGGTGTGCGCGGACATCGGCGCGCGGACCATCCGCGAGGAGATCGACGCGATGGAGGTGCTGGGCGTCTCCGCGGTCCAGCGGCTGATCGTGCCCCGCACGCTCGCCATGATGCTCGTCGCGCTCCTGCTCAACGGCATGGTCAGCGTCATCGGCGTGCTCGGCGGCTACTTCTTCAACGTCGTGCTCCAGGGCGGCACCCCGGGCGCGTACCTGTCCAGCTTCTCCGCGCTCGCGCAGCTTCCCGACCTCTGGGTCGGCGAGATCAAGGCGCTGATCTTCGGCTTCATCGCCGCGGTCGTGGCGGCTTATCGCGGCCTGCACCCGAGCGGCGGCCCGAAGGGCGTCGGCGACGCGGTGAACCAGTCGGTGGTCATCACGTTCCTGCTGCTCTTCGTCGTGAACTTCGTGATCACGCTGATCTACCTGCAGCTCGTGCCCGGAAAGCTGGACTGATCATGACGTTCCTCTCGGGGGCGAAGCGGATCGCCAACCGCCCGCTGGAGACCCTGGACACGCTCGGCGACCAGATGTCGTTCTACGGCAGGGCTCTGCTGTGGACGCCGCGCACGCTGCGCCGCTACACCAAGGAAGTGCTGCGGCTGCTGGCCGAGGTGAGCTTCGGTTCCGGCTCGCTCGCGGTCATCGGCGGCACGGTCGGCGTGATGGTCGGCCTGACGCTGTTCACTGGTGTCCTCGTCGGCCTCCAGGGCTACTCGGCGCTGAACTCGATCGGCACGTCGGCCTTCACCGGCTTCCTCACCGCGTTCTTCAACACCCGCGAGATCGCGCCACTGGTCGCCGGGCTGGCGCTGTCGGCGACGGTCGGCGCGGGCTTCACCGCACAGCTCGGCGCGATGCGGATCTCCGAGGAGATCGACGCGCTCGAGGTGATGGGCGTGCCGAGCCTCCCGTACCTGGTGACCACGCGGATCATCGCCGGGTTCGTGGCGGTGATCCCGCTGTACGTGATCGGCCTGCTGAGCTCGTACCTCGCCTCCCGGCTGGTCGTTATCTATATCTACGGACAATCCGCGGGTACCTACGACCATTACTTCGACTTGTTCCTACCACCGCAAGACGTACTCTATTCGTTCATCAAGGTGCTAATCTTCAGCGTTTTGATCATTCTTTCGCACTGCTACTTCGGGTACCGGGCCAGCGGCGGGCCGGCCGGGGTGGGCGTGGCCGTGGGCCGCGCGGTGCGGCTTTCCATCGTCACGGTTTCGGTCGTGAACTTCTTCATCGGTTTCGCGATTTGGGGAACCGACGTCACGGTGAGGATTGCGGGATGACCACACTACGGCGCAGGTTGCTCGGCCTGCTGCTGGTGGCGGTGCTCGTCGGCGGGATCGCGCTCAGCATCGCGATGTACGACAAGGCGTTCAGCAAGTTCGTCACGGTGAAGCTCGACGCGGGCAGCATCGGCAACCAATTGCTCAAGCAGTCGGACGTGAAGGTCCGCGGTCTGATCGTCGGTTCGGTGCAGGACATCAAGGCCACCGAGAACGGCGCGGAACTGACCCTGGCGATGGACCCGGAGTCGGTGAAGCTGATTCCGCAGAACGTGTCCGCGCGATTCCTGCCGAAGACGTTGTTCGGCGAACGCTATGTGTCGCTGGAGATTCCGAAGGACCCGTCGGCCAAGACGCTTTCCCAGGGCGACGTGATCACCCAGGACCGCACGTCGAGCGCGATCGAGCTGGAGCAGGCGCTGGAGCATCTGATGCCGGTGCTGCAGGCGGTGCAGCCGCAGAAGCTGTCCAGCACGCTCACCGCGATCTCGACCGCGCTGCAGGGCCGCGGCAAACCGCTCGGCGAAACGCTTTCGCAGCTCGGCCAGTACATCGGCGACCTGAACCCGCACGAGCCGGAACTGCAGCACAACCTGAAGGCGCTCGCGGAGTTCTCCGGGCACCTGAGCAACGCGACGCCGGATCTGGTGCAGAGCCTGGACAACCTGAGCACGACCACGCGCACCGTGGTGGCCGAGCAGGCGAACCTGTCGAGCCTCTACGGCAACCTGACCACCGCTTCGCAGGACCTGCAGTCGTTCCTGGAAGCGAACTCGCAGAACCTGATCAGCCTCGCCAGCACCGCGCGGCCGACCGCGGAACTGCTCGCCAAGTACTCGCCGGAATACCCGTGCGTGCTGAAGCAGATGGCGAAGGTCGTGCCGGTCGCGGACGCGGCGCTGGGCAAGTACAACGGCAAGCCGGGGCTGAACGCGACCATCGAGGTCGTCGTGAACCGCGGGCCGTACAAGCCGGGCGAAGAGCCGCGGTTCGAGGACAAGCGCGGTCCGCGCTGCTACGACCTCAACCCCGCGCCGGACCCGTTCCCGCAGCAGCCGCCGGACGGCCCGTTCAAGGACGGCACCAAGCAGGGCGCGGCGCCCAAGACCGTCGGCGAAGGCCTTAACCCGGCCAACTTCAAGGCGGACGCGGCCGGCGTCAACGGCGGCGGGGCCCCGGGCGGCAACCCGGCGAACACCGCGGCCGAGAACTCCTTCCTCGCCGCGCTGGTCAGCCCGGAGATGGGGATTTCGCAGGACCAGTTCCCGGGCTGGGGCTCGCTGCTCGTCGGCCCGCTCTACCGGGGCACGGAGGTGACGGTCAAGTGAGGGGACTCGCCGCACCGCTGATCAAGCTGACGATCTTCGTGGTCGTCACGGTGCTGTTCACGACAGTGCTCGGCATCAGCATCGCGAACATCAACACCACCAGCACGAGCGCCTACTCCGCGCGGTTCACCGACGCCACGCTCCTGCTGCCGAACGACGACGTGCGCATCGCCGGCGTCCGCGTCGGCCAGGTCAAGGACGTGAAGATCGTCGACAAGCGCCAGGCGCAGGTGGACTTCGAGGTCGACTCAGGGCGCAAGCTCCCGGCAGGCGTCACCGCGCAGATCAAGTTCCGCAACCTGGTCGGCCAGCGCTACGTCTCGCTCGGCGAGGGCGACGACACCAGCGGCGCGACGCTCAAGCCGGGCGACACCATCCCGCTCGAGCGCACCACGCCCGCGCTGGACCTGACCGAGCTGTTCAACGGTTTCAAGCCGCTGTTCACCGCTCTGAACCCGGCCGACGTCAACAAGCTGTCGTACGAGGTCATCCAGGTGCTGCAGGGCGAGGGCGGCACGGTGGAAAGCCTGCTGTCGCACACCGCTTCGCTGGCCACCACGATCGCCAACAAGGACCAGGTGATCGGCGAGGTCATCGACAACCTCAACTCGGTCCTCGACACGGTCAACCAGCACACCCCGCAGCTCAACGACCTGATCGTGAAGCTGCAGCAGCTGGTGTCCGGCCTCGCCGCGGACCGCAAGCCGATCGGCGACGCGATCGAGGGGCTGGGCAACCTGGCCAACACGACCGCCGGTCTGCTGACCGACGCGCGGGCTCCGCTGAAGGACGACATCGCCGCTCTGGGCAAGCTCACCACGAACCTGAACCAGAACGAGCCGCTCGTCGAGCACTTCATCCAGTTCATGCCGAAGAAGGTCAGTGCGCTCACCCGCACCGGCGACTACGGCTCGTGGTTCAACTTCTACTCCTGCGAGATGACCGGGACGGTGGGCGTGCCAGGGCTGCTGCCGCCGACGGACTTCACGCTCGCGCCGGTGAACCGGGACAGGTGCAAGCCATGAAGTCCTTCCAGAAACGCAACCCGATCCCGATCGCGCTGGTCGGCATCGCGGTCATGGCGCTCGGCCTCGTCGCCGCCATGAATTCCGAGGACCTGCCGGTGATCGGCGGCGGCACCACCTACAGCGCGGACTTCTCCGAAGCGGCCGGGCTGCAGAAGGACAACGACGTGCGGATCGCGGGCGTGAAGGTCGGCAAGGTGTCCGACATCAAGCTCGACGGCCCGAACGTCAAGGTGTCGTTCAAGGTCAAGGACGCCTGGATGGGCGACAAGACCACGGCGGCGATCAAGATCAAGACGCTGCTCGGCCAGAAGTACCTCGCGCTCGACCCGCAGGGCAACGGCAACCTCGACCCCGGTTCGCCGATCCCGCGCGACCGGACGATGTCGCCGTACGACGTGCTCGACGCGTTCCGCGGCCTGTCGCAGACGGTCGACGCGATCGACACGAACCAGCTGTCGAAGAGCTTCGAGGCGATCACCCAGACGTTCTCGAACACGCCGCAGGACGTGAAGGGCGCGCTGTCCGGGCTGTCGAAGCTGTCGGACACGATCGCCAAGCGCGATTCGCAGCTGGCGAACCTGCTGGCCAACACGCGCCAGGTGTCGCAGACCCTGGTCGACCGGGACGCCGAGGTGCAGAAGCTGATCACCGACGGCAACCAGCTGCTGGACGAGATCGGCAAGCGCGAGCAGGCGATCAAGACGCTGCTCGACGGTTCGAAGCAGCTGTCGACGCAGCTGCAGGGCCTGATCGACGACAACGACGGCCAGCTGAACCCGGTGCTCACCCAGCTCGACCAGCTCACGTCGATGCTGCAGCGCAACCAGGACTCGCTGGCGCAGGGGATCCAGAAGTTCGCGCCGTTCATCCGGGTCTTCAACAACACGATCGGCACCGGGCACTGGTTCGACAACTACATCTGCGGCCTGGTGCTTCCTCCGGTCGGCCCGCTCAATCCGGAGGGGTGCAACTCCAAATGACCGACACCCGCTTCGGCCAGTCGCTCACCCGCGGCTTCACGATCGCGATCGTCCTCGCGCTCGTGGTCGCGGGCGCGCTCTGGTGGACGTTGAAGGACGCCGGCCGCAACCACCTGACCGCGTACTTCTCCGGCGCCGTCGGCCTTTACGAGGGCAACAGCGTCCGGATGCTCGGCGTGGACATGGGCACGGTGACCAAGATCCAGCCGATGGGCAACCAGGTCCGGGTCGACCTCGAATACGACCGCTCGGTCGCGGTGCCCGCCGACGCGAAGGCGGTCATCGTGTCGCCGTCGCTGGTCAGCGACCGCTACGTCCAGCTCGCCCCGGCCTACACCGGCGGCCCGCGCATCTCCGACGGCGCGACGATCGGCCTCGACCGCACCGAGGTTCCGCTGGAGGTCGACCAGCTCGCCGCCAGCCTCGCCAAGGTCAGCGAGACGCTCGGACCGAACGGGGCCAACAAGAACGGCTCGCTCTCGGACCTGCTGAACACCGCCGCGAACAACCTCGACGGCAACGGCAAGGCGCTGCACGACACGATCACCAAGCTCGGGCAGGCGTCCGGAACGCTGGCGGACAACAAGGACGACCTCTTCCAGACGGTGCAGAACCTCGGCAAGTTCTCCCAGTCGCTCGCCAACAGCGACGGGCAGGTGCGCCAGTTCGAGAGCCAGCTCGCCGACGTGAGCGGATTCCTCGCCGGGGAGAAGGACAATCTCGCCCAGACCGTGCAGCAGCTCGGCACCACGCTGCAGTCGGTGCAGGGCTTCATCGAACGCAACCGCGGCCGGTTGAAGTCCAATGTGGACAAACTGGCCAGCGTGACCAAGGTGCTGGTGGACCAGCGCAGCTCGCTCGCCGAGATCCTCGACGTCGCGCCGGTCGCGCTGTCCAACATCGTCGGCGTCTACAACGGCTCGTCCGGCACGCTCGACACGCGGCCGAACCTCAACGAGCTGACCCAGCCGCCGCTGGTGATGGTCTGCAGCCTGCTCAAGCAGACCTCGGTGACCAAGCAGCTGCTCGGCAACGCCTGCGACGGCATCGCCAAGGTGGTCGACGGCGTGGTTCCGCTGCCGTCCACCGCGCAGGTCATCCAGGCGATGCAGAACGGCCAGCTGCCGCCGCTGCCGCTCCCGCTGCAGGGCCAGGTCTACGGGACGCAGGGGAGCTGACGTGAAGCGACTGACGAAGTTCGCCGCGGGCGGAGCGCTCGCCACGGTGTCCGCGCTCGTGCTGAGCGGCTGCGCGTTCAACGGCGTCTACGACGTCCCGCTGCCCGGCGGGGCCGACCTCGGCAGCCACCCGTACACGCTGAAGATCCAGTTCAAGGACGTGCTCGACCTCGTCCCGCAGTCCGGGGTGAAGGTCAACGAGGTGCCGGTCGGGCAGGTCAAGTCGATCGGGCTGACGCCGGACGGCTGGCACGCCGAGGTGACCGTCGAGGTCAACGGGGACGTCAAGCTGCCAGCCAACGCGATGGCCAACGTGAAGCAGTCGAGCCTGCTCGGCGAGAAGTACGTCGAGCTGGCTTCGCCGGGCGGCGACGAGGCGACCGGGCAGCTGGCGAACGGGGCGACCATCCCGCTCGCGCGCACCGGCCGCGACGTCCAGGTCGAGGAGGTGCTCGGCGCGCTGTCCCTGCTGCTCAACGGCGGCGGCGTGGAGCAGCTCAACACGATCACCAAGGAACTCAACAACGCCACCGCCGGCCGCGAGCCGGACATCAAGGCGCTGCTGGCCAACGCGAACGAGCTGGTCACCAACCTCGACAACCAGTCGGCCAACATCACCCGCGCGCTCGACGGCCTCAACCGGCTGTCCATGACGCTGCGGGACCAGAAGGACAAGCTGGTCGGCGCGGTCGACAACCTCGGGCCCGGGCTCGGGGTGCTGGAGCAGCAGCGCGGCCAGCTGGTGACCATGCTGAACGCGCTCAACAACCTCTCCGGCGTCGCGACCGACACGGTCAACAAGAGCAAGGCGGACCTGGTCGCCGACCTCAAGGCGCTCACGCCGACGCTGCAGAAGCTCGGCGAGGCGGGCAGCGACCTGCCGAAGGCGCTGGAGATCCTGCTGACCTATCCGTTCACCGACCAGGCCTACAACGACGTCAAGGGCGACTACTTCAACCTGTTCGCCAAGGTCGACCTGAACCTGAAGGACGTCATCGACAACCTCGGCCGCAGCAGGCAGAACGGGCTGAACGGGCTCATTCCCGCGCCCGGGCTGACCGGCGGCGTCGAAGGCTCGCCCGCGAACCAGCCGCCGCCGCTGTCGTTCCCGGGCAGCCAGCCCGCGCAGCAACAGCAGGCTCCGTCCTCGACCGGCGGCCAGGGCGGCGGGCAGCCGTCGCAGAGCGGGTTGTCCGGCCTGTTCGGGGTGCTTTCCGGAGGTGCTGGCTGATGTTGCTGCGCAGGACGAAAATCCAGCTGGTGGCCTTCGCCATCATCTCGGTCGTGGCCATCGTGTACGCGCTGATCCGGTTCGCCGGCCTCGGCACGGTGTTCGGCAGCAGCGGGTACACGGTCAAGCTGCAGCTCAACGAATCCGGCGGGATCTTCACCAACGCCGAGGTCACCTACCGCGGCTTCAACGTCGGCCGCGTCGGGCAGTTGCGGCTGACCCAGAGCGGGCTCGAAGCCGACCTGAACATCGACCCGTCGGCCCCGCGCGTGCCGTCGGACCTCGACGCGGTGATCGCCAACCGGTCCGCGGTCGGCGAGCAGTACGTCGACCTGCGGCCGAAGAACGACCAGGGTCCGTACCTCGCGAGCGGTTCGGTGATCCCGGCCGCCCGCACGAGCACCCCGGTCAGCACCGACCGGCTGCTCGGCGACCTCGACTCGCTGTCGGCCTCGGTGCCGACCGACGCGCTGCGGAAGGTCGTCGACGAGTCCTACGACGCGTTCCGCGGCACCGGCGGCGACCTGCAGCAGCTGCTCGACACCGCGCGCAGCTTCACCACCACCGCGCAGCAGTACCTGCCGCAGACCGTGCAGCTGCTGCAGGCGGGCGGCCAGGTGCTGGACACGCAGAACGACGAGGCGTCGAATTTCGCGTCCTTCTCCAAGAGCCTCAACCAGCTCAGCGGGACGCTCAAGAACTCCGACGGCGACCTGCGCAAGCTGATCGGCGTCACCCCGCAGGTGGCGACCCAGATCAGCCAGGTGGTCAAGGACACCGGGCCCGGCCTCGGCGCGCTGACCGCGAACCTGCTGACGACGGCCAACCTGACCGTGACCCGGCTGGACGGCCTCGAACAGGGCCTGGTGACCTATCCGGCACTGGCGGCCGCCGCGCCGTCGGTGGCCCCCGGCGACGGGACCGCGCACCTCGGCCTGGTGCTGAACCTGTTCAACCCGCCGTCGTGCACGAAGGGCTATCTGCCCTACAGCCAGTACCGTCCGGGTTCGGACACCTCGCCCCGGCCCGAGGACGACAAGGCCTACTGTGCCGAGCCGAAGGGCAGCCCGATCAACGTCCGGGGTTCCCAGAACGCGCCGTACAACGGCGTGCCGGTGCAGCCGTCGCAGCAGGACATCGCGGCGAACCAGAACCGGCCGGCGCAGCAGCTGCAGGAGCAGCGCGACGCTCAGGTGCCGGGCGTCGTCGGCAGCCCCGGAGTCTCGCTGAACAGCATGGGCTCGCTGCTGGGACTCGGCTGACCGGGATTTGATGACTGTTACCTACTCTGGAGTGTTATGAGTGCCGAGCACGCGGTCGCCGAGGAAGAGGTGACCGCTGATACGCCCGAACCGGCAACGGCGGTGGCGGCGAAGGAAAAGTGGACGCTTCCCGGATCGCCGCGGGTGTGGCTGTTCGGATCCGGGGCGTTCGCTCTCGCCGCGCTGGTGGTGGCGATCGTGTTCGGGATCATGTGGCTGGTCGCGGAGATGGACGGCGACCGGGGTCTGGCTTCGGCGCGCGACGACGTGCTCAAGGACGGCGCCGCCGCGGTGCTGGCCTACACCCAGGTCGACTACCAGCACCTGGACACGTACTTCCAGCAGCAGAAGGACGTCTCCAGCGACGACATGGCCAAGCAGATCGAGCAGGCCCAGCCGAACTACTCGAAGGCGCTGACCGACCAGAAGGTCAAGGTCACCACCACGATCCAGGACATCGCGGTCGAGGAGCTCAACGACCACGACGGCAAGGCCAGCTTCCTGGCCGCGATCAGCACGGACACCTCGGCGGGCGGGAAGAACGCCACCAAGGCGCTGCGGCTCGAGGTCCAGATGACCCGGGTCGACGGCAAGTGGAAGCTGTCCGGGATCGACCAAGTGCCGCTCGTCGCCGCCGGCAAGTAGCTTCACCCGCAGATCGGAGTTCCGCAGTGCCCCCCTCCCGTCGCCAGCCACCGCGCAGCAGCAGCACGCCACCGGCTCGCAAGCCGAAGGTCGCCGGGCTGCGCAAGCCGTCGGACCCGGCGGCGCCGGCGGCCTCGCCCAAGCCGCGCCCCCGGCCGCGGCCGCTCCCCGACGCGGATCCGGCCGAGGTGACCCAGGAGCTGCGGATTCCCCGCGGCGGCCTGGTGCGCCCGGCCGACCCTGAGCCCGCTTCGACCGAGACCGAGCCCGCTTCGACGGAGGTCGCGGAGACCCCTGTCGAGGAAGACGCCGCCGAGGTCTCCGGGGTAACCAAGGAAGCCCCGGCCGAAGAGGTCGACGCGCTCACCGGCGAGACCGTCGAGGACGAGAAACCGGCCCGGCCGAGCCCGCGGCGAAAGAAGCGCGACACCGGTTCGGAGAAGCCCTCAGACGTCGAGGAAGCCGAGACCAAGGCCCGGGCGGAGGACGCCGCAGAGGTACCGGCTCAGCGGTCCGTGGTCAGCCGCAACACCGTGCGCGTCGCACTGCTGCTGGTGGTCGGGCTGGCACTGGTCGCCGCGGCGGTGATCTTCCAGGTCAAGGGCTCGGACGCGGCCGATTCGACGAGCAACCGCGCGGTGCTCGACGTGGCGAAGACCGCGCAGGTCAAGGACCAGGTCTCGAAGGCCGTCGAGACGCTGTTCTCCTACGACTTCAACAACATCAAGAAGACCGAGGACGCGGCCAACCAGCTGCTCGCCACCGACCAGGTCAAGACGAGCTACAACGCGCTGATGGGCCAGGTCAAGAAGCTGGCTCCGGAGCAGAAGGTGGTCGTGACCTGCAAGGTCACCCGCAGTGCGGTGATCCGGCTGAACGGCGACCTCGCCAGGGTGATGCTGTTCATCGACCAGACGTCGACGCGCGCGGACACCAAGCAGACCGCCGCCGGCACCGCGCAGATGCACGTGGACGCCCAGCTGCAGGGCAACACGTGGAAGATCACCGACATGGACACCTACAAGGCCGCCGCACCGGCCGCGGGAGCCCCCGCGCCGTCCGCGCCCGCCTCGGCCCCGCCGTCGAAGTAAGCGGTCCCGAGCCGACGTTGTCGTGTCTCGTGAGTGGCTACGCCGGTTCTAACCGGCGTAGCCACTCACGAGCGCCGCTGGGTCAGAGTGCGGAAGGCGGTGCGGAGCGGCTCCTGCTTCCGCTCGTCCGCGATTTCCGGCGGCTCCAGGGGGTCGGGCCCGGCCGCGGCCAGCCGATCCAGCAGAGCGACCGTGAGACCGTCCAATTCGGCGCGCAGCACCGACAGATCGGGGCCGCCGGCAGGCCGGTCGCCAGGACGCGCGGTCCACTGTGCGAAGAGCCGGTGCTGTACCTGCTTGCTCGCCGCGATCTGGTCGTTGAGAAACCCGGCGGCGAGATCCGGGTCGAGGCCGATCTCGCGGGCCAGCGCACGGACCCGGGCCAGCTCCCGCTGCTCTCGGACGGGATCGTCGACCGGCCGCCCGGCCCCGAACTTCGCGGCGGCGACCTGCTCGCTGATCGCCAGCCTGCGCAGCACGAGTTCCGGAAGCGACGCGTCGGGTTCCGGCATCGGGCACACCTCCGGGAGTTCGGCCCCGTCCAGTTGATCACCGGGACCCGGCCGCCGCCAACCGCCGCCCCGGCACGCCCGGAATCCGGGGGCCGAGCTGCCCGAAGACCCCTGAATCCGGCCTGACAATCGGCACGCGACCGCTCGCGGAATGTGATCCATCCCGCGCCCGCCACGCCGACCCGAAAACGGCCTCCGAAACCGCCCGCGGGCCCTCCACCTGCACCGCTGCCCGGCCGACCTGCGCGGCCGTCCGCGAGTACCCGGCGGTAACCGCCAGCCCCGCCGGGGCGGTCACCCTGCGCTGTCCGGGTTCAACGCTGCGCCAACCGGCGGGAGAGCCGCGCGGCATCTTGACTCCAAAGCCGCGTGGGTTCACGCTTACTGCCAACGGTCACGGCCGGGGAACGCGAACCTTGCGGGAGGGGCGCGAAAACCCGGGGCGAACCGGGGAGCCGAAGGACGCAGTGAGGCTCAGGGAGACGCACTGCCCGAAGGTGACGCGATGCAGGCTGGGCCCCGTCTGGAGTGCCCCCTGGACAGACCGCGCCATCCGGGCTAGACTGCCTCTTTGCGCTGCCCTCTTTCAGGCTGCCCGGAGCCGGTAGTTAGGATAGTGGGCACACGGCACCCCTGACAGTCCGCGACAGCTGTTGCCATCGCGGCTGCTCACCGCTCATTGTCCCCGGAAGGACGCATCTTGGCAGTCTCTCCCGCGAACCAGGCCACTGCTGCGACCACCTCGGCTGAATCCCGCGCGCAGGCCACGGGAATCCCCGGAGCGCCCAAGCGGGTCTCCTTCGCGAAGATCCGCGAGCCACTTTCCACCCCGAACCTGCTTGACGTCCAGATCCAGTCGTTCCAGTGGTTCACCGGCGACGAGGCGTGGTTCGAGCGCCGCGTCAACGAAGGCGAAGAGAACCCGGTCGGCGGTCTGGAAGAGGTCCTCAACGAGATCTCGCCGATCGAGGACTTCTCGGGCTCGATGTCCCTGTCCTTCTCCGCTCCGCGCTTCGACGAGGTCAAGGCCTCGATCGAGGAGTGCAAGGACAAGGACATGACGTACGCGGCCCCGCTGTTCGTCACCGCCGAGTTCGTCAACAACAACACCGGCGAGATCAAGAGCCAGACGGTCTTCCTGGGCGACTTCCCGGTGATGACCGACAAGGGCACCTTCATCATCAACGGCACCGAGCGGGTCGTCGTGTCCCAGCTGGTGCGTTCTCCGGGCGTGTACTTCGACAGCAGTGTCGACAAGACGACCGACAAGGACGTCTTCAGCGTGCGCGTGATCCCGAGCCGCGGCGCGTGGCTCGAGTTCGACGTGGACAAGCGCGACACCGTCGGCGTCCGCATCGACCGCAAGCGCCGCCAGCCGGTCACCGTGCTGCTGAAGGCGCTGGGCTGGACCACCGAGGCGATCCGCGAGCGCTTCTCGTTCTCCGAGACGCTGCTGGCCACCCTCGAGAAGGACCACACCGCGGGCACCGACGAGGCGCTGCTCGACATCTACCGCAAGCTGCGCCCGGGCGAGCCGCCCACGAAGGAGAGCGCGCAGACGCTGCTGGAGAACCTGTTCTTCAAGCCGAAGCGCTACGACCTGGCCAAGGTCGGCCGCTACAAGGTCAACAAGAAGCTGGGCCTCGACACCCCGTACGAGACCGGCACGCTGACCGAAGAGGACATCGTCTCGGCCATCGAGTACCTGGTCCGGCTGCACGCCGGCGAGGACAAGATGACCAGCTCCGCCGGCGTCGAGGTGCCGGTCGAGACCGACGACATCGACCACTTCGGCAACCGCCGCCTGCGCACCGTCGGCGAGCTGATCCAGAACCAGATCCGGGTCGGCCTCTCCCGCACCGAGCGCGTCGTGCGCGAGCGCATGACCACGCAGGACGTCGAGGCGATCACGCCGCAGACCCTGATCAACATCCGCCCGATCGGCGCGGCGATCAAGGAGTTCTTCGGCACCTCGCAGCTGTCGCAGTTCATGGACCAGAACAACCCGCTGTCGGGGCTGACCCACAAGCGGCGTCTGTCGGCGCTCGGCCCGGGCGGTCTGTCCCGTGAGCGCGCCGGCATGGAGGTCCGCGACGTCCACCCGTCGCACTACGGCCGGATGTGCCCGATCGAGACGCCGGAAGGCCCGAACATCGGCCTGATCGGCTCGCTGTGCTCGTACGCGCGGGTCAACCCGTTCGGCTTCATCGAGACGCCGTACCGCAAGGTCGTCGAGGGCCGGGTCACCGACCAGGTCGACTACCTGACCGCGGACGAGGAGGACCGTTACGTCAAGGCGCAGGCCAACGCGCCGCTGACCGACGACGGCCACTTCGTCGAGGAGAAGGTCCTCGGCCGGCGCAAGGGCGGCGAGGTCGAGCTGATCGACCCGCTCGAGATCGACTACATGGACGTGTCGCCGCGGCAGATGGTCTCCGTCGCCACCGCGATGATCCCGTTCCTGGAGCACGACGACGCGAACCGCGCGCTGATGGGCGCGAACATGCAGCGCCAGGCTGTTCCGCTGCTGCGCAACCAGGCTCCGTACGTGGGCACCGGCGTGGAGCTGCGCGCCGCGGTCGACGCCGGGGACGTCCTGGTCGCCGAGCAGGCCGGCGTGGTCGAGGAGCTGTCCGCGGACATCATCACGATCATGCACGACGACGGCACGCGGAAGAGCTACGGACTGTACAAGTTCCGCCGCTCCAACCACGGCACGTGCTTCAACCACCGGCCGATCGTCAACGAGGGGGACCGGGTCGAAAAGGGCCAGGTCATCGCCGACGGCCCGTCCACCGAGAACGGTGAGATGGCGCTCGGCAAGAACCTCCTCGTCGCGGTCATGCCGTGGGAGGGCCACAACTACGAGGACGCGATCATCCTCTCCGAGCGCCTGGTGCAGGACGACGTGCTGACGTCGATCCACATCGAGGAGCACGAGATCGACGCCCGCGACACCAAGCTGGGCGCCGAGGAGATCACCCGGGACATCCCGAACGTCTCCGAGGAGGTGCTGGCCGACCTCGACGAGCGCGGCATCATCCGGATCGGCGCCGAGGTCCGCGACGGCGACATCCTGGTCGGCAAGGTCACGCCGAAGGGCGAGACCGAGCTGACCCCGGAGGAGCGCCTGCTCCGCGCGATCTTCGGCGAGAAGGCGCGCGAGGTCCGCGACACCTCGCTGAAGGTGCCGCACGGCGAGACCGGCAAGGTCATCGGCATCCGGGTGTTCTCCCGCGAGGACGACGACGAGCTGCCCCCGGGCGTCAACGAGCTGGTCCGCGTCTACGTGGCCCAGAAGCGCAAGATCCAGCCGGGCGACAAGCTCGCCGGCCGGCACGGCAACAAGGGTGTCATCGGCAAGATCCTGCCGGTCGAGGACATGCCGTTCATGGAGGACGGCACCCCGGTCGACATCATCCTGAACACCCACGGTGTGCCGCGACGGATGAACATCGGCCAGATCCTCGAACTGCACCTCGGCTGGCTGGCCTCCCAAGGCTGGACGATCGAGGGCAACCCGGACTGGGCGAAGAACCTGTCGCCGGAGCTCTACGACGTCGCGCCCGGCACGAACACCGCGACCCCGGTGTTCGACGGCGCGAAGGAAGAGGAGCTCACCGGCCTCCTCGGGGCGACCAAGCCGAACCGCGACGGCGAGCGCATGGTCAAGGAGAACGGCAAGGCCACGCTGTTCGACGGCCGCTCCGGCGAGCCGTACCCGTACCCGGTGTCGGTCGGCTACATGTACATCCTGAAGCTGCACCACCTGGTCGACGACAAGATCCACGCCCGTTCCACCGGCCCGTACTCGATGATCACCCAGCAGCCGCTGGGCGGTAAGGCGCAGTTCGGCGGCCAGCGCTTCGGCGAGATGGAGTGCTGGGCGATGCAGGCCTACGGCGCGGCGTACACGCTGCAGGAACTGCTCACGATCAAGTCGGACGACGTGGTCGGCCGCGTCAAGGTGTACGAGGCGATCGTGAAGGGGGAGAACATCCCCGAGCCGGGCATCCCGGAGTCGTTCAAGGTGCTCCTCAAGGAGCTCCAGTCGCTGTGCCTCAACGTCGAGGTGCTCTCCAGCGACGGCGCGGCGATCGAGATGCGCGACTCCGACGACGAGGACCTCGAGCGCGCAGCGGCGAACCTCGGCATCAACCTGTCCCGCAACGAGTCGCCCTCGGTGGACGACGTCGTGCACTGATTCGGTGTCGAGCCGGGATCTGCCTCCCGCGGATCCCGGCTCCACCGCCGACCCCTCCTCTAGCCGAAACAACCCCAAGGGGATCTAGACGTGCTGGACGTCAACTTCTTCGATGAGCTCCGCATTGGCCTGGCCACTGCTGACGACATCCGTCAGTGGTCCTTCGGCGAGGTCAAGAAGCCGGAGACCATCAACTACCGGACCCTCAAGCCGGAGAAGGACGGGCTCTTCTGCGAGAAGATCTTCGGTCCGACCCGGGACTGGGAGTGCTACTGCGGCAAGTACAAGCGCGTCCGGTTCAAGGGCATCATCTGCGAGCGCTGCGGCGTCGAGGTCACTCGCGCCAAGGTGCGCCGGGAGCGGATGGGACACATCGAGCTGGCCGCGCCGGTCACCCACATCTGGTACTTCAAGGGCGTTCCGTCGCGCCTTGGCTACCTGCTGGACCTGGCGCCCAAGGACCTCGAGAAGATCATCTACTTCGCGGCCTACGTGATCACCGGCGTGAACACCGAGCTGCGGCACAACGACCTGCCGACGCTGGAGAACGAGATCGGCGTCGAGCGCAAGAACCTCGAGACGAAGCGCGACGCCGACATCGAGGCCCGCGCGCAGAAGCTGGAAGCCGACCTGGCCGAGCTGGAGGCGGAGGGCGCGAAGTCCGACGTGCGCCGCAAGGTCAAGGAGGGCGGCGAGCGCGAGATGCGCCAGATCCGCGACCGCGCCGGTCGCGAGCTGGACCGTCTCGAGGAGGTCTGGACGACCTTCACGAAGCTCGAGCCGCGTCAGCTGATCGCCGACGAGCTGCTCTACCGCGAGCTGGTCGACCGGTACGGCGAGTACTTCACCGGCGGCATGGGCGCGGAGGCGATCCAGAAGCTGGCGACCGAGTTCGACGTCGCCGCCGAGGCCGACAGCCTGCGCGACACCATCCGCAACGGCAAGGGGCAGAAGAAGCTCCGCGCGCTGAAGCGGCTCAAGGTCGTCGCCGCGTTCCAGGCGACCGGCAACGACCCGCGCGGCATGGTGCTCGACGCCGTCCCGGTCATCCCGCCGGACCTGCGCCCGATGGTGCAGCTCGACGGTGGCCGCTTCGCCACGTCGGACCTGAACGACCTGTACCGCCGCGTGATCAACCGGAACAACCGGCTCAAGCGGCTGATCGACCTCGGCGCGCCCGAGATCATCGTCAACAACGAGAAGCGGATGCTGCAGGAGGCCGTCGACGCGCTGTTCGACAACGGCCGCCGCGGCCGTCCGGTCACCGGCCCGGGCAACCGGCCGCTGAAGTCGCTGTCCGACCTGCTGAAGGGCAAGCAGGGCCGGTTCCGCCAGAACCTGCTGGGCAAGCGCGTCGACTACTCGGGCCGTTCGGTCATCATCGTCGGTCCGCAGCTGAAGCTGCACCAGTGCGGTCTGCCGAAGGACATGGCGCTCGAGCTGTTCAAGCCGTTCGTCATGAAGCGGCTGGTCGACCTGAACCACGCGCAGAACATCAAGTCCGCCAAGCGGATGGTGGAGCGGTCGCGGCCGCAGGTGTGGGACGTGCTCGAAGAGGTCATCACCGGCCACCCGGTGATGCTGAACCGCGCGCCGACCCTGCACCGGCTGGGCATCCAGGCCTTCGAGCCGCAGCTGGTCGAGGGCAAGGCCATCCAGCTGCACCCGCTGGTCTGCGAAGCGTTCAACGCGGACTTCGACGGCGACCAGATGGCGGTGCACCTGCCGCTGTCGGCCGAGGCGCAGGCCGAGGCCCGGATCCTAATGCTGTCGGCGAACAACATCCTGTCGCCGGCGTCGGGCCGTCCGCTCGCCATGCCGCGGCTGGACATGGTCACCGGCCTGTTCCACCTGACCCGGCTGAACGAGAACGCCGAGGGCGCGGGCAACGCGTACTCCTCGCCCGCCGAGGCGATCATGGCGTTCGACCGCAAGGCGCTGAGCCTGCACGCCCCGGTCAAGATCCGGATCACCGACCGGCAGCCGGCGAAGGCGGACGAGGCGGCGCTCGCGGAAAAGGGCTGGGAGCCGGGCAAGCCGTGGCTGGCCGAGACGACCCTGGGCCGCGTTCTGTTCAACGACCTGCTGCCGGCGGACTACCCGTTCATCAACGAGCCGATGCCGAAGAAGCGGCAGGCGGCCATCGTGAACGACCTCGCCGAGCGGTACTCGATGACGCAGGTCGCGCAGACGCTGGACAAGCTCAAGGACGCCGGTTTCTACTGGGCGACCCGCTCGGGCGTCACGGTCGCGATCTCGGACGTGCTGACCCCGGTCGGCAAGAAGGCCATTCTCGACGAGTACGAGGGCAAGGCCGACCAGGTCGAGAAGCGGTACCAGCGCGGTCAGCTGTCCCACGCCGAGCGCAACAACGAGCTCGTCAAGGTGTGGACGCAGGCGACCGAAGAGGTCCACAAGATCATGGAGACGGCGCTGCCGGACGACAACCCGATCGCCATGATCGTGAAGTCGGGTGCCGCCGGTAACATGACGCAGGTCCGTTCGCTGGCCGGGATGCGCGGTCTGGTGTCGAACCCGAAGGGCGAGTACATCCCGCGTCCGATCAAAGCGAACTTCCGCGAAGGCCTGTCGGTGGCGGAGTACTTCATCGCCACGCACGGTGCCCGGAAGGGTCTGGCGGACACGGCGCTCCGTACCGCGGACTCGGGTTACCTGACCCGTCGTCTGGTGGACGTTTCGCAGGACGTCATCGTCCGCGAGATCGACTGCGGCACCACGCGCGGCATCATGATGCCGATCGGCGAGGACCTCGGCGACGGCAAGATCGTGCGCGACCAGCACGTCGAGACCTCCGTGTACGCGCGGAACCTCGCGACCGACGCGGTCGACCCCAAGGGCAACGTCGTGCTGAACGCCGGCGACGACATCGGCGACCCGGCCATCGAGAAGCTGCTCTCCAGCGGCATCACGAAGGTCAAGGTCCGCTCGGTGCTGACCTGCGAGTCGGCGGTCGGGGTCTGCGCGACCTGCTACGGCCGTTCGATGGCGACGGGCCAGCTCGTCGACGTCGGCGAGGCGGTCGGCATCGTCGCCGCCCAGTCGATCGGTGAGCCGGGTACGCAGCTGACGATGCGTACGTTCCACCAGGGTGGTGTCGCCGGTGACGACATCACGACCGGTCTGCCGCGTGTCACCGAGCTTTTCGAGGCTCGCGTGCCGAAGGGCAAGGCTCCGATCGCGGACGTCGACGGCCGCGTGCGGATCGAGGAGAGCGAGCGGTTCTGGAAGATCACCCTGATCCCGGACGACGGGTCGGAGGAGATCGTCTTCGACAAGCTGTCCAAGCGGCAGCGGCTCGCGAACACCCCGAACGGCCCGCTGGGCGACGGCGACCACGTGCACGTCGGCCAGCAGCTGCTCGAGGGCACCCCGGACCCGCACGAGGTCCTGCGCGTCATGGGCCCGCGCGAAGCGCAGATGCACCTCACGGACGAGGTTCAGAAGGTGTACCGGGCGCAGGGTGTGTCGATCCACGACAAGCACATCGAGGTCATCGTGCGGCAGATGCTGCGCCGCGTGACGATCATCGACTCCGGTGCCACGGACTTCCTGCCGGGCGAACTGCCCGAGCGGACGAAGTTCGAGGCGACGAACCGGGCCGCGGTCGCCGAGGGCGGCGAGCCGGCTTCGGGTCGCCCGGTGCTGATGGGCATCACGAAGGCGTCGCTGACCACGGATTCGTGGCTGTCGGCGGCCTCGTTCCAGGAGACCACGCGAGTCCTGACCGACGCGGCCATCAACGGCCGCAGCGACAAGCTCGTGGGCCTCAAGGAGAACGTCATCATCGGTAAGCTCATCCCGGCCGGTACGGGCATCAACAAGTACCGGAAC
Source organism: Amycolatopsis orientalis DSM 43388 (assembly GCF_000411975.1). Taxonomy (GTDB): domain Bacteria; phylum Actinomycetota; class Actinomycetes; order Mycobacteriales; family Pseudonocardiaceae; genus Amycolatopsis; species Amycolatopsis orientalis_D. The sequence goes on from NZ_ASXG01000077.1 coordinate 104,387, forward strand.
ATCCAGGTGCAGCCGACCGAGGAGGCGCGGGTCGCGGCGTACGCGATCCCGTCCTACGACGACGGTTACTACACCCCGGACGTGTTCGGTTCTGGCACCGGCGCCGCGGTTCCGCTGGACGACTACGACTTCGGTCGCGACTTCCGCTGATCCGCTCCGCTTGACGAAACGCCCCCGGCTTCGGCCGGGGGCGTTTTCGTTTGGGTGCTCAGACCGCGGCGGGCACGTCGATCCGGTCGAGGAAGTCGGCGATCAGGTCGATTCTGGCGACCAGGGTCGCCGGGTCGATCTCGTCCCGGTACACCGCGTAGCACCACCCGTGCTCGAGGCCGATGAGGTCCGGAAGCAGTTCATGGTTGCCGCGCAGCCAGTCCATGGTCTCCGGGGCGGTGACCTGAGCCGAGAGGTCCTGATCGCTGGCGTATCCGGTGAACTCGTTCTCGGGCGACGTAAATTGCTCCCAGCGGGCGGCTGAGGGCGAAGTTCGCGCCTCCGCTTCGAACAGCCTTTGCTGGTAGTTGAAATACGCCATGGTCCGCCCGAACATCCGCACCGGATCGGTCGGGTACGCCTTGGCGATCTTCATGCTCGGCGTGGGCCCGACCTTGGTTTCGATGGTGTACTCGTAGATCCTTCTGGTGCTGTTGGCCCCGACCCGGAGCGTGCACCAGTACGCGCTGACCCGGAACTGCCGGTCCCGCCGCGGCAGGTCAGCCGTGAACTCGACGGTCGGCGGACTGCTGGGGAAGCTCATGCCCTCCGAGATGGTCTTCGGCCGGTACAGCTCGCCAAGAGGCTTCCGGCGCCCCGCGGACCGGGGCCGCCCGTATTTCAGATCGGCGACCATGGATCCGCCCAGTTCCTCGGGCACCGCGTGCAACGCGGCCAGCCAGGCTCGCTTCGCTCGTTTCTTCTTCAGATGCCAGCGGAAGCCGAGATAACTCGGCAGCACGACCATGACCAGGAATCCGACGATCGGTCCGAGCCACACCCAAGTGTCGTGCAGTGCGCGAGCCACAGCTCAGAACTCCAGATCTTTTTTGGGTCTCGTCTTTCGAAGTTCCGTCCCCGGTCGCCGCGTACTCGACGGCCTTGCGCGCGTTCTCCAGGTGTCCCAACGGTTTCCCTGGCTTGACTGGCAGGTCGGGATCGTTCTTGTCGTGGCTTCGGAGCCCGACCTGCGACCGTGCCTCGTCCAGCAGCTTCCCGCGGACGGTTTTCCCGAAACCGTCCTTGGCCCGCTTGGCGGTGGTCTTGCCGCCTTCGACGGCCATCTTGGCCACCTCGTCCTTGGCCGCCTTGAAGAACGTCTTGAACCGGGCGATCAAGTCCTTGATCAGGTCGAGCAGCTTCTGCAGCTTGCTGACCTGCTTCGTCGCCTTGCCCGCGGTGGACGCCGCGCGCACCCCGGTCGCCGTGCCCGCCGCCGCGGTGGATGCTCCGAACGACGGGACCGCGGCGGCCAATGCCGGGATCCAGATCATGATCAGCCAGGTGATCAGCTCGGTCAGCAACGCCTTGATGAAGTCCTCGATGACGGTCATCGCCATGCTGCACACCTGCAGCATCGTCGCGATGTCTCCGGCTTGGTCGGCGGTGCCGCTGATCCCGGTCGAGAACTTGGCCAGCTTCTCCGCCGCGATTTCGGCCGCGCCGCCTTCCCACTGCGAGAGCGAACTCTTCGCCTGCTCGCTGAACTGGTGCGCGAACTGCTCCAGCCCGCGCCCGATCGCCGTGAAGTTCTCGGCCGCTTTGGACAGTGCCGGGCCGTCGCCGCTGACGAAGTGGATCGCGTCCTGGAGCGGGTCGCAGACGGCCAGCAGGAAGTTCAGTCCCTGGCCGACCAGCCAGCCGATCGGGTCGCTGTTGATGCTCATCGCGGTTTCCGCGTACGACTGGACGAAGGTGGTCGTCTCGGAAACCACCCCGCTCAGCCCGGTCGCGGTGTCGCCTGCCTTGATCGCGTCGCTGGTGCCCGCGTCGTAGATCTTCACCGCGCCGCCCACCACCGGCAGCGCGTTGACGATCTTCTTGCCGGTGCCGTCCTCCGGCTTGATCTCGATCTTGCTCGACGGATCAGACATCTCGCCCCCTACTTCCGTCCGCTGCCGAGGTTGTCGATCTTGCCCATGACGTCTTTCCAGTTGCGGCAGTGGTCCTCTTCGGTCTGGTCGTAGAACTGGCCGGCGCGGTTGATCTTGTCGGACGCGGACTGCAGGCCGGTTTCCATCGCGGTCAGCAGGTCTTTCAGGTCGTTGACCATGTCCGTGTACTTGCTCTTGACGAAGATGCCGACGATGCCCCAGGACTCGTCGCCGACGTCGGCCTGCGCCACCTTGCCCTTGACCCCGGCGACTGCGGTCTTGTTGCCCGCGAGCTGGCGGGAGTAGTCGTAGAGCTTCGCCGTCTGCACTTGGTAGCCGGCCATCAACGGTGGTCCTCGTCGTCGAACAGGTTTTTCAGGAAGTCGTCCCCGGCAGATCCGGTCGACGGCGGCGGAGGCGGGGTCCTCTCCGCGGGGTCGGCCAGCAACTCGCGCTCGGAATAGTCCTCGTGCTGTTCTTCCTCGACGCTGCGCTGCGGCGCGGGCGCGCCCCGCTCCATCGCGGCGCGCAATTCCTCCACGTCGGTGCCCAGCAGTTCGGCCTGGGTTTCCAGCACCTGCTCGGTGAGCCGCATCGAGTTGCCCGTGTGCTGGTCCACCAGCACGGCCTGCTGCCGCGCGGACTCGGCGACCGCCTGCTGCAGGGTCGCCATCAACATCCCGGACAACTCGGCCCCGCCGCGGCGCAGCGCGGTATCAGTGACCTGGATGTCCTTGATCGCTCCGCCCGGACCGGCGACCACGGTGACCGACCGGTCCGGCGACGTCGCAGTCGCTTCGAGCGCGCTGAGTTCCTCCTGCATTTGGGCGATGCCGGAGAACTGTTCGTCCACCCGCCGCATCCTCGATTGGAACCGATCGAACTCCGCGACCAGCCGGTCGAACTCGTCGGACATGCCGTCTCCCCCCTGAGCTCGGTTGCCTGCCGTCATTGCCAATCCGGATTTTACGGCTGGTATCCGTCGGAAACCGGCAAACAGCCGGAAACCCCGCGAAATGGTTGCGGTGCGTAGCGGGTCCGGAGACGGTACTTGTACGGTCGCGGGCGGTTTCCGGCTGGCATACCTTCGCGCGCGTGGCTGATGTCGTGCCCTTCACGGACAACTTCTCGGATCTCTCCAACGCCCAGGGCTACCAGTTCGAGTTCCGCTGCGAGCGCTGCGGAAACGGATACCGGTCGGCGTTCCAGCGGGACGCGATGGAGACCGGGCGCAGCATGTTGCGCGCGGTGGGCTCGTTTTTCGGCGGGACGCTGCAGCAGTTGAGCAGTTCCGCGGACCAGTGGAAGTACGACCGAGCGACGAACTCGGCGGCAAAGGACCGCGCCCTGACCGCGGCGGAAGAAGTCTCGCGGGCGCAGGCGGCGGCGCAGCGCGACCAGATCTGGGACCAGGCCCGGGAGAAGAACTGGACCGCGGACCTGGACCTGGACACCCGGGCGAAGCTCACCTGCCCGGGCTGCGGGCTGAAGGCCGAGGGCGGGAAGTTCTGCACTGGCTGCGGAAGCTCACTGGCTCCGACTGTCCACTGTGGAGAGTGCGGCAAGGAAGCCAAAGCGGGGGCGGTGTTCTGCTCGGATTGCGGGCACCGGCTCTGACCGGTCAGGCCCGGGCGAGAGCTTCGCGCCTCTTCCGTGCCCGGCGGGGCATGCTGGGGAAGTAAGTGCGCTTGAGCAGGAGGAGCCCCGGAAGCACCCAGATCAGTGCGCCCAGGAGGTCGAAGGCCGAGTACATCGAGCCGACCTGGTAAGCCGGGTGTCCCCAGAGCGGGCCGACCGCGACTTCCACGACGGTGCCGCGAGCGGGAAGCTCGGAACGGGACCAGTCGGCGGTGATTTCGCGGATGCCGCCGTCTTGCACGTAGGTCGCGTCGATCTCGGCTCGGTCGGTGGTGCACGACAAGCCGCCGGATGTGGTCACGCAATGCCGGGTGCCGCCTTCGCTGACCCGGGTGACCGTCGCCTGCACCTGCGGGGCGAGCCTGGTCAGCACCGCGATCGAGTTGGCCGCGGGTCCGACTCCGATGGCGAGCAGGGCTAGTGCGATGAGTGTGCGTGCGGTCAGCGAAATCGAGGTGACCGGCTGCCGGTCGCGGGCATCGCGCCTGCGGTTCACCGGAGTGCGGAGGAAGCCGCCGCGCTTGCCGATCCACGCGTCGTAGCGGGTGTCCGCGCTGGTGGTGATGGCGCGGAAGTGCCGGTCGTTCGCCCACTTCTCCCAGATCCGCGAGGGAACCGCGGCGGCAAGCATCGCGAGCTTGCGGGAGTTGTCGAACATCCGGTCTTCAGTGAGCCCGCCAGTGTCGGTGGTCCAGAGCGCGTCCTCGCGGAAGGCGACCTGGTGCACGCGGAAAAACCGGTCGTTCAGAAGCAGTTCGCGGACCTCGCCGGTCAGCATTTCCCGAGCGAAATCCGGATCCGAGGTGTAGACGGAGAACCGGCGGTCGAATTCGGGATCGATCTCGAATTCGTGCAGGGTGGTATCCGGGCGCAGCCAGCTGAACTGGTTGCGGGTGATTCGCATGTCTTCCAGCGGAGTGAAGTGCTCCGGGGCGAAGGCTTTGAGCTTCGGGGAGATGGTCAGCGCGGGTACCTTCGGGACGCGCAGCTCCACGACCGAGCAGATCGAGCCGAGTGCTTCGGCAAGCTTCGACTTCCGGCGGAAGTTCTCGTCCCGGTACGGAGATTCGGTCGAGTATTCGATGCCGAGCAGCCGGTGCCCCTGGTGGGCGAACTCGACCGTGACCCGGCTCGGCCAGGGATCCGGATGGTCGCGCGGGACGGCAAGCCCGTGCCGGGGAAGGAAACCGAAGCTGGGTTCGCTGCTCGAGTCGACGCGGCCGGCCCAATGCCGCTGACGCCAGCCACGCCAGGTGAGCAGCGCGGCGACGACCAGCGGCACGCCGTACCAACCCCACTGCGGCACGGACATGCTGGCGGAGAACCAGTACAGCGTCGTGAGGGAAACCGTTATCCCGCACAGGAGATGGAAGATCGCCGCCAGAACCGAGCTGCGCCGCTCGGCCCAGGCGGCGATCCACAGCAGTACGAAAGCCAGTGCGTAGCCGCCGAATAAATAGCCGGGGACAATCATCTCGTCCGTCACGCGGCGACCTTACATGTCGAGATTTTCGCGGGTCTCTTCTTCGGAATGGGGGCCTGCCTTGTCCGTGGCTTGGCCCGACTTGTGAAGGTCGCGGGAGTTGCTGATCGTCTTGTCCGCGATGTCGTACAGGCCCTTCCCCACGTAGGCGGAGCCCTTCTTCATATCGGCCGGGTTCACCCCGAACGTCTGCTTGAACGCCTCACCCGGCACGTTCTTGAGCGTGTTGAGAGCTTCCTCGCCGGTCGCCTTCAGCCTGGTGCCGATGCTCTCGGACTTGCCGAGGATGCCGTCGATCGCCTTCTGCTCGCCCGGCTTGATCATCGTGCCGCCCGAGGTCAGCTTCGAACCCTGCTTGATCATATCGTCGGTCCACTTGCCAAGGAACGCGATGAATTTGTCGAGCAGCTTTCCGAGCTTGCCGAGATGCTTGGTGACCTTGCCGATCACGCTGGCGACCTTGGCCACCGACGCCGACATCGCCGCGGCGACCGACGAGCCGAGGCTGACGACGGAAGCGGCGAGCGCGGGCAGCCACAGGTAGATCAGCCAGCTGACCAGTTCGGAGATGATGGCCTTGATGACCTCTTCGATGACGGTCATCACCATCGACCACATCTGCAAGGTCTCGGCGACCGCGCCGGCACTGGAGCCAATGCCCTTGATGCCTTCGGAGAACTGGGCCAGCGCCTTCTTCGCGGCCTCGCCACCTTCTCCCTGCCAGTCCTTGAGCGATTCGTCGCCCTTCTTGACGAAGTCGTCAGCCAGAGTGACGAAGCCCTTGCCGATCTCGACGAAGTTTCCCGAAGCTTCCTTGAGAGCAGGACCGTCGCCGGTCACGAAATGCAGGGCGTCCTGTAGTGGCTGGATCAGTTCGATCAGCATGTTGAGGCCGTTGCTGACCAGCCAGCCGACCGGGTCGAGCGCGAAACTCACCGCGTCCGCCGCCGCGCCGGCGACGAAACCCGCGCCGTCCTGGAGCAGCTGCCCGCTGGCGGCTGCGACATCCCCGACGTCCTTGGCATCACCGAAGTTCTCGACGGCACCCGAGACCGTGCTGTAGCCCTTGCCTACGAACGGCGTCTTCTTGATCGTCTCTTGGACGTTGTGCCCGAAGCCGTCTTCGTGCTTGATCTTCACGCCGTCGGCGACGCTGTCCTGTCCCATGAGTTCCCCCTGCTCAGAGCGGTCCGTCGATCTTGGCGTTGAACTTGCCGAAGGTCATGACGGTGTCTTTCTCATGTCCGTCGTAGATCTCGGCGGCTTTGTCGAGCTTGCCCTGCAGCCCTTCGAGCCCGTTCTTCATCGCGTCGAGCAGCTGCTTCAGCTCGTCGAGTTTGCTGGTATAGGTCTGCTTGGCGACCAACCCGATCAGGCCCCACGACTTGTCGCCCACGTCAGCCTGGCTCACGAGGTTCCCGAACTTGCCCGCTTCGCTCTTGTAGTGGTCGAGTTCGGTCGAGTACTTCGTGATCGCGGTCGTTACGACGCTGTGGGTCACCGGTGGTCCTCCTCGTCGTTGAACAAGTTCTTCAGGAACTGATCGCCCGCCGACGCCGAGGGCGGTGCCGGCGGAGGTGCCTGAGGTGCCCGGCGGTCATCGCGAAGCAGGTCATTGTTGGCGAAGTCCTCGTCGTCCTGTACCGGTTCTGCTTGTCGCGGCTGCGCCTCCGGGAGGTTGGACTCCAATTCCTCCACGGTGGTTCCCAAGCCCGCGGCCTGCGCTTCGAGCACCTGCTCGGACACGTTGAGCCCGAAGGCCGTGCCCACGTGCTCGTCGACGATGTTCGCCTGCTTGCGTGCGGATTCGGCGACGGCCTGGTGCAGTGTCGCCAGGATCGTGGACGCCAGCTGGTCCGGCTGCTGGCGCAGCGCGTCCGGGGAGAGCCGGAGGTCCTTGACCGAACCGCTGGGGCCCGCGACGACGGTGACCGACCGGTCCGGCGACATCACGTGCGCTTCGAGCGCGTTCAGTTCCTCCTGCATGTCGCCGACCTTGGCGAACTGTGCTTCGGCCTGCTTGAGCTTCGTCTGGAACTTTTCGAACTCCGCGACGAGTCGGTCCATCTCTTCGGACACGGCGGTCACACCTTCCCTGCACCTCGCTGATGTGCGGGATTATGCCGCTTCTGTCGGCTTCGTGCTTCAAGAGCGCGGAATCCGTACTGGGTGATCACCGCAGGTCAGCAAACCGGCTGGTTAGGACCGGGTGTCGACCTGGCGGGATTCCTGGAGCCGGCGCAGGATGCGGACCCGCCGCGAGGTGTTCGGCCGGAAGATCATCTTGAAGAGCGACAGACCCAGCGCGACCGGGATCAGCGCGACGAGAATGGTCGCCGCGACGGCGTCATCGTTCTGGAAAATCGTGTTCCACCAGATCGGGCCGATCCGCACCGCGACGACGTCGCCGCGTTCGGGCAGCTGGCCGAGATGCCAGGTGGTGGCGACCTCGTGGGTCTGGTCGCCGTCCTGATAGGTGCCGCGGACCGCGGGTGGCTGGCTGTCGCAGATCTGGGTGCCGTTGGGCCCGCAGGAACGGCCGGGATCGCCCTCAGTGGAATCGAGGACCGTGAGCTGGACTTCGCTGGCTAGACCGGCGGCCGCGGCGATGCCGTTGGCGATCGGCAGCAGCCCCAGCACCACCATGGCCCCGGCGAGCAGGCAGCGCGTCACCACTGTCGTGGGCGAGAGCGGCTGCCGGTCCATCGCTTCGCGGTACCGGTTCACGCGGTTCCGCACGAAACCACGCTTCTCGCCGAACCACTGGTCGTAGGCGGTTCCAGCACGGCTGAACTCAGTGCTGGGCCAGAGGTTCGGTGCCACGGCTGCGGCGAAAATGGCCAAGTGACGGGCGTTGCCGAGCAGCCGGTCTTCGTTCAGACCGTCCGCTTCGGCGGTCCACAGGGCGTCACCGTCAAACACGACCTCGTGCGCCCGGAACCAGAGGTCGTTCAGGATCAGTTCGCGGACTTCTGGGGTGAGCACCTTGGCGGCGAACTCCGGATCCTCGGTGGTGACCTCGAAGCGCCGATCGAACTCCGGATCTGCTGGGACCTTTTCCAGCTCTGCTCGCGGCTTCGGAGTGCCGACCTGGATCCGGGTGATGCGGGCGTCCTCGAACGGGGTGGCGTAGTCCGGCTCGAACGCTCCGACGCGCGGGGTGATCACGAGCACCGGGCTCGCCGGGATCCGCAGTTCGATCATCGAGTAGATGCCGCCGATGCGGTCGGCGGCCGAATTCGGCTCTGAGAGCGGGTATTCGACGCCGAGCAGCCGGTGGCCGTGGTGCTCGAGCTCGAGGACTCGCCGCAGCGACAGGCTGTCCTGCTGCTCGAACGGCACAGTGCGGCCTCGCTTCGGCAGCACCCCGAACGTTGTGTCGTTCGTGACGCCCAGGCGGCGAAGCGAATCTCGTTGCCGCCAGCTCTGCCAGGCCACGAGGACCACGAACGCCGCCGGCAACGCGATCCACACCGCCAGCGGCGCGTGGACGTTCATGCTCACCGCGAACCAGACCATCGTCGTGCCGAAGAAGACCAGCCCGGTCGCGATGTTGCTGAGCGCCGAGGTCGCGGTGCCGCCGCCCTCGACCCGGCCCGCTGTCCACAGCAGGGCGAATCCGGCCAGATAGCCGACGGCGATGTACCAGGGGAACGGGTCTGCCATTGGGCGGATTATGCCGCTTCGGCCCGGTTCGCGTCCTCAGATCGCCGCTCGGTCGGCGGCGACGGGCCGAGAGTTCCCGGGATTTGATCACGAAACGGTAACGAACATAACGGGCGAACAGCGGCCCTCCGGAGGCCGAAGTGCCGAACATAGCTTGGGCCGAACGGAGCATCGCAGGTCAGCGCCGCCGCTTGGGCCGGACGGGGCGCGAGGAGCGGGCAAGTCGGCCCAGTTCGTGGGATATTCACCCCTTCGGTCGATGTTCCCACGATTGATCACCGCATTGACAGTGCGTGCGGTTCGCCAGAGTATTTCGCGCATGTCCTTTCCGGTTGCCCTGGTGTGGCGTCTGCACGTGGATCTGCGCCAGCAGGCCAGTGCGCTGTGTAGGGATTCCTGACCTTTTCTCCCGGCCGCGTCCGGCTGGCTGATTTTTCTTGCCCCGCAACGGGTTCGCTGACCCGAGGGGATTAATGCTTTCTCTGTTTCGGGGTGCGTTTCGCGCTGCCCGCGGAACGGGGAAAGAAGTGCCTTCGCGGGCGCTTCACGGGAACACAAACAGGGAGACACAATGCGATTCAGCTCCTCCTCGGGCGCCCCGCCCCGATGGCGGAAAGCGCTGACCGTCGCCGGTGCGGCCGCGCTCGCGATCGGTGCGGTGACCTACACCGGGTCCAGCACCAGCGCCTACGCCGACGTCCAGGTGGTCACCGACGCCAAGACCGCGTCCGACGGCAAGCAGTACTGGGTGCAGAACCACCTGGTGAGCAAAGACCTCGCCGCGCAAGCGCGTTCGGCGGACGGCACGCCGAAGAAGTGGTTGCTGGTCTGGGCCGGCGACGAGAACATCGCCGACACCGCGGTGAAGGACGTCAAAAACCTGCCGGGTTCGCTCGGCGGCGGGCTCGGCAAAGTCAAGAATGCCTTGCCCGGCCCCGATTTCCTCGCGGTGATCGACGCGACGCAGGGTTCGCCGACGTACGGAAAGGTGGTGAACACCGCGACGGTCGGGCCGCTCGTCGAAAACGAGCCGCACCACATGCAATACGTGTGGCACAAGGGCGACACGATTTACGCCGGTGCGTTGTTCGCCGCGGCGACGTATGCGTTCGACGTCAGTGCGTTGCCTCAGTTGAAACTCAAGGGCATCAGCCTGCCGACGCAGACGCTCGGTGGTTCCGTGCCGGACGCGTACTGGGTGCTGAAGGACGGCACCGCGTACGGCACGTACATGGGCGGTCCGGTCGTGCCCGGCCCGTACGCGTACCAGGACGGTTCCACGCAGATCGGCAACGGTTTCGCGGGCAGCCCGGGCGAGGTCGTGCACTTCGACCAGAACGCGCAGGTGCTGTCGCAGAACCCGGCGGCGACCCCGCAGGGCGACAACGCGAAGCTGTGCGACAACCTGCCGCAGTTGGGCAAACCGTCCTGCGCGAACCCGCACGGCGTGCAGGCGCGCGAGGATCTCAACACCCTCGTCACCAGTGACTACGCCGAACCGCGCAACATCATTCTCGACCCGGTGAAGCAGCCGTCGCCGTATCTGCGCCGTCCGACGATCCGCACCTGGGACATCTCCGACCGCAACCACCCGAAGCTGAAGGCGGTGTCCTACCTGCAGGACGGCCCGCGGGCGAACCCGGCGGACCCGCTGCACTCGGAAAGCCGCGCGGTCATGGAGACCACGGTGACGAACCTGCCCGGCCACAAGGGCGCGTTCGCCGAGACGATGCAGGGCGGCGCGATCTTCTACACGCCGGACATCACGGCGAAGGATCCGCACTGGATCGAGGTGTTCGACGACGGCACCGCGGGCAAGTCGATCTACTCGCAGAACGACTCCAACGGGGCCAGCTCCAACGGCGGCTGGCTGCAGACCAGCCCGGACGACCGGTTCCTGTACCACGCGGTGCAGGGCAGGCAGAAGGGCGCGCTCGGCCCGGACGACCCCGGCACCACCGGCGGCGTGTACGTGCTCGACATTCAGAAGCTGGTCGCGGCGGGCGACAAGGTCGAGGACATCAAGGGCCGCATCGACACCAAGGAGAAGGCACAGCAGGGCGGCGGGGGAGACCTGCCGACCGTCGTCGGCTCCGCGCCGATCAACCCGGGTGTGCCAGGGGCCGGCCCGCACTGGGGCGCGTACGACAACTTCGCGCTCGGCCCGGACGGTTTCTACCACGAAACCACGCAGCCGCAGCACCTCGCGGTGTCGAACTACTTCGTCGCGCGGTCCGGTTTGGACGGTGACCACAAGGTCAACCTGCTGAACCTGTCGCCGGACGGGAAGCTCGCGGTCGACCAGAACTTCCGCGACGAATTCACCGGCCAGGTCGGCATCAACTTCAACCGGAAGTCGTGGCCGCACGGGGACTTCGGCAACGCCAAGCCGCACTCCGAGCTGTTCGTGGTCGCCGACCAGAACGTGAAGTAACTCCTTCCCGGCGCGCGGGCGCCCGTCCGCGCGCCGGGATTCTCCCCGAAGAAGGTCTCCATGGATCACCACGTCACTCCGGTCGTCACCGGATCGTCCGGTGTGGACAGTGCCGCGCTCGTATTGCGGTTGATACTGCTGCTGGCGACGGCTTTCCTCGCCGGCACCGGGATCCTGCGCCCGCTCGTCGGTCCGCTGCCGCGCAAGCTGTGGCTCACCACCGGCGCGCTGGGGGTCGGATCGGCGGTGCTGGCCGCGGTGTCGGCGGCGACGGTCGACGTCAACCTCGTCGCGCTGATCGTCCACATCGTGCTCGCGTTGGCGGTGCCGGTGCTGCTTCGGTGGCCCTCGGTGGGCCGTTGGGCTTCGCTCGCGCTGGTCGTGCTCGTGGTGCTGGAAACCTCCGTCGATGGCACAGGTATCTCCTTCGCCATCGACACCGTGTACGTCGCCGCAGCCGCACTGTGGTTCGGTGTGACGCTGCTGTCGGCGTGGATACCGACCGAGGAGTGGCGCTCGACGCCGTTGCGCGTCGGTCCGCTGTCGGTCAGCCTCGCCGGGCTGTTGACTCTCGCGGGCGTCGTGCAACTCGGCGTCTCCGGGGTCGCCTTCGACCGACGGCTGTACGAAACGCTCTTCGGCATCTCGCTGCTCGTGGTGGTCCTGCTGCCGGCGGCGGTCACCGTGGTGTCGGCAATCTTGTTGTCCCGCAACGCTTCTCTTCACGGTTATCGCTACGGCGTCGCTGGTGTCGCGCTCGGCTTCGTCGCGTGGAGTGCGCTCGCCGCGGTGCCGCAGCCAGCGCCGCTGCCCGTGCCCGGAGTACCGCTGCTGGCGGACGCGGCAGTCGGCGGCGCAACCGTTCCGGTGCTGGTCAGCCCGCAACGGCCCGGACGCAACCTGGTGCACTTCCCGGCGAGTGCGGGCACGGACCTGTCCGCCGGGGTCGAGGGCGGGATCGTGACCACCGCGGCCGCGCGGGCCGGCGCGGAAGGCAGCTGGGCCGAGGTGGACCTGCCGCCCGGACGCAGCACTCTCGTGGTGCACAAGGGCGACGCGACCACGACGGTCGACGTCGACGCGGGTACCGAGGCAGGCCCAGCGGTGTCGGACGCCGACGCGCCGGAATGCGCGGAAGCGGCGCTCGGCGGTCTGGTGGCGGAGAAACGCGACGTACTTACCGGCTGCCCCTCGGAGGCGTTGTCGCCGGAGGACCGCGGTTCGCTGGTGAAGCTGGTCGAATTCCTCGCCTCGCGGAAGCCCTCGGCGATCACCCTGGTCGAGGACCGGTCGCCGCGCGGCGTACAGGCCGCGCAGCTCGTCCGCGACACCGCTGCCCGCGTCGGCCTGCCGGTGCGCCCGGACGCGGCGGCGGACACCGCGCTCGTGGTCGTCTCCGGCTGGAGCGACGGATACCTCGCGATGAGCCGCGCCGCCGAATCGCAGCGGCTCAAACCAACCCACCAGTTCGGCCTGTACCTCGCTCCGTGGCTGCTCAACGGACCCATCGTGAACACCGTGGCCAGCGCGGCCCTGCCGCTGCGCTTCGACCCGCGCGACCAGCTCGCGGTCAGCTACGCGGTGGCCGTCGGCAACAGCTTCGGCGGCGAAAGCCCGTCGCTGGGCGGGTTCCGGACCTGGCTCGGTCCACAGTGGACAGCGGTGAACGGCGAGGTGCAGCTGTTCGCGGCCGCGCAGGTCAACGCGATGCCGATGTACCCGAACGAACCGCACGCGCCCGGCATGCAGGCCGCGCGCGACTACGCCGGGCAGTGGATCCCCGACGGAACCATCGTCCCGATCAGCGGCGCGCTCCGCTGACCCCGCAGTTCCCCGAAGAAAGGAAACCCCTGATGAAACGCACTGCCGCCCGGATCCTGCTGCCGCTCGCCGCGGCCGGGGCGTTCGCCGGATTCGCCGGGGGAGCGGCCAGCGCCGCCACCCCCGCCGTTCCCGGCACACACGCCGCGGGCCTGCCCTCGCTTCCGACCGGCGGACTGCCCTCCCTGCCGACCGGCGGGCTCCCTTCGCTGCCAGCTGGAGGACTGCCCTCGCTCCCGAGCGGCGGCCTGCCCTCCCTGCCGAACCTGCCCACCCCGGGCCTGCCCGGACTCCCGGGCGCGCCGGCCGGCGGCGGCCCGTCGGTCTGGGTCGTCCCCGGCCTCGACGCGGGCAGCCTCCTCGGCCCGACCACCCAAGCCCCGGCCGAGCTTCTCGCGCCGGTGTTCAACCTCGTCACCGCTGTTTCCTGACGACTTAAGGAGAAAGCCATGAAGAAGACAGTCGTCCGCGCAGTCGCCGCCACCGCGCTCGCCGGGGCCGCAGTGCTCGGCGCCGCCGCTCCCGCGCTGGCCGCCACGCAGGACCAGCCCGGGGTCACCGTCGTCGACGAACCGGACACGTCGAACCTGAACAACATCTGGACGTTCGCGCCGGCGGGCGTGCCCGTGCTGGGTCTCATCCAGTCGCTGAACGGCGTCCCCGGCCGGATCCTGCCCGGCTGACCCGGCTCCGCCGGTGGCTCCCCTCGTCCCGGGGAGCCACCGGCGGCCCTGGGCGGGGCCTGGCGAAAGAAGGAACATGGACAGACAGCTGATCGGCCGGCTCGCGATCGCCGGCATCGCGGTGGCCGCCGTCGCCGCGACGGTAGTGATCCTCGGCACTGGCGACGACCCCGCACCCGCCCCGGTCGCGGTGACCGCGCCGACCGCCGCGGTGCCGCAGCGCGCCCCGGACCGCACGGTGACCCGCACCCTGGCCCCGACGACGTCGACCGCCCCGGTCGCGCCCGCCCCGTCCAGCTGGCAGATCACCTACGAACTCGCCGGCTCCGGCACCGCCACCGTGGTTTACGACGACAACGGCCTCGGCCTGGTGCACCAAGAGCTGTCCGTGCCGCTGCCCTGGAGCAAGACGCTGACCTGGCCGAAGACGGCCGTGGCGCCGACCGTGCAGCTGATGGGCCAGTCGAGCGGCCCGGTCGAGTGCCGGATCTCGGTGAACGGCGTGCTGGCGCGGTCCGCGAAAGCCGCCGACGGGGAGGTCGCCAGCTGCGCGGGACGGCTCAGCTGAGGTCCTTGGCGAACCAGTGCTCGGCGTACTTGTCGTCGTTGAACGCCTCGACCTCCGCATAACCCATCGACGCGTACAGCGCGCGTGCTTCGACCAGATCGTGCCGGGTGTCGAGCCGCATCCGGACCGAGCCGAGCCGCTTCGCCGCTTCCTCGGCTGCCGCGACGATCAGCTTCCCGCCTCCCTGCCCGCGATGCTCCGGGCGGATATACACCTTCGTCAGCGCGCTCAGCCCCGGCTCGACCATCCGGACCCCGGCGCAACCGGCGGGCTTCCCGTCCCGACAGGCCATCAGGAACGCCCCGGTCGGCGCGACGAGGCCGTCGCTGGGCTCCTCCGCCAGCGCCTCGTCCACCTCTGCGGGCGTCGCCGGACGGCCGTAATACCGCGACGCGACCTCGTCCAGGTACTCGCGCAGGATGGCCGCGGCCTCGGGTTCCCCGGGCCGGATTTCGCTGATCTTCCAGTCCACGTCCCTCATCTTGGGGAGCCCGTCCACCGATTTCCCCGGCAGGTACCGTGCAGCACGGCAGGGGAACCGAACGAGGAGGCGACATGGACGGCAGCGAGAACGTCGACCAGCCGGGGGACAAGAAGACCGGCGGCAGCCATGCCGCGCCGGAGGGGGCTGGAGTGCACCCGCTGATCGATCTGTCGCGCGACCCCAACCCGGGCAAGCCCGACCACGCGAAGCCGGACGAGGACTGACCCGCGGCCCGGCCCGGCGGGTGCACGCCGCCGGGCCGGGTTTCGCGCTCCGTCCCGGTGAGGCGATCGTCACCCCCGGGACCCGCTCCATTGTGGAGCCTCCGGCGGCTCTTCTCCTTGCCGCCGACGAATTTCTCTCGCGTTTTTGACGCCGCCGCGAGCCGCTCCGGGTCCTCCGGCGAAGGACGCTCGCCGCGAGTCCATTCCTTGGTCGCACCGTCTCGCCAGGCGAACCGGAATGCGCTCTGACCGCGGCGACCCGCTCGGGAATAGCGTCCCGCGACGGCGCGTTCTGTATGCCGGGAAGTCCCGCGCGGCACCGGCCCGAGGCCCCGATCTGGGGTTACGATGACCGGTCGGCGACCGTAGCGACCCCCCGCCCGGACCGCTCCGCGAGCGGACGGGTATCTTTGGAGACCGTGCCCGGCAGGCGTCGGGCCGCTCCGCGTGCCGTTGGGCATGAGCGGGGTGCTTTTGCACCCGGTTCACCGGCCTCGCCACGTGGGGTTCCGACGGAAAATCCCTCCGGGAAGTTACCGGTCGCGAGACCGTGACGCGGGCCGACACGCCCGACCGCGGGGACCGGTGAAGACACGAAGAAGCAAGATCACGACAGGAAGCTGGTCCATTGCCCACGATCCAGCAGCTGGTCCGCAAGGGCCGCCAGGACAAGGCTGCCAAGCAGAAGACCGCGGCCCTCAAGGGGAGCCCGCAGCGTCGTGGCGTGTGCACCCGCGTGTACACCACGACCCCGAAGAAGCCGAACTCGGCCCTGCGCAAGGTTGCTCGTGTGAAGCTGACCAGCGGCATCGAGGTCACCGCATACATCCCCGGTGAGGGTCACAACCTCCAGGAGCACTCGATGGTGCTCGTGCGCGGCGGTCGTGTGAAGGACCTGCCGGGTGTTCGGTACAAGATCATCCGCGGTTCGCTCGACACCCAGGGTGTGAAGAACCGCAAGCAGGCGCGCAGCCGGTACGGCGCGAAGAAGGAGAAGAGCTAATGCCTCGCAAGGGTCCGGCGCCGAAGCGGCCGCTGATCTCCGACCCCGTCTACGCCTCCCCGCTGGTCACCCAGCTGGTGAACAAGGTGCTGAAGGACGGCAAGCGGTCCCTGGCCGAGCGCATCGTGTACGGCGCGCTGGAAGGCGCTCGCGAGAAGACCGGCACCGACCCGGTCGTCACGCTGAAGCGCGCGCTCGACAACGTGAAGCCCACCATCGAGGTGAAGAGCCGCCGCGTCGGTGGCGCCACCTACCAGGTGCCGATCGAGGTCAAGCCCGGCCGCTCCACCACGCTGGCCCTGCGCTGGCTGGTCTCCTTCTCGCAGCAGCGCCGCGAGAAGACGATGATCGAGCGTCTGCAGAACGAGCTGCTGGACGCGAGCAACGGCCTTGGCGCCAGCGTCAAGCGCCGCGAAGACACGCACAAGATGGCCGAGTCCAACAAGGCCTTCGCGCACTACCGCTGGTGATGACCGCCCGGCTGCCGATAGAAGCCATGCCGGGCCCCACGTTCGAGACAGGGGAACATTCTCGTGGCACGTGAAGTGCTGACCGACCTCAACAAGGTCCGCAACATCGGCATCATGGCGCACATCGACGCCGGTAAGACCACCACCACCGAGCGGATCCTGTTCTACACCGGGATCAACTACAAGCTCGGCGAAGTCCACGACGGCGCCGCCACGATGGACTGGATGGAGGAGGAGCAGAAGCGGGGCATCACCATCACCTCGGCTGCGACCACCACCTTCTGGAACGACTACCAGATCAACCTGATCGACACCCCCGGGCACGTCGACTTCACCGTCGAGGTGGAGCGCAACCTGCGGGTGCTCGACGGCGCGGTCGCCGTCTTCGACGGCAAGGAAGGCGTCGAGCCGCAGTCCGAGCAGGTCTGGCGGCAGGCGGACAAGTACGACGTCCCGCGCATCTGCTTCGTCAACAAGATGGACAAGCTGGGTGCGGACTTCTACTACACCCTGAAGACCATCGAGGACCGTCTCGGCGTCCGGCCGCTGGCCATCCAGCTGCCGATCGGCGCGGAGAACGACTTCGAGGGCGTCATCGACCTGGTCCGGATGAAGGCCCTGGTCTGGCGCGGCGAGGTCAAGAAGGGCGAGGACTACGCCGTCGAGGACATCCCGGCCGAGCTGGCCGACCGCGCGGCCGAGTACCGCGAGAAGCTGATCGAGACCGTCGCCGAGACCGACGACGCGCTCATGGAGAAGTTCCTCGAGGGCGAGGAGCTGACCCAGGACGAGATCAAGAACGGCATCCGCAAGCTCGTCGTCACCCGCGAGGCGTTCCCGGTCCTGGCCGGCTCCGCGTTCAAGAACAAGGGCGTGCAGCCGATGCTGGACGCGGTCATCGACTACCTGCCGTCCCCGCTGGACGTGCCGCCGGTCGAGGGCCTGCTGCCGGACGGCGAGACCCCGGTCACCCGCCACGCGACGACCGAGGAGCCGTTCTCCGCGCTCGCGTTCAAGATCGCCGCGCACCCGTTCTTCGGGAAGCTGACCTACATCCGGGTCTACTCGGGCAAGGTCGCCGCCGGCGCCCAGGTCGTCAACGCGACCAAGGAGCGCAAGGAGCGCATCGGGAAGATCTTCCAGATGCACTCCAACAAGGAGAACCCGGTCGACGAGGCCCTGGCCGGCCACATCTACGCGGTCATCGGCCTGAAGGACACCACGACCGGTGACACCCTGGCGGACGCGCAGAACCCGGTCGTCCTCGAGTCGATGACCTTCCCGGACCCGGTCATCAAGGTGGCCATCGAGCCGAAGACGAAGGCCGACCAGGAGAAGCTCTCCCTGGCGATCCAGAAGCTCGCCGAGGAGGACCCCACGTTCCAGGTCAACCTGGACGAGGAGACCGGTCAGACGATCATCGCCGGCATGGGCGAGCTCCACCTCGAGGTGCTCGTCAACCGGATGAAGTCCGACTACAAGGTCGAGGCGAACATCGGCAAGCCGCAGGTCGCCTACCGCGAGACCATCAAGAAGACCGTGGACAAGCTCGAATACGTCCACAAGAAGCAGACCGGTGGTTCCGGCCAGTTCGCGAAGGTCATCGTGAAGCTGGAGCCGCTCGAGCGCACCGACGGTGCTCTCTACGAGTTCGACAACAAGGTGACCGGTGGCCGCGTGCCGCGGGAGTACATCCCGTCGGTCGACGCGGGCGCCCAGGACGCCATGCAGTACGGCGTGCTGGCCGGCTACCCGCTCGTCGGGTTGAAGTTCACCTTGTTGGATGGCGCGTACCACGAGGTCGACTCTTCTGAAATGGCGTTCAAGATCGCCGGTTCCATGGCGATGAAGGAAGCCGCGAAGAAGGCCGGCCCGGTCATCCTCGAGCCGATGATGGCCGTCGAGGTCACGACTCCCGAGGACTACATGGGTGACGTGATCGGCGACCTCAACTCCCGCCGTGGCCAGATCCAGGCCATGGAGGAGCGCGCCGGTACCCGTGTCGTCAAGGCACTGGTCCCGCTGTCGGAGATGTTCGGCTACGTCGGCGACCTGCGGTCTCGTACCCAGGGCCGGGCGAACTACTCCATGGTGTTCGACTCCTACGCCGAGGTTCCCGCGAACGTCGCGAAGGAAATCATCGCGAAGGCGACGGGGGAGTAATCCCCTCCGCTCGCGGGCTTAAGGAACACTCCTGACCGTCCGCAGCACGACGAAGAACGAATCGGGGGCCGGCAGCCACGTCGGCCCCCGGGCACAAAGCGAAATCCAGTCCAGGAGGACATTCCAGTGGCGAAGGCGAAGTTCGAGCGGAGCAAGCCGCACGTCAACATCGGCACCATCGGTCACGTCGACCACGGCAAGACCACGCTGACCGCGGCGATCACCAAGGTTCTGCACGACGCGTACCCGGAGCTGAACGAGGCCCGTGCGTTCGACCAGATCGACAACGCGCCGGAAGAGAAGCAGCGCGGTATCACGATCAACATCTCGCACGTCGAGTACCAGACCGAGAAGCGGCACTACGCGCACGTGGACGCCCCCGGTCACGCTGACTACATCAAGAACATGATCACCGGTGCCGCGCAGATGGACGGCGCGATCCTGGTGGTCGCGGCGACCGACGGCCCGATGCCGCAGACCCGCGAGCACGTGCTGCTGGCCCGCCAGGTCGGCGTGCCCTACATCGTCGTGGCGCTGAACAAGGCCGACATGGTCGACGACGAGGAAATCCTCGAGCTCGTCGAGCTGGAGGTCCGCGAGCTGCTGTCCTCGCAGGAGTTCCCGGGCGACGACGCGCCGGTCGTGCGCGTGTCCGGCCTCAAGGCCCTCGAGGGCGACCAGAAGTGGGCCGACGCCGTGCTCGAGCTGATGCACGCCGTCGACGACAACGTGCCGGACCCGGTGCGTGAGCTCGACAAGCCGTTCCTGATGCCGATCGAGGACGTCTTCACCATCACCGGTCGCGGCACCGTCGTGACCGGTCGCGTGGAGCGCGGCCAGGTCAACGTGAACGAAGAGGTCGAGATCGTGGGTATCCGCGAGAAGTCGACCAAGACCACCGTCACCGGTGTCGAGATGTTCCGCAAGCTGCTCGACTCGGGCCAGGCGGGCGACAACGTCGGCCTCCTGCTCCGCGGCATCAAGCGCGAGGACGTCGAGCGCGGCCAGGTCGTCGTGAAGCCGGGCACCACCACCCCGCACACCGAGTTCGAGGGCCGGGTCTACATCCTGTCCAAGGACGAGGGCGGCCGGCACACCCCGTTCTTCAACAACTACCGCCCGCAGTTCTACTTCCGCACCACGGACGTGACCGGCGTCGTGACCCTCCCCGAGGGCACCGAGATGGTCATGCCGGGCGACAACACGGACATCAGCGTCGTGCTGATCCAGCCGGTCGCCATGGACGAGGGTCTGCGCTTCGCCATCCGCGAGGGTGGCCGGACCGTCGGCGCGGGCCAGGTTACCAAGATCATCAAGTGACGTCGGCGCCCTGAACTCGGGCCAATACACCCCCGAGTTCAGGGCGTCAACTCACGTGTGCGACACTATTCAGGTTGCTCGTCCTGGGGCGGCCGAATCCTTACGGGTTCCGGCCGCCCTGGCACGAGTGGCCACGGTCCGTGGAGCTCTTCCTTCGGGTGAGGCTAGCGGGCAAAGGCCAGTAGGGACGACCTTCGGGTGGGCCCGCGGCCTCCTCACGTAGAGGAAGACCAGGCAAGACGACGATCCTTAGGGATCCGTCTGTGCGGCGGGCGCGACACGCCCGACCGCGTGGACCGGGGACAGGGCCGTTGAACTGCTGAAACCCGGGTTCCGGCCCAGGTTGACGAGACAAAGCGGCACGAGACGACAAGGAACGCAGCCACCATGGCGGGACAGAAGATCCGCATCCGGCTCAAGGCCTACGACCACGAGGCGATCGACACCTCGGCGCGCAAGATCGTGGAAACGGTCACGCGCACCGGCGCCCGTGTTGTCGGGCCGGTGCCGCTGCCTACCGAGAAGAACGTTTACTGCGTCATCCGCTCGCCGCACAAGTACAAGGACTCGCGCGAGCACTTCGAGATGCGCACGCACAAGCGTCTGATCGACATCCTCGACCCGACGCCGAAGACGGTGGACGCGCTCATGCGCATCGACCTTCCGGCGAGCGTCGACGTCAACATCCAGTAAGCGTTGGGCGAGCGGCGGAGATAAGAACTCATGTCTGACAGGCAAATGAAGGGCATCCTGGGCACCAAGCTCGGCATGACCCAGGTCTTCGACGAACAGAACCGGGTCGTCCCGGTCACTGTCGTCAAGGCCGGTCCGAACGTGGTGACCCAGGTCCGGACCACCGAGAAGGACGGCTACGCGGCCGTGCAGCTGGCGTTCGGCGCGGTCGACCCGCGCAAGGTGAACAAGCCGCGCACCGGCCACTTCGAGAAGGCGGGCGTGACGCCGCGCCGGCACCTCGCCGAGCTGCGCACCACCGACGCCGAGACCTACGAGGTCGGCCAGGAGATCACCGCCGAGGTGTTCGAGGCCGGCACCACGGTCGACGTGACCGGGACCAGCAAGGGCAAGGGCTACGCCGGTGTCATGAAGCGCCACGGCTTCAAGGGCCAGGGCGCGAGCCACGGTGCGCAGGCCGTGCACCGCAAGCCGGGTTCCATCGGCGGCTGCGCCACGCCGGGCCGCGTGTTCAAGGGCCTGCGGATGGCGGGCCGGATGGGTAGCGACCGGGTCACCACGCAGGGCCTGACCGTGCACGCGGTGCGTGCCGAGGACGGCCTGCTGCTGATCAAGGGCGCGGTGCCCGGTCCCAAGGGCGGCCTGCTGTTCGTGCGCAGCGCCGCGAAGGGTGGTAACTGACGATGACGAGCGTCGAGCTGAAGACCCCGGCCGGTAAAGCCGACGGCACCGTCGAGCTCCCCGGGGAGATCTTCGACGTGCAGGCCAACGTCGCGCTGATGCACCAGGTCGTGGTGGCCCAGCTGGCCGCCGCGCGCCAGGGCACGCACGACACGAAGACCCGCGGTGAGGTCTCCGGTGGCGGCAAGAAGCCGTACCGGCAGAAGGGCACCGGTCGCGCCCGCCAGGGTTCGACCCGCGCGCCCCAGTTCGCCGGCGGTGGCGTCGTGCACGGCCCCACGCCGCGCGACTACACCCAGCGGACCCCGAAGAAGATGAAGGCCGCCGCCCTGCGTGGCGCCCTCTCCGACCGGGCCCGCGCCGGACAGCTGCACGTCGTGACGGAACTGGTCACCGGCGAGAAGCCGTCGACCAAGTCCGCCAAGGCGGCGATCGCCGCCGCGACCCAGGCCAAGCGCGTTCTCGTGGTCCTGCACCGCGACGAGGAGCTCGCCTGGGTGTCCGCGCGGAACCTGCCGTACGTGCACCTGATCTGGGCTGACCAGCTCAACACCTACGACGTCCTGGTCAACGACGACGTCGTGTTCACCAAGGCCGCCTACGACGCGTTCGTGGCAGGTCCCGTCCGCGGGAAGGTCGTCAAGGCCCTCGCGCGTTCGAGCGAGGTTTCGGAAGGGAGTGACGAGAAGTGAGCTCGGTCGCCATCCCGGACCCCCGCGACATCCTGCTCGCGCCGGTGATCTCCGAGAAGTCCTACGGGCTGCTCGAGGACCACAAGTACACGTTCATCGTCCGTCCGGACGCCAACAAGACCCAGATCAAGATCGCGGTCGAGAAGGTGTTCGGCGTGAAGGTCGTCAGCGTCAACACGGCCAACCGCCAGGGCAAGCGGAAGCGGACTCGTACCGGCTTCGGCAAGCGCAAGGACACCAAGCGCGCCATCGTGACTCTTTCGCCGGAAAGCAAGGCGATCGAGATCTTCGGCGGACCCACCGCGTAAAGGACTGAGCTGAGTATGGGCATCCGCAAGTACAAGCCGACGACCCCGGGTCGTCGCGGTTCGAGCGTCTCGGACTTCGCCGAGATCACCCGGTCCACGCCGGAGAAGTCGCTGCTGCGTCCGCTGAGCAAGACCGGCGGCCGCAACGCTTCGGGCAAGATCACCACCCGGCACAAGGGCGGTGGCCACAAGCGCGCCTACCGCGTGATCGACTTCCGTCGCCACGACAAGGACGGCGTGCCGGCCAAGGTCGCGCACATCGAGTACGACCCCAACCGCACCGCGCGCATCGCGCTGCTGCACTACGCCGACGGCGAGAAGCGCTACATCATCGCGCCGGACAAGCTGAAGCAGGGCGACACGGTCGAGAACGGCCCCCGCGCCGACATCAAGCCGGGCAACAACCTGCCGCTGCGCAACATCCCGGTCGGCACCGTGGTCCACGCCATCGAGCTCCGCCCCGGCGGCGGCGCGAAGATGGCCCGGTCCGCCGGTGCCCGCGTGCAGCTCGTCGCCAAGGACGGTCCCTACGCCCAGCTGCGTCTCCCCTCGGGCGAGATCCGCAACGTGGACGTGCGCAACCGCGCGACCGTCGGCGAGGTCGGCAACTCGGAGCACTCGAACATCAACTGGGGCAAGGCGGGCCGCAACCGCTGGCGCGGCAAGCGCCCGACTGTCCGCGGTGTCGTGATGAACCCGGTCGACCACCCGCACGGCGGTGGTGAGGGCAAGACGTCCGGTGGTCGCCACCCGGTGAACCCGAACGGCAAGCCCGAGGGCCGCACGCGCAAGAGCAAGCCGTCCGACAAATTGATCGTCCGCCGCCGGCGCACCGGCAAGAAGCGCTGAGCAGGGAGGTAGAAGCACATGCCACGCAGCCTTAAGAAGGGCCCGTTCGTGGACGACCACCTGCTCAAGAAGGTGGACGCGCTGAACGAATCGGGCAAGAAGACCGTGATCAAGACTTGGTCGCGGCGCTCCACGATCATCCCGGACTTCCTCGGGCACACGATCGCGGTGCACGACGGCCGCAAGCACGTCCCGGTGTTCGTCACCGAGGCGATGGTGGGTCACAAGCTGGGCGAGTTCGCCCCGACGCGGACCTTCAAGGGCCACATCAAGGACGACCGCAAGTCGCGCCGCCGCTGAGCGGGCCAGAGAAAGTTAAGGGAAGCAGATGAACGCCCAGTCAAACGCCACGGCCGCAGCCGAAGAGCTGCCCTCGGCCGTCGCGCGGGCTCGTTTCGTCCGGGACTCGCCGATGAAGGTGCGCCGGGTGATCGAGCTCGTCAAGGGTCGTAGCGTCAGCGAGGCCTTGGCCGTCCTCCGGTTCGCGCCGCAGGCGGCCAGCACGCCGCTCGCGAAGGTCATCGCCAGCGCGGCGGCCAACGCCGAGAACAACCTCCAGCTGGACCCGGAGACGCTCTGGATCAAGTCCGCGACCGCCGACGAGGGCCCGACCCTCAAGCGCATCCGTCCGCGTGCCCAGGGCCGTGCGTACCGGATCCGCAAGCGCACCAGCCACATCACCGTGGTGGTCGAGTCGCGGCCTGCGGAGAAGAAGAGCAACAAGAAGGCAGGTGGCCGGTAGTGGGCCAGAAGATCAACCCGCACGGCTTCCGCCTGGGTATCACCACTGACTGGAAGTCGCGCTGGTACGCCGACAAGCAGTACGCGGAGTACGTGGCCGAGGACGTCAAGATCCGCAAGCTGCTCTCCACCGGCATGGAGCGCGCCGGCATCTCCAAGGTCGAGATCGAGCGCACCCGTGACCGCGTCCGCGTCGACATCCACACCGCCCGGCCGGGCATCGTCATCGGCCGCCGCGGCGCGGAGGCCGACCGGATCCGCGGCGCGCTGGAGAAGCTGACCAAGAAGCAGGTCCAGCTGAACATCCTCGAGGTGAAGAACCCCGAGGCCGACGCGCAGCTGGTCGCCCAGGGTGTCGCGGAGCAGCTGAGCAACCGCGTGGCGTTCCGCCGCGCGATGCGCAAGGCGATCCAGACCTCCATGCGCTCGCCGCAGGTCAAGGGCATTCGCGTGCAGTGCGGCGGTCGTCTCGGCGGTGCCGAGATGTCCCGTTCCGAGCACTACCGCGACGGCCGGGTTCCGCTGCACACGCTGCGCGCGGACATCGACTACGGCTTCTTCGAGGCCAAGACGACGTTCGGCCGCATCGGCGTGAAGGTGTGGATCTACAAGGGCGAGCTGGTCGGCGGACTGAAGGCGCGCGCCGAGCGCGACGCCGCCGCGTCGGCAGCGGACCGCGCGCCGCGCCGCGACCGCGGCGACCGGCCGTCCCGGCCGCGCCGTTCCGGCTCGTCGGGCACGACCCCGACCTCGACCGAGGCCGGACGCGCCGCTGCCGCCGCGAAGAGCGACAACGCGACCGAAGCGGCTCCCGCCGCTGAGACCGCAGAAAAGACGGAGGGCTGAGACGTGCTCATCCCGCGCAGGGTCAAGCACCGCAAGCAGCACTCCCCGAAGCGCCACGGCGCCGCCAAGGGCGGTACCAAGGTCAACTTCGGCGAGTACGGCATCCAGGCGCTTGAGCACAGCTACGTGACGAACCGGCAGATCGAGTCCGCTCGTATCGCCATGACCCGTCACATCAAGCGTGGCGGCAAGGTGTGGACGACGATCTACCCGGACCGCCCGCTGACCAAGAAGCCGGCGGAAACCCGCATGGGTTCCGGTAAGGGTTCGCCCGAGTGGTGGATCGCCAACGTGAAGCCGGGCCGCGTGATGTTCGAGATCAGCTTCCCGAACGAGGAGACCGCCCGCGAGGCGCTCCGCCGCGCGATCCACAAGCTGCCCATGAAGTGCCGCATCGTGACCCGGGAAGGTGAGTTCTGATGGCTAACGGAGCCGCACAGGCATCCGAGCTGCGTGAGCTCACCGCCGAAGAGCTCGTGCTGCGTCTGAAGGAATACAAGGAGGAGCTCTTCAACCTCCGCTTCCAGATGGCGACCGGGCAGCTGGACAACAACCGTCGGCTGCGCACCGTCCGCACGGACATCGCGCGGATCTACACGGTCATGCGCGAGCGCGAGCTCGGGCTTTCCGTGGCTCCCGACGCCGAAAGTGAAGGTGCCGCATGAGCGAGGCAGCCACCGAGAAGACCGTCCGGAACTACCGCAAGGTCCGCGAGGGTTACGTCGTCTCGGACAAGATGGACAAGACGATCGTGGTCGAGCTCGAAGACCGCAAGAAGCACCCGCGCTACTCGAAGGTCGTCCGCACCACCTCCAAGGTGAAGGTGCACGACGAGAACAACGAGGCGGGCGTGGGCGACCGGGTCACCCTGATGGAGACCCGGCCGCTGTCGGCGACCAAGCGCTGGCGTCTGGTGCAGGTCGTGGAGAAGGCCAAGTAAGCAGGGCTCCTCGGAGTCCTTGGTTCCGCAAGGCTCGCCGGAAGGCGAGAACCAGCGCGACATACAGGAGTTGACGTGATCCAGCAGGAGTCGCGGCTTCGGGTTGCCGACAACACCGGGGCGAAGGAAATCCTTTGCATCCGCGTGCTCGGCGGCTCCGGGCGGCGCTACGCCGGCATCGGCGACATCATCGTCGCCACCGTGAAGGACGCCATCCCGGCCGCCGGGGTGAAGAAGGGCGATGTCGTCAAGGCTGTCATCGTCCGCACGGTGAAGGAGCGTCGTCGTCCGGACGGTTCCTACATCCGGTTCGACGAGAACGCCGCCGTGCTCATCAAGAACGACAACGAGCCCCGGGGCACCCGCATCTTCGGCCCGGTGGGCCGCGAGCTGCGCGACCGAAAGTTCATGAAGATCATTTCGCTCGCGCCGGAGGTGCTGTGATGAAGGTGAAGAAGGGCGACACGGTCGTCGTTATCGCCGGCAAGGACAAGGGCGCCAAGGGCAAGGTCATCCAGGCCTACCCGGACCGCGAGCGCGTTCTGGTCGAGGGGGTCAACCGGATCAAGAAGCACACCCGGATCACCCAGACCCAGCGCGGCGCGCAGTCCGGCGGCATCGTGACCCAGGAAGCGCCCATCCACGTCTCGAACGTGATGGTCGTGGACTCGGACGGCAAGCCGACCCGGGTGGGCTACCGCATCGGCGAGGACGGCAAGAAGGTCCGGGTCTCGCGCCGGAACGGCAAGGACATCTGACATGACCACCGCAGAGAAGATCGTGCCGCGTCTGAAGACCCGGTACCGCGAAGAGATCAAGGGCGAGCTCCAGAAGGAGTTCTCCATCCCCAACGTGCACCAGATTCCCGGCGTCGTGAAGATTGTCGTGAACATGGGTGTCGGGGACGCCGCCCGGGACAGCAAGCTGATCGACGGCGCGGTCCGCGACCTCGCCCTGATCACCGGGCAGAAGCCGGAGATCCGCAAGGCCCGCAAGTCCATCGCGCAGTTCAAGCTGCGCGAGGGCCAGCCGATCGGCGCGCGGGTCACCCTGCGCGGCGACCGGATGTGGGAATTCCTCGACCGGCTGCTGACCATCGCGCTGCCCCGTATCCGCGACTTCCGCGGGCTTTCGGCCAAGCAGTTCGACGGCAACGGCAACTACACGTTCGGTCTCAACGAGCAGTCGATGTTCCACGAGATCAACCCGGACGACATCGACCGCCCCCGTGGCATGGACGTCACCGTCGTCACCACCGCCACCACCGACGACGAGGGCCGGGCGCTGCTGCGCAAGCTCGGTTTCCCGTTCAAGGAGAACTGAGATGGCCAAGAAAGCGCTGATCAGCAAGGCCTCGAAGAAGCCGAAGTTCGCGGTGCGCGCCTACACCCGTTGCAACCGGTGCGGGCGTCCGCACTCGGTCTACCGCAAGTTCGGCCTGTGCCGGATCTGCCTCCGGGAAATGGCGCACGCAGGTGAACTGCCCGGCGTTCACAAGTCCAGCTGGTAAGGCTCGAAACTCTATTCCCAGTTCGCCACAGGCCCCGCCGACCCGGCCGGACACCGTTCCGGCCGGGCGAGGCGGGGAACCAGGCGAGAAAGGTTGACAGGTCACCATGACGATGACCGACCCGATCGCAGACTTCTTGACCCGTCTGCGCAACGCGAACTCGGCTTACCACGACGAGGTCGTGCTTCCGCACTCGAAGATCAAGGCGAACATCGCCGAGATCCTCAAGCGCGAGGGCTACATCGCGAGCTACCGCGACGAGCCGGGCGAGAAGCACAAGAACCTGGTCGTCGAGCTGAAGTACGGCCCCAACCGCGAGCGGAGCATCGCCGGCCTTCGCCGCGTCTCCAAGCCGGGTCTGCGGGTCTACGCAAAATCGACCGAACTGCCGTCCGTGCTCGGCGGCCTCGGCGTCGCGATCATCTCGACGTCCGCGGGTCTGCAGACCGACCGGCAGGCCAAGCGCAACAACGTGGGCGGCGAAGTCCTCGCCTACGTCTGGTAAGGAAGGGGGCACAGACATGTCACGCATCGGAAAGCTGCCGGTCTCCGTCCCCTCCGGGGTCGAGGTGACCATCGACGGCCAGAACGTCAAGGTCAAGGGGCCGAAGGGCACCTTGGAGCACACTGTCGCCGAGCCGATCACCGTCGAGCGCGGCGAGGACGGCGCGCTGCTGGTGAAGCGCCCGGACGACGAGCGCACCAGCCGCGCCCTGCACGGCCTCACCCGCACGTTGGTGAACAACCTCGTGGTGGGCGTGACCGAGGGCTACGAGAAGAAGCTGGAAATCCACGGCGTCGGTTACCGCGTGCAGGCCAAGGGCTCGGACCTCGAGTTCGCGCTCGGCTACAGCCACCCGGTCAAGATCGAGGCTCCGGAAGGCATCACCTTCAAGGTCGAGTCGCCCACCCGGTTCTCGGTGTCCGGCATCGACAAGCAGAAGGTCGGCCAGACCGCCGCGGTCATCCGCAAGCTGCGCCGCCCGGACCCGTACAAGGGCAAGGGCCTGCGCTACGAGGGTGAGAAGATCCGCCGCAAGGTCGGAAAGACGGGTAAGTGATGAGCGACACGACTACCACGAAGCGCAAGCCGGTCGGCAAGGACATCTCGACCCGCCGCCGCGTCGCCAAGGCCCGTCGGCACTTCCGCCTCCGCAAGAAGATCAGCGGCACGCCGGTGCGTCCGCGCATGGTCGTCAAGCGGTCCTCGCGGCACATCACCGTGCAGGTGATCGACGACCTCGCCGGTCACACGCTGGCGTCGGCGTCCACCCTCGAGGCGGACCTGCGGTCCTTCGAGGGCGACAAGAAGGCCAAGGCGGCCAAGGTCGGCGAACTGGTCGCTTCGCGCGCCAAGGACGCCGGCATCGAAGCCGTGGTGTTCGACCGTGGCGGCAACGCCTACCACGGCCGCATCGCCGCGCTCGCCGACGCCGCCCGCGAGGCGGGGTTGAAGTTCTGATGCACATGCTCGTGAATGGAAGGAAAGCCTGATGCCGGGACGTACACGGCAATTCGGCGGCGGCCAGGGCGGACCGGGTCAGGGCGGCAACGACCGCGGTGACCGTCGGGACCGTCGCGACCGGCGCGACGGCGGCCGTGGCGGGGCGGCCCAGGACAAGACCCCGCACCTTGAGAAGGTCGTGACGATCAACCGCGTCGCCAAGGTCGTCAAGGGCGGTCGTCGCTTCAGCTTCACCGCTCTGGTGGTCGTCGGCGACGGCGACGGCCAGGTCGGCGTCGGCTACGGCAAGGCCAAGGAAGTTCCCGCGGCCATCGCCAAGGGCGTCGAGGAAGCGAAGAAGAACTTCTTCCGCGTTCCGCGCGTCGCCGGCACCATTCCGCACCCGATCCAGGGTGAGGAAGCCGCCGGCGTCGTGCTGCTCCGTCCCGCCTCCGCTGGTACCGGCGTCATCGCCGGTGGCCCGGTGCGCGCGGTGCTGGAGTGCGCGGGCGTCCACGACGTGCTGTCGAAGTCGCTCGGCTCCGACAACGCCATCAACATCGTGCACGCGACCGTGGCGGCCCTGAAGGGTCTGCAGCGTCCGGAGGAGGTGGCCGCTCGCCGCGGTCTGCCGCTCGAGGACGTCGCGCCGGCCCGGATGCTGCGCCAGCGTGCCGGCCAGGGGGTCTGACATGGCTCAGCTCAAGGTCACTCAGGTCAAGAGCAAGATCGGCACGAAGCACGCTCACCGCGAGTCGCTGCGCACCCTCGGGCTGCGCAAGATCCGCCAGAGCGTCGTGCGTGAGGACACCCCCCAGGTGCGCGGCCTGATCCACACCGTCCGCCACCTGGTGGAGGTCGAGGAGGTCCAGGCATGACCGCCATCAAGATCCACCACCTTCGTCCGGCTCCTGGCGCCAAGCGCGACAAGATCCGCGTCGGCCGTGGTGAGGGCTCGAAGGGCAAGACGGCGGGCCGCGGCACGAAGGGCACCAAGGCCCGGAAGAACGTGCCCGCCGGTTTCGAGGGTGGGCAGATGCCCATCCACATGCGGCTGCCGAAGCTGCGTGGGTTCAAGAACCGGTTCCGCACCGAGTACCAGCCGGTGAACGTGGGCGACATCGCCCGGGTGTTCGCCGACGGCGGCAAGGTCGGTCCGGAGGAGCTGGCTCAGCACGGTCTCGTGCGCAAGGGCAAGCTCGTCAAGGTGCTCGGCAACGGGGACCTGAACGGGGTCAAGCTCGAGCTGACCGCGCACGCGTTCTCCGGCTCTGCCAAGGAGAAGATCGAGGCTGCTGGTGGTTCGGCCACCGTCAGCTGATCTGATGCGTTGAAGCGGGCCCGTCCGGTTTTTCCGGGCGGGCCCGTTTTCTGTTTCGGCTCGTCGCCCTGGCGGGCGACATTGCTGTGGTGAGTGGCGTGGGGCACCCCGAAGCCCGATTGTGCTGACGGTTCGGGGGTGCTTGTCAAGGCGGGAAAGATGCCTTGACAAGCACCCCCGAACCGCAGGGAGGCTTCGTATCGGGGTGCAGGGCGGGGGCTGGGTGCCTCGATGCTTGGGTGGGTTGGTGCGGTTTTGGGCCGGTTTCGGGATATTCAAAGCCTCAGGATCGGGAAGGGATATGCTGAGGTAAGGCGTGGAATTGATGATTTCGAAATTGTCTGGCGGGGTCACCTGTTTGGTGTGGTGCAGTTTTCTTAGGTGATCGAATGGGTGTGCTCTGGCCGCTTTCTGGACGGTTCCGGCAAGTGCTGGGTCCCGCGCTTTGAGTGACGGTGGTCGTCGTATCGCGATCTGCGACGGGATGACGGCCGCCGCGGCGAAAGGCTTCGCCTGCTGGGGTGCGGGCAGTGACGTAGGGCGGTAGCTCGGGGGCGGTGGGTGTGCGCGGTGTCCGAAACGCTGTCGTTGCTGGCACCGGTGTGGTGGGGATGCTTGCGGGTGACCTTCGCCGCGAGCGGGCGCGGTGACGGTGCTGCTCCACCGGGCCCGGCCCAGCCACCGCCGGGGTGAGCTGCTGAATCCCGCCTCGGTAACTCACCGCACGCGAAAGCTTGCGAAAGTTCACCCGGTAAGGTGACGGCGTTGTCCAACGCCAGGGGAGCAGGGTATGACGGCCGTCCACGCCGAGCTCGACGCGACAGTGCCGGAAGTCGATCGCCCGAAGCGCAACATTCCGGCGGTGGTCGTGTCGCTCGGGCTGCTCGTCGTGTTCCTCGTCGGTGCGTGGGCGGCCTGGTTCTTCACTGTCGACGACGCGTACATCAGCTACCGCTACTCGGCGAATCTCGCGGCCGGGAACGGTCCGGTGTGGAATCTGCAGGGCCCGCCGGTCGAGGGGTTCACGAACTTCGCCTGGGTCGTGTGGGGCGCGCTGGGTTCGGTGCTCGGCGTCGCGCTGCCGTTGTTCACGAAGCTGACCTCGCTGGTGCTCGGGCTCGCCACCTTGGCGATGCTCCTGCGCGAAGGGCACCGCCGGGCCGGGATGCTGGGGCTGCTTGTCGCGGCCGGCGCGTACGTCGTGTTTCTTCCGACCTATTTCCACCTCACCAGCGGCCTGGAAACCGCCGCGTTCGCCGCCGTGTTGCTGCGGGTCGTCGTGTTGGGGCTGCGCGTGCTCGACGGAACGCGGGTGCGTGCGTGGGAGCCGCCGGTTCTGCTGGTGCTGCTCGGCATGATCCGCCCGGAGGGCGCACTGGCCGCGCTGCCGGTCGTGCTGTGGTGGCTGGTCCGCCAGCGCGGCCGGGCGCAGTGGCTGTGGACGGCGGCCGCGGCGCTGGCAGGCGCGGGCTATTTCGTCTGGCGCTGGCAGTTCTACGGCCAACTGCTGCCGAACACCTTCTACGTGAAGTTCGGCAACCTCTCGCTCGGCTGGCTCTGGACGAAGCACACGACGCTCGTCCTACTGCCGTTGCTGCTGCTCACCTTCTCGCTGCTGTTTCGCCGGGCCACGCGCGCGGTTGGCGTGCTACTGGTGGTGACTGTCGGGGTCACGTACGTGACGTACGCGGTCTCCGGCCCGACCATGGACTACCTGGATCGCTTCGCGGACCACGCCGTGCCAGTGCTGTGCTTGGGCGCCGCGCTGGCCGTCGGGGCAATGGGCAGCCGCGTCGCCGGCTCGGTTCTGGGCGCGGTCGCCGTCGGCTGGTCGGCGTGGGCGGGTGCGACGGCTCCGGACCTGGGCGCGATCGCGAACTACGGACCAGACCTCCAGCGGGCGCACGTCGCGATCGGCAAAGGCCTCGCGAAGGCGGAAGTCCCGGTCGCGAGGCGCACACTCGCAGTGACCGACGCGGGTGCCATCCCATACTTCAGCGGTTGGGAATCGATCGACTACATCGGCCTGAACGACCGCGCGATCGCGCACGGAGCCGACCCGACCGACGTGGTCGCGAAGGCCCACCCGACGGTGGTCGTGGTCACTTCCGTCGATCCGGTGCCGACGGCTGGGCGATACGGCTTCGACCTGGCTCGCGGCACCGCCGGGTACGTGCGGGTCGACTCCGTGCTGCTGCGCGAGGGTTACTGGCAGGTGGTGTACGTGTTGCCGCAGTACGCGGAGACGGTCGGCACGCACGTCCAGGAGGCGGTCGCCCAGGCCGCGCCCGCTAACGATCCGGGGCATCCGGAGGACACGGTCGAACGCTGGTTGAACCGGTTGCGGCGGCAGTTGCCGTTCTGAGCTGTTCCGGGCCGCTGAGCTGCCGAAGCAGCGTCAACGCTTCCGCCGAAGCCGACCCCTCCGGCGTCGTGCACACGATCAGCACCTGCTCCGGCGACCGGGCCACCGACAGCGTCTGCTGCGTTACCGTCACCCGGCCGACCACCGGATGCCGCAGCTCGTAGGCGTCGGCGTCGCAGGGGCTGACGCGGTGGTCCCGCCACAGTGAGACGAACTCCGGGCTTTTCATCGTCAGCTCGCCGATCAGCTCGGCCAGCAGCGGGTCGTCCGGATGCTTGCCGACGGTGATGCGCAGGTTGCCGACGACTGCGCGCGCCTTGCGTTTCCAATCCGCGTACAGCTCGCGGCAATGCGGGTCCAAGAACAGCATCCGGCTCAGGTTGGGGCGTTGGGCCAGGTCCAGGTGCCCGGCCAGCAGCGCGTGCCCGAGGGTGTTCCACGCCAGCACGTCCGTCCGGCGGCCCAGCACCAGCGCGGGTACGCCGTCGAGGGCGCGGAGGAGATCGCGCGTTTCGTCGGCCAGCTTTTCCGGGCGCGGGCGGCGCGGCTGGGGCGTGCGGCGGGACGCGTCGGCGAGGCGGTCGAGGTGGGCGCGCTCGTGGGTGTCCAGTTGCAGGGCGCGCGCGATCGCGTCGAGCACCTCGGCGGACGCGCCGCGGGAGAGGCCCTGCTCCAGCCGCGTGTAGTACGAGACGCTCACCCCGGCCAGCTGCGCCAGCTCTTCTCGGCGCAGGCCGGCGACGCGACGGCGCGGGCCCGCCTCCGGCAGGCCGACGTCGGAGGGACGCAGCCGAGCACGTCGTGCGTGCAGGAAATCTCCTAGCGGGCCCGCGGTCATGGAATCCACTATCCGCCGCGTGAAATAGCACTGCCACACCCTGCGCGGGGTAGGACAACGCGGGAGTGGTCCGGGCGCGCCTGGCCGCGCAGGCTCGGCCGTATGGACGAGATCATTCTGGGCGACGTCGCGGTCGCCCGCGTCAAGGAGTTCCGCGGTTCGGTCGAGATGAGCCCGGACGAGTTCTTCCCGGACAGCCCGGCGGGTTCGTGGGACGAGCACCGCGGCTGGCTGGCCCCTGATTTCTGGGATCCGGAGACCGGCGAATGCCAGTCGGCCGTCCAGTCGTGGCTGCTGCGCAGCGAGGGCCGCGTGATCCTGGTCGACACCGGCGTCGGCAACCACAAGGACCGGCCGTACGCCCCGGTATGGAATCGCCTCGACACCAGCTACCTCGACCACCTCGCCGCCGCTGGGATCTCGCCCGAGGACGTGGATGTCGTCATCAACACCCATTTGCATATCGACCACGTCGGCTGGAACACCCGCTTGGAGGGCCGCACCTGGGTGCCGACCTTCCCGAACGCCACGTACCTGATGCCGTTGCGGGACTTCGAATTCTGGGACCCGGCCAACGAAAACGAGACCGTGCTCGGCCGCGGGAACCAGAACGTCTTCGAGGACAGCGTCGCGCCGGTGCGGCGGGCGGGACAGGTCGAGCTCTGGGACGGGACGTACCGGATCGACCGGAACCTGCGCCTCGACCTCGCCCCCGGACATACCCCCGGCTCGTCGGTGCTGACCCTGGATTCCGGCGGCGACCGGGCGTTGTTCGTCGGCGATCTGGTGCACACGCCCCTGCAGATCGTGGAACCGGAGACCAATTCTTGTTTCTGCGAGGACCCGGCGGAGGCCAGGGCCACCCGGCGCGCATTGCTCGGCCGGGCGGCCGAGGACAACGCGCTCCTGCTCCCGGCGCACTTCCCCGGCTCCGGCGCGGCGGAGGTCGAACGGGACGGGGCGAAGTTCGCGATCAAGAAGTGGGCCGGGTTCTCCCGGATCTCCTGAAAGGTTTCCCATGCGTCAGAAGGAAAATCCAGTCGTCGAGACCGCCTCGGGCGCCGTCCGGGGCCGTGCGGACGAAGCCGGCGAACTGTACCGGGCCATTCCCTACGCGGCCGCCCCGGCCGGTCCCGGCCGGTTCGCTCCTCCCGCGCCGCATCCGGGCTGGTCCGGGGCGCGGGACGGGACCCAGCCGTCGCCGACGGCGCCACAGCCGGTCCGGGACTTCGGGCGGCTGGACCTGACCCCGTACTTCGGGCCGGGATGGGTGCCCGGCGACGAATACCTGACGGTCGACGTCCGCACTCCAGCCGCGGACTCGGGCAAGCGCCCGGTCATGGTGTTCGTGCACGGCGGCGGGTTCGTCACCGGGTCGACGCGCGCCGCGCTCTACGACGGCAGGGCCTTCGCCCGAGACGGCGTCGTCCTCGTGACGGTGAACTACCGCCTCGGCATTCCCGGCTTCCTCGCGCTGGAGGGCGCTCCGGACAATCGCGGGTTGCTCGACGTCCTGGCCGCACTCCGGTGGGTACGCGATTCGATCGCCGCGTTCGGGGGCGATCCGGCGAACGTGACGGTCTTCGGGCAGTCCGCGGGCGGCACGCTCACCGGTGCGCTGCTGGCGACGTCGGAGGCCAAGGGGTTGTTCCGCCGCGCGATCGTCCAAAGCGGAAGCGGAACGGGCGCGTTCACCCCGGAACAGGCGCGACGGGTCACGTCGGCGGCCGCGGCGGCCTTGGGCGTCGCTCCGACCGCGACGGCGTTCGCGGAGATCCCGGACGCGCGGCTCCTGGAGATCTTGCCCGCACTGGCCGGTCTTGACCTGGACACCAGCACCGCACCGGATCCGCTGGCCGGGCTCAGCCCGTTCAGCCTGGTGCTGCCCGCGCAACCGGCCGACCGCCTGGTGTGCGACGTCGACCTGCTGCTCGGCACGAACACCGAGGAGGGGCGGCTTTACCTGGTGCCGCAAGGAAAACCGGACGACACCGCGGACGAGCTGGGCGAGCGGCTGTTCGGCGCGGGCACCGCCCGGTTGGCACAGGCGCACGCGCAGATCGCCGGCGGCCGCACCTACCGCTATTCGTTCGGCTACCACTCGACCGCCCTCGACGGCCGGCTCGGCGCCGCGCACACCGTCGAGCTGCCGTTCGTGTTCGATCTCGCCGACGAGCCCTGGCTGCACGGCGACACCGGCCTGCTCGGCCCGGATCCCGCTCCGGCCGGTCTGGCGGCGGAGGTGCATGCGGCTTGGGTGGCGTTCGCGCGGAGCGGGAATCCGGGCTGGGCGGCGGGGAAGCCGCACAGTTTCGTCGGCTGAAACGGCTTTCCGCCGGACCGGGCGCGCTGCCGGTGAAGCTGGTCGGGTTGGCTCCTCCGCGGCTCGTCACGTCCCCGGACTGATCTCCAGCGGCGCGGCGGCCCTTCGGCCGAGCTGCTGCCGCCGGGTGACGGTGTGGTCGAGCTGTCGCGCCAGATGCGGCACGTTCGCCGAGGTCAGGTAGGTCTCCGCGCCGGCGTCGAGCAGCCGCCGGACCGGCCCGTGGTAGCTGATGCCGAGCTCCGCGTCCTCGACCTCGGCGAGGACGACCCGGGCCTTCGGGAACTTCGCCCGGAGATTCCCGATCAGCTGCGGGCTCACCGGCGGCACGAGCAGCACGTCGGCGGTGGCGGGGGCCGAATGCAGATCCAGCACGAGGTAGCCCGGGCCGAGTTCGGCCGAGAGCGCCCTTCGGGCCGAGGCGGACAGCTTCATCGCCGTGGCGACCACGGTGACGTCGGCGTCGTCCGTTCGCGGCGGCCCGGGCCGGGGACCAGCGCTGGAGATCGCCGCGACCGGGAGGCCGTCCCGGGTGAGGACTAGGTTTTCGCCCGGCCCGAGTGCGTCGACGAGGGCCACGACGTCGTCGGGAAGACGGCCGATGTCGACCTGCCGCGCCCGCTCGCCGGTCATGACGGGCCGGGTGGGCTCGGCAACTCTCTCGAGCGCGGCGGCGCGGCGGCCACCGGTGATCGTGTCGTCATGGAACTCGATCATCCCACAATCGCGGCGCCGTTGTCCGGTCCTTCACGGGAGCCAGGGTGATGGCGGTTTCTCGCCAGCGTTTCCCGCTCCGCGCTTTTTACGCTCGGCCGGTGCATTCAGACTTCCTTCGCGGCCCGATCATCTGGTTCGTCTCGCTTGCCGCCGCATTGGGCACCGCGGCTATCTACCCGTTGCAGCCTGCGATCGCCGAGGTATCCGGCGCTCTCGGCACTTCGCTCGGCGCGGTCGGCGTCGCGCTCGCGTGCGGGCCGGTCGGTTACCTCTGCGGACTCGCGCTGCTGGTGCCGCTCGTCGATCAGTTTCCGCCGCGCTGCGTCCTTTCCGTGCAGTTCGGCGCACTCGCGATCGCGTTGGGGCTGAACGCGATCGCCGGCCAGGTGTGGGTGCTCGGCCTGGTGGTCGGCGTGCTCGGGGCGTGCTCGTCGGTCGGGGCCGGGCTGAGTTCGGTGACCGCCCGGCTGGCCAGCCCGGACCGGCGGGCGACCGCGCTGGGAATCGTCACCGCTGGCATCTCGGCGGGCATCCTCGCGGGCCGCGTCGTCGGCGGCTGGCTGGCCGACCTGATCGGCTGGCGCGCGATGCTGGGCGTTTTCGCCGCCGGATGCGCTGCGGTCGCTGGCGCGGTGCTGCTTGTGCTTCCTCCGGTGGCCGGTGCGCACAATCGCGGCTACTTCGCCACGTTACGCTCGATTCCTGGGCTATACCTGAAGTATCCGGCGCTCCGGCTCGCGGCGGTCCGGGGCGCGCTCTGGTTCTTCGCGTTCTGCGCGGTGTGGTCTGGGATCGCGGTAGCGCTGTCGAAGCCGCCCTTTTCGTATTCCGCTGAGCGCATCGGGCTGTACGCTTTCGCTGGCATATTGGGCATTTTCGCCACCCGGATCGCGGGCGCGTGGACTGATCGCGTCGGTGCGCGCCGGGTCATCCTCTGCGGGTTGGGTCTTGCTGGCGTGGCGAGCGCGATGCTTGCGATTGCCTTGCCGAGCACCGTTTCGACCGTGCTCTGCTTGGCTTTGTTCGACGCGGGGCTTTTCGGTGCTCAAGTCGCGAACCAGAGCACGGTGCTGGCGATCGAGCCCAGCGCACCCGCGCGGTTCAACAGCGCGTACATGGTGGTGTATTTCGCTGGGGGAAGCCTCGGCACCGCGTTCGGTGCGACGGCGGCCGAGCAACTGGGCTGGCCGCTGACCGCATTGGGCACCACGGCGGCTATCGCTGGCGCGGCTGTCCTCACTCTGGCGTACCGGACTCGGGTGGGCGCGGTATCAGTTCCGGTGAAGTGAGGTCTCCCGAACCGGCGAGAAGAATCGCAGCCTGCACGGCTTCTTCGAGATGCGCGTCCACCGACTCGCCGTGCCGCAACGCATCTTCCGCTAGCTTTTCCAGCCCTCCGCACAGGATCACCGCTCGGGCCCGTGACAATGCGGCTCCGCCCGATTTCCGAAATTCGGTGCCAGCCGAGACGGTGCGTACGACGTTGACATACGCGTCGTGGTTCAAGCTTGCGGCGAGCGGGGTGTCCAGCAGCGGCACGTCGCGGAGGTAGCTCAGCATGACGGCCGGCCGGGCATCGACGACGCCGATCCACGCCGTGACGAGCTGGCGCAGTTGCGTCTGCCAGGGCGCGCTGCGGTCGACCGCGGCGGAGACCTGCGCGGCTCCGCTCTCCGCCGCTTCCTTGAGCAGGGCGAGCAGGCACGCTTCCTTGGATGCGAAATGCTCGTAGAAGCCGCGGCGAGACGTGTGTGCCCGGCCGACGAGGTCGCCGATGGTGATCTTCGGGAAGCGTTTTTCCGCGAGCAGCGACTCCAGCGCTCCGGTGAAGCGGCTCCGGTAGACGCCGGCGGATTCGGCGGCCGTTTCCGGCTCTGCAGCGCGAGGCACCGCGCGGGTCCTTCCTGTCCGCGGTTATCTCGCGATCCTACCAGTCCGGCGGACTGCCATATTCCGAATGGTTGCCGGATATTCGCGGAATTCCAGTAAGGAATGCGCGCGACGGCATTCGGCGGCGCTGGTTCGTCCGGGCGGCCGTACGATGGAGTACCCGGCATCCCCGCGGTGTCCCGTGCTGCCGCCGGGCGCTGGTTCCGCTCGCGTCCCGGCGGCACGGGATCCGGTCGCCCGTTTCCGGCAAGAAGACCGGCGTCGTCTTCGATCAGCGGAACTCCTCGGCTGTCCGGTTCGGTTCCGTCCGGAATACCTTCCGGTATGCGCCCGGCGTAACACCGACGACGTGGCCGAACTGGGAACGGAAATTGCTCGTCGTGGGAAATCCGGTCTGCGCGGCGATCCGGTCGACGGTGTGGTCGGTGGTTTCGAGCAGTTCCTGTGCCTGCCGGATGCGCACCCCGGCCACCCATTGCATGGGACTTTGCCCGGTTTCTTCCTTGAAGCGCCTGGTGAGTGTGCGCACGCTCAGTCCCGCCGCGTCGGCGAGATCGGCGAGCGAGAGGTCCCGGTACGCGTTTTCCTCGATCCACGGCAATACCCGGTCGAGTGCGGTCGGGCGGCGGGGCGCGCGGTTGCGGACGATGTATTGCGCCTGTCCGCCGGGCCGGTGCAAGGGCGCGACAGCGAGGCGGGCGGCGTCGGCCGCGACGACGCTTCCGTAATCGTTCTGGACAATGTGCAGGCACAGATCGATTCCGGCCACGGCTCCGGCGGACGTGAGGATTTTCCCGTTGTCGGTGTAAAGCACGTCGGGATTCACTCGGACCGCCGGGTATCTCCTGGCGAATTCGTCGGCGGCGAGCCAATGCGTGGTCGCGTCCCGGCCGTCGAGCAATCCCGCCTCGGCGAGGGTGAACGCCCCGACGCAGATCGACGCGATGCGCGTACCGCGGTCCGCGGCCGCGCGCAATGCGTCCAGGACGGCTGGCGGGGTCGGCGCCAGCGGGTTGTTCCGCCCGGGCACCACGATGAGGTCGACGCGCTGGAGGGCGTCGAGGCCCTCGTCGACCGCCAGTCGCAACGGGCCCGCGGTGACCTCGTGCTCCGGACCGGCCACCAGCGTCCGGTACCCCGGCCGGCCGTCGGGGAGGCGCACGCGGCCGAAGGTCTCGATCGGCGTGGCCAGATCGAAGGCAATCGCGTCCGGCAGGGCGAGCACCGCTGTGGTGTACATCCCTGCAGAATAAGCCATCTGTGCGGTGGCCAGATCTGAGTGGAAGCTGTCCAGATAGCCACTGTGGAGATCATCGCGGATGCCTTTCGATGGAGGAAAGCGTCCAGCGAAAGGAACCACTCATGCTTCGGGCCCAGTTCGTTCTCTTCGACGGGTTCGACCCGCTCGACGTCGTCGCGCCGTTCGAGGTGCTCACGGCGGGAAGCGGCTTTCTCGGGGGCAAGCTCGCCGTCGAACTCGTGAGCGCGGACGGCCCCGGCGTCGTGGGCTCCGGCAATCCCGGGCTCACTCTGACCGCGACCGCCGCGTTGGACCCGGACGCACCCGGCTACGTCCTGGTCCCCGGAGCCGCTGGCCCGGTGGACGGCGATCCCGACGCGGGCGTCGAAACCATCCCGGTCCTTCTGTCGCACTTCGCGTCGAGCGACGCCATGCCGTTGCTGCGTCGCGCGTTCGACAATCCGGACTGCACGATCGCGACCGTATGCGGGGGTTCGCTCGCGTTGGCGATGGCGGGATTGCTCGAAGGCCGCACCGCGACGACGCACGCGCTCGGCATCGACCTGCTCGACGCGACCGGCGTGCACACCGTCCGTGCCCGCGTCGTGGACGACGGCGACC
This sequence comes from Amycolatopsis orientalis DSM 43388, assembly GCF_000411975.1. Taxonomy (GTDB): domain Bacteria; phylum Actinomycetota; class Actinomycetes; order Mycobacteriales; family Pseudonocardiaceae; genus Amycolatopsis; species Amycolatopsis orientalis_D. The sequence goes on from NZ_ASXG01000077.1 coordinate 144,447, forward strand.
TGATCAGCGGCGGTGGCGTTACTTCCGGGCTCGATGTGGCTCTGTACGTGCTGGAGCGGGATTTCGGCTCGCACACCGCGCACGCCGTCGAAGAGCTTTTCGAATACGAACGGCGCGGCACCACCTGGAAAGCGTCGCACTGAAGGGAAACAGATGAACACCATTGCCGGCACCTGGCTGCTGCGGATGAAAACCCCGATCGGCACCATGGAAGCCACTTATACCTTCGAAGAAACGGACGGCGTGCTCCGCGGCAGCGCGAGCGGATTCGGGGAAACTACTCCGCTTACCGATCTCGAGGCCGAGGGAAACCGGTTTAGCTGGCGGCAGCGCATCACCCGGCCGATGCGCCTCAACCTCGACTATTCCGTCGTAGTCGACGGCGATTCCCTCTCCGGCGAATCCCGTGCCGGACGGCTCCCGCGCACGAGCGTGACCGGTGAACGGATCTCCGCGTGAACGCTTTCCTGCTTTCCGTGCACGTACTGGCCGCCATCCTCGCCATCGGCCCGGTCGCCGTCGCCGCGAGCATGTTCCCGAGCGCGGCCCGGCTCGCCTCCGACGACCCGAAGAAGGCCGCGACGGTGCAGATTCTCCATCGCACGACTCGGGTATACGCGGTGCTCGGGGCGCTGGTCCCGGTCTTCGGCCTCGCGACTGGCGCCCGGATCGGCGTGCTGGGAAATGCCTGGCTGATCGTCTCGCTGGTGCTGACGGTCGCCGCCGCCGGAATTTTGGTCGGAGTGGTTCTGCCGGGACAGAAACGCATTGTCGATGCACTCGGTTCGGACCGGCCGGCGCCGGTTCGCCTGGCAATGCCGACCGGCATCTTCAACCTGCTTTGGGCGGCGGTGGTCGTGTTGATGATCTACCGCCCCGGCTCGACGACGGGAGTGGGATTGTGAGCCCGCGAAGGATTCTGGAAATCATCGGTGCGGTGGAGCTGGTGACGCTGGTGCTGATGCTGGGAAACCTCGTCACTGTGCATCAGCCGGAGGTTTCCCAGGTGCTGGGTCCGGTGCACGGATTGGCTTACACGGCAACGGTGCTCGCCGCGGTGCTGGTCATGGACGGCCGCCATCGGGTGTGGCTGCTGGCGTTGCTTCCGGGGATCGGCGGGCTTCTTTCCGCTCGGGCCGCTTCGTCGCGGAGAACTCCCTCGGCGGGAGGCGCCTAACTCGGATCCCGGAGATCAGGCATGTCTCTGAGCTGTCTCCGTGACGTGATCCCGAGTTTCCGAAAGATATTCCGCAGGTGCGCATCCACCGTCCGCGGACTGAGGAACAACCGGGTAGCCACCTCCTTGGAAGTCGCCCCGGCAGCGACCTCGCGCGCGATGTGCATTTCTTGCATCGTCAGCCGGTCATAGGTATGCGCCGAACGGCTGCGCGCCACTTCCCCGGTCGCGCGCAGCTCGTCGGCGGCCCGTCGGGCGAAGGCTTCCAGTCCGATGTTCGACAACTGCTCATGCGCCGCACGCAACTGCGCACGGGCGTCTCGGCGACGACCCGCGCGGCGCAGCCATTCCCCGTACCGCAAGTGCGCTCGCGCAGTCTGCACGGAAAGCGGGCTGTCGGCGAGATACGAGAGCGCCGCGACGTAGTCATCCTCCGCGTCGTTGACCATCGCCCGCGCCCCAGCCGCGACGCCGAGCGCGAAGTCGGTGCCCGCCGGTTCCGCGCGCTCGGCCAGCGCGTCCAGCGCGGACCGGGCGACGGCGTCCTCCCCGCACCGCACGGCGGCCTCGATTTGCTCGGGCAGCGCGATGCCGGTGAGGAAGAGATCGCCGCTCGCGACCGCGTGCGTCGCGGACTCCAGGGCGGCGGGGTAGTCGCCGAGGCCGTTGTGCAGCACGGCCATCGCCCAGTGCGCGTTCGCGGTCAGCTGGCCGGTCTGCCGACTCGTCGCCTCGGCGAACAGGTCGAACACCTCCTGCCGGCGTCCGCGGATCGCCGCCAGGTGCATCCGGGGATAGAGCTGCGGAGGGTCGCCGAGGGCGTCGGCGATGGCTTCTTCCTCGGCGATCGCGGCCATCGCCTGGCCGAAGTTCCCGGCGAACACCGCGGAGAGCGCGGCCTGCGACAGCCCGAGCCGGACGGTCATCGGCGAGCCGGTCGTCTGTCCCGTCCGCGTCAGCCAGTCGACGATCGTCCGGTGCAGGTCGAGATCCCACAGTTCGCCCGCGAGCACGGTGGCCAGTGCGGGGGTACGGGTCCAGTCGTCGCCGGCGAGGGCTTGCCGGATCGCCGGGATCCCGGCACGGTGCCCTTCGGCGGTCAAGCGCACGAGCGCGGTGAGCAGGTCCGGCGGTCCGGCCGTGGGAGCCGCGGCGAGCACCCGGTCCAGCACGCCCGCGGCCCTCCCGACGACGAGCCCCATCTCCAGCGCCGCGACCAAGAACTCGCGCGACCGTTCCCGATCGGTGGCGGGGAGCTGCTGCGCGGCCCGCAGGATGATTTCCGCGCCGCGAACCGCCCCGTCCGCGCCCTGGACGAAGGCGATCTGCCCGCGCAGGAGTTCGGCGGAGGCGCGTTGGGGGATCGCCAACGTCGAGGTGTCGATGCTGGTCAGGAGGCCCGCTGCGGCTTCCGCACGGCCGGCTGCGAGGGTCGCTTGGGCGGCGGCGAGAGTGCGCTCGACCTTCTTGCCGTGGCCGAGCGACAGCGCGGCGGCCCGTTCGAGGAACGCGGCGGCGGCCGCTACGCCGCCCCGGGCTTGCGCGCGGGACGCCGACGTCTCCAGCTCCGCCGCGACCTCCTCGTCCGGCCCGGCGGTGGCCTGCGCACGGTGCCAAGCGCGCCGGTCTTCAGCCGTGTCGGGGTCGGTCGAGTCGGCCAGCGCCCGATGGGCCGCCCGCCGCTGTGGTGGCTCAGCCGCGCGATAAGCGGCCGAGCGCGCGAGCGGATGACAGAACCGCGCGCGGGTGTCGAACTGGATCAGCCCGGACGCCTCCGCCGCGGCGCTCGCGGCGGACACGTCGAGGTTCAGCCGCCGGGCGGCCGCCCAGAGCAGGGCCGGGTCGCCGGTGGGGTCGGCGCTGGCGAGAACCAGCAGTTCCCGCGCGTCCGGGGGCAGGTCCGCCATGCGAGAGAGGAAACTCCGCTCGATCCGGCTCGCGACCGGCGACGGCGTCGGCAGCGCGAAACCGCCTGCTTTCGGCAGCTCGATCAGGGCCAGCGGATTGCCGCGCGCCTCGGCGAGCAGGCGATCGCGCACCCGCTCGTCCAGCGTCCCGGTCTTCTCCCGCGCCAGCAGGTCGCGGGCGTGCGCGTCGCTCAGCCCGCGGATGGCCAGCCCGGGCAGTTCGTCGAGCCCGGGGACCGGCTCCTGGTCGCGGGCGGCGAACACCATCGCGATCGGTTCGGCCGCGATGCGCCTGGCGAGGAACGTCAACGCGCGCGCCGAGGCGGCGTCCAGCCAGTGCGCGTCGTCGATCAGGCAGAGCAGCGGACGCTCCGCCGCGGCTGAGGCGAGCAGTTCGAGGGCGGCGAGGCCGACGCGGAACGGGTCCGGCGCGCCCTCTGCCAGGCCTAACGCGACCAGGAGGGAGTCGCGGTAGGGCGTCGCGAGGGAGTCGAGATGCGTCAGCACGGGAACGCACAGCTGGTGCAGCGCGGCGAACGGCAGCTCGCCCTCGAACTCCGAACCGGACGCGCGGATGCGCTGGAACCGGTCCGCCGCCTGCTCGACGTGGTCCAGCAGCGCGCTCTTGCCGATGCCCGGCTCGCCACGCAGGACGAGCACCCCGCCCTCGCCTTGTTCCGCTGCCCGGACCAGCGCGAGGAGGCGCTCGATCTCGTCGTGCCGGCCGAGGAGGGAGGACGTCGTGGGCATGGTCCGAACCTTAGGACAGCCCTAGGCAGGCGAAGTAGGCGATTGTCACCGACGCGAGCGAGCGGGCTTCCCGGCGATGGTGGGGCAGGCCAGCCGAGGAAAGGAAGTTCCACAATGGACACTGTGCTCGTCACCGGCGCGACCGGAACCGTCGGGTCCGCGCTGATTCCCGCTCTGCAAGCCCGCGGCAGCACCGTCCGCGCGATGACGCGGGGCCGCCCGCTCGACGGGGTGGAGACCGTGGTCGCCGACCTGCGGGACCCGGCCTCGATCGCCGTGGCGCTGAAGGGGGTCGACGCGGTCTTCCTCAACAGCCCGTCCGCGCCGGACGCCGCCGAGCTGCAGATCCAGTTCGCGAACCTGGCGCGCGACGCCGGGGTCGGCCGGCTCGTGCTGCTCTCCCAGTACGCCGCCCGCGCCGATTCGCCGGTGCGGTTCCTGCGCTGGCACGCCGAAGTCGAGGCGCACGTCGAGAAGCTCGGGCTCGACTACACCGTGCTCCGCCCCAACCTCTACCTGCAGGCGCTGCTCAACTTCTCCGCCACCGTCGCGCAAGGCTTCCTCGCCGCGCCCATCGGCGACGCGCCCGTCAGCGCGATCGACACCAGAGATATCTCAGCCGCCGCCGCTGCGGTACTGACCACCACCGGGCACTCCGGCCGCACCTATACCCTCACCGGCCCGCGCGCGGTGACCCACGCCCAGATCGCCGAAGCACTCTCCTCCGCCACCGGACGGGACATCGTCTTCCGCGACGCGCCCGCCGACCAGTTCGCCGCCGCGCTGACCGGGCTGCTCCCGTCGTGGCAGATCAGCGGCCTGGTCGAGGACTACGCGCACTATTCCCGGGGCGAGGCCGCCGAGGTGCACGACTCGGTCGCTGACCTCACCGGACGCCCGGCCCGTGACCTCACCGATTTCGCCCACGACTACGCCGCCGCGTTCGCGGCCTTCTGAAAGGCAATTCCGATGATTTACCACAGCATCCGGTTCGCGCTCAAGCCTGAGGTCACGCCGGAGGAAAAGGCCGCTGTCGTCGCGAAAATGCACGAGCTGTTCGCGGCGATCCCGGCCGTCAGGACACGGATCGTCGGCGCCGATTTCGGCGGCAAGTACGAGCTGGGCACCGTATTGGTGATCGAGGACATCGAGGGGTACGCGGAGTACCTGAACCATCCCGCGCACTTGGAACTGGACCGGGTCGGGCTTCCGCTGGTGCGGGAGTTCGTGTCGTCCGACATCACCGACGACCCGGACCCGGAGATCGGCGCCAAGATCGCCGAGGTGCACCGGAGCCGGTTCGAGAACGTGCCGGACATCGCGGACCTCATCTCCGGCCTCGCCGAGTACACCGGCAGCGCGGCACCGGGGAAACACGGCAACTGACAGACAACGGGCGCGGTCTCTTCCGGGAACCGCGCCCCGCCGCGGTTAATTCGGTCGCGTGCCGCCCGGCTCGGTGCGTATGCTGCGGTCAGTTGCTGCCGTTCATCGGAGAGGTGCCTTGATCTTCTGAGGTGTATGGACACCGCGATCCCGGGTTTCTTCCGCCCGTCGCGCGCGTCTGGCCTCGGATGACGGCAATCCGTCCCGTACCTGGGTGTGCCCGCGCGGTGTCTCCGCGTTCTTGTCCATCGCGAACGGGGAGGTACGCCTGTGTCTTCGTCCATTTTGTGCTCGGACCTCAGCTTCGCCTGGCCGGACGGCGACGTTGTCTTCGACCGGTTCTCGCTGGCGATCGGCGAGGGCCGCACCGGCTTGATCGGCCGGAACGGGTCCGGGAAATCCACCCTTCTCCGCCTGGTCGCCGGCGAACTGCGTCCGGCGGCCGGCTCGATCAGCGTGTCCGGCGAACTCGGCTACCTGCCGCAGAACCTGGCCCTCGCCGCCGAACGCCGCGTCGACCAGGTGCTCGGCCTGGCCGACGTCCGAGCGGCACTCGACGCGATCGAACGCGGGGAAGCCGACGAACGCCATTTCGCGACCGTCGGCGAGCAGTGGGACGTCGAGGAACGCACCCGCGCGATCCTCGACCAGTTCGGCCTCGCGCACGTCGCCCTCGACGTCCGGGCGGGAGAGCTGTCCGGCGGCGAACTGATCCTGCTCGGCCTCGCCGCGCAGTTTCTGCGGCAGCCGGACGTGCTCGTGCTCGACGAACCGACCAACAACCTGGACCTGCGGGCCCGGCGGCTGGTCGGCGAGGCGGTCCGGGCGTGGAAAGGAGTGCTGGTGCTGGTATCTCACGACCGTGAGCTGCTGCGCCACGTCGACCGGATCGGAGAGCTCCGGTCCGGGGAGATGACCTTCTATGGCGGCAATCTGGAGGATTACGAGGCGGCGGTGGCCGTCCAGCAGGAAGCGGCCGCGCGGATGCTGCGGGCCGCGGAGTCGGATCTGAAACGGCAGAAGCGGGAGCTGATCGAGGCGCGGACGAAACTGGATCGGCGGGCCCGGTACGGCCGGAAGCAGTGGGAAAACAAGCGCGAGCCCAAGGTGCGGATGCGCAAACGGCAGGAGGACGCGGAAATCGCCGCGGGCAAGCACCGCACGCTGCACCTCGACAAGGTGGCGGAGGCGAAGGACCGGGTGAAGGAGGCGGAGGAAGCGGTTCGCGCCGATGCCGAGATCCGGATCGATCTTCCGGACACCTCGGTGCCGTCCGGAAAAGAAGTGCTCACCCTGTCCGATGTGGAGCTTCGGAACGGCCTCGCGGTGAACCTCGCGCTGCGCGGACCGGAACGGATCGCGCTGGTGGGACCGAACGGTTCCGGCAAGACCACGCTGCTGGAGACGATCGCCGGGGCGATCGAGCCGCGCTCCGGAGCGGTCCAGGTCCCGGTGCCGGTGCGCTGGCTGCCGCAACGGCTAGACCTCCTGGACGACACGGTGTCGGCGGCGCAGAACGTGGCGCGGGCGGCCCCCTCCGCGTCGGACAACGAGATCCGTGCCCACCTCGCCCGGTTCTTGCTGCGCGGCGGCCGAGCCGACCAGCCAGCCGGAAGCCTTTCCGGCGGCGAACGTTTCCGGGCGACATTGGCGACGCTGCTCCTGGCCGAACCGGCACCGCAATTGCTGCTGCTGGACGAACCGACGAACAACCTGGACCTCGCCAGTGTCCGGCAGCTGTCACAGGCGCTGAAGTCGTACGCGGGCGCGCTGATCGTGGTCAGCCACGACCTCCCGTTCCTGCACACGATCGGTGCGACGAGATGGGTGCGGCTCGGCTCGGCGGTGGAGGAGGTCGAGGCGGGGTAGGGGTCGTCCGCGGGGTGCTCAGCCGTCGCTCCGGATCTCGTGCACCGGGCGGCGGCTCCGGCTAGCAGGATTAGGCCGGTCATTCCGCGCCGCATTGTTCGGCGACAGTGGTGTGGTGTTGCCGTCGCTGGACTTCGGCGGCCAGCCGAGCGGTTCCCGGGCGAACAGTGTTCGTTCAACGAACGGCCAGGATAGGGTGGGCGCGTGGACCCCAAGGAACGGCGTGCGGCACGGCATCAGCCGCCGAAACCCGGAGCCAGCCCGAAACCCCGGCGGCGCACGGTGCCGATCACCGTCGAGCAGGTTGTCGACGCCGCGCTGGGGATCATCGCCGCCGAGGGGTATGAGGCGTTGTCCATGCGCCGCGTGGCCGACGCCCTCAACACTGGCCCCGCCTCGCTTTACGCGCACGTGGTCAACAAAACCGACCTCGACGAGCTGCTCATCGCGCGGTTGAGCGCGAAAATCGTCGTGCCGAAGCCGGAGGCGGCGAAATGGCGTGCGCAGATTCGCGAGGTGTGCGTCCAGTTGCGCGACCTGTATCTGGCCTACCCCGGGATCTCCGGCGCCGCGTTCGCGGTGGCGCCCACCGACCTCGACACCGCGCGGCTCACCGAGGGAATGCTGGCCATCCTGCGGAACGGCGGCGTCCCGGCCCAGGCCGCGGCTTGGGGCGTGGATTCGCTGCTGCTCTACGTGGCCGCCTACTGTCTCGAGACGTCGATCGTGCGTCGGCGGGTGGCGGAAAAGGATGCCGTCTGGGTGGTCGGCCGAGACGAGATGCGGCGGCGGCTCGCGTCGCTGCCCGCCGAGGAATTTCCGTACACCGCGAGTCATGCCGCTCAGCTGACGGCCGGCGAGGGCCATGACCGGTTCGACTTCACCCTCGAGGTGATGCTCGACGGTCTGGCCCGCCGATAAGCGATCCTCCACTGCTGGGGTCAGCGTTCTTGCCACCCGGCGCTCAGCCGAAATCCCGTCATTCCGCCCCTGCCGGAGCGCCTCGCGCGTTGACAAGAACGCTGTTCGTTGGTAGAACAGTGTTCGTTCAAGTCCTGGCGGGTCCCGATTTCCCGTGCCTGGCCTCTTCGCCCCTCCCCGAGAAGGGAGCACCTCGTGAAATCGGTCCGGTTCAGCCGCTTCGGCGGCCCGGAAGTTCTCGAACTCGTCGACGTGCCGGATCCGCATCCGGGCCCCGGCGAGGTCCGGATCTCCGTGCGCGCCGCGGGAATCAACGCCAGCGACTGGAAGAAGCGCCAGGGCCTGATGGACCAGGAACTCCCGCAGACCATGGGGTACGAAGCGGCGGGCGTCGTGGACGAACTCGGCGAGGGCGTCACGGATGTCCTGCGCGGAGACCGCGTGTTCGGGTTCGCTGCTTCCGGTGGCGCACAAGCGGAATTGACCGTGCTGTCCTGCTACGCGCCCATCCCGCCGTCGCTCAGCTTCGCCGCAGCAGCCGCACTGCCCGCTGCGGCTGAGACCGCTGCGCGTGCGCTCGATCAGCTCGGTGTCGAAAGCGGCGCGACTCTGCTCATCAACGGTGCTTCCGGCAGCGTCGGCAGTGCTGCGGTTCAGCTCGCCGTGGCTCGCGGCACCCTGGTGATCGGCACGGGAAGCCTTGCCACCCATGACTTTCTGCGCTCGCTCGGTGCGGAACCTGTTGCGTACGGACCGGGGATGTCAGACCGCGTCCGTGCGCTCGCACCCGACGGTGTCGACCGGGCGCTGGACGTCGCCGGAAGCGGGATTCTGCCGGAGCTGATTCAGCTCGCGGGCGGCCCGGAGCACGTCCTCACCGTCGCCGATTTCGCCGGTGCCGAGCAGTACGGCGTGCGGTTCAGCCGCGGCGACGGCGGACACGCGTTGTACGTGCTAGCTCAACTCGGCGAGCTGATCGAAGTCGGGAAGTTCACCCTGCCAGTCGGACAGACCTTCCCGCTGGCCGACGTCGCGGAAGCGCACCGGGTCGGCGAATCGGGCCGTGTACGCGGAAAGCTCGTCCTTCTGCCCGGTTGACGGGCCCGCACTCCAGCGAGAGAACTTCATGAATCCTGACCTTTCGCCGACGACGCCAAGGAACGCGGTCGCGCGTTCGGCGTATGCGGCGCGATCTCCGGCGCGGGCGGGGCAGTGGGATTGCTGCTGGGCGGCGTCCTCACGCAGGGCCTGTCGTGGCGGTGGTGCCTCTACGCGAACCTGATCATCGCGGCGATCGCGTTCGCCGGTGCTCGCGCGCGTTGTGCTCATCGCCGCCTTTGTGGCTATCGAACGCTGCGCCGCCCCATCCGCTGGTGCTGCGGGTGATCCTCGATCGGGTCCGCGGCGCGGCGTACCTGCCCCGGCGTCACCGGGACTGGGGTGCCTGCGGCCTTCCTCGCCTCCTATCCCGCGAACACGCTGGGCGTTAGCTCGCTACGGGCGTTCCTGTCGGTAGTCGATCTGGTCCTGGCGGGCACTGTGTTCTCCGGCTTGATCCTTATGTCGTACCGAACCCTCCCGGAATCTGCCTGTTTTGTCCGAGTGTTCGTGGACATTCAGGCGGCCGTCGTTCCGGTCAGCGGGAGCCGCTTCGCGCAGACTCCCAGCGCCAGGGTCCCGTCGCCGATTTTCTCCGGTTCACCTCGTGACAGCGGCCGGTCACGGATGGTTCACTATGTTAGGAAGTTTTCCTAATGAAGGCTGGAGGTCGCCCGGTCATGTCATCCTCCCGTAGGCGTTTCGCGGTGGTCGGCGCCGCTCTGGCGCTCGCCGTGCCGCTCGCGGTCAATTCCGCGCACGCGGAAACCGCCGCCGCCACCGCCAAGTCCTATACGGCCGCGCAGGTGCTGGCCGGTGTGAAGAAGAACAGCACGGACGCGAACAAGGTCAACTCCAAACCGCACATCAACACCATGACGCGGGCCAAGGACGTCAACGTCTACCAGGTCGCCAAGGGCGTCTACGCCTACGGTTCCGGGCTGGCCGTCGACACCGACGGCAGCGACCCCGACCCCGATCCCGACCACCAGGGCACGACGACTTTCAAGGACAGCAACGGAAAATACCTCGGCGCGCACCACGTGCCGTTCTACGTCCTCGGCGACGACTGCTACGACAAGAAGAGCCCGTGCCCGCATTTCTTCTACAAGGAACACGGCATCAGCGGCCGGCAGTTCGCGTTGATGTTCTACAAGAGCAAGGTCATCGGCGCGATCTTCGGCGACACGCAGACGGCCAACGGCCAGGACACCTCGGACAACGACTCGCGCGAATTGGGCGAGGCGTCGGTGAAGGCGGCTTCGCTGCTCGGCATCAACAGCAGCGGCACTGACGGCGGCGTGGACAACGGCGTGACCGTGGTGATCTTCTCCGGCTCGGACTGGGTCGTGAACGGGACGAACTCCACTCTGAACGCCAACGCTCAGGGCATGGTCAACAAGGCGCTGGACAGTCTCGGCGCGAGCATGGGAATCTAGTTCCCGGAAAGTATTTATCTGACCAACGAATGCGGTCACTGCCGAAGCCGGCGGTGACCGCATTCGGCGTTTCCGGGGTTCGCCGGGTGCGGCCAGCTCGCCGGGGCATCGCGCAATTTCCGCACCGGCAGGCGCGGCGGAGAGATCGTCTCTCGGCCTGCTCCGGGCTTGGCGCAGGCAGCGCGGCCGGAGCCGAAGACGACGCCGCCGGCCTCGGCTGACACACCCGCCGCGAGCAATTCGATCACCCCTCGATTGTGTCGCACAACAATATTCTTTGGCACCTCCCACAATCGCCCGGCAAGCGCGCAGGAAAACGCATGTCTGGAGATTATTCCGGTTTGACGGCCCTTTCCCGCTCCAGTACACCAGACCTCGAACTCGTCCGGTCCGGAGGTTTTCGGGCCGGGAATAGCCCGAGAAAGGAACGGCGTCGTGGCCAAAGCGGTGGGCATCGACCTGGGGACGACCAACTCGGTCATCGCGGTGCTGGAGGGCGGCCAGCCCGAGGTGATCGCCAATGCGGACGGCGCGCGGACGACCCCGTCGGTGGTCGCCTACACCGATTCCGGCGAGCGGCTGGTCGGGCAGCTCGCGCGGCGGCAGGCGATCATGAATCCGAAGGGCACGATCTCGTCGGCGAAGCGGTTCATCGGCCGCCGGTTCGACGAGGTGGCCAGCGAGATCGACGCGGTTTCCTACGACGTCGTGCCGGGGCCGGACGACGCGGTGCGGTTCGACGTGCACGGCAAGAAATACGCGCCGGAGGAGGTTTCGGCGCTGGTGCTGCGCAAGCTCGTGGACGACGCGTCGAAGTTCCTGGGGGAGAAGGTCACCGAGGCCGTCATCACGGTTCCGGCCTACTTCAACGACGCGCAGCGGCAGGCGACGAAGGACGCGGGCCGCATCGCCGGGCTCGAAGTGCTGCGGATCATCAACGAGCCGACCGCAGCGGCGCTGGCTTACGGGCTGGACAAGAAGCAGCACGAGACGGTGCTGGTGTTCGACCTCGGCGGCGGCACGTTCGACGTCAGCGTGCTGGACATCGGCGACGGCGTGGTCGAGGTCCGGTCCACCGCAGGCGACACGCATCTGGGCGGCGACGACTTCGACCGCCGGGTCGTCGACCATCTCGCGGACCAGTTCGAGCGCGAGAACGGCATCGACCTGCGCGCGGATCCGCAGGCGCTGCAGCGGTTGTTCGAGGCCGGGTCCAAGGCGAAGGAAGAGCTGTCTTCGGTCGCCCAGACCACGATCAACCTGCCCTTCATCACCGCGGACGCGTCCGGGCCGAAACACCTGAACACGACGCTGATGCGGTCGACGTTCGACCAGATCACCGCGGACCTCGTCGAGCGCTGCAAGGTGCCGGTGGAGCGCGCGCTGGCCGACGCGAAGCTGACCGCGAACGACATCGACGAGGTGATCCTGGTCGGCGGTTCGACGCGGATCCCGGCGGTGCAGGCGCTGGTGCGGCGGATGACCGGCGGCAAAGACCCGAACATGACGGTCAACCCGGACGAGGTCGTCGCCCTCGGCGCGGCGATCCAGGCGGCCATCATCAAGGGCGAGGCCAAGGACGTCCTGCTGCTGGACGTCACCCCGCTTTCGCTCGGCATCGAGACGATGGGCGGCGTGATGACCAAGGTCATCGAGCGCAACACCACGATCCCGGCCCGGCGCAAGGAAACCTTCTCCACCGCGGAGGACAACCAGGCCGCGGCGGACATCGTCGTGCTGCAGGGCGAGCGCGAGAAGGCCGCGGACAACCGCGTGCTCGGCCGGTTCCGGCTGGAGAACATCCCGCCGGCCCCGCGCGGGGTGCCGCAGATCGAGGTCACCTACGACATCGACGCCAACGGCATTCTCAACGTCTCGGCCAAGGACACCAATTCCGGCCGGGAGCAGACCATCACCATCTCCGAAAGCTCCAATCTGGACTCCGCGGAGGTGGACCGCATGGTCGCCGACGCCGAGGCGCACCGGGCCGAGGACGCCAAGCTGCGCGAGATCGTCGAGGCGCGCAACACTCTGGACAGCGCCGTCTACCAGGTGGAGAAAAGCATCGCCGAACTCGGCGACGCGGTGCCGGTCAACGAAAAGGCGCGCGCGGAGAACCTCGCCGTGGATGCCCGCGACCTCCTCAAGCAGGACGAACCGAGCCTGGAGAAGCTGCGTTCGACGACCTCGGAACTGCAGCAGCTGTTCCACGGTCTGTCCGCGGTCGCGTCCGCCGCCGGCGACTCGCCGGGTGCGCGTTCGGCGGGGAACGACGACGGTGACGACGTCGTCGACGCCGAATTCACCACCTCCTGACCGCCATGGAGAACACGCAGGAGACGGAACCGGAAGACACCCCCGACGTGGCTTGGCTCCAGTCCCGGGTCGCCGAACTGGAGAACAACTGGCGCACCGCGATGGCCGATCTGGACAACCTCCGCAAGCGCACCGTGCGCGACACCTTGCAGGTGCGGCACCAGGAACGCAAACGAGCGGCCAAGGAACTGCTGACCGTGCTCGACAATCTGGACCTGGCCATCGGGCACGCCGAGGCGGACCCCAAAGCCGTCGTCTCCGGGGTCGAAGCGGTGCGCGCGCAGGCGGACCAGGCGATGGCCAACCTCGGTTTCCCCCGGCACGGGGACGACCACGGGACCCCGTTCGATCCGCAGCTGCACGAAGCGGTGTCGGTCGTTCCGGCGGTCGGCGTCGAGCCGGGCACGGTGGTCGAGGTCGTGCGCCCGGGGTACGGCGATGCCGAGAACCAGCTGCGGCCCGCGGCGGTCGTGGTCGCGAAGGCGGATTGATGAGCGACAGCGAGGACTTTTACCAGCTGCTCGGCGTCTCCCGGACGGCGAGCCAGGACGAGATCCAGAAGGCGTATCGCAAACTCGCCCGCAAGTACCACCCGGACGTGAACAAGGATCCGGGGGCGGAGGAGAAGTTCAAAGCCGTCTCCGAGGCATACGACGTGCTGTCCGAACCGGAGAAGCGCAAGCGCTACGACGCGTTCGGCAAGGACTTCCGGCAGGTTCCGCCGGACATGGACCCGGAGACCTACGCCCGGGCCAAGGCGGGCTCCGGAGGATTCTCCGGCTTCCGGAGCGCGGAAGGGGTCGACTTCGAGGACCTCTTCGGCGGCATGTTCGGCGGCGGATTCGGCCGTCAGCGCGGCCCGATTCCGGGTGCCGATCAGGAAGCCGGAATCGAGATCAGCCTGAGCGAGGCCTACCACGGCGGACGGCGTTCGTTCACCCTCGACGGTCCGGAAGGCTCGCGCACGGTGGACGTGCACATCCCGGCCGGGGTGAGCAACGGCAAACGCATCCGGCTGGCCGGGCAAGGCGGTTACGGCAGCGGCGAAGGCGCGCCGCGCGGCGACCTGTACCTGGTGGTGCATCTGGTGCCGGACAAGCGTTATCAGGTCGACGGCCGGGACGTCACGGTGGATCTTCCGTTGCTGCCCTCGGAAGCGGCGCTGGGCGCGACCGTCGCGATGGATCTCCCCGGCGGCGGCGAGGCGAAGCTGAAGATCGCGCCGGGAACCTCGAGCGGGCGGAAGCTGCGGTTGCGCGGGCGAGGCATTCCGAACACCCGGGGAAAGCCCGGCGATCTGTACGCCGCGGTCAAGATCGTCGTCCCCAAGGAACTCACCGACGAGCAGCGCAAGCTCTACGAGGACCTGGCCGCGGCGACCGACCACAACCCGAGGAGGCCGGGATGACCTACGCGCTCGTGCGCCGCCGCCCCGCCGCGGCGCATCTGGACCTGCCGACGTTCGCGCACGCGACCGGCCTGCACCCGGAGCTGGTCCGCCGGTTCACCGTGCTGGGCCTGCTGGAACCGGTCGAGGACGCCCGCGGCGACTGGTGGTATCCGGTGGCGCAGGTGGCCGCGGCGGCCCGGATCCAGCGGCTGCGCGCCGGGTTCTCGCTGAACTACGCCGCGGTCGGCCTGGTCGCTGACCTGCTCGACCGCATCGCGGAACTCGAAGCGGACCTCCGTACCCGATCCCGACGCAGCGGAGACTGACCATGGATCCCAACCGGCTCACCCAAAAATCCCAGGAAGCACTGCACGACGCGCAGACCGCTGCGCTGCGGTACGGCCAGCCGGAGGTCGACGGTGAGCACCTGCTGCTCGCGTTGCTCGACCAGCCCGACGGGCTGGCGTCCCGGCTGCTGGACGAGGCGGGCGCGGACCCGGCCCGCCTCCGGCAGGACCTGGAAGCGGAACTCGCCCGGCGTCCCAAGGTGAGCGGACCCGGGGTCGCGCCCGGCGAAACCCGGGTGACCGCCCGCCTGGCCCGGGTGCTCGACGCGGCCGATCGCGAAGCGGGCCGGCTCAAAGACGATTACGTGTCCGTCGAGCACCTCGTCGCGGCGCTGCTGGAGGAAGGCAGCTCCAGCGCGGCGGGACGGCTCTTGCGAGCACAGGGGCTGACGCGGGACAAGTTCCTGGAGGTGCTGCGGAAGGTGCGGGGGAATCAGCGGGTGACGTCGGCGACGCCGGAATCGGCTTACGAGGCTTTGGAAAAGTACGGTCGCGATCTCGTCGCGGACGCGGCGGCGGGGAAGCTGGACCCGGTCATCGGGCGCGACGCGGAGATCCGCCGGGTGATCCAGATCCTTTCGCGCAAAACGAAGAACAACCCGGTGCTGACCGGCGATCCGGGCGTGGGCAAGACCGCGATCGTCGAAGGGCTCGCGCAGCGCATCGACCGCGGCGACGTGCCGGAAGGGCTCAAAGGCAAGACGGTGTTCTCGCTCGACCTCGGCGCGCTGGTCGCGGGCGCGAAGTACCGGGGCGAGTTCGAGGAGCGGTTGAAGGCCGTGCTCACCGAGGTGACCGCGGCCGAGGGCCGGATCCTGCTGTTCGTCGACGAGTTGCACACCGTCGTGGGCGCGGGAGCGACCGAAGGTGCGATGGACGCGGGCAACATGCTCAAACCCATGCTGGCGCGCGGCGAACTGCACATGATCGGCGCGACGACGGCGGACGAGTACCGCAAGTACATCGAGAAGGACGCCGCGCTGGAGCGCCGGTTCCAGCCGGTCCTGGTGGACGAGCCGTCGGTCGAGGACGCGATCTCGATCCTGCGCGGGCTGCGCGAGCGGCTCGAGGTGTTTCACGGCGTGAAGATCCAGGACAGCGCGCTGGTCGCGGCGGTGGTGCTGAGCCATCGCTACATTTCGGACCGGTTCCTGCCGGACAAGGCGATCGACCTGGTGGACGAGGCGTGCGCGATGCTGCGCACGGAGATCGATTCGATGCCCGCCGAGCTGGACGAGCTGAGCCGGCGGCTGACCCGCACCGAGATCGAGGAAGCCGCGCTGGCGAAGGAAACCGACGCGGCGAGCAAGTCCCGGCTGGAGGAGCTGCGCCGGGAGCTGGTCGATCTGCGGGCCGAGGCCGGCGGGATGCGGACCCAATGGGAGGCCGAACGGTCCGCGCTGCACAAGGTGCAGGCGCTGCGGGAGGAGATCGAGCAGGTCAGCCGGGACGCCGACGCGGCCGAGCGGGCCTACGACCTGAACAAGGCCGCCGAATTGCGCCACGGCAAGCTCCCCGAGCTGGAGCGCAGGCTGGAGGGCGAGGAGGAACTGCTCGCGACGCGGCAGGCGGGCACCCGGTTGCTGCGCGAGGTCGTGACCGAGGAGGAGATCGCGGCGGTCGTGTCGCGCTGGACCGGGATTCCGGTCAGCCGGCTGCAGGAGGGCGAGCGGGAGAAGCTGCTGCGCCTGGACGAATTGCTGCACGAGCGGGTGATCGGGCAGGACGAGGCGGTGCGGCTGGTCGCGGACGCGATCATCCGGGCGCGGTCGCGGATCAAGGACCCGCGCCGGCCGATCGGGTCGTTCCTGTTCCTGGGCCCGACCGGGGTCGGCAAGACCGAGCTGGCGAAGGCGCTGGCGGCGGATTTGTTCGACACCGAGGACAACATCGTCCGGATCGACATGAGCGAGTACCAGGAGCGGCACACGGTGTCGCGGCTGGTCGGCGCGCCGCCCGGGTATGTCGGCTACGACGAGGGCGGGCAGCTGACCGAAGCCGTGCGGCGGAAGCCGTATTCGGTGGTGCTGTTCGACGAGATCGAGAAGGCGCACGCAGACGTGTTCAACACGCTGCTGCAGGTGCTCGACGACGGGCGGCTGACCGACGCGCAGGGCCGCACGGTCGATTTCCGCAACACGGTGATCATCATGACGTCCAACATCGGCGCGCATTTCCTGATCGAGGGGGTGAACGACGAGGGCGAGATCACCGAGTCCGCGCGCGAGGAGGTGATGGCGGCGCTGCGCGGGCATTTCCGGCCGGAGTTCCTCAACCGCATCGACGACATCGTGCTGTTCAAACCGTTGACGCTGCCGGAGATCGAACGGGTCGTCGAGCTGATGCTGGGCGAGCTGCGCAAGCGGCTGGCCGAGCAGAACATGACCCTGGAAGTGTCCGACAAAGCGCTGCGGTTCATCGCGGAGCAGGGCTTCGACCCGGTGTACGGCGCGCGGCCGCTGCGGCGGTTCCTCGCCCGCGAGGTCGAGACCCGGATCGGGCGCGCGCTGCTCGGCGGCGAAGCGCACGACAACACGGTCGTCGAGGTCGGCTTGGACGACGGCGTGCTCACCGTGACCTGCCGGGACCGCGAGGCGGCGGCATGAGCCGCGGCGCGGCCTCGCGGGCGGCCCGATGACCAGTGGCGGGATCGCCGAACTCGTCGGCTGGGTCCGTCCGCGGCTGCCGCGGCTGATCGACGGCATCTGCGCGGCGGCGGGCGAGCGGATCGACCTCTACCGGGACGAGACGATCGTGCCGCGCGCCGACCTGCACCGTTCGATCGCGGTCAACATCCGGTTCCTGGTCGACGCGCTCGACGGGCGCGAAGACCCGGACCAGGGCGCGCCGCAGGAGACCGGCAGCCGGCGCGCACACCAGGGCGCGCCGCTGCCGGAAGTGCTGCAGGTGTACCGGATCGGCTGCGCGATGCTGTGGGATCTGCTGGCCGCGCACGCGCGGGAGATCGGCCGCACCGAGGCGCTGGTCGACGCGGCGAGCCTGCTTTGGCAGGTCACCGACGAGCACGCGGTCCGCGTGACCGAGGCGTACCGGGCGGCGAGCGCGGAGCTTCTCGCCGCGCAGCAACGCCGTCGCTCGGCGCTGGCCGAGGCACTGTTCACCGGCCAGCGGCTCTCCGGAGCCGGGCCGTGGGAGGCCGGACGGCTGCTCGGGCTGCCTCCCGACGGGAGACTCGCCGTCGTCGCGGCCGAGACCCGCGGGCTGGCCGAGGAGAGCCTGGTCGGCGTCGAACGGCGGCTCGGACAGCTCGGCATGGTGTCGGCGTGGCAGCTCACCCCAGCGCTGCAAGCCGGTCTGGTGTCGGTGCGCGACGAGCAATACCCCGCGCTGCTCACCGTGCTCGGCGAGGTGGCGTCGACCCGCACCGGGGTCAGCCCGCTGTACCCGTCGCTGGCCGACACCCCGCGTGCGCTTCACCTGGCGCGGACCGCGCTGGCCGGGATTCCGCCGGAACGCGTCGAGGTCCGCGCGTTCGATCCCAGCCCGCTGGCCGCGCTCGTCGCCAACGACCCCGACGAAGGCCAGCGGCTCGGCGACCACGTCTTCGGCCCGGTGCTGGATCTGCCCGCCGACGAACGCGACCTGCTCCTGAAAACCCTCCACACGTACTTCGCCGACGGCGGCTCCACCGAACGCGCCGGACAGACCCTGCACTGCCACGCCAACACCGTCCGCTACCGGCTGCGGCGGATCCGCGAACTCACCGACCGGACGCTCACCGATCCTCGCGATCTGGCCGAGCTTGTCGCCGCGATGCACGCGCTGCGCATCGACACTCTCAAAGGGATGGACCATGACTGACGCACCCCAGATCACCGCGAAAACCCTCGGTACCCCCAGCGGCGGGCTGTTCGACAACCCGTGGCCGCCGGACTTCCCGGCCGCCGGACAGCGCGTCGCGATCTTCGCCTACGAGGTGACCCGGGTCGACGGCACCGGCCAGGACGACATCCGCACGTACCACGTCGGTCCCGCCGAAACCGCCGCCCGCGGCCCGATCGGATCGAGCCGCGACGAGCCGCAGGGCATCACCGTGGCCTGGCGCGGCTGCGGCACCGGAACGGTCACTTCGGTGTCCGCGCCGCTGGGCCGCGAACGCACCTGCGAGGTCGCCCCGGACGAGACGGATCTTCTATGACCGCGGGGTGGAATGCCGGAGCTCTGGTGATTTTCGGGATCACCGGCGATCTCGCGGCGAAGATGACCCTTCCCGCGCTCTACCGGCTGGAACAGCGCGGCGAACTGCGCTGTCCCGTCATCGGCACCGCCACCGCGCGCCTGTCGCGGGCGGAGTTCACCGAATTGGCCCGCCGGTCCCTCGAGAAGGCCGTCAACGACTTCGACCCGGCGGTGTTCGCCCGCCTGGCTCGGCGGTTGTCCTACCTGAGCGGGGGTGCCGCTGATCCGGAGCTGTACGAGGGACTCGCCGAACGCCTGGCCGCCACCGGCCGCCCTCTCTACTACCTGGCGTTGCCGCCGTCGCTGTTCGCCCCCGTCGTCGAGCGGCTGGCCGCCGCGGGCCTGCTGGCTGACGCTCGCGTAGCACTGGAGAAGCCCTTCGGCACCGACCTGGCTTCCGCGCAGGAACTACGCCGTCGCCTGGACGCAGTCCTGGACGAGCGGCAGCTGTTGCTGGTCGACCACTTCCTCGGCAAGGAACCGGTCACCGAGATCGAATACCTGCGGTTCGCCAACCACGTGCTCGCGCGACTGTGGGACCGCGACAGCGTGGCCGCCATCCAGATCACGATGGCGGAGAAACTGGACGTGGCCGGGCGCGGACGGTTCTACGATCAGGTCGGGGCGCTGCGCGACGTCGTGCAAAACCATCTGCTGCAACTGCTGGCGCTGGTGGCGATGGACGCGCCGGTCGGGTCGAGCGTGGCGGATCTGCGCGCGAAGAAACTCGAAGTGTTCCGGGCGATCCCGGCCGTCGAGCCGGGCGACTGCGTGCGGGGCCAATACGAGGGCTACCACGGCGTGCCCGGGGTGGCCGCCGGGTCGGACACCGAAACGTACGTCGCGCTGAAGCTGGCGATCGACGACTGGCGCTGGGCCGGGGTGCCGATCTTCCTGCGCGCGGGCAAATGCCTTCCCGCGAGCGCCACCGAGGTCCGGCTGATCTTCGAAGACACGCCGCGGCTGCGCTTCCTGCCGGACGCCGCGCGGGTCGAGGCCAACCAGCTGGTGGTGCGGATCTCGCCGGACCCGGCGTTCCGGCTCCGGCTGTCCGGATTGGACAGTGCGGAGCAATGGCGGCCGGTGCGCCTGGACACCACCTTCGAACGGGACCTGGGCACCCCGCGCTCGCCCTACGAACGCCTGCTCGCCGACGCCCTGTCCGGCGACGACCGGCTGTTCGCCTGGCAGGACGCGGTGGAGGAGAGCTGGCGGATCCTGCGGCCGGCACTGGCTTATCCCCGTCCGGCCCGGTCGTACGCGCCGGGAACGTGGGGGCCTTCCGCCGCGGACGAGCTGGTGGACGGATGCCCGGCCTGGCAACCGCCCTGGCTGCCTTCGCCGGCGTGAACCTCACTCGACATACCACTCGGGGAGCGGAGCGGGCCGCAGGTCGGTCGGATCGCCGGGACGCGCCAGCGTCAGCACCGCCCGCTGGATTTCCGGGCGGTCGTTGAGCGCGTCCTGCACCTCGTTCAGCCGGGCCGCGACCGCGGATTCGGGTGCGTCGCCCGTCAGGTCGACCGCGGCGACCAGGAAAATCTTGTCCGCGCCCACCCATTCCATGTGCAGGAAACTGACCCGCTCGACCGCGTCGTGCTCCAGCAGGATCCGCAACGCGCGATTGCGGGCCAATGGAGTGACCTTCTCCCCGGTGAGGAAGTCCATGTTGCGCATGATGAGGAAAATCGCGACCGCTCCGAGCAGGATTCCCACCAGGATAGAGCCGAGCGCGTCCCAGCGAGCGTCGCCGGTCAGCTGGTGGGCCAGAATGCTCGACCCGGCGATGAGCAGTCCGATGAGCGCCGAAAGGTCCTCGGCGAACACCGCCCGCAGCACCGGGTTGGACGTGACGCGCACGTACCGCAGGGGCCGGAGCTTGCGGGTCAGCGCGCCGCGCCGGGTCTGGCGCAGCGCCTGGGCGAACGAGGTTCCCTCGAGTACGAAGGAGATTCCCAGCACCGCGTAAGCCCAGGCGTACGAGGACGTTTCCTCCGGCGCGCGCAGCGACTGGATCCCGTGCCAGACCGAGACCGCCGCGCCGACGGTGAAAAGGCCGAACGCGGCGAACATCGACCACACGTACCCGCCCCGGCCGTAGCCGAGCGGATGGGTCTCGTCCGGGCTCTTGCCCGCCTTGCGTTCGCCGACGAGCAGGAACACCTCGTTGCCGGTGTCCGCCCAGGAATGCGCCGCCTCGGCCAGCATCGCCGCCGAACCGGTGACCGCCGCCACCGCGGTTTTCGCCGCCGCGATCAGCACATTGGAACTCAACGCGACGAGAACGGTCGTCAGGCTCTCGCCCGCCTGGCTGGGCCGCGATGCGGTCATGCTCGGTCCTTAGTGGGTGACGATTCCGGCGACAAGATTGATCGTGGCGGCCAGGATCACCGTGCCGAACACGTACGACAGCAGCGTGTGCCGCAGCACGACGGCGCGGATCGTCGAACTGGACACGCTGGTGTCGGACACCTGGTAAGTCATGCCGAGGTTGTAGCTGAAGTAGAAGAAATCGCGATACGCGGGCGGATTGCCGGAATTGAAGTCGATCCCGGCGGACGATTCCGCGTAGTACAGGTCCGCGTAACGCGTCGCGTACATGAGATGCAAAGCCGCCCACACGGAAAACACGCCGCCGAGCGCGACGGCCGCGGTCGCGGGTCCGGCCGACTGTCCGGAGACCAGCAACACCACGATGCCGGCCAATCCGCACAGCGCGGCGGTGACCACGATCATTTCTTCAACCGCCGGACGAAGGTCCTCGCGACGCGCGTATCGGCGGGTCCGGTCTGCCGCCATGGGCCACAACGCGAGCCAGCCGGAGACGACGAACACGGCCGCGGCCGCGGCGATGGCCACCATCCAGCCGAAGGTGATCCGGTACTGCCGAGCCCGAATCGGCCCCTCTCGCCAGGGCTACGCCTCAGCCGACGACGTCGCGCAAGATGTGCTGCTCGCGGTGTTCACCGCGCTCCCATCTTACCGGGACGAAGGCAAGAGCTTTCTCTCCTTCATGTTCGGCATCGCAGCCCACAAGATCGCGGACTTTCACCGAAAACAGCGCCGCGAGCCATCCACGGCCGTCGCCGACGTCCCCGAGCGAGCGGATCCCGGCAACGGCCCCGAACAGGCGCTGTTGCAGGCAGAGATGCGGCAGATGGTGCGAGAGCTCATCGGCACGTTGCCGGAGAAACATCAGGACATCCTCGTGCACCGCATCATGGGGGAAATGACCTCGGAGGAGACCGCCGAACTCCTGTCGTCCACGCCCGGCGCAGTGCGCGTTGCCCAGCACCGTGCGCTCAACAGCCTCCGCCGACGGGTGACCCGGCAGCGATGACCAAGGACCACCCCGTCCCCGCCGACGCCAGCGAGATCCTTCGTGAGCGAGGCTTGATAGCCGACCACGGGAGCGATTGTCTGGATCCGCCCAACGACCCCACCTGTGAACACGCCTGCTCGCTGGCAGGAGCCGTCGAGAACCGACGCACCCACCGCCGAAGCTGCGCGCGACCCCGACGCCGGTGTTGCCGCGTGTGCGCGAGGATCGACACCATGCGGCGTTCCGGCGCCAGATTCTGCATGTCGCGCATCCCCTCAACCTGCGACGACATCGACCGGGCGGCATCGGGATCGCATCGGCGCAGGTGGGAAACCTGCACAAAGTGACCCCGTGGTTGCTTATCGTGTGGTCCGATAGAGAGGATGGCCGAGTACGGAGAGTGTCGGAGGGGGTCGTTTCAGTGGTAGACGGGCCGGGATTCCACGTCGACGTCGACAAGGTGGCGGAGGCCGGGAGCGGGATCAGCCGTAGCGTCACAGACCAACAGGGGTTCCAGCTCCGCGGTCTGTGCGGTGAGG
The DNA here is from genome assembly GCF_000411975.1 of Amycolatopsis orientalis DSM 43388. GTDB lineage: Bacteria > Actinomycetota > Actinomycetes > Mycobacteriales > Pseudonocardiaceae > Amycolatopsis > Amycolatopsis orientalis_D. The sequence continues at coordinate 167,108 of NZ_ASXG01000077.1, forward strand.
CGGAGTTGTATGGCCATCAGGGTGTGCACGACGGGTTGATGGACTTCTGTACGCGGTGGTCCGACGGCCTCGACATCCTCACCGACGACGCCGACAAGATCGGCGCCGCCCTTACCAGGGCCGCGAACGCGTACCGCGGCATCGACGATGCGACAGCCCGGACCCTCCGGACCGATCCCGGTCAGCGGGCGGTCAATGATGGCTGAGCTCGGCGAAACCCAGGACCCGGCCGCCCTGATCCCCGGCAACCCGGAGGCGATCGAACAGAACGCGCGCGTCCTGCAAGCACGCGCGGGAGAGGCCGGTGGTGCGGCCGACGGCCTGAAGGCGATCGACACCGGTGCCTGGCAGGGCCCGGCCGCAACCGCGTTCCACGACAAATTCTCGTACGAACCCGGAAAGTGGTACGCGGCGGCCGACTCCCTGCAAGCCGCGAGCGGGGCGCTGAACGACTACGCCGGCACACTGCGATGGGCGCAAGCTCAGGCGGCCGAGGCCGTCTCCCTGTGGAACCAAGGCCAAGCCGCGACACAGCAGGCCAAGGCATCCTACGACCAGGCGGCCGCACAGGCACAGGCGAACAACCAGCCTCCGCCTGTCTTCACCGATACAGGTGAGAGGCAGCGGCAAGCCGCTCGGGACGCGCTCAACCGCGCCCGCGCCCAGCTCGCGGACAGCGGCAACATCACCGCGCAGACCCTGCGTGACCGTGCAGGTCAGGCGCCGCAGAAATCAAGCTGGCTCGACGACGTAGGGGATACGCTCGCGCAGGCCGGCGCGGATGTGGTCAACGCGATGGCGTCGGCCGGGAACGCCATGCTCAACCACCCCCTCGATACCCTCGCAGCTGCGGGCGGCATCGGCCTGACCGTGATCAGCGGCGCCGGGGAAGGCTTGGGCGGTGCCCTGGACGCGACGGGCGTCGGCGCGGTCGCCGGCGTACCGCTCAACATCGCCTCCGCGGCGGGCATCGCGGCCGGGGTCTCGATGACGGGGGCTGCTGTCACAGATCTGGCAGGTCACGCCGCCGGCGACGACCGGGTTGAACCGCTCAAAGTCAACAGCAGCAGCGAGAGCGCGGGAAGTTCTGCTGCGGACTCGTCGCCGCCGGCGGGCGCCCAGGACGGCTGGGCCTCCCGGCCGTCCAACAATGGCAAGGGAACCGTCTGGCAGAAACCTGGTTCCTCCGGCGACGCGAATTCCGTCCGAGTCATGGAACCCGGCGCGGATCCGCGATACCCGAACGGCTACGTCAAGTTCACCAACGAACACAACCAGCCCGTTAAACTTGACGGCAAGCCGGGATCCCGGGCGGAAACCCATATCCCACGCAATGCAGACGGATCGTACCCGACGCCGGAAGGATGGTAGCCGTGAATCTCGGCCTTGAGGGAAAGAAGCTGCTCACCGTAACGGTCGAATACAGTGCCGTTCTGCGTTTCTCCGACGACTACACGGCGCGCATCGAATCGCCGTTCAGCTTCAACGTGCCGGGGAAGCAGTATAGTTTTTCCCCGGAGAGCGATCCGCAAGAATCATTCCAGCCGATGGATGTCTTGGTGTCTCAAGTCGTGGTGAAATCCGATGCCGACGATTCTGGCACACTGCGAATCGCATTCGGCAACGGAGCCGCGATCCAGGCGGAGAAAGACGACGAATACGAAGCCTGGACAGTATCCGGGCCCGACGGATTCCTGGTCGTCTCCATGCCTGGCGGAGAACTCGCAACCTGGGACGCCAAGCCCGACGCCCCTTGACGAGGTTCGCCCGCCGCCCCGCGCGATGGTGAGAAGGTGGTTGGCTACGTTCCGGGTGGCGGGACATCGAGATAGCCGGGCGTATTGCGATCGAGCCGGTCGTGCTCGGCCCTGGCGAGCCTTCGTTGGACGACAGCGTCGAGCTTGGCAGATGGACGGATGAGCTCGGCGTCCCCCGGCGCACCGTCACGGCGTCAGCGCTGAACAACGCCGAGGCCTTCCAAATGCTGCGGCCCGGTTTCGACCTCGCAGCCGAGCGGCAGCGGCGTGAGGTATGCCGGTGCCGGCGAGGCGATCGAGGGAAGCGTAGGTGCCCGGCTGGCGTTGGTTGCCCTCCGTGCGAGCGGGGCGTGGGTGGGTGTTGCCGACAACCAGACAGAGAAGGCCGCCCGGTTGCTGCGCGCACTGGAGCTTCCAGCCGATCCCGTTGCGGCCTCCGGCGAACGGGGCGTCGCCAAATCTGAACCAGCGTTTCGGGCGGGTGATGGTTTTGGCACCGGGCGAGCGCGACGAGATCATTTACGTTGGTGATCACCGGGACAACGACATCATGCCCGCACGGGCCGCTGGGCTGCGGCCCGTGTTGCTGCGCCGCGGACCGTGGGGCTGCCTGCGGGCATCCGATCCGGTCGTCAGGCGTGACGCGGAGTGAGTGACAGCGCGGAGGTGCTACCTGGTCTCGTCGGCGCACCATCGGGCTAGCAAAACGGATCTTCAGGGCCCTACGTGGCGACACAGTGGCGAAGGTCGGCCGGTTCGTCCTCCAAGTAGGCCCCTCTCGTGTCGGACAACTGGTCGACGATCTCGGAGACGTTCGGGTGCTCGGGGGTGATCCGGTTTGCGGTCATCAGCGCCTCGATGGTCCGGTTGCGCTTACCCGTCGGAAGAACTGCTTATTGCTCGGAAGGCGCTGGTCGATGCAGTGAGACCGCTGTTGCTAATTGGCTGGTCTGACGTGGGGCCCCGGGGCGGGTGCAAGCTCTCGCCGATGTCCATGGAACGGTCGGCCATAGGCCGGACGCTCCGACGGCTGACGTGTCTGAGCGGCCGTCGCGGCTCAATAGTAAAAACGTCGTCGGACTTGACCCCGGTTTGGTGGAGCGGGCGAAACTGATCGACGCGCAGCATCGTGAGCGGCATCATCGCCCGGGCGCGGCCGAGGTATTGCGCAAGTCGTTAGGGGTCGGTGCAGAACGGTCCCGGGTGTTGACGCGAGTGGTCCGCGTGGATTGGCGTGAAGCCACGGGCCTGGCGCGTGACGGGATCGCCTGAACGGTCTGGTATTGGTCGCGTTGGTGCGGCTGGTGCCGAATTGGCCGTCGGTTGTGGTTGGTCATGTCCCGTGCACGGTCCTGCGTTTGCACGTGTCACTGGTGCGACGCCGGTGGATCTGCCGGCGTCGCCCGGGACGGCCGCACTGGCGTGGCGATCCGCCGGATGGTGGTGGAGGTGCCGGGGACGACCCGTGGTGGGGTTGCCGGCGAATCCGCGGCGAGCTTGTCGAGTTGGTGCGCGCGCGATCGGGGCGTCAACGGTGCGGGAGGTCTTCGCAGATGCTGGACTGGACCCGGTGCCGTGTCGGTCGGGGCCGACGTGGAAGCAGTTCCTCACAACCGGCCGAGGGCGTCTTGGCGGTGGACTTCTTCCATGTGCACACGGTGTTGCTGGGGCGGCTGCATGTTGTTTGCGGTAGACAGCGAGCCGTGCATCGGCGTGAGCATCGGCATGATCGTGCTTGACACGCTCTCTGGCGAGACCTTCGGCAACGTCGGGCCGAGCCTTCCGCTACGTGCAAGCCGATCTGGCCTGCAGCGGCTGGCGTAGGGCCCGTGGGCAGGCAGTTCGTGTCTCATCACCCGATCGGTCGTCGTTCGGGCGGATCACCTGCGATTACGGTAAGTGCCCGGGAGGTGGGGAATGACCTCGTGGTTCGGCGGCGGAAACTCGAGCGGAGAACGCGGGTGACGGCCGGTTTCTCCAGGGGATCGTCGTTGTCCGGGAGCGCCGCTCGCCGACGGCGCACGCTCGCGCACCTGTCACCGATTTTCGAGGTGCACCTCAACCGGGCCAGGAACCCGTCGGACGTCGACTGGGCCGCCTACGACTTCGTTGCGCTGATCCAGCTGAGCGTGGACACGATCGCGCTTTCTTCGGGCCTGGACGGCACTCTGGGTGCTCCGCGCGAAACGGTCCTGGACGAGATGACGCGGGGCGCGGCCATGATGGCCCCGCACCGGCCCGTCGCCGAGCACGAGCGGGTCGCCCGGTTCGTGCTGGATCACCTGCTGCGGCACGACGAGCCGTCGCCGTACTTCACCGTCGAGCACGCCGACGCCGATGCCGGCTGGGAGCGCGTAACCCACCAGGTTCGCGTCCTGTACGAGACCCTGGCGGGCGACGGGTCGTCGCTGCAGGTCAACGCCGACCACACCGCGGTGGCTTTGTTGCTGCTCGCGACCAACCGCTCCCTCGAAGATGAACACGAAGCGGTCATCGCCGTCATGCAGGCGCAGGCCGACAGCGGACGGCTCGGTGCGGCGATTGAATCGGCCGAAGACGCCCTGACGTTGTCTCGGACCTATTCGGCGAACGTCCGCCGCATGATCATCGAAGCCGAGCGCGATATCAGCCGGGTGGACTACGTGACCACGCTGCGGCCGGAACTGACCGCCGCGTCGCGGCATCTGGAACGGCGGATCCAGGTCGACGGGACCTTTCTGCGCCACTTGGAGAGCTTGCGTTCCGATGCATCCGAAGAACAGGATCCCGAAGCCGTCCAGCAGCTCACGGTGGCGATCTCCCGGCTCGGCGAGGCCGTCGAGACGCTCGCCGAGCTCCACACCGACGTCATCGGCGCGACACCGCGCTGGCGCGACGCTCAGGCGGCGCAGGCGTTCACGGCCGTTCCAGCGACCGAGGTCGACCCCACTGCGGACGTCCTGTCCGCGCTTCTGGCCGGGCAGCCGCTGCCAGCCGGCGCCGACGCCTCGCCTCCGGCACCGGCACGGCTGCTCAACTTCTCGGCGTTGGCGGATCGGCTCGTCGCGCCGCCGCGTCAGGTTCTCGACGTCCCCGGACGGGAAGTGGCGACCGGCGCGTTGGAGGACAACGACGGCGTCTACCAGCAGTTCCCCGAGCAGTTCCACAACGTCGCCGAAGCCCTGCGCGGCCGGCGAGTTGCACCCGGGATGAAGGCGCGGCTGTCCGATCTGCTGGCCGACGCCGACGCGCTCTTCTCCCAGCCCGACCTCCGCACCGTCGTCGAGCTGGCCGCCCTTGCCGGCGGACGGCACACCGCACGGCTGCGCCTCCGGCTGCTGCTCGCCTTGGACGCCCTGATGCTGTGGCGCCCGGACGGCGTTCCTGACCGGAGCGACGACTGGTGGGCCGTTGACGACGCCTGCCGCGAATCCACGCCCGATCTCGATTTCCCGGATCTGCTGCTGCACCGGAGGGTGCCGGATGACCGACCGTGACCTTGCCAGGGACGTCGGCCTGCTGCTGCGGTTCGCGCTCGATCACACGGTGACACCAGCTCGCCACGATACCTACAACCGGCTCTTCGACCGCTACACCACGGATCCCGAGCTGCGGACGGCGTTCGAAGAGACCGCGGCCGGCCTCGGGGTACGCACACTGGCCGCGGATCGGACGACCGGCCTGGTGCTCTCCGCGGAGGTCGACTCACCGCTTGCCGTCGCTGATACGGCCCCATGGCTGCGGATCAGCAGCGCCGGGGACCGGATGGTCTACGGGGTGGCGCTCGGAGGGGCCGCCGCCTGGTGCTACCCGACCGCGCGGTCGGTGCGAGAGCCGGGCACTCGGCGGGTCTCCGCGATCGACGTTGACCGGCTGATCCGGGAACACGCCGCCGCGGTCGAAGCAGGGGAAGCCGAGTTGCCCGCCGGTCTGGGGCCGGCGTGGGAGCAGTACAGCGTCCACCGCAAGCAAATCGCCGTCACGAAGAACACCGGCCAGCTCAAGCGTGGTTGCACGGTGAAGATGTGCGAAGAAGTGCTCGGCATGCTGGCCGCCTTCGGCCTCCTGGTGGCGGATCGGACGGTGCCGCCGCCGCGCCCGGACCTGCGGGTGTGGCGGTCGACCGACCGGTTCCGCGCCCACGTCGCCGCCGGTGGTGGTCCGCTGGCGTGGCAGACCATCGTCAACTCAGGGATTTCCGCGCTCGACGAGGAGGACGCGTGAGACATCTCGGCTGGCGGCTGGAACGCACCTTCCTGGCGGGAGCCGGCCTGGCCGAGTCCCGGCTGGAAGGTTTGGATCTCAGGTGGTCGGAGCCCCTCGACCGCACGGCGCATGCGGCTCTGTGGGCGGACAACGGCACCGGCAAGACGATGGTCACGGCGTTGCGCTACGCCCTCTACCTGCCGTCCGCCCGGGATTTCATCCGCGGCGAATCGGACCGGTCGCTGGCCCATCTGGTCCGGTCCCGCGATGTCTGCCACGTCGTCGAGCAGGCCAGTCGGGTCATCGACGGGGAGCTGCAGCGTGTCGTGGTCGGCATGGTCGCCGACTGGGCGGGCGGCGGCACCCAGGACCTCGAGAACCCGTCACGGCTCCACCGCGTCTTCTACGGCTGGTTTTCGGGTGAGCACGGGCCGACCATCGACGACCTTCCGTTCCGGACCGATGCCGGGAGGTGGGCCACCCGCAACCAGTTCACGGACGGCGTGCGTGCCGTGCTGCCGTCCGGCGGTGCGATACCACCGCATCTGCCGTCCGACCACCAGGGAAACTGGCGCAGGTGGCTCGACGCCGTCGGCGTCGATCTCGACCAGGTTCGCTTCCAGGCCGTCATGAACGCCGCCGAGGGCGGCGTCGATCGGGTCATGCGGTTCACCGACTCCGACCAGTTCGTCCAGTGGCTCGTCGGCGCCACCATGCCGACTTCGACCGTGGAGCAGATCACGAACAGCGTCGACGTCCTCCGGGCCAACGCCGCCGCCCGGCCGCGCTGGGAGGAGGAGCTGAACCTCTGGCAGAAAGTCATCGAGCCGCTCTTCGGCCTCGCCGTCGCACACGACGAGGCCGGCAAGCAGCGCCGCGCGGCCACAGCGGCCAGGACACGTGCTGTCTCGGCCGTTGCCGACGCGGAAGCAACGACTGCGGCGTTGCGCCTTAAGGAAGAAACGGCGAAGCAGCTGTACGACCACCACGACGGCTCTCGCCGGGAGGCCGGTTCGGCGGCGCGGCGAGCGCAGGCCCACCGCCTTCGGATGGAACTGCGTGCCGCCGAGCTGCGAGTGCGGGAAGCCGAGGGCATCGCCGACCGGCGGCGCGACGAACGAGAGGACGCCGAGCGGGAACTCGCCGCCTGGCGGATCGTCGGAGACGTCCTCCTGGCCGGAGAGCTCACCGGCCGTCTCGCCGGTCTCGAAGAGCGCCGGCGGGTCGTCGAAATGAAGACGGAACAATTGCAGCGCGAGGAAAGCGCGCTCAGGCACAGTATCGCTCGCTTGTTGACCGCACGCCGAGACGAAGCGGAGAGCGCCCGCCGAGCAGCCGAGACGAGGCTGAAGAAGGCACGCGACGACCTGGATGACGCAACTCGCGAAGAGAGGCAGGCGCTCGGCGAGCGAGGCGCCGTCACCCAGCAGGCGGAGCAGCACGAAAAGAACCGGGCCGCGGCGGAGGGCACGCTGGCCGGGGCCGTCGAGGCGAGTTTGCTGCCGGAAGGCGAGGAACCGGCACAGCAGGACCTCGAGCTCGCCGAAGCGATCACCGCCGCGCAGGGCCGGCGAAACGCTGCCAGAGTCGAGCTGGAGCGGATCGAAACGGCTCTCGGTTGGGCACAGGACCGGCTTGTGACGGCCGAGCGGCGGAGCCGCGAAGCGCGTGACGACGTCGAGCGGTTCCGCGGACAGCTGAACACGGTCGATCGGCGAGTGGCTGCAGTCGAAGAGGACGAACTCGTGGTGGACGCCTTCGGCGGTACGGTCGCCGATCTCTGGGACAGTCGTGCCCTGCTCACGGACGTGCTGACCGGGCGCGCCACCCGGGCGGACGGTGACGCGGAAGAAGCGCGCCGGGCGGCCGAGGCGGCGCAGCGCACGATCGACTCGATCGGCACCGACGGGCTCCTGCCGCCGGCCGAGATCGTCGAGGACGCGGTGCGGCGGTGCGAGCAGGAAGAACTCACGGTGTGGTCCGGGTGGCGGTGGATCGCGGACACGATGACCGCCGAGCCCGCGGAGTCGTTCGCCCGGTCGCGGCCGGATATCGCTTCCGGACTCGTCGTCGCGGAGCCTCACCTCGTGCCCGCGGTGGCGGCCGTGCTCGACGGTCTCGACCTCGATGTCGCCCTCTGGGTCGGCGCGGTCACTGATCCCGAGGCCGCAGCGGCGGGTGGCGGCGGCAGCGGGACCGAAGCGCGGATTCTGCTGCCACCCGTGGGGGTCTTCGACCGGGACGCCGCGGCGGGCCTCGTCGCCGCGGCCACCGACGACCGCGCACGAGCGGAAGACGATCGCGCCAAGGCCACCGCACGGGCCCAGCTCCTTCGTGGCGTCCTCGCGACCTGCGAGCAGCTGTGGCAGGAGTTTCCGGCGGATCCTCGTCCCGCGCTCAACCGCAGTATCGAGGCCGCCGAGCAACGAGTGGAGGAGGCGAGTCGGTACGAACAGACCGCGCGAGAGGAAATCGCTGCGCTGAAAGAAGAGCGGGTCGTGCAGCGGGGCGTCGTGGAGGAGGCCCAGCTGACGATCGACACGGCAGCAGAGCACCGCCGGTTACTCGTTCCCGCGATCGCCGCGGCCGAGACGATCGCCGCGGCGCGTCGCGCGTTGCCTGGACTCCGCGATGCGATCGCCTCGCTCGGCGCGCGCATCGAGGAGCTGTCGGACATCAAGGCCGATCTGGCGGAACGCATCGACGAGGCCAAGGGACTGCAAGACGAACGCGCGAACGCTCGCGATGACGCGGCTAACGCCTTGCGCCAAGCGGGGTTGGCACCGACGACGGAGGGGCCGATTCCCGACGAAGGGGAGACGGTTCTCCAGGCACGCCTGGCCGGTGTGCAGGAGACACTGGCGAGCGCCACGATCGATCCCGCGCTGTCCGACGAGATCGAGCGGCTCCGCGGCGAACTCGCCGATGCCGAGGCGAGGATCGGCACGGACCGCGAGCGGCGCGAGCTCGCCAAGCAGTACGCAGCGAGCAGAGGTGCCCGCCATCCGGTCGCTTTGGCTGAGTCGATCAGGATCGCCGAGGGGCGAAGTTCCGATGTAGGGGTCGAGTTCGCGAAGGCGGAGGCGACGGCGGAGGCCGCCCGGCGCGTCCACCAGCAGCGGGTCGACGACCGCGAGGACCGCACCTCTCCGGACGCTGACGGGTTCCCGAGCGCGGTGCGGGTCACTTCGCCGCTGGAAGCCGATCAGTACGCACGTCAGCTCAACGATGTGGCCGTGGAATTTCTCGAGAAACGCAACGTCGAGGACCGCCTGATGAAGGAGGCGGAAGCGGCCGGTGCCAAGGCTGCGGAAGCGCATCGGCTGATCGAGGCTTCGGTGCGGCCGCTGCTCCACCTCGCGGCCGAGCTTCCGGCCGGACGCGTTTTCGACGACGTGGGCAAGCTGACCGAGGTCCTCGCCAACAGCACTGAAGAGCTGCGGGCCGCGACCGAAAACGTCTCGCGAGCCCAAGCCGCGCTGAACGAACTGACGGCCGGCGTGCAGTCACACGCCAACGGCAAGGACGCCAGAGTTGTCGAAGACCAGGCCGATCCCCACCTGGCCGACTTAATCACGCGGCTCAGGACGGACCAGAGCCTCGCCCTCGACGCCGAACGCATCGCGGCGCAGCTGGAGCAGCGGGTGGCCACCCTGCGGGACGACCTCGGGCAACACGACGAACGCGTGCGGACGTGTGCCCGGATGCTGCACATCCAGGCGTCCACGGCGATCGAGAAGCTGCGCCACTACCAGAACCAGTCACGTCTGCCAGAAGGGCTGGGGGAGTGGTCGGGACAGCGCTTCGCCGTCATCGATCACGAACCCGTGCCGGACGACGAATCCGTTTCGGTCGACCGTGTGGCGCGCCTGGTCCACGCTCTCCTCGCGCCCGATGCGGGCAGCTCGGATGCCCAGGCGATGCTGTTCGCCGCTGCCCGCGCTCTCGTCGACGCACCGTTCCGCGTCCGGCTCCTGAAGCCCCACACCGATCTCGCCCTCGACCGGGTCGACGTCGCCGAGCTAAAGAATTTCTCCGGCGGACAGCGGGTGACGGCGGGAGTGCTGCTGTACGCCACCATGGCCCGGGTGAAGGCGGCCGGCAACGACACCTCGATCGGCTGGCTCTGGCTGGACAACCCATTCGGCCAGGCGTCCGCCGACCAGTTCGTCCGGACCATGCGGCTCGCAGCCGACAAGCTCGGGCTGCAGCTTGTCTTCACCGCCGCCCCCAAGGACAAGGGGGCACTGTCGATGTTCGACCGGATCATCACCCTGGCTCGTCGTTCACGCCCGTCGTCCGGAGAGAAGGTCGTGCTCGTCGACGACGGCAACCGCGAGCTGGCGGATCTCGAGCTGATCCAGCACGACGTCCTGCAGGTCCTCGGCGAATGACCATGGTCGACCTCGACGCACTGGTCCTCGCGCTCGATCCGGAAGGCCGGGGCGGCCGCCGTGACATCGACGCGTTCGCCACCGAGCTGAGGAAGCTCGCTCCCGGAGCCGGGCCCGGCGACGTCCCCGAGCTCGTCCGAGCCACCCTCGAGCGCGGGCGAGAGGCTGGTCTCTGGTCCGTCGCCAAGGCCAGAGTCCAGCGCGGACGCAGCGTGCTGCCCAAGTCTGTCCAGCTCATCAGGACGGTTCAGGCCAGTGACCAACGGCGTCCGGTCGGCGTACCCCTGCGTCCCGAACTCGCGGACTGGGCGACGTCGCTCGACCTGCTCAGCGGTCAGCGAACCGTGCTGCTGGCCGTCAACGACTGGTTGCGCCGTACGAACGGCGGACAGGTGGCGGTCATCCCAGCCGCCGAGCGCGCGTATGAACTCCTCGGCAACGAAAAGGCGTTCGACTCGACGCCTCCGGTGGGCGGGGAGACGCTGTGGCGGCCTGACCGGCTCAATTTCGGCCTGCTGCGATGCGTACGCGTTCCGACGCCGCTGACGTGGGAGCCGGCCGTACCGGTCGTCGGCCCGCCCGGTGCACTGGTCTGCGTGGAGAACCACGCCACCTTCCGCAGCCTGCTCCGGGTGCTCCGGGGACGGACAACGCCGAAGTGGGTGGCAGTAGCCTGGATCCAGGGACGGAACACGGCACCGCTGGCGTCGGTTCTCGATCTGCCGTTCCGGGTGACGCGGTTCGACTACCTTGGTGACCTCGACGCCCCGGGCCTCGAGATCGCTGCGACCGCATGCGCGATCGTCAGCCGGTCCGGGATCCTGGCGGGACCGGCGGAGTCGCTGTGGCGGCTGCTGGCGGACCGGCCGTCGCGACCCGGCCCCGGAGTCGAGCCTGGGCGAGCCCGTGATCTGGCCAAGTGGCTACCGGAAAGCGTGAGGGACCGCAGTATCGCGCTCCTGACCGGCGGTCGGGCCATACCGCAGGAAGCCCTTCGCTACGACCTGCTGGACCAGGCTCTGTGAAGCCGTTGTGGACCCGGCAGGTCGTCTCGGCCGGCTTGCGTGGTTGTTTCGCCGTTCTCTTCGCCGGCCGGCCTGGGCTTGTGTCGAGACCTCACCGTCGGCATCCGGCTGGCCGGGTAACTCAACGGTGCCGCCGAGGTGCTCGAGGCCACGTGCACCGTCGACAGTGGCACCAGGCCCCACGATGCCCAAGTTCTCCTCGACGGCGCCCGAAGCCGGCCGGGCGATCTTGGGGACGTTGCACCGGCTGTGTCGTGCTGCCGCACGTTCCGCGGGTGCTCAGGCAGTCACTGTTGTGGAGACTCCGCTGTCTGAGTCGATCTGCCCGGTCGCGCGCCATTCGCGCAGGATTCGCCAGCCGTAGTTGTGCGTGCGGGCGACTCGGTCGAGGTCTGCACCGGATGGCGTGTGTCTTTGCCGGTACTCGACTGCGTAATGCGCCCACCTCTGCTACTCAGCGGTTTCCACCACAGGCTCATCCTCATCTGTGGATAACATCTAGCTTGGGGGTATCTCGGGACTGCCCCGGTTCGGTTGACTCCTGACCTGTGAGGATGCGCTCCTCGCTGGAAGAATGTCCACCATGCCGAAAGCATTCCCGCCGGAGTTCCGTCGCGACGTGGTCGCGGTCGCCCGCAAGGGCGAAGCACCGATCTCGCAGATCGCGAAAGACTTCGGGATCTCCGAGTCCTGCCTGCACCGCTGGCTCAAGATTGCCGACATCGACGACGGGAACCGGTCTGGCACGACGACCACGGAGTCGGCGGAGCTGCGTGAGCTGCGCAAACGCGCCAAGCTACTGGAGCAGGAGAACGAGATCCTGCGCCGAGCCGCAGCGTACTTCGCCAAGGAGATCTCCCCAAAATGACATACCCGCTGGTCGAGGACCTGGCCGCCGACGGATTCCCCGTCGCGGTGACCTGCCGGGTCCTGGGGTTCTCCACACAGGCCTACTACGCCTGGAGGGCGGCCCCGGTCACCCGCCGCGACCTGGACGACGCCTATCTGATCAACGCGGCGCTCGACATCCATCGTGACGACCCCGCGTTCGGGCACCGGTTCATCGCTGACGAACGGCCCGCTCGGGGCATCACCGCCGGGGTGAACCGGGTCGCGCGGCTGTGCGCTCAGCAGAAGATCTGGTCGGTGTTCGCGAAGAAGAAGGGACTGACGAGACGGGCCGGGCCACCAGTGCACGACGACCTGGTATGCAAGATATTCACCGCTGACGTTCCGGACCGGCTGTGGCTGACCGACATCACCGAACATCCCACCGCCGAGGGCAAGCTGTATCTCTGCGCGATCAAGGACGTCTACTCCGGCCGCATCGTCGGGTACTCGATCGACTCGCGGATGACGGCATTATTGGCGGTGTCGGCGTTGCGTAACGCGGTCCGGCTGCGGGAGCCGGCCGGCACGATCGTGCACTCGGACAGGGGCAGCCAATTCCGGTCACGGAAGTTCGTGAACACGTTGCACCGCAACGGCTTACGCGGATCGATGGGACGGGTCCGGGCCTGTGGCGACAACGCCGCGATGGAGTCCTTCTTCGCGCTGCTGCAGAAGAACGTCCTGGACCGGCAACGCTGGCAGACCCGCGAGGAACTGCGTCTGGCGATCGTGACCTGGATCGAACGCACCTACCACCGCTGGCGTCGGCAGGCCCGCCTCGGCAAACTCACGCCGATCGAGTTTGAGACAATTAACAGGCACGCAACCGCAGCCTGATCCACCCCACCTGCGAGTCAACCGAACTCGGGGCAGTCCCGAAGCGGGACTGTAAAACGAGCGGTGTAACTCCCGATCATGGAAGTGCACCTGATGACCGACATGATGTCTGGCGTGGAGAACGCTGAGGACTTGAGCCCCGTATCCGGGCTGGATGGCCTGGACGAGCAGCTCGTCGCGCAGCTGGTGGATCGCGCGAAGACTGGTGGGCTGGCGCTGACCGGTGAGAACGGGGTGCTGGCGCAGCTGACCAAACGGCTGCTGGAGTCGGCGCTCGAAGGCGAGATCACCGACCATCTCGGCTATGACAAGCACGACCCGGCTGGCCGCGGGACCGGTAACTCGCGCAACGGCACCCGCGCCAAGACCGTGCTCACCGACGTCGGCCCGGTGCAGATCGACGTGCCCCGCGACCGGGATGCGAGCTTCGAGCCGAAGATCGTGGCCAAACGGCAGAAGCGCCTGGGCGGCGTGGACGAGATGGTGATCTCGCTGGCCGCGAAGGGCCTGACGACCGGGGAGATCTCGGCGCATCTGGCCGAGGTCTACGGGGCCGAGGTGTCCCGGCAGACGATCTCCACGATCACCGACAAGGTCGTCGAGGGCATGGTCGAGTGGCAGAACCGGCCCTTGGACCCGGTCTATCCGGTGATCTTCATCGACGCGATCCACGTGAAGATCCGCGACGGCAAGGGTCGCCAACCGGCCGATCTATGTCGCCTTGGCGGTGACCTGCGAGGGCCGCCGCGACATCCTCGGCTTGTGGGCGGGCGAGGGCGGCGAGGGCGCGAAGTACTGGCTGCACGTGCTCACCGAACTCAAGAACCGCGGCGTCGCTGACGTGCTCATGGTCGTCTGCGACGGGCTTGCCGGGTTGCCCGAGTCGATCACTGCGGTTTGGCCCGCCACGATCACCCAGACTTGCGTGGTTCACTTGCTGCGCAACAGCTTCCGCTACGCAGGCCGTCAGCACTGGGACGCGATCGCCAGGGCGCTCAAGCCGGTTTACACCGCGCCGGCCGAGGCCGCCGCCCGCGAACGGTTCGCCGAGTTCGCCGAGACGTGGGGCGGTCGGTATCCGGCCATCGTCCGGTTGTGGGACAACGCGTGGGCGGAGTTCGTGCCGTTCCTGGCGTTCGATGCCGAGATCCGGCGGGTGATCTGCTCGACCAACGCGATCGAGAGCGTCAACGCCCGCATCCGGCGCGCGGTGAAAGCCCGCGGTCACTTCCCGAACGAGCAGGCCGCGCTCAAGTGCGTCTACATGGCGATCATGAGCCTGGACCCCACGGGCGCCGGCCGGAAACGCTGGACGATGCGGTGGAAACCCGCGCTGAACGCGTTCGAGATCGCCTTCGACGGCCGCCTGGCCGCCGGACGCAAGTAGTTCCCCTTCAACCCGAGTTACACCGCTCGTTTGACAGACCCCGTAGGCGGAATCGGCGCAGGCGTGGCCGCGATCGGCGCCGGCGTGGTAGCCATCAATGAGGCCAATAAAGAATTCAAGTCCAGAGATTAGACTGTCGACAAGGAGAGCAATGAAGAAGAAAAGCATCGTTGTACTGGTCGGCAGTATCGGTGCAATTCTTGCGATCTTCGCTGCCGTCTTCGTCTTCTTGCAGGATAATCCTGACGCCGGTGAAAAAGTGAATACGATAGGAATCGTCCTCTTTTCCGCCGGGATTTTGACAGCTTTAATCGCGGCGGTGATATCAGCGAGAAGGAATAAAAGATAGCATTTATTGAAGCTGTGTCGATGAATCAGGGAGGCTTGCATTGTTCGCCTTGCGGGCCTCCCTGATTGGCTTTGCGTCCGCCCGAGCGCGCCGCGACCGGCGCACCGGTCGCGGCGCGCCTCGTGGACAGCGGAGTGCCGGTCTGTTTTTCGCGCTCTCCCTCGCGATCCCGGTGGTATTGATCGCCTGGGTCCGCCTTGGGTCCTATCCGCTCTGGCTGGTAGTGCGCCGGCCGAGGCAGGTCCTGACATCTCGCTGGCTTGTTCGCCAGCGGAGGTGTCTGCCGATGATCGGACGGGTCGTCCGCGGTTGCCTCTGGGTGTCGCGGCGGAGGCGACGCCGTGTGTCCATTTCGGCCGGTGTCGCGGAGTTCATCCTGTGGGTGCCGGAAACGCTGTCATAGGTTCTGACCGGGTGGTTCGTGGTGTGTGGGCGGGTGGTTGATGGGGTGACTGCCCGGTGGTCGATGATCACGAGTTGTGGGCATGAGGTTTCTGTGTCTGCTGGTGGCGCGGGTGTTCGGGTGGCTGGTGCTGTGTGTGCGGCCCGCGGCCGCGAAGGACGTGGAGATCCTCGTGCTGCGTCATCAGTTGGCTGTGCTGCGGCGCCAGGTGACGCGGCCGCATCTGACGTGGGCTGATCGCGCTGTGTTATCGGGCGTTGGTGCGGCTGGTGCCGAGCTGGTGTCGGTTGACGTTGATCGTGTCGCCACGGACGATCTTGCGATGGCACGCCGCGTTGGTGCGGCGTCGGTGGATCTGTCGACGCCGACCAGGGCGCCCGGCGGTCGCGGCAGGGATCCGCCGGTTGGTGCTGGAGATGGCCCGGGACAACCCACGGTGGGGCTACCGGCGAATCCACGGTGAACTCGTCGGGCTGGGGCACACGGTCGCGGCATCGACGGTATGGACGATCCTCAAGGGTGCAGGCTTGGACCCGGCAGCGCGCCGATCGGGACCGACATGGAAGCGGTTCCTCACTGCCCAGGCTAAGGGCATCCTGGCGGTCGACTTCTTCCACGTCGACACGGTGTTGCTGCGCCGGTTGTACGTGTTGTTCTTTGTTGAACACGACCGTCGTCGTGTTCATGGTGCAGGGGTGACCGCTCATCCGACTGCGGCGTGGGTGGTTCAGCAGGTCCGGAATGTGCTGATGGAGCTTGATGGTCGCGTGGAAGGCCTACGGTTTCTGTTCCGTGACCGCGACGCGAAGTTCACCACTGCGTTCGATGAGGTATTCGCGTCGGTTGGCATCGACGTCCTGCGCAGTCTTGTTCGGGTGCCGCGGGCGAACGCGATCGCTGAACGCTGGGTGGGCAGCGTTCGCCGTGAGTGTCTGGATCGGATGCTCATCGTCAACCGGCCTCATCTCGAACAGGTCCTGGCCGAGTGCGTCGATCACTTCAACCACCATCGACCTCATCGCTCCTTGGGCCAACGTGGGTGGTGCGGTCCGGCGGAGCCGGAAGTTCTGACGGTGGCCGCATCGCCGTCCGCCGGGAACTGACCGGCGTGAGCCGCACGGCGACGGCGCGGTCCGCGGCACTGCCGGTGTCCGGGCTGCGCTGCGGGCTCACGGTCCTGTGCCTGACCGAGATCACCAGCTGCGCGGGGACATGGGTCGGGATGGCTGGCGAATGTGGCTGTCGAACCCTGTCCTGGGTGCGCGTTTGATGGTGACGGAACTGATTCGGCTGGCCAGGGTTTCGGGGATTTCCCAGTCGCCTGGGACGCCGGTGAAGCTGGCTTCGTGGGCGTGTGCGGCGTGGAGGATGGCGTCGGTGTCGTCGGTGGTGATTCGGGAGAGGCGGACGCGTGCTTTGCCGGGTCCGTCGAGGGCGATGACGCCGTCGCGGGGGCAGCCGCCGAGGCATTGGACGTGGCGGATGTCGATTTTGTCGCTGGTCGGGTTGTCGGCGAGGGCGGTGGCGAGGGCGTTGCCGAATTCGCCGCTGCGCTGGGGGTCGTAGCGGGGGCAGGTGGTGCAGACGAGCAGTGTCACGGGTGCCTCGGGCGGGTGGAGGGGTGCCGGGGCGGGCGCGCCGCGGGTGGGGGTGGCCGCCCGCCCCGGAGCGGGCGTCATGGCCGGTCGGCGGTTTCCTTGTGGAACTTGCCGTCCTTCATGATGGCGTGGAGTTTGGTTTTGTCCTGCAGGACGGTGATGTCGGCGAGCGGGTCGCCGTCGACGAGCAGCAGGTCGGCCAGGTAGCCGGGCTGGACCTTGCCGAGTTCGCCGGGGCGGAGCATGATCTCGCCGCCTTGGGCGGTGGCGGCGAGGATGGCTTCCATCGGGGTGAACTCGAAGCGTTCGACGAAGTGCTGCAGGTCGCGGGCGTAGGTGCCGTGCGGGGTCCAGGCGAAGCCGTAGTCGCCGCCGGGCAGCACGCGGATGCCGCGTTTGTGCATTTCGATCATGGCGGCGGTGGCTGTCTCCAGTTCCCGTTTGTAGCCGGCGGCTTCGGCGGCTTCTTGGGGGTAGCCGAAGTCGGCTGCTTCGTACAGGGTCGCGACGAGCCAGTTCACGCCGGGCGCGACGAAGATCCAGTCCTTGGCGGCTTCGAGCAGGTCCATGCCTTCTTCGTCGGTGAAGCTGGCGTGGTAGACGATGTCGACGCCGTGGCGCACGCACATTTTCACGCTTTCCGCGCTGCGCGCGTGCGCGCAGACCCGCTTGCCGCGGCGGTGTGCCTCGGTGACCGCCGCCGCGACTTCCTCGTCGGACATGTAGGTGTCCTCGGCGCGCTGGGTGCCGGTGATTTCTTCGCCGGTCATGGAGAGCTTGATCTGGTCGACCCCGATCTCGATGAGACGGCGCACGGCCTTGCGCATTTCCTCCGGGCCGTCGGCGAACCAGGTGATGCCCTTGACGAGTTCGCCGCCGGTGACGGCGATTTCCGGGCCGTTGGCCAGGTATCGCGGGCCGGGGAAGCGGCCGGCGTTGATGACGTCGCGGCAGACGACGTCGAGCCGGTCCTTGGCCGAGGCCGCGCCGAGGCACATGGTGTAGCCGGAATCGAGGTAGGACCGGGCGGATTCGATCGCGAACAGCAGGTGCTCCTCCACCGGCAGCGCGGCGAGCCCGTCGAGATCGCCGCTGTTGTTCCAGGTGAAGTGGGTGTGCGCGTCGCACAGCCCGGACATCAGGGTGCGGCCGCGGCCTTCGATCGCGCGGGCGCCGGCGGCCGCGGCCGGGTCGACGGTGCCGACCGCGGCGATCCGGTCGTGGTCGACGAGCACGTCGCCGCGGTAGGGCTCGGCCCCGGTGGAGTCCAGAATGGACACGTCGCGGAACAGGGTTTTGTTCGCCGGAACGGACATGACGGTCTCCTCGTCGTTGAGGCGGATGGGTGGCTACAGGAATTTCGCCAGCTGTGCGGTGGTGTCGGCGGCGGCTTCCAGCGCGGTCCAGTGGCCGACGCCGGGCAGGATCGTCACGGTGGCGTCGCCGTGCGCCGCGGCGAGGGCTTCGCTGACCGCGGGCGGGCCGACCTTGTCCTCGGCGCCGGTGACCAGCAGCAGCGGCAGTTGCGCGGGGATCGGGCCCGGGTCGGTCGCGGCGGCGAGCGCTTCGCAGTTGCGGGCGTAGCCTTCGGCGTCCTGGCGCATCACCAGTTCTCGCACGAACGCGGCGACTTCGGGCTTGTCCCGCCGCGTTGTTTCGGAAAGGGCGTTGGCCACCACGCCGGGCGCGACGGCTGCGGCGCCTTGGTCGCGCAGGATCGCAGCCCGGTCGCGCTGGGCCCGCCGTCCCGCGTCGGCCGGTTCGGCGACCGCGCCCAGCAGCGCCAGCGCGCTCACCCGCTGCGGATGCCGGGCCGCGAAGGCGCGGGCGACGAGCGTCCCCATCGAATGCGCGACCACTGCCGCCACGTCGATCTCGAAGGCGTCGAGCACTGCCGCGAGGTCGTCGGCGTGGGACTCGATGCTGATTCCGTCGCGCAGCCCCGATCGCCCGGCTCCGGCGGAATCGACCCGGATCACCCGGAACCGTTCGGCCAGCGCTTGCGCCTGCACCTGATAGAAGTTCGAGGTGCCGCCCAAACCGTGCACCATCAGCACGGCCGGTCCCGCGCCCTCGGCTTCGACCGCCAGTTCGGCGCCGTTGATCTTCATGTCCGCGTTCCTTTCGTGCTCAGGCGATCCGGTTGCGCAGCGCGCCCAGGCCGGAGATCGAAACCTCGACGACATCCCCGCGGCGCAGGAACTTCGGCGGCTCGAACCCGATCCCGACGCCGGCCGGGGTGCCGGTGGCGATGATGTCGCCAGGCAGCAGCGTGATCCCCGCCGAGAGCGTCGCGATCAGCTCCGGGATGTCGAAGATCAGATCCTTGACCAGCGCCAGCTGCCGGCTCTCGCCGTTGACCGCGGTCTCCAGCTCCAGCGCGGTCACGTCCGGGATCTCGTCCGCGGTGACCGCGTACGGGCCCATCGGGCAATGCGTGTCCAGAGATTTGCCCAGCAGCCACTGCTTGTGGTCCCGCTGCAGGTCGCGCGCGGTCACGTCGTTGACGATGGTGTAGCCCCACACGTGCTCGTACGCGTCCGCACGGGAGATCCCGCGTCCGCCGCGCCCGATGATCACGCCGAGCTCGCCCTCGTAGTCCAGCTCCGCGGTCACCCCGGGGTGGGCGGACACGTCGTCGTACGGCCCGGTCACCGACGTCGTGGCCTTGGAGAACAGGATCGGCTTGTCCGGCAGCGCCTCCGACCTGCCCGGCGTGTCGTAGCCGCTGCGGCCGAACTCCGCGACGTGCTCGCGGTAGTTCTTGCCCACGCAGAACACATTGCGCCGCGGCACCGGAATCGGCGCCCGCAACCGCACCGAGTCCAGCGGCACCGCCTCCGGCGCGCCCGGCCGCTCGAGCACCGGGCCCAGCTCGTCCCAGCGGGTCACCAGCTCCAGCACGCCCGTGCCGGCCGGAAGGAGCCCGCTGACGTCCCGCACCACTCCGGCATCGGCGTCGACCACGCCGACCCGCTCGTCCGCGCCCGCGGAGAAGGTCACCAGCTTCATCGCAAGACCAATCTTGACCAATAGACACCAAATCTGACCAGGATGACCGTACGCGCGGCCCTGCCCGATGTCGATACCTGGCCATAAACTGGTTTCGATCGGTTCAATTGGTTCACATTGGTCAGATCTGGTGGGCTATGATGGCGACCATGACGACCGCCGTCGAACACTCCCTGCGCGCACTCGTCGTCGACGGCGCCCGCGACGGCAGCCTCGGCCCGGGTGCGAAACTCCCCACCGAACGCGCCCTCGTCGAACAACTCGCGGCTCCTCGCAGCGCGGTGCGCCGCGCCCTGGAAGCCCTGGAGCGCGACGGCCTGGTCGTCCGGCAGGTCGGCCGCGGCACTTTCCTCACCGAAGCAGCTATCGGCCATGCCGGCGGCGCGCCCGCCGACACCAGCCCCACCGAGATCATGCAAGTCCGGCAACTGCTGGAACCCCAGGTGGCGACCCTCGCCGCGCGCGTGGCCACCCAAGCCGACCTCGACCGCATCACCCACGCCCTCGCCGTCGGCGGCGAGGCAGCCGACTTCGAAAGCTTCGAGCGCGCCGACGCCACGCTTCACCGCGCCATCGCGACCGCAGCCCACAACGGCCTGCTGATGAACATGTTCGACGTCATGAACACCGCCCGCGCCCTGCCCGTCTGGGGCAACCTCAAACGCCGCACCTCGACCCCGGAACTGCGCGCCTGTTACCACCACGAACACACCGACATCGTCACCGCGCTCCGCGACCGCGACCCCGACGGCGCCGGCACCGCGATGCGCGGCCACCTCCAGCACGTCGCCGACAGCCTCCTCGGCCGCACCTGAGCCCGCACGTCGGCCGACAACGGCACCGGAACGGAGATCTACCGAAGCGGCCACGTTCTTGGATTGGTCCGGGGCCTGGGCGGTACCCCCCGTGGCCGGTGCGAATGCGGCGAGGCAGCCAACCTCACCCGCAGCGACTACGCGGCCCTGCCGCTCTATCTGGCCGGAACCCCCGAGCGCCCCGTCGACGACGAATTCCATCGCCTCACCACACATTGACGATGCACCTGCTTCGCGGCATCTTCACCGGCCGCAGGGGTCACGCCCACGGCCTCATCAGTGCCAGCGCCGACTGTCTCCCCGTCAGCTCGCGATCAACATCGACGCCACGAAGGCGACAGAGCGCACAGGCGCACGGGGGCCGATGACCTGAGATTTGACTTGTGAGTCGAACTTATGTTCGACTCGCAAAGGGTCGTCGAGAGTCGTGGACGACTCCTATCCGTGGATGCAAGCAGGTGACCTGAGGTGGACGAGTGGCCGTCAAGCGTGCGGAGAGTCAGTCCGCCGATTCCAGTCTGGGTGAGCGTGCGCAATCTGGCCGTGCAGGACGCGGACCGGGCACGCCTCGGGTCACAGTGGAAGGACCACGACTTGGCCTTCACCGAGTGGGACGGCAGCCCTTTGCACCCGGCTTATGTCACGGACGTGTTCTATGACCTGTCCCGCCAAGCCGGGCTGTCGCCGATCCGGTTGCACGATCTCCGCCATGGCGCGGCGACTCTGGCGCTGGCGGCGGGGGTGGAGATGAAGGTGGTGCAACGGATGTTGCGGCTCTCCTCGATCACCATCGCCTCCGACACCTACACGTCGGTTCTGCCTCAGGTGGCGTTCGCGGCGGCGGAGGCGACGGCGGCGATCATCCCGCGGCAGTCGGCGCGAAGTCTCGGGCTCGCCTCGGGCTCGCCAATGACCACAATGGACAGTCCGGAAACGGAAGAAACCCCTCCAGAAAACCAAAATCCCCAGGTCAATGAATCTCAAGACCTGGGGAGTGAGGGTGCGCCATCAGGGACTCGAACCCCGAACCCGCTGGTTAAGAGCCAGCTGCTCTGCCAATTGAGCTAATGGCGCTTGGTGCTTCCCGTCGCTGTGGTTTCCCTCGGCGACGTGGAAAAGATTAGCAGGGCGTTCAGGCCCCGTTTCAGGGGGGTCCCCTTTCCGGTTCGGCGGGACAAGAGCCCAGGTCAGCGGTGGTGACCCACGGTGAACCCGGCCAGCGTCGTGCGGCGCGGCGGCGGCTGGGACGGCAGCGGGGCCGCGGTGACCTGCGCGACACCGGCCACCGTACCCCGGAAATGACAAAACCCCGGCTTCTCCGAAAAAGGATCTCGGGGAAACCGGGGTGCTGGGTGGCTAACGGGGCTCGAACCCGCGACCTCCTGGACCACAACCAGGTGCTCTACCAGCTGAGCTATAGCCACCATCTGGCAAAAGATCTTGCGATCACCTTGCTGGAAGCAATCCTAGCGGGTGCCCGCGAGCGATTTTCAGGGGGTCACCCTCGGTGGCGTTCCAGCACTTCGGCGGCGGCGGCCTTGGCCTCGTCGCTCGTCGGGCCGGGCTGGGGGACGAAGGCGATCGCGCGGTAGTACTCGAGTTCGCCGATCGACTCCTTGATGTCCGCGAGCGCGCGGTGGGCCAGGCCTTTCTCCGGCTTGGCGTAGTAGATCCGCGGGTACCAGCGGCGCACGAGCTCCTTGACCGACGACACGTCGACCATCCGGTAGTGCAGGTGGTTGTCGAGTTCCGGCATGTCGCGGGCGATGAAGCCGCGGTCGGTGGCGATCGAGTTGCCGGCGAGCGGCGCGCTGGCCGGGTCCGGCACCCATTCGCGGATGTACTCCAGCACGCGCTGCTCGGCTTCGGCGAGCGTGATCGTCGAAGCGCGGACTTCCTCGGTGAGGCCGGACTTGGCGTGCATGTCGTGGACGACCTGCGGCATGCCGTCGAGCTTGGCGTCGTCGGCGTGGATGACGATGTCGACGCCCTCGCCGAGCACGTTCAGGTCGGCGTCGGTCACCAGCGCGGCTATTTCGATCAACGCGTCCTTGCCGAGGTCGAGCCCCGTCATCTCGCAGTCGATCCAGACAAGATGGTCGTTCACCCGCACCACCCTAACCCGACACGGGGATATCAGCGGCGTCACCTGCGCTTCCGGCGCGTTACGCTCGGTCAGCCAGTGCAGCGAGGTGTGATTTCGGACTCGGAACGGGGTGCGGCCAGTGGCCGAGCAAGCGTCGGGACCAGCGGCGAAGATCGCGCAGGGATACGTGAGCGACGGGGCGGCCGTCGAGCTGGGCGCGGTGGTGATCGACGGGAAGACCGAAGCGTCGGCCGCGGTCCGGCTGCCGCTGGCCACCTTGAACCGGCACGGCCTGGTCGCGGGCGCGACCGGCACCGGCAAGACCAAAACGCTCCAGCTGATCTCCGAGCAGCTGTCCGCGGCGGGGGTTCCGGTGGTGCTGGCCGACGTCAAAGGCGACCTGTCCGGGCTGTCCGCGCCCGGCGAGGCCAGCGACCGCACCGCGAAACGGTCCGCGGAACTGGGCGACGACTGGGCTCCGGCGGCGGGTCCGGTGCAGTTCCTGTCGCTCGGCACCAGCGGCACCGGCATCCCGGTGCGCGCGACGATCACCAGCTTCGGGCCGGTGCTGCTGTCGAAGGTGCTGGGGCTCAACGAGACGCAGGAATCGACGCTCGGCCTCATTTTCCACTGGGCCGACCAGCGCGGTCTCGCCTTGCTGGACACCAAGGACCTGCGATCCGTCATCACACACCTGACCAGCGACGAGGGCAAGGAAGACCTCAAGGGCATCGGCGGGGTGTCCGCGGCGACGGCGGGCGTCATCCTGCGCGCGCTGTCCAACCTGGAGGCCCAAGGCGGCGAGGAATTCTTCGGCGAGCCGGAGCTGGACGTCCACGACCTGATGCGCCAGCAGGACGGCAAGGGCGTCATCACCCTGCTGGAGCTGGACAACCTGCAGTCCAAGCCGGAGCTGTTCTCGACGTTCCTGATGTGGCTGCTGGCCGAGCTGTTCGAGGAACTGCCCGAGGAGGGCGACCTGGACCAGCCGAAGCTGGTGTTCTTCTTCGACGAGGCGCACCTGCTGTTCTCCGACGCGTCGAAGGCGTTCCTCGAGCGGATCGAGCAGACGGTGAAGCTCATCCGGTCGAAGGGCGTCGGCGTGTTCTTCTGCACGCAGCTGCCGACCGACATCCCGAACAACGTGCTGTCCCAGCTCGGCGCACGGGTGCAGCACGCGTTGCGCGCGTTCACGCCGGACGACCAGAAAGCGTTGGCGCGCACGGTGAAGACGTATCCGAAGTCGCCGCATTACGACCTCGAGAGCGCGTTGACGTCGCTGGGGATCGGCGAGGCGATCGTTACCGTGCTGTCCGAGCGCGGCGCGCCGACGCCAGTCGCGTGGACGCGGCTGCGTGCGCCGCGGTCGAAGATGGGCTCGATCGGAGCGGACGCGATCCGTGCGGCGGTCGCGTCGTCGGAGCTGAACGCGAAGTACGCGGAGACGATCGACCGCGAGTCGGCGTACGAGAAGCTGACGGCGAAAGCCACGCCGGCCCCGGAGTCCGCGCCGGCTGCCGAACCCCAGGCGCCGGCCGCGGCCAAGCCGGAAAAGGAGGATCCGGGGGTGCTCTCGCAGGTGCTGAGCAACCCGGCGGTGAAGTCGTTCATGCGCTCGGCGGCGAGTTCGCTCGGACGGGAATTCACGCGCGGGTTGTTCGGCAACCGGCGGCGGTGAGATACCTGACAGGAGATGGCAGGTATCGGCGGTTGACTGTGCGGGATCGAGTTTCCGGCAGAGGAGCAGAAGCATGACCAGGACCGCCGTCGCCGCGTTCGAGCTGGACAAATGGGAGCCGCAGGCGCAGGACGAGGCCGGTGGCACGGCGTTCGCGCAGGTGCTGATCGAGAAGACGTTCACCGGGGCGGTCGAGGGGACCAGCCGGGTCGAGATGCTGACCGCGTCGAACGAGACGTCGCGCGCGTACGTCGCCTTCGAGCGTTTCACCGGTTCCGTCGACGGCCGGAAGGGCAGCTTCGTTCTCCGACACACGGCCGGCGACGAAGGCCTGTCGCTGGTCTTGCTTCCCGGCTCGGGCACGGACGAGTTGGCGGGCATCACCGGCTCGGCCGACATCACGGTGGACGATGCGGGCGAGCACACGTTCACCCTGGTCTACGAGTTGCCGGCGGCGTGAAAAAGCCGCTCTCTCCGGCCCCGAATTCCCGGAGAGAGCGGCCAGGTTTCCTCACCGTCCCAAGAGTGAGGAGCGAAGGCGGGCCGCCCCGACCGCGGTCCGCCTTCGGAGTTCCGGTCAGCCGTTCACGATCTGGTCGACGATCTTCTTGGCGTCGTTGATCGGAATGGCGAACCCGATCCCGACGCTGCCCGCCGAGGAGTTCGGGCTGTAGAGCGCGGAGTTGATGCCGATCACCCGGCCTTGGCTGTCGACGAGCGCGCCGCCCGAGTTGCCCTGGTTGATCGACGCGTCGGTCTGGATGGCGGTGTAACTCGGTCCGGACGTGACGTTCGACGTCTGCCTCCCGAACGGCGAGTCCTGCTGCCCGCCGTCGCCGCCACCGACGTCGGAAAGCGGCCGGTTGAGCGCGCTGACGATGCCGGTCGTGACGGTGTTCTGCAGGCCGCCCGGCGACCCGATCGCGATGACCTGCTGCCCGACGACGAGCTTGCTCGAATCCCCGAGCGTCGCGGCGGTGAGCCCGCTGGCTCCCTGCGCCTGCAGGACCGCGATGTCGCCCTTGGTGTCCGAGCCGACGACCGTGGCCTGGTACTTCTTGCCGTCCGACGTAGTGACCGTGACGGACTCCGCGCCCTGCACGACGTGCGCGTTGGTGAGGATCCGCCCGTCGGCAGTCAGGATGACCCCCGATCCGATCGCCGTGCCCTGCCCGGTCGTGACGTTCACCTGAACCACACTGGGCACCACCTTCGCCGCTACGGCGCTGACGTCCCCGGAGGCAGTGGTGTTGCTGACGGTCTGCCCAGTGGCGGCGGACGACGCGGTGCTCGAAGACGCGCTCGGACTGCCGGTCAGCCCGACGATCGCCGCACCCGCACCGCCGCCGAGGAGGGCTGCGGCGAGCGCGGTGGCACCGACGAGGGCGGCCATGCGGCCAGGACGCTTCTTCTGACCAGCCAGGGCCACAGGCGGTTGCGCGGGCTGCGGCATCGGTCCGTAGTGCGGGGTGCCCGGTTGTGGCTGTTCGGTCGCGCGCTCGGCTCCGTGTTGCTGACTCTCGGCCTCGGGTTGGTGCTGCTCGGTTGGGGGTTGGTGATGCGGGGCGTCGAGTTGGTGCGGCGTGCCGGGCTGGTGCTGCAGGGGCGTGGCTTGGTGGTGCAGGGTGTCGGCTTGGCGCGGGGCCCCGGGCTGGTGCTGCAGAGGTGCTGCTTGGTAGTGCGGGGCGGCGGCTTGGCGTGGGGCCCCGGGTTGATGATGCGGGCCGCCGGGTTGGCGCTGTAGGGGCGCGGGTTGGTGGTGCGGGACGCTGGCTTGACGCTGCTGGGCAGCAGGTTCGTGCGTCGTCGCGGGCGGTCGATGTGCTGGATCCGGATTCGGCAAGGGCGCAGTGTTCGGCCCAGGCTGAATGGCAGCACCCTGAGGCACTGCGGACGCGCTCGGTCCGGCTGCCTGTGCACCACCGGCCGGGTGTGCGGAGCTTGGCCCTTGCTGCCCGGCGATTGCGGCTGCCTGCTGCCAGCTGTGCGCTCCGGCTTGCCCGACAGGACCGCGTCCGACCTCACGCGGACCCCCTGGGCCGGAGGCGAACGGACTCGACCCGGCCCGATACTGGCCGTACTGCTCACTGCTCTGGTGCGGCTGGCGCCCACCGGGTGTAGCGGGGCCGGGCCGGCTCTCGTTCTCGGTCATGCACCAAGATTCGCGCCCATGTTTATGAACAGCCTGTGGAAAACCCTCAGGCTTTCCTGAGAAGAATCTGCTGAGAATTCTCAGCGGATTCTTCGGCAGTGCATCCTCGTCCGTGCCGTGCCGTGCCGTGCCGTGCCGTGCCGTGCCGTGCCGTGCCGTGCCGTGCCGTGCC
>NZ_ASXG01000078.1 GCF_000411975.1 Amycolatopsis orientalis DSM 43388
CCGGCCGCACCGGCGGCCGCGCTCCCGGCTCCGGCCCCGCCGCCCGTCAGCCCGCCCGGCAACGCGCTCCCGCTGCCGCCGCCCGCGCCGGAACCGAGCGCGCCGCCCGGTCCGCCGAACGATCCCGGCATTCCGGCGGTCGCGCCCGGGCCGCCCGTCCCCGGCAGCGACCCGGGACCTCCGGCCAGGGCGGACGACGCCGTGGTGAGCCCAGCGTCCGGAGAAGAGGAACCGGAAGAATCCCGGGAACCGCGCGATTCGCTCCGCGCCCGCCCGTCCGGATCGACGTTCGTCACCGCCGGCGCGTCGGTGAAGTGCGGCAGCTTGTCGTGTACGCCCTTGCTCGACGTCTCGTAGCTCTCCATCACGCGGACCGCCTCGGCCTTGGCCTGCGACGCGGCGCGTTTGGCGGGCAGGTGATCGTCGAGGAGCTGATCGACCATCACCGCGCCGCTGGGACCGCTGGCCGCGTTGAGGTCGTAGCCCTCGCGGAACTGGTTCTCCGCCGCGTAGAACACCGGCTCCGGCATCTTGTGCTTCGCCGTTTCGACCGCGCTCGTGTAGTGGTCGAGCTTGTCGCCGACCGCGCGCATCGTCTCGCTCGCGCCCGCGCCCCACGAGGTCAGCTTCGACGCCGACTCCGCCGCCTGCCCGGCCGCGCCGCCCCGCCACGACAGCAGCAGCTTCTGCACCGTCTTGTGCACCGCCGAGGTCGCCGAATCGACGTCGTAGGCGAGCGTGCCCCACTGGTGCGCGGACGCGCCCATCGCGACCGGGTCCGCGGTCATGATCATGTCGTAGAGCGTGGTGTGCGCCCAGGCGTTCCAGTTGATCTTGCCGAAGGACGCGTCCGTCAGGTTGGCCCGCTGGGCGAGCTTGGTGCGTCGCAGGACCCGGCGCTGCGCGGCGGTGGGCGGGTGGTCCTCGCTCCACAGCCGGTGCTTGCGGTGCTTCTCGTACGGCAGCCGTTCGTAGCCCGGTGTCCGGCTCATGCCGGCGTCCCTCCCCCGTCGTCCGCCCGGCGGCCCAGCGCGTCGAGCGAATCCTTGGCGTCGCTTTCCTGCTGGACGTGGCCCGCGCTCGCCCGGCGGATGGCCTCGCGCAAGGACGACAGCTCGTCGAGGTACTGCTGCAGGATCGCCTGCGCGCCGCCGTCGGCGGACCCGCGCACGCCGAACGCCTTCCGCAGGTGCGCGGCGACCGGGCTGGTGCCGTCCTTGAGCGGATGGGTGAGCTGCTTGGCCTGTTCGAGGCAGGCGGTCAGCTCCTGCTCGCGCCTCTCCAGCTCGGCGTCGGCGGCCGCGATCTCGGCCGGGTCCAGCTCGATGACGCCGGTGTCGGCGACGAGCTCGGCGTTGCCCGCGCCGGACGGGCCGCGCACCGAATCCGCCGTCTCCGGCCGCCCGGAGCGGTGCGTCTCCTTGGCCTGCTGCCGATGCAGCGCACGAACGTCTGCCCAGTCCGAAACCCGGTGCGAACTCACCCCAGTCCACCTCCCAGCGGGCGTCCTCGACGGACGCGCGCACCAGTATGTCAGCCGTCCGGACCGCAGGCATCCGGTCCGGGAAAGTCGGCGATGAGACGGCGGCGGCGCGAGCGCGGTTCCGCGGCTCACCCGGACGGCGGAGGGTTGCCCCTGGTGTCGGAGTCGCCTCCCGGAGCAGCGGCTCCGCCCCGCACAGCGGCCGCCCGCACGTCGTCGCCAGCGGAACACCAGAGGTCCGGGAAGGGGAACCCGAGGGAAGCGGAGTCCCTCGGGTTCCCCCGGATCGGCCAGGAGGCGCGCCGTTCAGCGGACGAACTCGAAGACCTGCTTCTGGATCCCGTTCGAGTAGGCTTCGCTTTCGATCAGCTTCAGCGGCTGCTTCTCCTTGTCGGTTTCGCTGAACAGCCGCTTCCCGGCGCCGAGCAGGACCGGGAAGACCAGCAGGTGCAGCCGGTCGACCAGGCCGGCGTCGGTGAGGTCGCGGACCAGCGTCGCGCTGCCGTTGACGATGATCGGACCGCCCTCGGTCTTCTTCAGCGCGGCGACGTCGTCGAGCGAGCGGAGGATGGTCGTCTCGCCCCAGTTCGTCACGAGGTCCTCCTCGCGCAGGGTGGTCGACACGACGTACTTCGGCATCACCTTGTAGTGCGGGAACTCGGCCATATCCGGCCACACCGGCGAGAACGCCTCGTAGCTGACGCGGCCGAGCAGCAGCGCGGTCGCCTCCTCCTGCTCGGCGCCCTTGAGCGCGTAGGCGGCGGGGTCGAATTCGATGTCCTTGAACGTCCAGCCGGCGTTCCGGTAGCCGGGCTCGCCGCCGGGGGCTTCGACGACGCCGTCGAGGGACACGAACGCGGTGGCGATGAGGGTGCGCATGGGATCAGCTCCTGGTTCGAAATGGTGTCTGTTCACCTACGCGTCGAACGGACCCGCCCCGATCAGACACGCCCTCCGCACCAGAGAGTATGACGTGGGTCACACCGCCGTGCGCCAGGCGTCGTACCCGTAGATCGCGTCCGCCGCGGCCGAGCTCGTCCCGCTCTGCTTGAGCCAGCTGTTGCCCCGCGAGGCCAGCTGCACCTCGCGGGTCCGGTCCAGCCGGGCCGCCTGGTACGCCTTCAGCGCGACCTCGACGTCCGGGTAGGCGGCCAGCGCCCGCGCCAGCACCACGCTGTCCTCGATGGCCATTCCACCGCCCTGCGCCATGAACGGCATCATCGGATGGCACGCGTCGCCCAGCAGCGTCACCGGCCCGGACGACCAGTTCGGCAGCGGATCGCGGACGTACAGCGCGGACTGCAGCACCGAATCGCACGCCTGGAGCAACGCGCGGGCATCGGGGTGGAAGCCGCGGTACGCCTCGCGCAGTTCCTCGACGTCCCCGGGCGTGGTCCACGATTCGTGCCGCCACTGGCTCTGCCGCGTGGTGGCGAAGACGAACACGTCCGCGCCGCGATTGAGCGGGAACGTCACCAGCTGCGTATCCGGATCCGGGCCCCACCACTTGGTGAAGCAGTCCAGGTTCGGCACGTCCACCGAGCCCGCGGGCAGCACCGCCCGGTACGCGACGACCCCGGTGAACTCCGGGTGTTCCGCGCCGAACAACGCGGTGCGCACGGCGGAGTGGATGCCGTCGGCGCCGAGCACCACGTCCGCGGAAGCCCGCGAAGAACCGAACTCCAGCTCGACCTGGTCCGATGTGGACAGTCCGGTCAGCTTGTGCCCCAAGCGGATCACGCCGTCGGGCAGCGCGCGTTCCAAGGCGGCCAGCAGATCCGCGCGGTGCATGGTGAGCTGGGGCGAGCCGTAGCGGCGTTCGGCCTCGTCGCCCATCGGCAGGCGCGAGGTTTCCTCGCCGGTGTCCCACGTGCGGCTGATCCGGTACTTCGGCCGCGCCGCGGTTTCCCGCAGCTCGTCGCCGATGCCGAGGCCGTCGAGCGCGCGGACGGCGTTGGGCGTGAGGTTGATGTCCGCGCCGACGCGGCCGAATCCGGCCGCCTGTTCGTGCACGACCGGCGAGAACCCGGTCTTCCGCAGGGCGGCAGCGGCGGCGAGCCCGCCGATTCCGCCGCCGACGATGGCGATTTCCGGCACAGCGAAAGCTCCTTCTAGACAGTGAGGTCGAGCAGATCGTGGCCCACGACGACCGGGCCGGAGTAGTGCGGACGGACGCGCCGAAGCCAGCCTTCGTCGTCGAGGCGGGCGGGATCGGCCGGGCCGAGGTGCGACAGCGCGACCCGCCGGGCCCCGGCCGCCGCGGCCACCCGGCCGACGTCCGCCGGCGAGGTGTGCGAGGCGGCGAGGAAGTCCAGCAGTTGCGGCGAATAGCCGATGCTGCGGTAGAACTCGGGTTCCATCGCTTCGTGCACGAGCAAATCGGCGCCCGCGGCCAGTTCGCCGACCGCGTCGCTGCGGGCGGTGTCGCCGGAGAAGGCGACCACGCCGTGCTCGGTCTCGAACCGGTAGCCCAGCGCCAGATGCAGCGGCGGATGCGGGACGGCCCGCGCGGTCACGCGGACCCGGTCGTCTTCGTGCACCACGATTTCCGCACCGGCCGCCACCGAGAGATCGGCGGCATCGACGAGCCCGGCCAGCCGCGGCCGGTCGCTGGTCCGCTGGCGCACCGCGACGTCCTGGCCGAAAGCCGCGAGGCTGCCCGCCACCAGGCCCTCGGTGCCGGCGGCGGGCGGACCGGGGTCGGTCAGGTCCGGGCCCGGCCCGTAGACCGGGACCGGCTCGACGACGCCCTGGTTGGCCGGGCCCCAGCCGAGCAGGAAGAGCGTGAACAGCTCGGCGACGTGGTCGGAGTGCAGGTGCGTCACGAACACCCCGGCCAGGTCGCGCAGGGACAGCCCGGCGGAGACGTACTTGCCGAGCGTCCCGTAGCCCGCGTCGACCAGGTAGACGCGGCCGCCGACCACCACCGCGTTCGCGCAGCCCTGCCGGCCCGGCGCCGGGTACGGCCCGGCCGCCGTGCCGAGCAAGATCACGCGCAGCGCGTCCGTCACGGCGAAACCTCTTCCAGCGTGCGGCCCTTGGTCTCTTCGGCGAAGAACCCGGCGACCAGCGCGCCGACCAGGCAGATCCCGCCGAGCACCAGGAACACCGACGCGAGGCCGCCGCCGCCGGCGTAGAGCGCGCCGACCAGGATCGGGCCGAGGATGAGGCCGAACCGGTTCAGCACGCCGCCGAGGCTGACGCCCAGCGCGCGGCTGCGGGTCGGGTACAGCTCCGGCGTGTACAGGTACAGGCAGACGTTGACCGCGAAGTTGAACATCGCCGCGAGCGACGACCACACCAGCAGCTGGAGCGGGGTTCCGGCGCCGAGCGCGCCCAGCACGACCAGCATCGCGGTCGTCCCGCCCAGGCCCGCGGCCAGCACGACCCGGCGGCCGAGCTTGTCCACGACCAGCGCGGCGATCAGGCAGCCGACGAGACCGGCGACCGACGTCGCGGTGCTGTACCAGAGCGCCTGCCCGATCGAGAGGTGGAACGAACCCTTGTACAACGTCGGCAGCCACGAGGTGATGCCGTAGTTGGCGAGGTAGCCGACGAACCAGACCGTCCACACCATCAGCGTGCGCCGCCGGTAGCGTCCGGCGAACAGGTCGCGCAGCGAACCGCGCTTGGCGGGCACCGCTGCCGGAACGTCCGCGGCCGCGGCGGGCGGAGGCAGCGGACGGCCCAGGGATTCCTCGACCCGGCGCTCGATGTACGCCATCGTCGCCTCGGCCTTCTCGGGCTGCCCGTGCGCGGCGAGCCAGCGCGGCGATTCCGGGATCCGCAGCTGCAGCAGCACCGCGGCGAGGCCGGGCACGGCGGCCAGCGCGAACAGCGGTCGCCAGCCCCAGTGCGGGATGACCCAGGCCGCGACCAGCGCGCCGACCGCGAGACCGGCCGGGAAGACGATCTCGTACATCAGCACGAACCGGCCGCGGCGGCGAGCACGGCTGATCTCCGCGATGTACGCGGCGGCAGTCGGCACTTCGCCGCCGATCGCCAGCCCTTGGACGAACCGCAGGATCAGGAACGGCAGCAAGGCGGTGCACAGCGTCATGGCCAGGCTGCACAACGCCGTGACGGCGACGCACAGCGTGATCACCTTGACGCGGCCGATCCGGTCCGCGGCCCAGCCGGACGCGAGCGCGCCGAGCAGCATGCCGATCGAGCCGATGGTCAGCGTCGCGGTGCCGGACGCGGTGCTCAGGTGCCATTCGCGGCTGATGACCGGCAGGGTGTAGGCGATCAGCAGCTGGTCGAACGCCTCGAAGAACGTGACGATGCCGATGATCAGGCGGATCGAGACCTGCCAGCGCGACATCGGGAGCCGTTCCAGCCGGGCGGCGATGTCCCGCTGGGTCACCTCGGGGGTGGCGGCGATACTCATGGGCCCTCCTCGGAGCCGGAGCGTGCAGTCGATCGTAAGGGGTTTCAGGCGGCCGGAGGAGAATCCGGCAGCCCGGCGTCCAGGAACCGGACCAGATCGTCCACAGCGGACGGTCCGGAGGGCAGCACGAGCCGATCGGGCGCGTGCGGGTCGAAAACGGGCGCGCCGGGCCACGGTGGCGGCTCGGGCCCGAGTGCGGCGGCGAGGTCCGCCCCGGCCAGTTCGGCGAGGTGGGCGGCGGAACCGAAACCGGCGGCGGCCACGCGGCGGCGCGGCATTCCCAGCCGGGTCCCGAGGTAGTCGAGAGCGCCGGCGAGGTCGGCTTCGAGATCGGACAGCGCGAGCGCGGCGAAGGCCGCGTCCGCGGTGTCCGGGCCGAAGGTGGGGCCGCCGGTCTCGTAGTAGAACAGCGGCGCGACGGTGACGTAACCGCAGCTCGCGAGCGTGCGGCAGCAGTATTCGACGGGTTCGTCGAGCCCGGCGGCGCCGTGCAGGACGAGCACCGCGCCGCGGACTCGCGAACCGCCGCCGGGCGGATGCCGCACGAGCAGCGGCGCGGACGTCCGCACCACCCGGCGGCCGCGGTTCGCGGGTCCGTGCCCGTGGTGATGGTGGACTTCGGCAGCTTCGATGGCGCCTCCCACGTCGGGTCTCCCTCAGCTCTCCGGAACCGGCACCGGCGGCACGAACGGCCGCGGCGTCGCGGGCAAAGCGGTCACGTCGACCTCGATCACGAACGGCCCCTGCTGGGCGACTGCCTTCGCCAGCGCGTCGGCGAACTGGCCGGGCTTGGACACCAGCGCGTGCGGCAGGTCCAGCGACTGCGCCATCCGCGCGAAGTCGGGCGTGTACAGGTCGACGCCGGCGCGCTGTCCGCGGTGGTGGTCCTGCATGTTGCGCAGCACGCCGTACCCGCCGTCGTTGAACACGACCAGCGCGAGCCACGGCCGTTCCTGCGCGAGCGTGCACAGTTCGCCGAGGTGCACCGCGAGACCGCCGTCGCCGACCAGCACCGCGGTCGGCGCGTCCGGCGTCGCGAGCGCGGCCCCGATGCCGGTGGCCAGGCCCTGCCCGATGCCGCCGCCGACCGGGAACACGTTGGTGCGCGGGTCGTAGATGTCCAGCAGCCGGTTGCCCCATTGGCTGGACGGAATGGTGACGTCGCGGGCGATCACGGACTCGGCCGGGAGCCCGTCGCGCAGCGCGGCGCAGATCTCCGCATACGGGCCGATCGCCTCGTTCAGGTTGTCCCGCACGGCTTTCCGGGTCGCGACGACCCGATCGCGCCAGCCCGGTTCCGTGCCGGATTCCACAGTGGACAAAGCAGTCAGCACGGTTGCGGCGTCGCCCCGCACCCCGACGGTAACTGGGTAGACCCGGCCCAGGGCTTCGGCATCGACATCGATCTGCAAGTGCCGTTCTGGCAGCTTCAGGTGGTAGTGCTTGGTTTCGTTCGAGCGGAAGTGCGTGCCGACCGAGACGAGCAGGTCGGCGTCGCCAAGCAGCTGCGCCGCCGACTCGTGCGCGGCGAAGTTCCCGACGACCAGTTCGTGGTTTTCCGGCACCGTGCCGCGGCCGGAGTTGCTGGTGAACACCGCCGCACCGAACCGTTCCGCGAGCGCGCGCACCTCGTCGCGCGCGCCAGTCGCTCCCCCGCCGAGCCAGAACACCGGACGACGCGCGGCAGCGAGCAATTCGGCGGCTTCCGCGAGCGCGGCGGCGTCGGGCGGCGGGACCGGAGCCGGTTCAAGCGAGCCGGGACGGAATTCGTGCCGCGAGTACTGCAGATCGATCGGCCACTCGACGCTCGCCGGGCCGCTCGGGACCGACAACGCGTGCCGGATCGCCGCGCGCAGCGTCTCCTCGGCGGTCTCCACCGACGTGATCGTGGCCGCGTGCTTGGAAATCGCGGTCAGCATGCCGATTTGATCGCGCGTCTCGTGAATGACACCGCGCCCGCTGCCGAGGAATTCGGAGTCGATCTGACCGGTCACGTGCAGCACCCGACTGCCCGCCGTCAGTGCCTCGACCAGCGCGCCCGCCGCGTTGCCCGCGCCGGTGCCGGTACTGGTGATCGCGACGCCGAGGCCGCCGCTGGCCCGGGAGTACCCGTCGGCGGCGTTCACCGCGGCTGCCTCGTGGCGCACCGGCACAAACCGCAGATGCCGCGAAACCGCTTCCACCAGCGGCAGGTTGTGCACACTCACCACGCCGAAGGCGGTGTCCACTCCGGCTTCGGACAGCAGGCGGACGAGCAGCTCGCCTCCGTGACCGTGATTCATGGGTCCGTCCTTTCTAGACGTAACGAGCGATGCCGCCGCCGACGTCGATCGTCGCGCCGGTCACATAGGAGGCACGCGGCGAAAGCAGCGTGACGATGGGGAAAGCGACTTCTTCCGCGGTGCCGAGCCGTCCCAGCGGGATCCCGCGGTCGGCGGCCAGCTCGGCCGACCAGTCCGCGAAGGACGACTCGCTGCCGGAAGCCTCGTACCGGCGCCGCCACTGTCCGGTGTCGACCAGGCCGAGGCAGACCGAGTTGACCCGCACGCCGTCCTCGGCCAGTTCGGTCGCCAGCGTCGTGGAGAGATTGAGCAGCGCCGCCCTCGCCGCCGAGGTGGCCGCCAACCGCGGTTCAGGCTGCCGGGCGAGGATCGCGTTCACGTTCACCACCGCCGGGTTCGACGCCGCACGCAACCACGGCAACGCGGCCCGGACGACGTGCAGCACCGAGAAGATCTTGAGGTGCAGCTCGTCGCGCCACTGCTCGTCAGTGGTCTCGGCGAGCCGCGCCATCAGCGAGCGGCCCGCGTTGTTCACGACGCCGGTCAGCCCGCCCAGTTCGCGGGCGGCGCCGGCGACGAACGTTTCCACCTGCTGCTGATCGAGCACGTCGCAGGACGCGGTGTGCAGCCGGGCGCCGTCCGCCCGGGGCAGATCGGCGAGGGCCTTCTCCAGCCGGACGCCGTCGCGGGCGCAGGCGGCGACGTGCGCGCCCTCCGCCAGCAGCGCGGCCGCGGTCGCGAGCCCGACGCCGGAGCTGGCCCCGGTCACGAGCACCGCCGCGCCCTTCAATCCCAAATCCACGGGTTTTCCCTTCAGCTGCAGACGAATCCGCCGTCGACCACGAGGGTCTGGCCGGTGATGTAAGAGGCCGCGTCGGACAGCAGGAACACCACTGAACCGACGACATCCTCCGGCTGTTGCGGCCGGGTCAGCGCGCGGTTCATCGCGTACAGGTCGTGCCGCTCCTGCGGAATGCCCGCGGTGGCTTCGACCTCGGTGAGCCCGGGCGCGACCGCGTTGACCGTCACGCCGTCCGGGCCGCCGTCCCGCGCCATCGCACGGGTCATCGCGATTACCGCGCCTTTGGAGGCCACGTACTGGACCAGCCGCGGCGAGCCGTACAACGCGGCGTCGGACGCGAGGTTCACGATGCGTCCACCGCTCTGCGCTAGCTGCGGATACAGCGCGCGGGAGACCAGCCACGGGCCCCGAGCGTTGACGGTCATCAACGTGTCCCACGCTTCGATGTCCAGCTCGGCGAAGTGCTTGCCGCCCACGCCGTCCGCCATCGCCGCGTTGTTCACCAAACCGTGCAGCGGGCCGAGTCTCGCGACCGCGTCCGCCAGAGCCGCGACAGAATCCGGGTCCGCCACATCGGTGTCGATCCGGTGTGCCTCAACGCCTTCCGCGTGCAACCGGGCGACCCCGTCCGCGGCCCGGTCCGGAGACCGTTCGGCGACGACGACCCGACCGCCTTGCGCGCCGATCTCGCGGGCGATCGCCCAGCCGAGACCGCGACCCGCGCCGGTGACCACATACAGCCGGTCCTTCATCGCGCCACCACCGAGTCCACTTCGGACAGAAAGGTCACGACCTCGGCGGAAAACCGGTGCGGCGATTCCTGATTCGCCGCGTGCCCGCCGGGCAGCACTTCCAGCCGCGCACCGGGGATCGAGGCGGCGAGCCGGCGTGCCTCGCCGACCCCGGTCACCTGGTCGTGCTCGCCGACGAGCACCAGCGTCGGCACCGAGATCCGGGACAGCCGCGGACCGTGGTCCGTCTCGGCCATCGATTCGGCGGCTGACGTGTACCCAGGCAGCCGGACACCCGCCATGATGTCCTCGACCCGTTGCGCCACCGCAGGATCCGCGCCGGGCGCGAGCAGCCGGGGCGCGCGACGGCGAGCGAACTCCGCCGCGCCCACCCGGTTCAGTTCGCTCGGCCGGGCCCGCATCACCGCGGCCCGCTCGGAGTCGATGCCGGAGCCCCGGGTCGAATCCGCCAGCACCAGCGAGCGCACGATCTCCGGGTGCTCCAGCGCGACCCGGGTCGCGATCACGCCGCCCCACGACACGCCAACGAGATGCGCGGGAACCGCGTCCAGCGAGGTCAGCACCCGGCCGACGAGCGCCGCGTATCCGGCCATCCCCAGCGGCTTCTCCGGATCGGCCGAACCGCCGTAACCGGGCGCGTCCCAGGCGAGCACGCGGTGTTTCGGGGCCAGACCGGCGAACTGTGCGTCGAACGACGCACTCGAACCGCCGATGCCGTGCAGCAGCAACACCGGACTGCCGTCCCCGGCGAGCCGCACCTGCACCCCGTCCACTGTGGAAATCACCGGAACACCGCCCTCGGCGCCGCCAAAGCTTCCAGCGCGGAAAGCACCGCAAATGGCACGACCTGGCTCGACGTCGGCGTCCGCGGCGACGGCTGGTTCTTGATCTCGAACCGGTACTCCCCCGCCGGACCCACCGCGGTGATCACGTGCGAGGTCAACGGCGCGGCCGGATCGGCGATCACCGCCGCTTCCACGACGTCCCAGTCCCGCACCGCCAACGCCACCGAAGCTGCCACGTTCGCCGACTTCGGGAACGCCGCGGTGATCTCCCGCGCGGGCCCGCGCCGCAGCTCGACCGGCTCGGTCGCCTGCCGCAATTCCTCTGCCTCCGCGGCGGACATCCACGGCTGGACCAGCGAAGAAGCCTTCTTCGTCGTCTCGATGACCACCCGTTCGAACGGCCCGAGCAGCGCCGCCGAACGCAGCAGGTCCAGCCCGCCGATCGCGCCGGTCGACAAATGGACCGCGCCCGGCCCGGCCGCGAGCAGCTTGTCCAGCAGCCCGTCCGCCGCCAGCGCGCCGACCGAAACCACCAGCAGATCGCAGCCCGCCGACAACACCTGCGGCCCGGCGTCCGCCAGCGCCCGCTGCCCGGCCGCCTCGACCACCAGGTCCGAAGCGGACAGCAGCTCCGGCAACGCGCACATCGGCAGACCGGCGGGCGAAAGCGCCGGATCGACGACCCCGGCCAACTCAGCGCCCGGGACCCGCCCGTCGCGCACCGCTTCGGCGACGACGGAGCCGATCGACCCCGCGCCCAGCACTCCTACCTTCACGACTGCCACCAAGCCGAGTAGCCGGGATCCGGCACGCCGCGCATGTGCGCGCGGACGTCCTTCGACGGCGGGCCCGCGGTGCCCCACAGGTCGGACAGCTCCGGCGTGCGCCGCCACACCCGGCACAGCCAGGCGTCCTCCTCGACCTGCGCGACCTCGGAGGTGTACTCGCAGACGAGCCCGGCCGGATCGGCGAAGTAGCTGAACGTGTTGCTGCCCGGACCGTGCCGGCCGGGGCCCCACAGCGGCGTGACGCCGTTGTGCTTGAGCCGCCCGATGCCGCGCATGAAGTGGTCGATCGAGTTCATCTCGTACGCGATGTGGTTCACCGACGCGAATTCGGCCTGGTTGAAGGCGATCACGTGGTGGTCGGCGTTGCAGCGCAGGAACGCCATCTGGTGCTCGGACCAGTCGGAGATCCGCATGCCCAGCACGCGGGTGTAGAACTCGCAAGCCGCGTCGATGTCGACCGTGTTGAGCACGACGTGCGCCAGTTTGCGCGGCACCGCGGCGCGTCCGTCCGGATCGCCCGGAACGACCGCGTCGACCTCGGCGGACAGCTCCACCAGGCGGCCTTCCGGGTCGGCGAAGCGCAGGCCGTACCCGCCGCCGACCTGGTCGAGCTTGCCGGGTTCGGTGACGAGCGGGACGCCGTGCGCGGCGAGCCGGGCGGCGGCCGCGTCGACCTCGCGCGGAGTGGCGACGGCGAACGCGATCTTGCCCAGCGCGTTCCGGTCGGCCTGTTCGAGCTGGAGCACGTGGTGCTCGTCGCCGGAACCGCGCAGCCACACGGCGCCGCGGTCGGCTTCGACCTGCTGCAGCCCCCAGACTTCGCGGTAGAACTCGCCGGAATCGGCGCACTGCGTCGAACGCAGCGTCACCGCGCGCAGGGCGCGGAGCGCCGCGATGGGTTCGGCGGACATGAGGCCTCCTGGGTCAGCTGGTCGGGGCGGGCACGGGCGCGGCCGGAGCCGGCGCGGCGGGAGCGGCGAGCGCGGCGGCCTGGCGGCGGGCTTCCGACCGCAGCAGCCGGCGCATCCGGACGAGCGCGATGTCGTGCTGGTACAGGTTTTCCCGGTCCCACGCGTCGAGCGGCATCGCTTCGGCCATCTCGCGGTCCTGCTCCAGCACCGCCCAGTGCCGGGCTTCGAGCCGGTTGCGGTACAGCAGGCGCCAGCTGTCGCGTTCCCAGCCGGAAACCTTGCGGCAGCGCCAGAAGAAGGCCGCGTGCTGCGTTTCGTTGATCGCGCACAACGCGGCGACGATGGTGAACGCGCCGCCCGGGCCGGCGGTGTCCGGATACGGGATGTCGAGGGTGACCCACTGCGCGCCGGCGTCGGTGAGCTGCACCCAGTCGAAGTTCACGCCGCGCTGGTCGGTCTTCTCGAAGACGAACCCGTCGTCGATCGCGCGGATCTGGAAGACGGCCTCGCGCTTGCCGCCGAACATGGTGTGGCTGTTGCGGTGCAGGAACGCGCCGTGCATCGGGTCGAGCAGGTTGTCCAGGGAGTAGCCGTAGGGCGCGTCCCATTCGACGTAGCAGAGGAAGTTGTCCCATTCGCCGCCCGCGATCGGGTCCGGCGCGCGCAGCGGCGCCGGCTCGGCGGACTCGTCCAGGCCGAACCAGGCGAATACGGCGCCGGCGTGCTCCTCGGCGGGGAACGTCCGCAGCGCGCGACGGCCTTCCAGCGCGCACCCCGGGCTGCCGGGGACCGACACGACGACGCCGTCGCCGTCCACCTGCACGCCGTGGTAGTTGCAGGCGACCCGGTCGCCCATGTGCACGCCGAGCGAAAGCCGCGCGCCGCGGTGCGGACAGCGGTCTTCCTGCACGTGCACGACCCCGGCGGAGTCGCGCCAGAGCAGCAACTGCTCGCCGGCCCGCTCGATGCGGGTCAGCTCGCCGCGCTGGACGGTGCTGGACGGGCACAGCGGGTACCAGCGGTCGCGCAGGCCCAGCGCCAGCAGCTCTTCGGCGGTCTTGATCGCCATCACGCCTCCCCGGCCAGCCGAGCGAGCTCGGCGGTGAAGGTTTCTTCGGTCCAGTCGGAGCCGTCCGCCGGGCGCAGGCCGCCCGCGTTGAGCGCGGAGACCACGCCGGGCAGGTCGTGCACGCCCCGGCCGTAGACGGCTTCCAGCTCGTCGGCCAGCGCGTTCTCGTAGCTCGTCGGCGGGGCGGTGCGGCTCTGCACCGGCCGCAGCTGCAGCGGAAGAGGGGCAGGGAGCGGCATGGAGCATTCCCTTCGTGGTGGGTCGGGTCTTGTGAGTGGCGAAGCCGGTTCTAACCGGCTTCGCCACTCACGAGGCTCAAGCGGCGGCGGGGGCCAGTGCGGCTCGCCCGGCGGCGGTGAGCACCGCGGGCACCCGCAGCCCCGGTCCGCGCGGCGCGGCCGGTTCGGGGACGAGCAGCCCGGCCAGCTGGTGCCCGAGCGTCGGGTCGCAGCAGGCGAGGCCGTCGACATAGAGGTGCGGTTCGCGGCTGCACGTCATCTCCACGTGCCCCGCGGCGGCGGCGCGCAGCACGGCGAGCTGCCGGTGGGTGTGTCCGGCCATGGCCGGCTCCTCAGGATCGGTTCTGCTAAAGATCGAGCACGAGTTCGGCGGACCGGCACCGCGACACGCAGAGCATCATGGTCCCGGAGTTCGCCTTCTCGTCGTCGTCGAGCACGAAATCGCGGTGGTCCGGTTCGCCGGCGAGCACCTTCGTTTCACAGGTTCCGCACACGCCCTCGCGGCACGAGGTCGGCACGGAGATCCCGGTGCGGCCGAGCGCGTCCACAATGGACTCGCCGGCGGCCACCGAGACGCGGGTCCCGGAACCGGCGCACACGACGTCGAATCCCGTTCCCGGCGCGGGCGCCGGAGTCTCGGGAGCCCGGAAGCGTTCGACCCGCAGGGTCGCCGTCTCCGGCATCGCCGCCTCGACCGCGCGGATGAGCGGTTCGGGACCGCAGCAGTGCACGACCGTGCCCGGCGCGAGCCCGGCGAGCCGGGCGGCCAGGTCCGGCGGACCGCCGCGCTCGTCGTCGGCGTGCACTTCCAGCCGGTCCCCGGCGAGCCCGGAAAGCTCGTCCAGGAAAGCCATCCCGCCGCGCGACCGTCCACAGTAGAGCATCGACCACGGCACGGAGCCGCCGGCGAGTTTCCGGGCCATCGCGAGGATCGGCGTCACGCCGATGCCGCCGGCGACGAGCAGGTGCTGCGGGGCGTCGTGCAGTTCGAAGGTGTTGCGCGGGCCTTCCACGGGAAGGACGCTTCCCGCGGTGAGCCGCTCGTGCACCCACGCGCTGCCGCCGCGCGAGGACTCCTCCCGCAGCACCGCGACCGTCCACGTGTGCGTGTCGGCCGGGTCGCCGCAGAGGGAGTATTCGCGCACCAGCCCGTTCGGCAAGTGCAGGGACAGGTGCGCACCCGGCTCCCAGCCGGGCAGCGGCTTGCCGTCCGGATCGCGCAGTTCCACCTGCGTCACGCGGTCGGCAAGCCAGGTCGTCCGGTGCACCCGCAGCATCGTCGGCATCGCGATCACTTCTCAGCGAGTGACGCCGTGCATCGGCGAGGTGGGCGGGTAGGTCGGCAGCTGCGGCTTCTGCGCGCCGATGATGACGCAGAACAGCGCGTCGGTGTCGCCGGCATTGCGCAGGCTGCGCGGCACCCCGGCGGGCACGCGGATCAGGTCGCGGTAGCCGAGCACGCGGGTCGCGGTCTTGGTGCCGTCCTCGACGTCGTGCACGGTCACCTCCAGGGTGCCCTCGAGGACGAAGAACGCCTCTTCCACGTCGTGGTGGGTGTGCTCCGGGCCGATCGCGCCGACCGGCAGCCGCATGTTGGAGAAGGTGAAGTGCTCGGAGGGCAGCTGGCGCGAGTCGCCCTCGTGGTTGCCGGTCGCGCCGGAGCCGATGTAGCGGATCTGCGCGCGGCGGAACTCGTCGCCCTTCGCGGCGGCCTGGAAGCCGAGGGTGTCCCAGTCCTCGTACCGCGTCTCGCGAGCGGCGATGCACGAGTCGATGAGCTCCTCGAGGTGCTGATGCTTGCTTTCGGTGGTGGTCATCGCGGGGCAACTCCTCCGGTGGTCCTCGGCGGGCTCGCCGCCGAATGCCTTAGGTCTAAGAGACTTACGATTAAGGGTTGTACCCCGCGGCCTGTGATCCGCACAACCCCTTAGGCCTAAAATTCTTTTCCGGCGCCCTCGCGTCCGGCCGGGCCTTGACGAAATCTTAGGTCTAAGGTTTCCTCGGTCGCACCCCTCCTCGCCCGCGCCGAAAGGACGTCCGCCATGCAGCCCTTCCCCGTCCCGCCCGACGAAATCCCGGTCGGCGGCGAGTGGCAGCTCGGCGGCGGTCCCGCGGCCACGTGCGTGGATCCCGCCGACGGCGCGCCGGTCGCCTCGATCCACGCCGCCGACTCCGCCCAGGTCGACGCCGCCGCCCGGGCCGGTGCCGCGGCCGCCGCGGACCCGGCCTGGCGGGACCTGCTGCCGCACCAGCGCGCCCGTCTGCTGACCCGCGTCGCCGACGCGATCGAAGACCACGCCGAGCACCTCGCCCTGCTGCAGACCCGCAACACCGGCAAGGCACTCGGCGAAACCCGCGCGCTGGTCGCGAGCGCGGCCGGCACCTTCCGCTACTACGCAGCCGCGCTCGAAACGCTCGAAGGCGAACTGCCGCCGAGCCGCGGCGCGCACCTGACGATGAGCGTGCACGAACCGATCGGCGTCGTCGGCGCGATCACGCCGTGGAACTCCCCGATCGCCAGCGACGCCCAGAAAATCGCCCCCGCGCTGGCGGCCGGGAACGCGGTGCTGCTCAAACCGGCCGAAGCCACT
This sequence comes from Amycolatopsis orientalis DSM 43388, assembly GCF_000411975.1. Classification (GTDB taxonomy): domain Bacteria; phylum Actinomycetota; class Actinomycetes; order Mycobacteriales; family Pseudonocardiaceae; genus Amycolatopsis; species Amycolatopsis orientalis_D. The sequence goes on from NZ_ASXG01000078.1 coordinate 16,093, forward strand.
CCCCTGGTTTCGCTCGCGCTGGCGCGCCTCGCACACGACGCCGGAGTGCCGCCCGCGCTGCTGTCCGTCCTGCCCGGCCCGGGTGCGGTCGTCGGCGACGCCATCGCCCGGCACCCGCTGGTCGGCAAGCTCGCCTTCACCGGCGGCACCGCCACCGGCCGCGTGCTGGGCCGGATCGCCGCGGACCGGATCATCCCGGTCACCATGGAACTGGGCGGCAAATCCCCGACGATCGTCTGCGAGGACGCGGACGTCGAGGAGACTGTCGCCGGAATCCTGTATGGAATCTTCTCGTCGACCGGCCAGAGCTGCATCGCCGGATCGCGGATCTTCCTGCCGCGCAAGCAGTACGACGCATGGGCTTCCCGGCTGACCGCGGCCGCGTCGGCGCTGCGCCTCGGCCCCGGGGTCGATCCGGCCACCCAGGTCGGGCCGCTGGCGACGTTCGCCCACCGCGACAAGGTGGCCGCGATGGTCGACCGGGCCCGCGAAGAAGGCGCGGCCGTCCGCTGCGGCGGCCGAATTCCCGCCGAGGAACGCTTGTCCCGCGGCGCTTATTACCTGCCGACCCTGCTGGACGGTCTTCCTCCGGACGCGAAAACCTGCCAGGAGGAAATCTTCGGCCCGGTCGGCGTCCTGCTGCCGTACGACGACGAGGAAGACCTGATCGCCCAGGCCAACGCGACCGTCTACGGCCTGGCGTGCGGAATCTGGACCGCCGACTACCGCCGCGCGCTCCGCCTGGCCCGCCGCATTGAAGCCGGGACAGTGTGGATCAACACGTACAAGCAGTTCAGCATCTCGACCCCGTTCAGCGGCACGAAGGAAAGCGGCCTCGGCACCGACAAGGGCCGTACCGCGATCCGCAGTTACCAGCGGCAGAAGAGCCTGTACCTGAGCCTGGCGGAGGACCCGATCCCGTGGGCTCGGGGGTGAGCCGGCCTTGCGGTTCGGCGGCGTCGCCGGGAACGGTCGCCGCCTGATCGCGGCCGGCCGGGGGGAACGCCGAGGGAAGCAGGGTCCTTGCGGTTTCCCCTCCCGGACCTCCCCGCCGGCGAGGCGTGCACGAAGGTCCCCGCCGCAGGACCGGTCGCGCCCGCACACCCGCTCCGCGCGGACCGCGCCGGGGAATCCCGGGCGGCACCACCGCCGCGGAGAGAAGCTCAGTCGCCGAACTCGGCCTGGTCCAGCGACCGCTCCAGCCGCCCCAGCAGTTTCGCCAGCTGTGCCCGTTCCGCCGCGGTCAACCCGGCCAGCATGCGGTTTTCGTTGGGGAAATGCTCGTGCACCACCTTGTCCGTGGCCGCGAGCCCTTCCTCGGTGAGGCCGATGAACACGACCCGCCGGTCGTCCTCGTCGCGTTCGCGGCGGACGAGCCCGGCCTGGACCAGCTTGTCGACGCGCTGCGTGATGCCGCCGGTGGTGAGCAGGTTGGTGTCGGCGAGGTCGCCCGCCGTGCGCCGGTACGGCACCCCGCCCCGGCGGAGCGCGGCGAGGATCCCGAAGTCCGCCACCGTGATCCCGTGCCGGGCGAACACGCGCGTCAGCTGCCGCTGATACCGGTCGAACGAACGATGCAACCGCCCGAACACCGCGAGCGGCGACGTGTCGACCTCCGGCATCTCCGCGCGCCACTGCGCGAGCATCTCGTCGACCTCGTCCGGCTCGGTACGCTTCGGCATCCGGCACCCCCCGTGAATAGCTTCGCGCTAAGAATAGCACCACTAAGGTTTCTGAAGGGCCCGCGCACGGGGGCGGATGCGGCTAGGGTGACCCGATGGCGGTCAAGCGGATGGACAACGTCCTCATCGTCGTCGAGGATCTCGACGCGGTCATCGCGTTCTTCGTGGAACTCGGGCTGGAGCGGGAAGGCAAAGGCCCGCTGGACTGGACCGGCGCGGAACGGGTGGTCGGCCTGAAGGACGTCCGGCAGGACGTCGCCATGCTGCGCGTCCCGGACGGCCCCGGCCGCGTCGAACTGGCGAAATTCCACCAGCCGAAGGCGGTCGCCCCGGAACCGTGGAACGCCCCGGCGAACACGCTGGGCATCCGCCGCATGATGTTCGCGGTGGACGACCTCGAAGACACCCTCGCCCGGCTGCGGGCGCACGGGGCCGAACTGGTCGACGAGGTGGTGCAGTTCGAGAACATCTATCTGCTTTGTTATGTCCGGGGTCCGGAGAACATCGTCGTGGGGCTTGCCCAGGAACTGGGCTGAAGCCCGGGAGCCGCTGCTGTTTCGAAGACATCCGGTTGCGGTGCCGCTCTTCGAGAGCGGCACCGCAACCGGCGATCAGTAACCCAAAGATTTCCAGGCCACGTCAGCGATCAAGGCCTGCCCCTGCACACTCGGGTGAAAATAGTCCACAGTGGACACATCACTCGGATCGAACCGGGCCGCGAAGCCCGCTCCTCCGTCGTATTCGCACTGCGCGTACTCGGCGCACACCGCGGCCAGTTCGGCGTTGTAATCGACGATCCGCTGCCGGAAAGCTTCGCGCCGTTGCTGGTCGGCCGGGGCGGTCGAGGTCGGATTCGCCAGCAGCGCGTCGCATTCGTGGAAGGTGCCCCACTTGGCGACGGCGGACTTGTCCGTGTGCAGGATGTCCCACAGCTGGTAGATGTCCGGAATGGACACCACCTTGACCTGAGCGCCGGGCAGCCCCTGCCGCAGAGTGCTCATCGCCTCCTTGAACTGGCCCGCGAACGTCTCGACGCTGGTGCCGCCGCTGCAGGCGTCGTTGTTGCCCATCAGCACGGTGACCAGGCCGACGCGGCTCGCCACCGCGGCTTTCGCCTGCCTGGGCAGGTCGTTCATCCGCGCGCCGCTCACCGCGAAGTTGTGGTTCGCGCCGGCCGGCATCCGCGACCGCTGGTAGTAGCTGTCGATCGCGGTGCCGGTGGCCCAGGAATTGCGGACGCAGTCCGTCCACGGCAGCAGGCAGGTGTTGAACGCCCGCGTCATCGAGTCGCCCAGCGCGGCCATCGACGTCGGAGCCGGGGCGGCGCTGGCCGACGGGCACCCGAGGACCGCCGCTGCGAACGCGACGACCGCGACGGCCCAGCGGGCGACCGGTTTCCGGTTCATGAGCGCACCCCCGCCTGCACACCGTCAGCTCGGCTGTTCCGGACGAAATCCGACCAGCCCGCGGTGTCCTGCCGCAGTCCGGGGCTCGGACCGTAGAACACGCTCTTCGCCGCCTGGTCGCCGGCCAGGTGGTACTGCAGCCAGGCGGTGACCGCGCCGACGAGGCGGTACCGCGTGTCGCCCTGCAGGAAGTGCGTGGCTCCGCGCAGCTGTCCGTAGACGGCCGGCACCTGGTCGCACGCGGCGAACCGGGCGCGGACGTACGGCGCCGGGACGATGATGTCCGCCTGCCCGGACACGAAGAACGCCGGACCGTGCAACGCGTTCACCCTGCCCTGCGGTCCCGGCATGATCGGGATTGTCGTCTTGACCAGCGGGTCGGCACCGGCCGCGAGGGCACCGCCGCCGCCCTGGGAGTGGCCCGCGGCGGCGATCTCCCCGGTGGCGACGCGTTCGTGGAAAACGCTGCCAGAGCGGGCGTTCTCGGCGATCAGGTACTTCGCCCCGGCGAGCATTTCCTCGCCGGAGCCGGACTGTCCGGTGTTCGCCGCGGCGACGACGTACCCCCAGCTGGCGAGATGGGTGAACAGGACTTCGTACTGGTCGACGGTGGCGCCGGTTCCGTTGCCCCAGATCAGCACCGGGTGCTTGGCGGTGCTCGAGGCGAGGTCCGCCGGGTAGTAGAGGGTGTGCGCGCCGTCGCCGGCGGCCTTGACGGGCTGGTGCGGCCCGTCCTTTTCGTAGTCGCGGGCGGTGGCCGCGGGGCTGGGCGGAGCCGCCGCGGCCGCCTCCGGCACCAGCGCGACGGCGACCGCCGCAGTGGTCGCCGCCAGGACGGATCTCCGGCTGAACGAACGCATGTCGGGCTCCGGGATCAGTTGTAGAAGTGGATGTAGCGGAACGAGGAGGCGCTCACGTCGTGGACAAGGTAGTGCCCGTCGCCGGTCCAGTTGTAGTCCTCGACGGTCACCGTCCCGCCGTGCACGCTGTCGACGATCGCGACGTGGCCGTAGGTGCCGTTGTCGGTCTGGGCGATCGAGCCCGCCGTCGGGGTGTTGTCGACGCGGTAGCTGTGGTTGCGGGCGTTGTCGTCCCAGTACTTCGCGTCGCCGTAGTTGTTCGCGCTTTCGCCGTGGCGCGCGATGTTGAAGGCCGCCCACGAAACGCACTCGCGGTTGTACATGTTCCAGTCGTCGACGACGGAGTCCTGCGGGACGTTCCGCCACTTCGCGGGGTAGATGTCACCGATGGTTCCCGCCGTCGACGAGGCCGGGACGGTGCCGTAGTGCGCGGCCATCGACGTCTGCTGAGCGGTGGTCGCGTGCGCGGTGCCGGTGCCGCTGACGGCGAAGGCGGCCGCGGCGGCGAGGGCGAGAACGGCGCGGGAGGGTCGGCGCATGGGGATGCCCTTCCTGTTCGGGGAGTGAATGCGCCGTGACGGTAAGTCGCTGATCAAGTGCGAACCAGACCTTTGTGGACGACTGGTCCGCCGCGGACCGTCTTCCCTGGTCGGGCGCGGCTGTTCACAGAATTGGCGCGGCCGGCCGGTTTCCCCATTGCCATCCGGTGCCGTAGATGCCGGGACGGACGTCGCGCAACGCCAACGTCGTCGTGTGCGCGGCGCCGGCGGACAGCGGGCTGCCGGGATGTTCGGGACCGCCGAGGCCGCGCTGTTCGAACGACCGGACCCGGTGCGGCACCCGCGGGCCGAAGCTCACCTGGCAGACGTATTCCGCGACCGGCCGGGTGAACCGGCGGTGGTAGTGGTCGATCGGCGGTCCGGGCGGGAACCGGATCTCGTACTCCACGATCGTCACCTCGCCCAGTTCCAGTGCGTGCTCCAGCCGCAGTTCGCCCGCGAACATGCCGGTTTCCCGGTCGACGCAGACCCGGCCGACCCGCGCCGCGCGCACGTAGCGGTAAACCGGGTCGGCGGTCAGGAACGAATCGGCCTGGTAGTAGGTCATCAGCCGGTCCACGCCGTCGACGGCGGCCTCGGCGATCATCCGGACCTGCAGCGCGCGCTCGCCGCCGTGCTCGTCGAGCAGCATGCGGTCGTGGATCGACCAGAACGACAGCTGTCCGTCCGGCGGCGGTTTCAGCTCGGCGGAGAACGCCCGCAGCTGCGGCCACAGCCGGCGGCGCTCGATCCGGCAGGCGGGTTCGCCGAGCCACCGCCCGCGCGGCGCCTTGGGGCCGAGCCGCGACGTCAGCGTCCCCGGTTCGAGGCTCAGCACCGCCTCCAGCTGCGCGACGGCGGCGATCGACGTCTCGCGTTCCGGTTGCGACCGCCCGCGCCGCCAATAGGACAGCGCCGAGCGCGAAAGCCGCACCCCGCGCGCGGCGAGGTGGTGCTGGAGCCGGTCGAGCGACAGCCCGGATTCCTCGATCGCGGTGTCCAGCGTGACCGCGAACGAGCCCGCGGAAGGCCGAGTCACGTTTTCAGGATGATCTCCCGCACCGGCGCTCCGGAACCTCCGAAAGTCCGCATTTCCCCTGCGCACGCCACGGGTATCCGACGAACGACCCTGGCCGGCCGGGCCCGGGCGCGCCACAGTGGACGTCGTGCCGTCGTTCGCCAGCGCGCTGGACGCCGCCATCAGCGGCGCCGGACTGACCTTGGACCGGCTGCGCGAGCACCTGGCCGCCCGCGGGGTGACGGTGTCGCGCAGCGCCTTGGCGTACTGGCGGACCGGGCGCTCCCTGCCGGGACGCGAGGCGTCGCTGCACGCGGTCGTCGAACTCGAGCAGGTCCTCGGGCTGGGCGCGGGCGGCCTCACCTCGCTGCTCGGGCCGCAAGACCGGCCGGGCTCCCGTCTCCAGCGGACTCCCCTGCTCGAACGGCGCCGGCTGTGGCCGTCGGTGCGTCCCGCGTCGCTCGAATTCGAACTGCCGCCGGAGGACCAGGTGCGGCTGTGGTCGGTGCACGACGAGCTTCTCGTGGACGACCGCCAGGAACGGCTGCTCAGAGTGCGCGTGGTGGCCGAGGCCGCAGTCGACGGGGTCGTCCGGATGGCCGCCTACTACCAGACCGACGACCGCGCGCGGCAGCCTCCGCGCTTCGTCGCCGGGCACTGCTGCCGCGCGGGCCGGACCCGGGTCGACGCGGGCAGCGGGCTGCTGGTCGCCGAACTGTTCTTCGACCGGGAACTGCGGGCCGGCGAGGTCGCGACGGCGGAGTACGAATTCGTGTTCCCGCGAGGCCGGCCAGCGCTGGGATACCACCGCCGGCTCACCCGGCCCGCTCCGCTCTACACCTGCCGGGTGCGATTCGGTTCGCACGTTCCGGAAAGCATTCGCCGTTTCGAACAACGCGATCTCGCCGCACCGCGCCGAAAGGTGGAAGAACTGCGCGCGACCGGGAGCGGCGCGGTGACGCTGGCGGCGAAGGAAGTCCGCGCCGGGATCATCGGCGTCGAGTGGACCTGGTAGCAATTCTGTGAACACAGCACGCTGACCAGCCGAAACCTGGTCGACACGGCGTGGTTTCCACTTTTCGTGGCAGACCCCGGAACGCGGTTCTTACCGTGCGCAGTGCGGTATTCCTCCTCACCTCTCCGGAGCGCACATGCGAAGTCCAGCTCTCCTCGTCGCCGCATTCTTGACGACCGCAGCCCTTTCCCCGCCGGCGGCTACGGCGGCCCCGCCGTTGGTCCCGCTGAACGCGGCACCCGCTGTCCCCGCGGGCGCCACCGCGGACAGTTCCGCCCTGCCCGGCCAGGTCACCGTGTCCGTCGCGCTCAAGCCCCGCGACCCGGCCGGAGCCGAGCGGTATGTCGCCGCCACGGCCGACCCGAACTCCCCGCTCTACCGCCATTACCTGACCGCGGCGGAATACACCGAGCGGTTCGGGCCTACCGCCAGCGCCGTCGAACAGGTGCGGAAGTACTTGACCGGCAAGGGATTGCGCATCGACGACGTCACCGGAAACCGGCAGGTCGTCACCGCGTCCGGCACGCCGGGCGAGGTGGAAACCGCTTTCAGCACCTCGATTTCCGGCTTCCGTTCCGCCGCCGGCGAGCGGTTTTTCAACGCCACCAAGGCAACCGCGGTCCCGGCGGACCTCGCCGCCGTCGTCCGCGGCGTCACCGGCCTGACGAACCGGCCCGCCGCGCACCGGGCCAGCGCGCCGGCGGGCCCGTCCGGCCCCGGCGGCGGCTACACCCCGGCGCAGTTGCGCGCGGCCTACAGCATGACCGGCACCTCCGCCAGCTACGACGGTTCGGGTGAAACGGTCGGGCTGATCGAGTTCGACACCTTCAAGCAGTCCGACATCGACGGCTGGACGCAGTACTTCAAACAGCCCGCCGTCACGCCGGAAGTCGTCAAGGTGGACGGCGGCGTGTCCAATCCGGGCAGCGACCAGATGGAGGTCACGCTCGACATCCAGGCGGTCGCGGCGACCGCGCCGAAGGCCAAGCAGGTCGTCTACTCCGCGCCGAACTCCGACCAGGCGTGGGTGCACGAGATGGCGCGGATCGCCTCGGACAACAAGATCACCGTCCTCTCCGGGTCGTGGCTCAACGGCGAGCTCTGCGAGTCCAGCCCGATCGCGGCCTCGCACGATTCCTACACCCAGCTCGCCGCGCAGGGCGTCACGATGTTCTCCGCGTCCGGCGACTGGGGCGGCACCGGCTGCGGCTACCAGGGCGACAACAAAACCGTCCAGGCCGACTACCCGGCGAGCGACCCGCTGTTCACCGGCGTCGGCGGCACCCAGCTGCGGACGTCCGACAGCGCGGGCACGTGGCAGTCGGAATCGTGCTGGAACCAGGGCGGCAGCGGCAATACCCGGTCAGGGGGCGGGTATTCCCAGATCTACGACCGGCCGGACTGGCAGCCCGGCACCAACAAATACCGGTCGGTCCCGGACGTCTCGATGGTGGCCGACTACGGAGCCGGCGCGCTGTCGGTGTACCTGAACGGCGGCTGGCTCGACGTCGGCGGCACCAGCCTGTCGTCCCCGCTCTGGGCGGGTTACGCGGCGATGCTGAACCAGAAATCGCTCAGCGGCGGCAAATCCCGGCTCGGCCAGCTGAACCCGAGCATCTACAAGATCGCCGGTTCGGCGGACTACGCCTCGACGTTCCACGACGTCACCTCGGGCAGCAACGGCACCTACAACGCGGGCACCGGCTACGACCTGTGCACCGGCTGGGGTTCCCCGAAAGCCGACGCGCTGGCCGCGAAACTGACCGGCGGCGACACCCCGCCTCCGGCGCGGGACTTCTCGCTGTCCGCCTCGCCTGCCTCCGGCAGCGTCGCCGCAGGCAGTTCAGTCAGCACGACCGTCACCGCCGACGCTGCTTCGCTGAAGTCGGCGCCGAGCGTCGTGGGCGGCACCCCGACCACGACTGCGGAGCACCCGTTCATCGTCTCGATGCGCCGCGAAGGTTCGGCCTTCCCCGGGCAGCAGTCCTGCACCGGCACGCTGTTCGGGCCGCGCACCGTGCTGCTGGCCGCGCACTGCCTGCTGGAGAAGCCCGGGCACAAATGGTTCGTCTACGGCGATGACGATCTCACCCAGAACACCGGCACCACCGCCGAAATCGCCTCGCAATGGGTGCACCCGAGCTACACGGACTGGAGCGCCGGCGCGGACGTCGCGGTCGTGACCCTCGACCGGGACCTGCCGGTGCCCGCCGGGACGACGTACCCGAAGCTCAACACCGACCCGAGCCTCGACGCACCCGGCACGAAGGGGATTTCGATCGGCTGGGGCGAAACCGGCGCGAACACCTACAGCAACGTGCTGCGCCAAGCCGAGGTGCCGGTGGCCGAGGACAGCGCCTGCAAGGGCCGGTTCACCGATCCGCACGGGCAGGAGCAGTACAAGACCCCGGCGATGCTGTGCACCGGGTACGCAGATCACCACGCGGGCGCGTGCATCGGTGACAGCGGCGGGCCGTATCTGGTCGGCAACACGGTCGTCGGAGTGTTCTCGTGGATGTCGACCTCGTGCGACTGGTACGCCGTCTACGCCCGGGTTTCCACCTACGCCGCGGACCTCGCCCCGCACCTGCCGGGCGGCGACAACCCGCCGCCGGCCGGAGCGATCAGCCTGACCGCCGCCGGCCTGCCCGCAGGCGCGACGGCGACGTTCAGCCCGGCGAGCGTCGATCTCGGCGGCCACTCGACGCTCACGATCGCCACGAGCGCGACCACCCCGGCCGGGACGTACGACGTGACGATCTCCGGCAAGAGCGCGAAATCGACGCAGACGGCCCACTACCAGCTGACCGTCACCGGTGGGCAGCCCGCGATCCTGGCCGTGGCGGACCCGGGCAACCAGAACAGCTGGACCGGCAAAGCGGTGAACCTGCCGTTCAAGGCCTCCGGCGGGGTCAGCCCGTACCGGTGGTCCTCGACCGCACTCGCCCCGGGCTTGACGCTCGACCCGGCGACCGGGGTCGTGTCCGGGACGCCGACCCGTGCGGACAGCAGGCAGGTGACGGTCACAGTCACTGACGCAGCCGGGAAGACCGCCAAGACGACGTTCTTCTGGTTCGTATTCGGCTGAGTTCCTTCTCCCGCAACGAGGTGCCGTCCCCACTCCGGGGGCGGCACCTCACGCTTTCCGCGACGTCAACAGCAACAGACAACCAATGGCGACCGCCGTCACCAGACCCGCGACGAGCAGTTTCGGGTCGATGCTGGTAGTCGCCGCCGCTTGCGCGACCGGCTGCGCCGAGGTCGGTGCCGCGGCAGACGTACTCGGCACGACTGAACTGGCCACTGTGGACGACGACGGCGGCGCGGACGCTACCGGCGGCACCACCGCAGCAGTACGGCTCGGAGCGGACGCGGGCCGGGAAGCGGGTGCGGCGGCGGACGTGCGAGTGGCCGGTGGTGGCGGCGGGGCGGGAGCAGGCTGGACGATGACCTGCGCACGCATGTCCGGATGCACGGAACAGTAGTAAGCATAGGTACCAGGAGTCTGGAAGGTGTAACTCCAGCTCTGCCCCTGCGACAGCTGCGGACTGCGGAACGCGACCGGCGCGCTCGTGGTGACCACGTCGTGCGGCGCGGTGTCGTGCTGGATCCAGGTGACGGTGTCGCCGACGTGCACGGTCAGCGACGCGGGCGCGTAGGCGTAATCCTGCATCATCACCGTCTGCGTAGCCGCGGCGGCCGGTGCCATCAGGGGTGCGGTGAGCAGGCACAGGACCGCGACAGCCAGAAGAGCGAAAAAGCGTTTCACCGTACGAACTCCCCGGCGAATTCGATGTGGATCGGCCGCCGCGCGAGGAGGCGCACGGTCCGGCCGACTGTCCGAAGAGGACGGCGAGGCGGTGGCAACGTTCCGCGCAGCCAGAGGATGACGCAACCCTCCCCTGCCTCGCGAACTTCACCGCCCAGTACGAGATCGCGGGTCGAATCGCCGAATTCCAGCCGTCCGGCGAACTCGGCCGGCGGCTGTTCGGCGATTTCCTCCGCGCTGAATCGCACCTGGCCCAGTTCCCGGGTGACCATCGAGGACAGCAACGGCACGCGCGTCCGGAACGAGCCGCCGTCGATGTCGGCGGTGAGGGAGCCCCGCGCGAATTCGGCTCGGCGTACGGTCAATCGGCCGCGCAGCAACGGGATTCCGCACAGCCGCAGGGTCAGCTCCAGCACGCGGCGATCGGGCCGGATCCGGCGGACGCCGGGGTCCGCGGCGAGGCTGCCCGCCGAGGGCAGGAACCGGGTGTCAGTGGGCACGAAGTCCTCCGAGGTCAAGCGGTGGTCCGGGGCGGGCGCGGCGGCCCGCCCCGGACCGGTGGGCACGGGTCAGCAGGACGCCTGGTTGAGCAGCGGCGTCAGGACGTTCTCCAGCCAGACGGTGTGCGTCTTGATGTACTGGTCCAGATTCAGCAGATCAGTCACCTGCTGGCCCGGCGACTCCTCGAGATGCGCGGACTTGATGTGCGCGATGATCGGCGCGAGGGTGTCGGTGACGACCTTGTCGGCGGAACCGTCGAGCACCGGTTTGAGCACGCTTTCCAGCCACACGGTGTGCGTCTTGATGTACTGGTCCAGATTCAGCAGATCAGTCACCTGCTGACCCGGCGACTCCTCCAGGTGCGCGGCCTTGACGTGGTCGAGGATCGGCTGCAGCACTCCCTTGGGCACGCAGTTGCCCGGCGGAGTGTCGGTGGGCATCGGCATCGTGTGCGTCGGGCTGGACGGCGCGGTCGGGGTCGAGGACGACGACGGCGGCGCGGTCGGCGACGACGGCGCCGCGCCTTGCACGGTCACGGTCGCCTTCATGTCCGGGTGGATCGAACAGTAATAGGAGTAAGTGCCCGCCTTGGTGAAGGTGTGGGAAAAGGTGCCGCCGGTCTGCAGAGTCGGCGACGTGAACTTCTCCGGCCCGTCGGTGACGACGACGTTGTGCGGCGCGCTGTCGTGGTTGGTCCACGTCACCGTGTCGCCCGCGGAGATGGTCAGGCTGGCCGGGGAGAACTTGTACCCGCTCATCTCGACCGATTTGGCCGAGCTGGCCGAGGCAGCCGGTGCCGCAGCTCCGCCCTGCTGCTGCGCGAGCCCTTGGTACAGCGGAACAGCGAGCGGACTCTGTTTCGCCAGCGCGGCGAGATCGACCTGGGGCGTGCTCGGCGCGGCGACCGGAGCCGTCTGCTGCCCCGTGCGCAACGTGGTGAGGCTGACCAGGGCGAACGCCAGCGCGACGACCGCGACCGCGATCGGCCACCGGCGCCGGCGGCCTTCCGCGGGCGGGGCGTCCGGCCGCGTTTCGGCGGCAGCGGGGGTGGGTTCCGGGTTGTCCATCAAGGAGATTCCTTTCCAGGGGTGTTCACCGGCCGGGACTGGCGGTGACGAGGAGGCTCGCCGCGAACAGCACCACGACGACGAGCGTGGCTTCCGCGGCGACGGAATAAACGAAGGGACGGACCGCGCCGGCGTCGCCGCGCAGCACCACCGCGAAGTCGAGCCGCCGCGCGACCCAGCTCTTGCTCGCCTGGGCGAAGAGCAGGACCACGGCGAGCGCCGCGAGTTTCGTCAGCAGGATCCGGCCGTAGCCGGAGGTGAACAGCCGCCCCGGGTCGCCCAGCGTCCCGGCCGCGAGCACGACGCCCGCGCCGACCACGACCAGGACCGAGACCAGGGCGAGCTTCGAATACCGCGGGACGACGGAGGCGAGTTCGCCGGGATCGCGCCGGGACAGCACGCCGAACAGCAGCATCGCGAGCCCGCCGACCCACGCGCAGACGCCCGCGAGGTGCCCGAAATCCGCCAGCTGGCTGAGCAGCGGACGCGCGCTTTCCGCGGAATGCCCGGTCAAGCCGGTCGTGCGCAGCAGCCCCGCGGCGACCACGCCCGCGCCGACCCGCCATCCCGCCGACCGCGCGGCCCGTTCGCCGCGCTGGAGCACGTCGGCGAGGACCACTCCGCCGAGCACCCACAGCAGCGCCTTGGCGAACCAGATCCGGCCGAACTGGCTGTCGAGCACCTGGCCGAGCAGGGCCGGGTCGAACAGGTCGCCCGGCGGCCGCTGGGCCACCCACGCGCCCTGCAGCCCGAGTCCGGCGACCGTCCCGGCGAAGCCGAGAATCCAGCCGGTGGCCAGCACCCCGCGGGCGCGACGGGAATCCGCCCCGGCCGGCCACAGCAGCGCGAGGAAGACCATGCCGCCGACGAACAGGGCCAGCCCGGCGTAGTCCGTGCACCGGGCGGCGACGTACCAGAATTTCGCGGAGCCGAGATCCACCGGTTCAGCCCCCGCTCGACGGGGCCGGGGTCGCCGCGGGCGACGGCGCCGGGCTCGCCGGAGCCGGGCAGGAACCGAGAAGGGCAGCGAGAATTCCGTCCGGACCGGTCAGCCCGGCGCCGGAAACGAGGCCGCCGACGAGCGGCAATCCGCTGACCGTTTTCAGGACCGGCTGCACGGCACCGGGCTGGCACGTCGGCGTCCCGGTCGGCGGAGGACTCGGCGGCGGCGTTTCCGTCGGGCCGGGCGGCGCCGGATCGCCGGACGGCGGCGGGATTTCCCCGGTCGGCGCCGGGGGTCCTCCGGTGGGCGAGTCCGGCATCGGCATCGGCATCGCGGAGGCGGGCGGTTCGGCGGGCGGGGGACCGCCGTCGGGCACGGGCGGCATCGGCTGCACCGCACCCGCCGGGGGCAGGTCTCCGTTGGGCAGTGCCTGCTGCGGCGCGGGCGCGGCCTGCGCCGGGGCGGGCTCGGCCGGCACCGGACCGCCGCTCGCCGCGGTCGTTTTCAATCCGATTCCCGACGCGTATCCGACCACGATCACCACCGCGCCCGCCAGACTGGCCGCGACCACGTGATCCCGGCGAAGTCCACGCCCGGCTGAAGCCACCACAATCATTCCTCCCGATGGGCGGATGGAGCACGACGAGTGAGCACCACACCAGACGCTGCGTTTCCGGAGCCGACGCGACCATGACAGCAACGTAAAATTGCCCTCCGAATAACCGCGGGCAATCGGTGAACTCGCGCTCGCCCGAGCAGTGAGAATTATTTAACGCAGCCGTTGCGCATCCGACGCACTGCCGACAACCGGTTGTCGAGACCATCCCGATCCGACACTTATCCCCTTCCGGAAGCAGGGTTCATGCGATTGCCATCCACCACGTCCTCCGCCCGCCGAGACCGGCCGCGCCGAACCGGACGCGGCATCCGCCTTCTTTCCGCAATTCTTTTCGGCCTGCTCGCGACCCTTTTCCCGAACCCCGCCGCCGACGCGCACAGCTTTCTGGAATCGAGCACTCCGGCGAAGGATTCCGCGATCGCGACCGCGCCCGCGAAAATCGTGCTCACCTTCAATGAACCTCTGGACAGCGGATTCACCGAATTGACCGTGGTCGGTCCGGACGGCGCGACGCATTGGGAGTCCGCCGCGGCCACCGTCGCCGGAGCCGAATTGTCCGCGCCGGTGAAACCGCTCGGCCCGGCTGGAAAGTACACAGTGGACTATCGGATCGTCTCCGCCGACGGGCATCCGGTGTCCGGCTCGTACTCCTTCACACTGACCAAGCCCGGCCCGGGCGCCTCGGCCGCGCCCGCGTCACCCGCGCCCGCCTCGCCCGCGCCGCCGCCGTCCACCGCCGCGGCATCGACGGCCGGCGAGGGCGACGTGCCGCCGTGGGTGTGGGTGGCAGCGGCCGCGGTGCTGCTGATCGCGGGCGGAATCGTCGCGGCCCGCATTTCGCGCGGCCCGTCGCGAGACTGACCTGCTGCCCGCTATGTCCGGTTGACTGCCGGACGGGGCAATTCACCACGACCGCCGCGGGCTGTGCGCACTCGGACACCAGATGCTGATCACCGCGCTACCGGGACGCAGAGTCCGCGCGATCGAATGCCGGGCGTACCCGCCCCTTGCCCGAAAGGCTTGCCTCATGCCGATTCCCGTACCCGAAGCTCTCGACCTGCAGGCCGACGTCGCCGACGGAAAGATCGACGACCTGCGCCGCCCCGGCCGCTACCTGGTGAGTTCGATGCTCGCCGGGGCGTTCATCGGCGTGGCGGTCGTGCTGCTGCTGTCCGCGACCGGGCCCCTCAACGCGGCGAGTTCGCCGTGGACGAAAACGGTGCAGGGCCTGGTGTTCGGAATCGCGCTGACCGCCGTGGTGTTCGGCGGCGCGGAACTGTCCACCGGAAACATGATGACCATGGTGCAGGGCGTTCTCGTCCGGCGGCGCGGCGTCGGCGCGGCCGCGGCGGTGATCGTGGTGTCCTTCGTCGGCAACCTGCTCGGTTCGGTCGTCTTCGCCTGGCTCGTGCACGAAGGCGGCGTGCTCTCCATCGGCGCCTCCGCCGGACATCCCGGCCCGGGCGCGGCCCTGCTCGCGAGCCTGATCAAGACGAAAACCGCGGAATCCGCGAGCGCGCTGTTCTTCCGCGGGGTGCTGTGCAACTTCCTGGTCTGCCTCGCCGTGTGGATGGCCGCGCGGACGAAGTCGGACGGCGCGAAGCTGGCGCTGATCTTCTGGTGCCTGCTCGCGTTCATCAGCTCCGGTTTCGAGCACGTGGTCGCCAACATGACGACCTTCTCCCTCGGCCTCCTGGACGGCGTGCCCGGCGCGACGATCGGCGCGTTCGGCCGCAACCTGCTGTTCGTCGGGCTGGGGAACCTGGTCGGCGGCGGGCTTCTCGTCGGAGCCGCGTACGCCGTGCTGGGCAGCCGGTCCCGCGCGAGCGCTCCCCCGGTCCCGGCGGCGGAGGAACTCGCGACCACCGGCAGCTGACCGGTGCGCGGCCGGCGACGGACCGCGGGGCCGGCCTTCCGGAGAGGCCGGCCCCCGCGGTCCGGACGCGTCAGCCGGTCACGAGCGAAAGGCCGTAGGTCTGCAGGATCTCGTTCACCGGCTGGAACCAGGTCTCCCCGCCGGAACCGCAGTTGCCGAAGCCGCCCGAGGTCACTCCCTGGGCCTGGTCCCCGGTGATGAAGGAGCCGCCGGAGTCGCCGGGTTCCGCGCACGCGTTGGTGTGCGTCGCCTGGTAGACCGCGCCTTGGGCGTAGTTGATGGCCTCGTTCAGGCCCAGCACGGTGCCGCAGTGCCAGTGCGAGGTCGAGCCGGAGCGGCAGATCGACGAGCCGACCGGCGCGACCGACGAGCCGCGCACGATCACGTCGCTGACCGTGCCCCAGCCGAGCACGACGGGAGCGGTCCACCAGCCGTTGCCGATGGTGATGTAGGAGTAATCGTTGCCGGGGAAGGAAGATCCGGCGAACGTGCCCATCGCCGAGTTGTCCCAGCCCACGACGGAGCTGCCCGGGCTGCCGCAGTGCCCGGCGCTGACGAACCCGCCGTGCACTGAGAAACCGATGGAGCAGCGCGTGTTTCCGTTGATGTAATAGGGATCTCCGCCGACGGTGCCCGCCGAGAGCGTCCGCGGCCGCGCCCCGGTCGCCACGGTCACCGGGCCTGCTTCGCGGGCGCGGGCGAGAAAGGCGTCAACGGCCGGGCCGTGTGCTCCGGGCTGCAGCGTGACGACCACGCTTCCGGTGCGCGGATCCGCGTGCCAGCCGCTGACCTCGGCCGGGGCGCGGTTCGCCTTCGCGGCGGTGTCGATGGCCGTCTTCGCCGCGTCGAGAGCCGCTGCGGTGACGCGCGCCGGTACGGTTTCCGCACCGGTGCGGTGAACCGCGTCGGCCGCGGCCGGATCGGTCACGCCGACGACCAGCTTGCCGAGAGCCGGATCGAACCAGGCCCCGCCGAACGCCGCGCCGGCCGCCTGCCGGGCGGCGGGCAGCTGCCGGGACGCGGTCAGTTCCTGGCGGAGCCGGACTTGCGCTTGCCCGGCGCTGAGGCCGAGATCCCGTTGCATGGCCGCGACCAGCCCGGGCGAGGCCTGGGCGGCGGGCGGGAGCACGGCGGCGAGGCTCGCCGCGAGCACGGCCGCACCGGTGAGGCTGAGGGTGATTCTTCGACGCATCGGAACTCCTCGAAGGCCGGGGGAAAGAAACCCACTGCCGACCGAGTGTGGGGAGCCCGGCCCGAGCCGGTCCAGCGGCGGCCCGGTTTTGTCCGAAACCTGTCGCCGCGGCTGCTCCGTTCGTCCACCGCGGGACGGACTTCCGGGCATTCGGCCGGATGCCGCCGCTCAGACGCGCCCGGAAGCCCGGCCATCCCAGAGTGCCGTCGAACTGTCCCGGATCGTCCGCATGCCGGGGATAATGCCCCCATGTCGTCGATCGTCGCTTTCTCGGCCCTGTCCGTGCTTCTGGTCGTCATTCCCGGTCCGGCGGTCATGCTGATCCTCAAGAGCGCGGTGGCCCGCGGCCGGGGTCCGGCCCTGCTGACCGCACTGGGAGTGCTGGCCGCCGACCTGGTGTGGGCGGGCGCGTCGGTCGCCGGCCTGACCGCGCTGCTGGTGTCCTCGCAGGTGGCCTTCGACGTGGTCCGGTACCTGGGCGCGGCCTACCTGATCTTCCTCGGCGCCAAGCTGCTGCTGACCCGCGGTTCGGCCGGTTTCGCCGGGCCCGACCTGGCCGCGTTCCGCACCGCCCGGCCGCGCAGCGGGTGGCGCGCGTTCCGGGAAGGGCTTCTCAGCGACTTGTCCAACCCGAAGACCGTCATCGTCTTCACCAGCGTCATCCCCCAGTTCCTCCACCAGGGCGCGGGACCGGTCGACACCCTGGTCCTCGGTTCGGCGTTCGCGGTGCTCGGATTCCTGTCCCTGAGCAGCTACGCCCCGGTCTTCAGCGCCGCCGCCAGGTTGCTGCGCAACGCACGGGTTACCCGCGTGATCCTCCGCGCCGGCGGCGCGATCCTGACGGCGTTCGGCGTCGGCCTCGCCGTCGAGCGCCCCGCCGGGTGACCTCTCGCGGAGCCGCGGGCCCACCGCGATCGGCGGACGCTGAGTTCGCTGGCACGCCGCAAAGCATTCAGGCGAGCGGAGTGTCGTCCAGCGCCTTCGCGAGATCCCCCGGGGTGTCGTAGAGGGCGACAGCGCCAGCCCCGCGGAGTTCGTCGTCGCCGAAACCTCCGGACCGCACAACGATCGCGGGCATTCCGGCTCTCTTCGCCGCTTCCACGTCCCACACCGAGTCGCCGACCATCACCGCCGCCGCGTCCGGCGGCGCGCCCAGTTTCTTGAGCGCCGCCTGCAGCAGATCGGGAGCGGGCTTGGACTCCTCGACGTCCGCGCTGGTGGTCCAGTCGTCGGCGAGGTCGCGGGCGTCGAGCTTGTCCAGGAAGACCTCCGCGTGCCGCTGCTGCGCCGAACTGGCGAGCACCAGCCGGTGGCCGCGTTCCTTGATCGCCACGAGCAGATCGCGAGCGCCCGGCAACGGGGACATCTCGTCGAGCAGCGCGTCGACCTCCTTGCCCTGCCGTTCCCGGGCCCGCTCGCCTGCCCGGCGCTCCAGCTCCTCCCCGCCGACCGCGGTGACGAGCTGATCCCCGCCCATCCCGATCAGCCGGTGCAGCCGCCACACCGGGTACACCGCGTCCACCGACCGCAGCGCGCGATACCAGGCGAGGGCGTGGTGGTAGTTGGAATCGATGAGCGTCCCGTCGATGTCGAGGACGGCGATGGGGGAAGCAGTCACTCGCGTTGGTTACCCAGGGTCGCGGAAGTTAATCGCTTCGCCAAGCCGGGTTCAGCGGTCCTGGTGCGCTTTCTCGCCGGTGCGCACGTCCGGGAAGCGCACCCCGGTCAGTTCTTCGGAGATCCGCCAGAGCCGGCGGGCGTCTTCGGTGCTGCGCAAGCGGGAATACAGCTTCTGCTCGGCCGGCGGTCCGGAGAAATGACGGAAACCGCTGGGCCCGTACAGCCGCCCGCCTTCGGCGCTGGGCGACGTCGCGGCGCAGAGCGCGGGCAGCGCAGCCGTCTCCACTGTCCCGAACAGGAGACCGCGGGCGGACAGCGCACGGATGAAGCGCCCCCGCACCGTGACGCCCGCGCGGCCGACCTCCGGGCGCGCGGCGAGAAGGTTCGTGGGCGCCACCCCGGGATGGGAGAGGTTGCTCGTGACTCCCCAGCCGCCGTCCCGGCTGCGCCGCTCGAGCTCGAGACCGAACAGGCCGACCGCGATCTTCGACTGGCTGTAGGCCTGGTTGCCGAGGTACTTCCGCTCCCACTGCAGATCGTCCCAGTTGATCGTGTGCTGATCGGCGGCGACGCTGACCTGCGAGACGATCCGCGCGCCGCCCGCGCGCAGGAGCGGAAGCAACTGGGCCGTGAGGGCGAAATGCCCGAGGTGGTTGGTGCCGAACTGCAGCTCGAAACCGTCCTTTGTGGTCTGCCGCGCGGGCGGCGTCATCACCCCGGCGTTGTTCACCAGCAGGTGGATCGGCCGTCCTTCCTCGACCAGCCGGCCCGCCGCCTCGGCGACGGAGCCCAGCGACGAGAGGTCCAGATCGCGCAGCGAGACTTCGGCCGCGGGGTGCCGCCCCCGGATCGTCGCGAGCGCGGCCTCGCCCTTGCGCCGGTTGCGCACCGGCAGGACGACCTCCGCGCCCGCCGCGGCGAGCCGGGTCGCGATGCCGAGGCCGACGCCGTCGCTGGCGCCGGTGACCACCGCGAGCCTGCCGGTCAGATCGGGAACCACGAGGTCCGGTGCGGTCTTCGCCATGGCGCTTCCTCCTGCCGATGCCGCGGGCCGGCGCGCTGGGCCGACGGAAACCCCCGCTTTATCTGACATCTGTCAGATTAAGGGTAATCTGACAGGTGTCAAGCCGGGCGCGTCCCCGGCCCGGCCGAGCAGCGAGGAGCACGGGCACCATGGCGGCAGGGAAACCGGCGACGTCCGCGGCGCGGGGACCGGGGCGTCCCGGAGCGGGCACGCCCCCGAGACCGCCCGAGGCCGAAATCCTCCGGCGCGGCATGGAGGCCTTCGCCGAACTCGGCTACGAGCGGACCTCGGCGCGAGAACTCGCGAAACGCCTCGGCGTCAGCCACAACTTCATCAACGACCGCTACGGCTCCAAAGCCAGGTTTTGGCGCGCCGTCGTGGATTCGGTCCTGGAGAACGACCAGCGGGAACGCCGGCACCTGCTCGACGCCGACCTCGACGACGCCGAACGAGTGCGCGCCGTCATCGCCCACTTCTACCAATCCGCCGTCCGGACACCGCTTTTCGGCCGCCTGCTGGCCGACGAATTCGGCCGCGAATCCGAACGCCTGGACTACCTGTACGAGAACTACGTCGCCCCGACCCTCGAACCGCTGATCCCCGCCCTCGAACGGCTCAGGGCAGCCGGCCGCCTCCCCGCCGTGCCGCTGGACGTGCTCTTCTTCGCCGTCATCAGCCCGGTCGCCGGCCTCATGCAACTGCCGCTCGCCCACCGGCTCGGCCGTCCCCAGCCCGTCACCCCGGAAACCCAGGCGCACACCGCGCGCCAACTCGCCGACCTGATCACCGACGGCCTGCTCAACCAACCGCACCGATAACACCCGCGCCACGCCGGCCGCGCAGCGGATTACACCGGTACCCGAGAGCGCCTGCTAGCGCGAGGGCACGAACCCGGAATCACCGGTGCTGCCAAGGAATCTCGCCTGCCGCCCGTTGATCCCAGGCAGCAGTCACCGTCCTCGTACCGGCGCGCCCCATGCCGTCTGGTCGCGCAGCGCTTTCTTGAGCACCTTGCCGCCGGGATTGCGCGGCAAGGGCACCTGGTGCACGGCGACGTACTGCGGGACCTTGAAGTCGGCGAGGCGTTGCTCGAGGTAATCCAGCATCGCGGCGACGTCGAACGCGTCCGACGACGGCACCACGACCGCGCCGACCTTCTCGCCCAGCACGTCGTCCGGCACCCCGACGACGGCCGCCTCCGCGACGTGCGGCGCGCCGGCCAGCGCGTTCTCGACCTCGACGCAGTACACGTTCTCGCCGCCGCGGTTGATCATGTCCTTGGCGCGGTCCACGACGTGCACCAGGCCCTCGCCGTCGATGCGGGCGAGGTCGCCGGTGTGCAGCCAGCCGTCGACGATCGCCTCCGCCGTGGCCTCGGGCTTGTTCCAGTAACCGGGAACGCGGTTCGGGCCCCGGATCAGGAGTTCGCCGACCCCGGTGCGCGGATCGGGGTCGGCGACCGCCAGATCCACCACCGGCACGGCGAAGCCGACCGAATCGGCGTGCTCGGTCGACCACTCGTGCGGCAGGTAGGTCGCGATCGAGGCCACCTCGGTCAGCCCGAACCCGTTGCCCACCTTGGCGGACGGAAACGCCTCTTTGATGCGCGCGACCAACGCCGGTGCGATCGGCGCGCCGCCGTAGGCCGCCCGGAGCACGCCGCCGGTGTCGAGTGCCGCGAAGTCCGCGTGCGCGATCGCCAGCCGGTAGATGGCCGGCACCGTGACGAGGATGTTGATTCGCTCCTCCGCGATCGCGGCGAGGAACGTCGCGGTCTCGAAAGCGGGCAGGATCACCGTCGTGCCGCCGAGCGAGAGCTGGACGAGCAGCTGGGTGTTGCATCCCGTCACGTGGAACAGCGGTACCGAGATCAGGTTGCGCAGCGACGGCCCGGCGGCGCGGTCCAGCTCGAGCACCCGGATCGCGGTCTCCACATTGGACAGAAAATTCTCGTGAGTGGTGATGGCGCCCTTGGGAAATCCCGTGGTGCCGCTGGTGTAGAAGATCGCGGCCGGGTCGGCGTGCACGGCCTCGTCGTGCACGGTCGGCGGACCGGAAGGCAGCGGTTCGCCCTCCCGGAACACGTATGCCGCGCCGCAGTCGGTCAGCACGTACTCGACCTCGGGATCGGCGAACCGGGTGTTCACCGGCACGACGATCGCCCCGGCGAGCACGCTGCCCAGGAACGCGCACACCCAGTCCGCACCCGCGGGGAGCAGGATGGCGGTGCGGTCGCCGGGAGCGATTCCCCGCTCTCGGAGGCCGCCCGCCACTTCGGACGCGCGTTCCCACAACTGCGCGTAAGTCAGCCGAGGCCCGTCGACTTCCACGACGGCCTCGACCTCGGGATGCGCCTGGACAGCCGCCCGCACCGCGGCCACCAGCGACGCCGGCAGGCGGTCGTACCGCGCGACGCCGTCGGGTCCGCGCGTGATCCCGGTCAGGTCGAACGGCCCGTGCTTGGTCTCGGTCATCACGCCCCCGCGGTGAAGTAGCGGCGCGGGTTGTCGACCATCATCACGGTGATCTGCTCGTCGCTGACGCCGTGCTCGCGCAACGCGGGCAGGACGTCTTCGCTGATGTGCAGGTAGTTCCAGTTGGGCACCGCCTGCTTCAGCAGTCGCTGGTACTCCTCGCCGGAGAAGAAGTCCATGTAGCAGGCCGCGTCGTGCGAGAGGACGATGCGGTCGGCGTAGCCCTGCTCGCACAGCGCGGCGATCGTCGCGACCCGGTCGGCGGTGGGGTTGTACAGGTCGAGGCCGAACCGGTCGCAGCCGATCGTGGCCCCCGCGTCCATGATCCACTTGAGATAGTCGAGATCGTTGGTGTCCCCGGCGTGTCCGATCACGACCTTCGTCAAGTCGACGCCGCGCTCGCGGTAGAACTCGATGGCGAGCCGCCCGGTCTGGTGCGCGGAGTTGGTGTGCACGGTGATCGGCGCGCCGGTGGCCAGATGCGCCTCGCAGATCGCGGTCTGGACGCGTTTCTGGTCCGGGGTCAGGCCGCGTTCCTCGACCACGCCCTTGAGAAACGCCGCGCGCACGCCGGTGTCCGCGATGCCCTCGGTGATGTCCCTGACGAACAGCTCGGTCATCGGCTCGGGCCCGTCGAACATCGCGCCCGGGCCGCGGTAGTGGAAGTAGTGCGGGATCTCGTCGAACGTGTACAACCCGGTCGCGACGACGATGTTGAGGTCGACCTCGGCGTTGACCCGCTGGATGCGCGGGAGGTAGCGCCCGAGCCCCACCACGGTCGGATCGACGATCGTGTCGACGCCCGCCGCCTTGAGCGCGCGCAGCTTGGCCACCGCGTCGTCGACGCGTTCGTCCTCGTTCCACCAGTCGTGCCCGTAATTGGCCAGGATGTCCGGGGTGAGCACGAAAACGTGTTCGTGCATCAACGTCGGTCCGAGCTGATCGGTGCTGACCGGCCCGCGAACGGTCGCGACCATGGGCTGCCTCCGCCTTGTCGTCGTTGACTGGTTGCCAGGGAGTGAAACTCCCGGGAGGCGGGCGCGTCATTCGCGGGCGCGCACAGTTCTGTCGCGAACGCGCACGGAGGCAATTATGCTCGGCGGAACCGCCAGGAGGTGACGACGGTGTACCAGCTGGACAGCCTAGCCGTGGGCGACGGCACGACCGTCGGGGCCGCGGCACAGGACGCGTGGCGGGACTGGTGCCGGGCAGCGCACGGGCGCTTCGACTTCGCCTTCGACACCGACGTCTACCGGGCGCGGCTCGTCCGCCAGCACACTCCGACCTACCAGCTCATCGGCTGGACCGGCGACACCGAACTCGTCACCCGCCGGGCCCGCGACGTCCGTCGCGATCCGCGCGGCCACTACGAGCTGCTCGTCCCCCTGCGCGGCAGCCTCAACGTCGGGCCGGACGGCGCCGTGCGGCAGCTCCGGCCGGGGGAAATGGCGCTGGTGCCATTCGACGTCCCGTTCCAGTGCGGCCACGGAGCCGATGCCGCCGCGCTCACCCTGCTGGTGCCGGCCGACCGCGTCGAAAACCGGCTCGGCCCGCGAGCGATCCGCGGCCATCGCGTGTTCGGGAGCACCGGACTGGCCCGGGCGAGCCGGGAACTCGCGGTAACCCTGCTGCGCGAGCGGGCGCACCTGTCCGGCCCCGACTTCGACGCCGGCTGCGACCGGGTCGTCGACCTGTTCTGCCTCGCCAGAGACGGCGCGGCGGCCGAGCCTTCCACCGGCGACACCGTGCTCGACGCGGTCCGCCGCCACATCCGCGAACACGCGACCGATCCCGACCTGTGCGTCTCCGCGATCGCCGCCGCGGTCGGCTGGTCGACCCGCTACGTCCAGACCGTACTGGCCCGAGCGGGCACCACCCCGACGGAACTCATCCGCCGAGAGCGCTTGGACCTGGCCCGCACGAGGCTGTCGAACCCAGCGCTCGCCGGCCAGACGATAGCCGCCGTCGCCGCGTCCGTCGGCTTCTCCTCCCCGAGCGCCTTCAGCCACGCCTACCGTGCGCACTTCGGCTGTTCTCCGAGCGAAACCCGCGGGGAAACTGCTTCCTTCCGTTGAGCGGACGCTGGGGTTGCGCCCACGGCCAGGAATCACCGCTCGTTCCGCATTCGCGGCAACGGCCTCCGGGGAACGGCCTGCTGCTCGATGACGCCGTTCTCGCCTGCGCCGGCAGTGCGCCATTCACAACGCTGGAAGCAGGCCCCGCCAAAAGAAGAGACCGACAATTCTCAGGCGTATCGGCGAACCGACGCAGGGGCGGCTATCGCTAATCCGTGCGTGGTGGCGAAGCGCGCCGCAGCCAGGTCGCTGAGTGGCTCTCCATCGTCGCTCACGAGGCGGCAAACCATGGCGACGGGATAGTGGCCCGCTGAGGCGACGAGGTCGAGCACTCGTTCCCAAATCCGCGGGCGCGCGACGAACCCCTCGTCCGCGCAGCGGATCGGCAGCACGTGCCCGGGCCGGACCAGATCGGCGGGAAGCGCTTGCGGGTCGGCG
This sequence comes from Amycolatopsis orientalis DSM 43388, assembly GCF_000411975.1. Lineage (GTDB taxonomy): Bacteria > Actinomycetota > Actinomycetes > Mycobacteriales > Pseudonocardiaceae > Amycolatopsis > Amycolatopsis orientalis_D. Next base: position 40,211 of record NZ_ASXG01000078.1, read on the forward strand.
AGCACGCGCATCGTCCGGGCGCGATCGTGTGCTGAGATGCCCGTCCCGACGTCTGCCGCGTCGACGGCCACGGTGAACGAGTGGCCGCTGTCCTCCGACCCGAGCACCGGCTGGTCGGGGATCCGGAGCCGGTCGAGCCAGGCCGACGGCGCGGCGGCGTGGAGCAGCCCCGAGGAGTGCCGGACGGCGAAATGCAGGAGCGCGGAGGTCGAGGACCCCGCCGGCAGGGCGAGCACTGCTCCGTCTTCGTCCGGCAGGACCGCGAGCCTGCCGGCAGCGAAGGCAGCGCGGACAGCGTCGTCCGGGTGCAGCGCGGCGGCCGCCGGAGCCGGGAGGGTGCAGAGATCGGTCATCGTGATTTCCTAGTGTTCAGCGGGGTTCCGGATCCTCGGTGCGAAGTCCCGCGAGCAGTGCGCGCCGGCTGGCTCGGACGTGCTCGCGCATGACTTGCTCGGCACTGTCGCCGTCCTTGGACAGGATGAGTTCGAGGACGTGGTGGTGTTCGCGGTCCGATTGGTGCGGCCGCCCCGGTTGTTTGAGGGACGTGGTGACGAGACGCGAATAGGCGAGCTGGTTCATCAGCGTGCGGTAGTGCGCTTCGAGTTTGCGGTTGTCCGCGCCCACGATGATCAGGTCGTGGAACTCCTCGACCAGCTCCGCGTATCGCTGCCGGTCGTCCGCGTCGACGGCGAGGTCGGCCTGCCGGAGGTTCTCCTTGAGCTGATCGATCTCGGGCACTTGTCCGCGCTGGGCGAGCAGCCGGGCCGCGGCCCCTTCGAGGAGTTCCTTCATTTCGAACAGTTCGGTGATCTCGCGGCGCGACGGCGCGGTGACGAACGTTCCGACCCGCGGCCGGATCTCGACGAGGCCCTCGGTCTGCAGCTGTTTGAAGGTCTCGCGGACCGGGGTCCGGCTGACGCCGAACTCCTCCGCGAGCGCGAGCTCCGACAGGCTCGTCCCAGGCGCGGCTTCGCCGTCGATGATGCGACGCCGGATCTCCGCGATCAGCCTGCCCTGGATCGAGCCGGTGCTCGCCCCGTTGACGCCAGCCACTGCCTGACTCCCTTCTGCTGCTCCGCCCGGATCACGTCCCGCCTGAGACGAGGTCAGACCAGCGGGTCGAGGGCGCTTCCGTCGAAGAACCTACCCGCGCTGTACACCATCGACGGGACGTCGGCGACCTCTGCGTGGACCACCCGGCAGATGAAGACGGTGTGGGTGCTGGCCAGCAGCCGTTCCCGGATCTCGGCTTCCATCCGCGCGGCGCTGCCCTCCAGCAGCGGACTGCCGTGCGGGCCCGGCGTCCAGTCCAGCCCGGCGAACTTGTCAGCCGATTTCGCCGCGAACGTCTTGACCACGTCGAGCTGGCCGGTGGAGAGGATGTTGATCGCGAGGTGGTCGGTGCGGTACAGGCAGTCGTGCGTGGAGGAGGTGTGCTGGACCGCGACCATGACCGTCGGCGGGTCGAGGGAGATGCTGGAGAAGGCGTTCACGGCGAGCCCGCGCGGAGTGCCGTCGTCCAGCGCGGCGACGACGGTGACGCCGCTGACGAACCGGCTGTTCACCTGCTTCATCAGGCCGGGGTCGGGAAGGATCATGGCAGCGTTCCTCGGAGTGATCGTCGACGTCATGGCGGTCACCGGTCCTGTCCGACCGCGACGATGCCGAGCGCGGTGAGCAGGGCGCGCGGGTCCCAGGTGACCGATTCCTCGACGATGCGGTCGTCCCGGAACCGAGCGAAAGTGGCGCCGTTGACCGCGACTGACCGGTTGGTCGCGGGCACCCCGAGGAAGGACCCGGTGTGCGCGCCGCTGCTGTGCCAGCGGATGGCCGCGCGGTCGCTCTCGACGACGATCTCGTCCACGACAGTCGTCAGGTTCGGGAACGCGGAGCGGGTCGAGACGATGGAGGCTTTGAACTGGTCGCGGTCGTGTTCGGCGCCGCCGCTTTCGATCCGGCGGTAGCCGGGGCTGAGCAGTTCGTCGAGGGCGTCGACTTCGCCGCGGTCCCATGCCGCTTCCCAGGTTTTCCGGATCAGGTCGCGCCGAACGTCGTTGTCGGACATGGGAATCTCTCCTTTCTCTCGGCGCACGCGGTCAGGACACGCGTGCCTTGTTCGCGGCGTCCGCGGCGTCGGCAGCGGTGTTGCCGGAGTCGTCGAAGACGGGTTTCGCGCGGTGCCACAACGGAGGCAGCCGATAGGTCAGCACGTACACGATCGCGGCGACGCCGAAGCCGACGAAGTACGACAGGTCGCCCCACCCGGGATGAGCCTTCGCCATCGGTCCGACGAAGAACGACAGGTTCCAGAACAGCGCGGAGACCGCGGCGCCGACCACCCAGGCCACGAAGCCCCACTCGAGAATCCGCCGGGAGTCGTAGAGCTCGGCGATGCGCGCCCGGTCGCGACGGTGCCCGAGCGCGTAGTCGAGCAGCAGGACCGCGCCGAACGGGGCGATCAGGTACGCGCCGAGGAACAGGAAGGTCTTGAACTTCGCTTCGAATCCCTCGTCCGCCCACAGGGAAATGGCGTAAGCGACCGCGCAAATGGCCGTCACCGCCGCGCGCCGGCTGATCGGGATCCGCAGCGTCTGCACCGAGATCGCGCCGCCGTAGACGTTCAGGAAGTTCTGCGAGAACGAGGAGATCAGGATGACCAGCAGCGCGGGAACGTGGAACGGGCCGGTCAGCCGGTCCAGCGCTTCGATCGGGCTCTCCCCCGAAGCCGCCGAATTGCCCAGGAGCGCGCCGGCGATCCCCAGCCACGACAGCGAGAGGAAGTTGCCCGCGAAGGTCCAGATCCCGGTCGCGCGGTTGACCCGGGTGCTGTCCGGGAGATAGCGGGAGTAGTCCGAGGCGAACGGCCACCACGCGATCAGGAAGGACAGGAAGTAGCCGGCGAAGGTGATCCAGCCGCCGGCGCCGCCGATCCAGCCGGACGCGTGCGGGTTTTCCCGGAAGCTGCCGGTCCAGCCGCGGCTCACCGACACGACGGTGATCATCACGAACCCGAAGAACAGCACGACCGCGAGGATCCGCTCCAGGTAGTGGATCATGTTGTAGCCGAAGACGGCCACCACGAGCTGCAGCACCACCAGGACCAGCGTGCCCAGCCAGTACGGGATCGCCGGGGCGAGCGCCTTCAGCGCCTGGCCGCCGAGGATGACCGTCACCGCGGCCCAGCCGATGCCGGCGAACACGTTGACGTAGGCGACCGGGATGAAGTTCCCGAAGAAGCCGAGCGGGCCCCGGGCCTGGATCTGCTGGGCGACGCCGAGCCGCCCGCCCATCCGGGAGAAGACGCCCATCAGCACCGCGCCGAGCAGCGAGCCGCCGATGATCGCGGTGACCGCGGACGTGAGCGACAGGCCGAAGCCGGCCGCGACGAACCCGAGCACCATGATGGGGAAGTTCATGCCCGCCGCGAACCAGATGAAGAACTGCGAGACCGGCTTCCCGTGCCGCTCGGAATCGGGGATGGCGTCCACCCCGTACGGTTCGACGACCGCGATCCGGTCGCGGTAGTGCAGGTCCGGTGCTTCCCCGGCCGGAACCGGGGACGAAGCGTCGTTGCTTGGCATCGGATCACCTTTCGAATGGGGATCGAAGCGCGGGAGACAGTGGCGGGACGCCGGGCGTCCGGGCCGGTGCCGCGACCTTCGCTGGCGCTGGTCGCCACCTGGCATGCAACAGAATGTAGGACGCGCCACTCTTGCATGTCAATGACTCTCCGCACAGCAGCGGCTGACCGAGTGCTCCACCCGGCGGATTCGGAGTCCCATCAGCCGCGTTTACCTGGCTTTTTCGCCATCATCCCGCGAACCAACCCTGCGCAAGATGGCCATGGACAGCCCGACGAGAGCAGTTCCCCTTGACGTCTGATCTGATCAGACTTACGGTCTGTGGCATGCAAGAGGACGTGAGAGTCGGCGAAATCGGCCTGCGCAAGGTCGTCGTCTACCGCGAGGAGGTGGTCACCGAGGCCGGTGTTCGGCCCGCGCGGCCGGCGATGCGGGCGAGCGTCGCCGCCGTGCTGCGGAATCCCTGGCTGGGGACGGGCCCTTCGCGGGACCTCTCCCCCGAGGTGGCATCGATCGCGCCCGGCATCGCCCGCGTGCTGACCGACCGGCTGCTCGAAGCTCTCGGGGGCGTCGACGCCGTCGAGGCCTTCGGGAAGGCTGCCGTCGTCGGCAATGCCGGCGAGATCGAACACGGCGGCGCCCTGATCCACACGCCGTATTTCGGCAACCTCATGCGCGAATTCCTCGACGGCGAGTCGATCATCTGCTTCGCCGACACCCGCGCGGAGGCGGGGACGGCGCTGGTGGTTCCGTTGTGGCACAAGACGCACGCGGCGACTCGCAGTCACTACCAGACCGTCACCACGCGGATATCCGACGCGCCCCGGCCCGGCGAGATCGTCGTCGCCGCCGCGGCGTCCACCGGCCCCCGCCCGCACCCCCGCATCGGGGACCGCACCACCGACCCCGCCGTCACCGCTCAGGAACTGGAGATCGTCCCGTCATGAAGCTGCGCAAGATCGTCACCCTCGTCGAGGAAACCCGCACCGAGGGCGGCCGCCCGGTCGACCCGGCGGCCCGGGTGGCCGTGGTCGCCGCGATCATCGAAAACCCTTGGCACGGACAGGGATTCGTCGACGACCTGGCCCCCGGCATCGAGGCCACCGCGTCCGACGTCGGCGCGCTGCTCGCCCCCCCGCGTGATGGAGGCGCTCGGAGAGCCCGCCGAGGCGTACGGCAAGGCCGCCATCGTCGGGCTGGACGGCGAGATCGAACACGGCTCCGCGCTCATCCACACGCTGAAGTTCGGCGACCACTTCCGCAAGGCGGCCAACGCCACCACGCTCCTGCCCGCGGTCGAGAAGCGCGCCCCCGCCGGCGTCGTGTTCGACATCCCGCTCAAGCACATCACCGACGCCACGATCCGCTCGCACCACCAGACCGTCGAGGTCCGGATCGCCGACGCGCCGCACGCCGGCGAGATCGTCGTGGCGCTCGCCGCCGCCGCGCAGGGACGCCCGCAGCAGCGGCTCGCGCCGCTCGCCACCGAGCAGTAACCGCCGATGACCGCGCAGACGCTGGTCCTCCTGCACGGGGTGGGACTCGACCACACCGTGTGGGAGCCGGCGGCCGCACTGCTCGGCGACCGTTTCCGGATCGTCGCGCCGGACCTGCCCGGACACGGCTCGCGCGAGCCGGTCGCCGACGGCACCACGCTGGCCGATCTCGCCGCCGGGGTCGCCGCCGAGATCCCGGCGGGCTCGCACCTGGTGGGGTTTTCCCTCGGCGCGCTCGTGGCACAGCATCTGGCCGTGTACCGCCCGGACCTCGTCGCGACCCTGGCCTCCGTCAGTTCGGTATGCCGGCGCACCGACGCGGAACGAGCGGCGGTGCTGCGCCGCCTCGCCACCGCCGAGACGGATCCGGAGGCCAGCACCGCCGCGTCGCTGCACCGCTGGTTCGACGGCACGGACGTGCCCGAGGACCTGATCCGCGAAACCGAGGCCACGCTGTCGGCCAACGACCCGGACAGCTTCGTCCGCTGCTACCGCGTGTTCGCGACCGGCGACGCCGACATCGGACCGCACCTCGGGGAAATCCGGGCGCCCTCCCTCGCGGTCACCGGCGAACTCGACCCCGGCTCGACCCCGGACATGGCCCGCCGCCTCGCCGAGGCGATCCCGGACTGCACCGCGGAGGTGATCGCCGGCGCCCGGCACCTGCTCCCCGTCCAGAAACCACGCGAACTCGTCACCTGCTTGTCCGCATTCATCGGAAGGTACGCCCATGCCTGAGCTGCACCGGCTGCATCATTTCATCGGAGGCAAGCCGACCCCGCCGGACTCGGGCGAGTATTTCGCGAGCATCAACCCCGCCACCGGCGAGGCCCTTTACGACGCCGCCCGCGGCAACCACCGCGACATCGACGCCGCCGTCCGGGCCGCCCGCGAGGCGTTCGACGATCCGCACTGGCAAGCGCTGAGCCAGACCCGCCGCGGGCGCCTGCTGCGGCGGCTCGGCGACCTCATCGCCGAGAACGCCGAGGAACTCGCCCGCTCGGAAAGCCTCGACAACGGGAAACTCCTGCGCGAAATGCGCGGTCAGCTCGCGACTCTGCCCGAGTACTACCACTATTACGCCGGCCTCGCCGACAAGATCCAGGGCGACGTGATCCCCGCCTCCGACCGGCGCGTCCTCAACTACACGGTCCGGGAACCGCTGGGCGTCGTCGGCGCGATCACCCCGTGGAACTCCCCGCTCACCCTGACCAGCAGCAAAATCGCACCGGCCCTGTGCACCGGCAACACCGTGGTGATCAAGCCGTCCGAACACACCTCGGCGACGGTGCTGCGGCTGGCCGAACTGGCCGTCGAGGCAGGTTTCCCGCCCGGAGCGGTCAACGTCGTCACCGGGTTCGGCAGCGAAGCCGGGCAGCCGCTCGTCGACCATCCCGGGCTCGCGAAAATCTCGTTCACCGGCAGCACCGCGACCGGATCCCGGATCGCCTCGGCGGCGGCGGGCCGGTTCATCGGCTCGACGCTCGAACTCGGCGGGAAATCGCCCAACATCGTCTTCTCCGACGCCGACGTGGCGAACGCCGCGACGGGCGTGGTCGCCGGGATTTTCGCGGCCGCGGGGCAGACCTGCATCGCGGGCAGCCGGGTGTTCGCGCAGCGCGCGGTGTACGACGAACTGCTCGAACGGGTCAGCGAACGAGCCCGCACGATTCGCATCGGCGATCCCCTCGCCGACGACACCGAACTCGGCCCGCTCGCGTTCGCGGAGCAGCGAGACAAGGTCGCGTCCTATGTGGACCTTGCCCGGAACGAGGGCGCGCGGGTCCTGGCCGGCGGACGGGCCGTCGACGGCGGACTCGGCGGCTGCTTTTACGAACCCACCGTGCTCGTCGACGTCCACAATGGAATGCGGGCTGTGCGCGAGGAGATCTTCGGCCCCGTCGCCGCGATCATGCCGTTCGACACCGAAGACGAGGTCGTGGCTCTCGCCAACGACACCGAGTACGGGCTCGCCGCCGGAGTGTGGACGACGAATCTCGCCCGCGCTCACCGGATGGCGTCGCGCCTGGACGCAGGCACGGTCTGGGTGAACACCTACCGCGCCATGTCGCCGATGTCTCCCCGGCAGGGTTTCAAGAGCAGCGGCGCCGGCGTCGAGCACGGCACCGAAACCATCAAGGAATACACCAGGCTCAAGAGCGTCTGGATCAACACCGACGAAGGTCCGGTCCCCGACCCGTTCGTGATGCGGAGCTGATGTGCCGAACGTCGAAATCAGTCTCGCCCAGGGGCGTTCGGAACAGCAGATCCGCGACCTGATCGCCGCCGTGCACGAGGCGGTCCTCCGCACGGCCGGCGCCCGGCCCGAGCACATCCGCGTCCTCGTCCGCGAAATCCCCCCGGCCCACTGGGCCACCGGGAACCAGACCATCGCCGAGACGAGGACCGGCCGATCCAAGGAGCAGTCATGAGGTTCTCCCTCTTCGTCCACATGGAACGCTGGGACGAGCAGACCACCCACCGCGAGCAGTTCGAAAACATCGCCGAGCTCGCGCTCATGGCCGAAGCAGGCGGGTTCGGCACCGTGTGGGTCGGCGAACACCACGCGATGGAATACACCATCGCGCCCAGCCCGATGCCCATCCTCGCCTACCTCGCCGCCAAGACCAGCACGATCCGGCTCGGCGCGGGCACCATCATCGCCCCGTTCTGGAACCCCATCCGCGCCGCGGGCGAAACCGCCCTGCTCGACGTGATCAGCAACGGCCGCATGGAGGTCGGCGTCGCCCGCGGCGCCTACCAGATCGAATTCGACCGCCTCGCCCCGGGAGTGAAAGCCACCGACGGCGGAAAGCACCTGCGGGAGCTGGTGCCCGCGGTCCGCGCGCTCTGGCAAGGCGACTACGCCCACGACGGAGAGATCTGGCAGTTCCCCGCCTCGACCAGCGTGCCCAAACCCGTCCAGCAGCCGACCCCGCCGATGTGGATCGCCGCCCGCGACCCGGCCTCGCATGACTTCGCCGTCGAACAAGGCTGCAACGTCATGGTCACCCCGCTGATGAAGGGCGACGAGGAAGTCGCCGATCTCAAGCAGAAGTTCGACACCGCCGTCGCCAACCACCCCGAAGTGCCGCAGCCCGAAATCATGGTCCTGCGCCACACCTACGCCCACTCGCCCGACGACCCCGACGGCTGGCGACCCGCCGCCGCGGCCATCTCCCGCTTCTACCGCACCTTCGACGCCTGGTTCGGCAACAAGACCGCTCCCGTCAACGGATTCCTGGAGCCCAGTCCGGAATCGAAGTTCGCCGACCGCCCCGAGTTCGCACTCGACTCCCTGCACCGGACCGCGATGATCGGCACCCCCGACGAAATCATCGCCCGTCTCAAGGAATACGAGGCCATGGGCATCGACGAGTTCAGCTACTGGACCGACAACAGCATGAGCCACGAAGAGAAGAAGGATTCCCTCGCGCGCTTCATCAAGGATGTCGTCCCGCATTTCTCCTGAGCCCGACGTACTCGCCGGCTCTGTCGCATCAGCGCGTTTCAGCGCGGCACCGGTTCGCGGTGACCGCCAACAGCATCAGCCGATGGCAGTCACCGTGAACCGGGGTCAGCGGCGTCGTCGATCAGCTCCCGAACGGAGCGAAACTCCGCGGACGGCCACGTGAATGCCCTCCTTGGCACTCATCGGCGCCCCGGCGGACTCGATAGCCACCTTGCGCGTCGGCAGCGAAGCTCGGTCCGAGGACGACAGTCTCCTGACCCCGTGTCGGTGAAGTAGCGCAATCCCGATATGCCGTGGAAAGTGCGACCTTCAGCCCGGCGGTGCCGTCCGAGCACGCCTCGCCTGCGCTCCTGGAAAACCAACGCGGTGCATTGGCCCAGCGCCTTGGTCCCGAAGTCTGCTTCCGCACGAAGGTTCCAGGGCGGGCGGGCCGGCCGCGGGTGGTTCTGGCCGCCCGCCCCGGAATTCTCGGGGCTCCGCTCACCCTCCCGGGCCTGTCCCGCCCTCGGCGCGAGCGCGGCACATGGGCCGGACGGTCAGTGCAGGAATCCGTCGACCAGGGCGAAGGTGGCGTCGGTGGCTTCGACCTGCGGGATGTGCCCCGCGCCGGGCACGAGCGCGACCTTGCTTCCGGTGATCCGGGCGGCGAATTCGTCGGCGTAGACGGCCGGGACCAGTTTGTCTTGCTCGCCCCAGATGATCTGAGTGGGCGCCGTGATCCGGTGCAGCCGCCGTTCCAGTCCCTGGTCGGGGATGGGCCAGACGAACTTGCCGGTGCAGCCGAGCGCCCAGACCAGGCCCGCACCCGCGGCGATTGCTTCCTCCGGGTCTTCGGGCGGGGTCAGCATCGCTTTCGCGGCGTCGCCTTCCGGGTCGGCGAACAGCAGTTCCGGGAGCGCGGCGGGCGGGGCGGCGATCCAGTTCGCGACCGGGTGCTCGTCGCGCCAGAGGCCGATCGGGTCGAGCAGCACCAGCCGGGAGAACCGGTCGGGGTAGGCGGCGGCCAGTTCCGCCGCGAGCATTCCGCCGAAGGACTGTCCGATGAGGACCGGCGTGCCGATGTCCAGTTTCCGGATCGCCTCCTCGTAGATGAGCACGACCTGCCACAGGTCGTCGACCTTGTGGACGGCATAGGGATCGGCGGGCGAGGTGCCCGGGAATTCGGGGGCGTAGATCGTGAAGTCCTGGGCGAGGCGGTCCAGGAACGGGTCCCAGGCCAGCCCGGCGGCCGGGTGCAGGTAGACCAGGCCGGGGCCTTGGCCGGCGACTTTGACCCGAAGCTGGATCTCGCCGCCCCAGACGTCGACGGTTTTCTCGGTGAAGTCGAGGGTGCTGGTCATGCGAGGGCTCCTGTCAGACGGGCGGAATCGGCCAGCGGCGTGCCGCCGAGTCGTTCGGGCCACCAGTGGTGCGGGTAGCGCTCGTCGGTCCACAGCTGCTGCAGCCGCGGCATGACGGCGCTGGCGAACAGGTCGATGTTGTCCTTGGCCAGTTCGTGCGGCATCGAGCCGAACTGCAGCATCGCGTGCAGGTTGCCGATGCGGTACTCGCGGGCGTAGGCGAGCAGCTGTTCGGCGACGGTGTCCGGGGAACCGCAGATGACCGAGCCGGCGTCGACCAGTTCGGCGAAGGTCGCGGTGCGCATCTTGCTGTAGATGCCGAAGTCGCCGGGGTCGCGCATGATCGCTTCGACGCCGCGGATGTCGATGCCGCCGGGCAGTGCGAGGCGCTCCATCGGGATGGAACCGATGCCTTTCTGGAAGAAGTACTCGGCGTGCTTGGCGAAGCGCGCTTCGGCTTTCGCGTCGGTGTCGGCGACGCAGATCGTCTGCATGAAGCCGAGCCGGTACGGGTTGGCGTCCTTGCCGAGCCGGTCGGCGATTTCCCAGAACCGGTCGAAGATCCGCCGGCCGGTGACCTTCAGGCCGAACCAGCCGAAGTAGTTGAATCCGAATTCGCGCTCGAGCGTCATCTGCATGGTGCGCGGGTTGCCGATGCCGGTGATCCACACCGGCGGGTGCGGGGCCTGCTGCAGCGGCCGCGGCCAGATGTTGACGGCGGGGTACTGGCCGAATTTGCCGTTCCACGGGAAAGCGTCGCCGCGGTGGGTCCATGCTTTCAGCACCAGTTCGAGGTTTTCGTCGAACCGCTGCCGGGTCTGCGCGGGCGGGACGCCGTTGTTGAGGTTGGCGTCGTAGGCGAGGCCGACGGGGAATCCGCTGACCAGCCGGCCATTCGAGAGGCAGTCGATCATCGCCAGTTCTTCGGCGGCGCGCAGCGGTTCCCGGCTCTTGCCCAGCGACCGGCCCACCGGGTAGATCGCGGTGTCGAGGTTTTCGACCTCGGTGGCGTAGGCGAGGGCGGACTCGATGATGTCCGGGTTGGGCGCCATGTCGTAGGAACTCTGGCCGTGCTCGGTGACCGCCAGCCCGTCGAATCCCGCGCGGGCGGCGTGCATCAGCTCGTCCATCGCCTCGCGGAACGCCGCGGCGACGTGCTGCGGCTCGGTGACTTCGTGATACGGAGTGGTGATGACGGATTCGAAGCGCTGCTCGAAGTCGTCGGGCAGGTGCCGGTAGGGAACCTGTTGGAAGTACGTGACTTTCACGGTGTTCTCCAGTTCTTTCGAAGCTCAGATGTCCAGCGGCTCGCCGCTGTTTCCCGCGTCGGACAAGGCATGCAGCTCATGCACCCGGCCGACCCACTCGCCGGCAGGCCGCCCGTCGAAGGTCACTGTGCGCGGCAGCCGCAGCAGTTTGAGGCCGGAACGGCGGAATTCGCCGCGGTGGAAGATCAGCGGTTCCAGCCGGCGCGCGTCGTGGCATTCGACCTCGCCGAGCACCAGCACGTGGTCGCCGCCGTCGTAGGTGCGCCACGGCCGGCACTGCAGCCACGCCGCCGATCCGGTCAGCCGCGGCGGGCCGGATGCGGGCTCGTGCCAGCCAATCGGGCCGTCCTTGGGTTTTCCGGCGAAGTGCAGGGCGACGTCGAGCTGGTTGGCGGCGAGGACGTTGACGGTGAACTCGTTGTCCGCCAGGCCCGCGCACGCCTTGGCCCCGCGCGCCACGGAAACGAGCACCAACGGCGGATCCATCGAAACCGACGTGAACGAGTTCATGGTCGCGCCTCGAGGCCGGCCGTCGGCGTCGCGGTACGTGACCACCGTGACGCCGGTGGAGAATTCGCCCAGGACCGTGCGCAGTCTCTGGGGGTTCAACGGTGTGCTCATGGCGGTCATGGCAGTTCTCCTGTCCCCCGGGTCAGGTGACGACGTTGAGGAAGTCGGGGTCGAGTTCGCGGTGGGTGTAGTTGATCCCCCTCGCGGCGTTGTCCATCGTCCAGGTGATCGTGCGGAAGTCCGGGCCGGTGCGGTAGCCGCCCGCGAAGACCTCGTTGCGGTTGCCGGACGGGTCGAAGAAGTAGATCGTTTCGCCGCGGGTGATGCCGTGCCGGGCCGGGCCGAAGTCCACGGGCACGTCGTGCATCGAGAACAGGTCCCCGGCGCGCAGCAGGGTGCTCCAGTCGTCGACGTGGTACGCGAAGTGGTGCAGTTTTCCCTGCTCCCCCTTGACGAACGCGATGTCGTGGGGCTGTTCTCCGCAGAACATCCACGAGCCGACCAGCTGGTCGTCGTCCTCGCCGCCGACCAGCCGTTCCGCGGCCCGGAATCCGAGCACCTCGGAGAAGAACCGTTCCAGCAGCGCCGGATCTTCGGTCGTGATCAGCGTGTGGTCCAGCCGCGGCACGCCGAGGCCGCGCAATCCCGAACGCGGCCAGGGATCGGGATTCCAGTTCCCGGTCGCGTTTCCGAGGTATTCGACGTCGCTGTACAGCTCGAGAGTGTGTTCCGAAGGCAAGGTCAAACGCAGGCCGTCGCCGACGCCCTCGTTGTCCCCCTTGCTCATTCGTTCCACCCGGACGCCGAACGCCGCCGCCCGGCGCTCGAATTCGTCGAGGTCGCCGGATTTCTCGACCTTGTAGCCCAGCTTGACCAAGCCGACGCCGCCTTCCTCGAGCACGACCGAATGGTGGTCGTGCTCGTCCCAGGACTTGAGGTAGAGCCGCCCGTCCTGGTCGGCGACCTGGTCCATGCCGAGCGTCTCGCGGTAATGCTCGGCCGAGCCCGCCAGATCGGTGACTCGCACGTGGACGTACCCGAGTCTGATCACACCCATGTTCGCTCCCGGTTTCAGCTGGCGGGCCGGAAAGTTCCGAAGACCCGCGTCAAAGTGTCCTTTTCGGACAGTCGAATGACGACCTCGCCGTCCGGGCACGCCCGGCAGGGCAGGCATGTGCCCGCGGCGCGCTCTTCCGCGCTCAGCACGGACTCCGCGATCGGGACGGGATAGCCGACCTGCCCCTCGACCAGATCGGCCTTGCAGGCCCGGCAGCCGCCTCGCCGGCAGCAGTAGCGCGTCCGGTACCCGTGCCTGCGGACCGCGTCGACGATCGTTTCTCCGGCGCGGACGGTGAGCCGCACGCCGGCGGGAAGAATCCGCACCGCGCCGGAAACCTCAGGTTGGCCGTTCATCGGCACCGCCGCCTCGTCGTCGAGTCGATTCGTTCGCGCTGTCCGACGGACTGTAAGCGGGTCCCGGACCCGGTTCGATCCGCTGCGCGCGAAGCCCATCCGGTTCGCGCAAGCATTTGTGCCGAAGAGCACGCAACCCGTTGCCCGGTGGTTCCCGCGCGTGTCAGATTCGCGGCAGTCGACCACTTGGCGAAAGGGAATCGCGATGACCGGAGAATCACCCGAAATCGGCCTGACGATCGACGTCCGCGGCGTCGCCACGAACTACCACGACCAAGGATCCGGCGATCCGGTGCTGCTGATCCACGGCTCCGGCCCCGGCGTCTCCGCGTGGGCGAACTGGCGGCTAGTCCTCCCCGAACTCGCGAAGCGGCACCGCGTGCTCGCCCCGGACGTCCTCGGCTTCGGCTACACCGAACGACCCGAAGCGGCCGGCTACGACGCCGAGAGCTGGCTGGACCATCTGGTCGGCTTCCTCGACGCGCTCGGCCTCGACCGGGTGTCGGTGGTCGGCAACAGCTTCGGCGGCTCGCTGGCGCTGCGGCTGGCCACCCGGTATCCGGACCGCGTGCACCGGCTCGTGCTGATGGGCAGCGTCGGCGTGCATTTCCCGATCACCCCGGGACTGGAGGCGGTCTGGGGTTTCGAGCCGTCCGTGGAGAACATGCGCCGCCTGCTCGACGTGTTCGCCCACGACCCGCGGTACGCCACCGACGAACTCGCCGAACTCCGCTACCGCGCCGCGACCCGGCCGGGCGTGCACGAAGCGTACGCGGCCATGTTCCCGCCGCCGCGCCAGGACAAGGTCGCGGCCATGGCCGTCCCGGAGGACGCCATCGCCGCGCTCCCGCACGAAACGCTCCTCGTGCACGGCCGCGACGACCAGGTCATCCCGCCCGCCACCAGCCACCGGCTGCTGGACCTGATCCCGAACAGCCAGCTGCACGTGTTCGCCCGCTGCGGGCACTGGGTCCAGATCGAACACGCCGCCGCCTTCGCCGCGCTTGCGGACGCCTTCCTCTCCGGGGCACTCTGAACCCCGCCCCGCCACCACGTGGACAACGACGACTGCGTCAGGTGAGCACCATGACCGCGACACCGAACCGGCCGCTGCCCGGCCCCTCGCCGAGATGGTCGACCGACGTCGTGCGCACCGCGGACCGGGACGAAGCCCAGCAGGAGATCTCGCAGGTCTTCAGCCCGCATACCCTCGAGGTCGTCGGCCCGGGGCAGGACCTCGACGTCGCGCTCCGGGCGCGCCGCACCGACTCGATCACCGTGGCCGACATCCGGCACGGCGCCGAGGTCGTCGTCCGCCCGGGCCGGCTGCACTCCTACTACGAGATCAACGTCCCGCTCCGCGGCCACACCCGCTCGCAATGCGGACCCGACGAAATCGAGTCCGGAGCCGGACGCGCGGCGGTGCTCACCCCCACCGAGGAATCGAGCATGCACTGGAGCGCCGACTGCGCCCAGCTCGCGGTGAAGGTCAGCCGGCACGTGGTCGAGCGCACCGTCGAAGCGGCGCTCGGCTGCCCGCCGGACGAAGCGGTGCACTTCGCCGTCGGATTCGACCTCACCGGCTCCCCCGGCCGCAACTGGCTCCGGGCGGTGCTGCTCCTGCGCGACGCCGTCGACTCCGGCGCCCCCGACCTCGTCCTGCGCCCGCTGGAGGAGCTGGTCGTCGGCCAACTGCTCGCCGCCCAGCCCAACAACTTCTCCGACCGCCTGCTCCACGACGCCGCCCGCCCCGCCCGGCCCCGCATGCTCTCGCGCGTCATCGACGTGATCGACGCCGACCCGGCCGCCCCGCACACCGTCGCCGACCTCGCCCGGATCGCCGGAACCAGCGTCCGGTCCCTGCAGGGCGCCTTCTCCGAACACCTCGGGCTCACCCCGACGGAATACCTCCGCCGGGTACGGCTCGCCCGAGCCCACCAAGACCTGCAAAACGCATCACCCGGCGACGGACTCTCGGTCGCCGACATCGCCTTCCGCTGGGGATTCGGGCACGTGCCCCGTTTCGCCGCCGCTTACCGGGAACGCTACGGGCAGCTTCCTTCGCACACGCTGCGCAGCTAGGCCTGGGGGCAGCCCGGTCTCCGATTCTCGCGTCATCGAGTCGACCGCCAGCTTCTGAGCGTCCTCCCGTCCGAGCTTTCGCAGGCACAGCCACGGGTGCGGCCCAAACGGCACAGTGCTAGTGCTTGGCGCGGTCTGCTGTCGTCACGCCAGTAAACCGCGTAATCAGTGATCGCACCGGCCCGCAGCGCTTGGCTACTTGAGGGGTTCGCGCGGGCCGTTCGGGTCCGCGGGGTTGAGGCAACTGCTGAGCGGTTCGACGAGCGAGCAAGCGCCTGGCTGGCGTTTGAGCCGGTAGTCGCCGGGTGCGCCGCCTTGGGCGGTGATCTCCGTGTACGCGGTGACGGCGTCAGTCGGGGTCGGAGTGAGAGTGGGGTCGGTAAGGACGTCGATGGTGTAGAGCCCGAACCGGGGCCGGTAGCTGCCCCATTCGTAGTTGTCGGTGAGGCTCCAGTAGTTGTAGCCGATCACGTTCATGCCGTCCGCTTTGGCGCGTTGGACCCAATAGACGGTGTCGCGCAGGTTGTCGGCGCGGGCGTAGTCGGCGTCGCGGGGTTTTCCGTTGTCGGTCGGCATGCCGTTTTCCACGACGTACAGCGGCAGCTCGGGGAATCGGTTGTGGTATTCGCGCAGTGCGTAGTAGATGCCTTCCGGCTGGAGCTTGACCTTCCAGAATTCTCCGGAGGCCGCGGAAATGGCGGAAAGGTTGTCCAGGCTCAGTCCGTAATAGTAGTCGATGCCGACGTAGTCGATTTTGTCTTTGACGTGGTCGAGGAAAGCGAAGTCGGTCAACGCGTTGAAGCCGCTGATGAAGGCCTGGTTGGAGGTGACCTTCGCCCGGGGATCGAGCTGATGGATCAGGTCATAGGCGCGCCGGTGCGCGGTGATCACGTTCGCGTCGGCCCAGGGAAGCTGCCAGGCCTGGATGGCGCCGACTTTGATTTCGTCCTGCAGCAAGACCACCGGCTCGTTGAAGGTGATCCACAGGATGTTGCGGTCGCGGTAGCGCTGCACGATGTGCCGCGTGTAGTCGAGGAAGGCGCTGATGGTTTCGCCGGACGCCCAGCTTCCCTGGTCGGTGACCCAGCCGGGTTCGGTGAAGTGGTTGAGAGTGATCATCGGGGTCATGCCGGCGTCGGTGACGTGTTTGATGACATCGTCGTAATAGGCCAGTTCCGCGGTGTCCCACACCCCGGGTTTCGGTTCGACCCTCGCCCATTCGATGCCGAGCCGGAAGGTGTTCACTCCGAGGTTCTTGGCGAGCTGGATATAGCTGGGATAGCGGTGCCGGAAATCGACGGCGTTGCCGTACGGGTCGATGTTGTTCTTGCCGGCGTTGGCGTCGACGTAGCGTTTCCAGTTGCTGTCCGGGGCATCGCCCTCGCTTTGAAAACCGGAGGTCGCCACGCCCCAGTAGAACGAGCGCGCCCATCCGCTTTCGTCAGCCGCGGCCGTCGGAGCGATCGCCGCGAGCGGGGTGGCGGCGAGGACGATCGCCAGGAGGGCTTGCCGGATGCGTGAGGCCATGTCAGTTCCCGTCTTGTCGCGCGGTCGCGGGGCAGCGGATCGGCTGGGAGTGGGCAGGATCGAGTGCGTTGAGCACCCAGGAAATCGCGATCGGGTCTTGCGGAAAGGTCGCGTGTTCGGTGGTGGCTGCCGGGCAGTAATCCTGGACGAAGTGATTGCGCACGCCGGGTTCGCGGATGAACGACGCGGTGCCGGCCGGAGTGACAGTGGTGTCGGCGCGCGTGGCGAGCACGGAGTACCGCACGCCGGACCGCGTGATCGGCCCGGCATTGAGCGCGCGCACGAATTGCGAGCCCTGTTCCATGTCCGCGCAGGCCGGGCAGGCGGTCAGGTACATGCCGAGATCGACCAGCGGGCGCAGCACGACCGACGTATCGGCGAAGGTGACCAGCCCGTTCAGCGTGGTGCCGTGGGTGACCGGGGCGAGCAAGGCTTCGGCGTGCACCCGGCCGGGATACTGCTGGGCGTAGTACTCCGCGATCATCCCGCCCTGGGAATGGCCGACGAGGTCCACAGCGGAAGCGCCCGTCGCCGCGCGCACTCGGTCGATGAACACGGCGACCTGCCGGGCCGAGCGCGCGACCGGCCCCATGGCGTTGACCTGGTAAGCGGTGAACCAGTCAGCGCCGTAATTCACCGCGAATACGCAGTACCCTCGCGCGGCGAGCGGTGGTTCGAGATCGCGCCAGGCGGCCGTGCTGTCGGCGGTTCCGTGCAGCAGCACCACCGGGTACGGATGCGCGTCCGATGGACGGCAGGACCAGTCGTCGGCCGCCGACGCGGCGCCGGGTGCCGCCACGCTCAGGGCCGCGATCAGCAGCAGCACCAGCACCGTCAGGCTCGTTCGCATGATCCCGTCCCTCACATTCGCGCGGGTATTCAGATACACCCATGCATGTGAGTACTATTCATGTACTACCGTGGCGGTGTCAACATCCACAGAGAGGCGATCGTGGCTCGACTGACCCGGGCGGAGAGCGCGGCACGCACCCGCCAACTGTTGCTGGACGCCGCAGAGAAGGTGTTCGCGGACCGAGGATTCACCGACGCGACCCTCGACCAGATCGCCGATGAAGCCGGCTTCACGCGGGGCGCGGTGTACGCCAACTACGCCAACAAGGCCGAGCTCTTCCTCGCCCTGCTCGACCGATGGCTCGCCGACGACATCGCCGAAGGCCGCGATCTCCGGGACCGGCACGGCACGCCCGAAGCCACCATCGAGGCGCTCCGCGGCCACGGCGGCAACCGATTCGCCGACCGGCGACGGTACCTCCTGATCACCGAGTTCCGGCTCTACGCACTGCGCCACCCCGACATCGCCGACCGGCTCCGCGAATACGAAAAGGCCTCCCGGCAGTGGTACCGCACCGCCGTTGCCGAAGCCTTCGAGCAAGCCGGGCTCACTCCGCCCGCCCCGGCCGACACCATCGCGCTCATGGTCCTCGCGCTGGAGAACGGCATCGCCACCCTCTCGCACGCCGACCCCGAGGCTATCCCCCAGCATTCCTTTCTGGACGGTCTGCAGCTCCTCACCGAGGCACTCACCGCCCTCGCCAAGACCCGAGAGGCGGAAAACCCGCAGGGAGAACGGAAGCGGTCCAGGCGACGCCGGAGCGCTCCGGAGAGCTGATCGGGCGTACCGCGCCCGGCGAGGCAGACCCGGGCGGCCAGTCCGGCTGCCGGACAGCGGCGGCAGGCTCTGCGAATGCTCTGCGGAAACCCTTGTACCGCACCGAATGCGCCAGCGACGAGGACCTCGGGTGCCCGGCACGCCGGACCGATCACGGCGTCAGCCCGCCCGGCGGCAGGCACCGCAACCACCCCACGCAAACCGTCCCACCGCACCAGCGACGAGGACCCCCGGACCGGCCGGCGTCAGCCCGCCCGGCGGTAGGCGCCCGGAGTGCTTCCGGTCCAGCGGCGGAACGCCCGGGAAAACGCGCTGACTTCGGAGAAACCGAGCCGGGCGGCGAGCTCCGCGGTCGATTCTCCGCCCTGCACCAGGCTCGCGATCGCGGTGTCGCGGCGGAGGTCCTCGGTGAGGCGGCGCACCGACGTTCCTTCGTCGGCGAGTTTGCGCCGCACCGTTTCCTGGCTCATCGCCAGCCTTCGCGCGATCTCCTCGGCGGAGGGCCAGACGCCGGTCGTCAGCCCCGGTTCCAGCAGCCGGCGGACCTGTTCGGCCAGGGTGACCGTGTAGCGCGGCGCGGACAGCAGGTCCCGCGGCGAGCGGGCCACCAGCTCGTCGACGTCGCGCTCGTGCCGCAGCACCGGCGACGACAGGAGCGCGCTGTCGAACACGATGCCCGGCGAGGACGCGCCGAACCGGATCGGCACCCCGAAAAGCGCTTCCGCGGACGGCCGGGGATCGCGTCCGCCGGAAGGCAGCTCGACGCGCTCCAGCGGCATCGGCCGCTTCACCAGCCAGGCCAGCACCCGGTGCGCGGCGGAGAGGCCGACCAGCGTCAGCACGGCGTCCGGGTCGACCCGCGCGGGCGGCGGGGCGGAGAGCCCGA
Organism: Amycolatopsis orientalis DSM 43388; assembly: GCF_000411975.1. Taxonomy (GTDB): domain Bacteria; phylum Actinomycetota; class Actinomycetes; order Mycobacteriales; family Pseudonocardiaceae; genus Amycolatopsis; species Amycolatopsis orientalis_D. Next base: position 59,416 of record NZ_ASXG01000078.1, read on the forward strand.
CCCGCGTGGTGTCCGGCCCGATCTCGACGCGGAGCGTCAAAGCCGGCAACGCGCCGAGAAAACCTTGCAGCCGTTCCAGCGCCTCGCGCAGGTCGGCGGCGCCGATCAGGCCGTAGACGAGCAGGCGGAACGACCCGCGGGGCAGCGGATGCGTGCCCAGGCCGAGGAGTTCGTCGCCGGTTTCCCGCCACAGCTTCTGGACCAGGCGGACGAGCTGGTCCTCGGTCACCCGCGCCTGGTCCTGGCCGAGCAGCAGCGGGGAGACGCCCACTTCGGCCAGCATCCGGTCGATGTCCCAGCCGCGGGCACGCGCGAACGCCACCGCGGCTTGCACCAGGTCGATCGGCAACGTGCGGGGACTCACGGCTCGTGACGTTATCAGCCGGCGCTGTGGATTTCGGTCAACGAAGCCGTGGGCCGCGGTCATCGGCCGCGGCCGCCGCGACTCGTAGCGTCGGAGCAGACGGCAGGGACAAGGAGTCGAAACGTGAGCAACAGGGTCTTCGTAATCGGCGTCGGCATGACGAAGTTCGAAAAGCCCGGCCGCCGGGAAAACTGGGACTACCCGCAGATGGCGAAGGAAGCGGGCGCCAAAGCGCTCGCCGACGCGGCCGTCGGCTACGAGCAGATCGAGCAGGCGTTCGTCGGCTACGTCTACGGGGAGAGCTGTTCCGGCCACCGGGCGGTCTACGAACTGGGTCTCACCGGCATCCCGATCTTCAACGTCAACAGCAACTGCTCCACCGGATCGAGCGCCCTTTACCTCGCGGCCAACGCGGTGCGCACCGGGCAAAGCGACCTGACGCTGGCGCTGGGCTTCGAAAAGATGCAGCCGGGCTCGCTCGGGGTCACTTTCGAGGACCGGGAACAGCCCAACGGCAACCACTTCCAGCTGCTGGCGGAGATTTCCGAGGTGAAATTCCCGCCCGCGCCGTGGATGTTCGGCGCGGCGGGCCGGGAGCACATGCGCGAGCACGGCACCACCCTCGAGCACTTCGCCAAGATCGGGCAGAAGAACCACCGGCACTCGGTCAACAACCCGTACGCGCAGTTCCAGGATTCCTACACCTTGCAGGAGATCATGGACTCGCCGATGATCTACGAGCCGCTGACGAAGCTGCAGTGCTCGCCGACCTCGGACGGGTCCGGTGCCGCGGTGCTCGCCAGCGAGTCCTTTGTGGAGCGGCACGGGCTCGCGGACCGGGCGGTGGAGATCGTCGCGCAAGCGGTGACCACCGACTACGCCTCGACGTTCGAAGCGCGCACCTGCAAACACCTGATCGGCCACGACATGAACGTCCAGGCGGCCCGGAAAGCCTACGACCAGGCGGGTCTCGGCCCGGAGGACATCCAGGTCATCGAACTGCACGACTGTTTCTCCGCGAACGAGCTGCTGCTCTACGAGGCGCTCGGGCTCTGCGGCGAAGGAGAAGCGGGCAAGCTGCTGGACAACGACGACACGACCTACGGCGGAAAGTGGGTCGTCAATCCTTCCGGCGGCCTGATCTCCAAGGGCCACCCGCTGGGCGCGACCGGCCTGGCCCAGTGCGCCGAGCTCACCTGGCAGCTGCGCGGCGACGCGGGCAAGCGGCAGGTGGACGGAGTACAGGCCGCCCTGCAGCACAACATCGGGATCGGCGGCACCGCCGTCGTGAGCATCTACCAGCGCGCCGTGCGCTGAACCGGAAAACCCACCGAAAAGGAGAAGCATCATGGGACACACCAGCGCGACCAAGGAACTGCCGGTTTCGCCGGACAAGGCGTGGGAGGTCCTCTCCGACACGTCCACCTGGGAGAACTGGCTGACGATCCACGGCGGCTGGCTGTCGGAGCCGCCCGCCCAGCTCGCCCCGGGCACGAAGCTGGTGCAGAAGGTCGTCATGCTCGGCATGGCGAACAAGATCGAGTGGACCGTCGAATCCATCGAGGAAGGCAAGCAGGCGACCATTTCCGGCGTCGGCATGGCCGGGGTGACCTGCCAGTTCGTCTTCGCGCTGGAGGCCGCCGGCTCCGGCTCCCTCGTCAGCATCGACGCCGACTTCTCCGGATCGCTGGTCGTGGGCGCGCTCGGCAAGGCGGTGGAGAAGGACGCGAACAAGAACCTGGTCACGAGCCTGGACAAGCTCGCGACCTTCGCGGCCGCCTGAGGCGGCGGTCATGACTGACGATCTTTCGTTCGACGACAGCGCGATCGGCGTCTGGACCGACCCGGTGCCCTTCGAGGTGACCGCGGACCGGATCGCGGCCTACGCGGCGGCGACCAACGACCCGATCGAGGACCATCGCAAAGGCACTGTCGCACCGCCGGTGTTCGCGATCGTCCCGGTGTTCGAATCGATGCTGGAGCCGGTGGTCGACGTGGTCCCCACATCGCTGTTCGGCCTGGTGGTGCACGGCGAGCAGGACTTCGTCGTGCACCGCGCGATCCGGCCCGGCGACGTGCTGAGCTCGCGGGCCTGCGTGATCGGGTACGAAGGCCTCTCCAACGGCACGCGGCTGACGATCCGGCTCGAGTGCCGGGACGACACCGACGCCCTGGTCAACGAGCAGTACGTCACGTGTTTCATCCGCGGCCACGACGCCGGGCGCAAGGTCGGGGAAGCGGGTCCGCCGCACAAGCTCGACCCGGCCCTTCGCGAGCAGGCCGCCGTCGCCACCGTCGAGGCGCACGTGGACGACGACCAGACCTTCCGGTATTCGGAGGCCTCCGGCGACCCGATGCCGATCCACCTCGACGAGCAGGTCGCCAAGGATTCGGGACTGCCGGGGATCATCGCGCACGGGCTGTGCACGATGGCGATGGCTTCCTGGGGCGTGCTCTCCGCGGTCGGCGAGTCCGACGTGACGCGGCTGCGGCGGCTGGCGGTCCGCTTCTCGAAGATGGTCTTCCCGGGCCAGGACCTCGCCACCCGCGTGTGGCGCACCGGCACCGCGAACGGCGCCACGACCTACGCGTTCGAAACGACCGCCGGCGACACGATCGTGCTCACCGACGGCCTCGCCGAAATCGCCGACTGATCCACCTTTTTCCAAGGAGTCGAACACATGGGACAGCTAGACGGACGCGTCGCGGTGATCACCGGCGCGGGCAGGGGCATCGGCCGCGAGCACGCGCTGCTGTTCGCCCGCGAGGGCGCGAGTGTCGTGGTCAACGACCTCGGCGGCGGCAACGACGGCTCCGGCGCCGACGCCGGCCCCGCCCAGCAGGTGGTCGACGAAATCACCGCCGCGGGCGGCACCGCCGTGGCGAACACCGGCAACATCGCGACGTGGGACGGCGCGAAGGGCTTGGTCGACCAGGCAGTCGCCGAGTTCGGCAGGCTGGACGTGGTGGTCAACAACGCGGGCATCCTGCGGGACGGGTTCATTCCCGGGTTCACCGAAGAGCAGTGGGATTCCGTGCTCACCGTGCACCTTCGCGGGCATTTCGCCGTGCTGCACCACGCGTCGACGTACTGGAAGGAGCGCAGCAAAGCCGGGGAGCAGCCGGTGGCGTCGGTGATCAACACGGCGTCGGGTTCCGGGCTGACACTGCCGAACGCCGGGCAGGCGAACTACGGCGCGGCCAAGGCCGCGATCGCGGCGCTGACTCTGATCGCCGCCGACGAACTCGCGCGTTACGGCGTCCGGGTCAACGCGATCGCGCCGGTCGCGCGCACCCGGCTGACCGAAGCCACCCCGGGCTTCGGCGACGTCATGCGCTCGACGATCGAGGAGGGGGTCGTCGACGCCTTCCACCCGGCCAACATCTCCCCTCTCGTGGCCTACCTCGCCACCGAGAAGTGCCCGATCACCGGCCGCGTCTACGCGGTGCAGGGCGGATCCGTGCAGCGGCTGACCGGCTGGTCGGTCGACCGCACGGCCGAAACCGAGGACGCGTGGACGATCGACGGGATCCGCGACAGCGTCGAGGAATGGGGCTGAGCATGATCCGCTGGTCCGAATCCGATCTGGCCGTCCAGGAAGCGGTCCGCGAGTTCGTGGACAAGGAGATCCGGCCGAACACCGACGCTCTCGAATCCGGCGAACTGCCGCCGTACGAAACGATCCGGAAGCTGTTCGCCGCGTTCGGGGTGGACGCGATGGCCGCCGAAGGAGTGCAGAAACTGCTGTCCGCGGAGCGGGCGAAGGCCGCGGGCGAGGCCAAGCCGAAACGCGATGGCGGGGGCATGCCGCTGGACGGCGCGGAAAGCCTCGCCGCGATCGTGGTCAGCGAACTCGCCGGGGTCAGCCTGGGCTTGGTCGCCTCGGTCGGCGTTTCGCTCGGGCTCGCCGCGGCGACCATCGCCACCAAGGGCACCCTCGCGCAGAAGGAACGCTGGCTGCCGAAGCTGGCCACCTTCGAGCACATCGGCGCGTGGGCCATCACGGAACCGGATTCGGGTTCGGACGCCTTCGGCGGGATGAAAACCTCGGTCCGGCGGGACGGCGACGGGTTCGTCCTCAATGGACAGAAGACGTTCATCACCAACGGCCCGGACGCCGACGTGCTCGTGGTGTACGCCAAGCTCGACGAGGGCGACGGCACGCCGGTCCGGGACCGCACGGTGCTCCCGTTCGTGCTCGACAAGGGCATGCCGGGTTTGGTGCAGGGCAAGGCGTTCAAGAAGATGGGCATGATGTCCTCCCCCACCGGGGAACTGTTCTTCGACAACGTCCGCCTCGGCCGCGACCGGCTGCTCGGCGAGCGCGAACCGGACGGCCGCAGCGACAGCCGCGGCGCGGTCAAGGCCAGCTTCGCCGGCGAGCGGATGGGCGTGGCGGTGCTGGCGCTGGGCATCATCAACGAGTGCCAGCGGCTCTCGGTCGAGTACGCGAAGCAGCGCGAGCTGTGGGGCAAGCCGATCGCCGATTTCCAGCTCGTCCAGCTCAAGCTCGCGAAGATGGAGATCGCCCGGGTCAACGTGCAGAACATGGTCTTCCAGACCCTCGAGCACGTCCGGGAGAAGTCGCTGCCGTCGCTGGCCGAGGCCTCGGCGATGAAGCTGTACGCGTCGGAGGCGGCTACCGAGGTGGCGATGGAGGCGGTGCAACTGTTCGGCGGCAACGGGTACATGGCCGAATACCGCGTCGAACAGCTCGCCCGGGACGCCAAGTCGCTGATGATCTACGCCGGCAGCAACGAAATCCAGGTCACGCACATCGCGAAGGGCTTGCTCGGCCGGTGACCGGGCCGCGGCGGGAGGGGCACATCGTGCGCGAACCGGTCTGCTTCACCGACACCGGCGCCGGGGACTCGGCGGTCGTGCTGCTGCACGGATTCTCCGACAACCTGGCCACCTGGAACCGGATGGCGCCGAGGCTCGCGGAAGATCATCGCGTACTGGCGCTGGATCTTCCCGGTTTCGGTGGTTCGGCGCGCCGGGACGGCCCGCAGTTCGACGGCTATCTCGACGCGATCGACGAAGTCCTCGGCAAGGCCGGCGTCGACGGGCCGGTCAGCGTGGTCGGCAACTCCCTCGGCGCGATCACCGCGCTGCTGTACGCGCACCGGGCTCCGGAGCGCGTACAGCGGGTCGTGCTCATCGGGATGCCCGGGGTCGCGGGCATCCGGTGGTACTGGCAGGCGTTGACCGCCAGCCGCACGACCGCGGTGCTCGCGGCGTTGTCCCGGCGGCTGAGCCCGGCGTTGATCCGCGGAATCCTGGCGAGGGGGTACGGCGCGGTCGGATTCGGCCGGCGGCCGCTGCCTCCCGGCATCAGCGACAGCTACCTCGACGGGTTGGGCACGCCGGAGGCGCTGCTCGCCGAGCTGCACCGGACCGTCCGGTCGGTCGCGGAACTGCGGCTGCCCGAACTCGTCGAATCGGCCCCGGTTCCGGTGCTCGCGGTGTGGGGCCGCCACGACCTGCCGGCCCCGGCCCGGCACGCCCGGCTGCTGCGGATGCGACCGGGCTGCGAGGTGCGGATCATCCCGGGGTGCGGCCACCTGCCGCAGCTGCAGCGGCCGGGCGAGCTGCACGCCGTGGTGGCCCCGTTTCTCCGCTCTGGTTCCTGACCGTTTCCGGCTCTGCCGGAGAACCCCTCCGGCGACTGCGAGGAGATCTGCCGTGGACTTGGTTCGGAAGGTGTCCGGCACCGCGCGCCGGGCGTCGCTCGAGGCGCGCTCGCTCGCCGCCCTGGTCCGGGCTGGCGCGGTCGGATTCGACTCGCCAAGGAAGACAGGGCAAGTCGTGCGTGCCCTTCGGGAGTACGGCCCGTTCGGCGCGGCCCCTCGGGTCGCCGCGATCCGGCACGGCGGCCGCACGGCGATCCGCGACGACCGCGGGGTGCTCGCCTTCGACGAGCTGGACGAGCGAGTGAACCGGCTCGCCGGCGCGTTCCGGGCGCGGGGTTACGGGCCTGGTACGCGCCTGGCGATCCTGTGCCGCAACCACCGCGGCCCGCTGCTCGCCGCGTTCGCCGCCTCGCGCCTCGGCATGACCACCGTCTGGCTGAACACCGGGTTCTCTCCCCGCCAGGCCGGCGAGGTCACCGAACGCGAGGGCGCGGACGTACTGGTGTACGACGCGGACTTGGCCGAAGCCGCGGACGGCGTCAAGGTCGCTCGCGCGCGCTACGCGTGCCAGTTCGGCCCGGACGAAGCAGACGAGTTCGACGCCCTGCTGGCCGAGGGTGCCGCGACCGCCCCGCCGCCTCCCGCGAAGCCCGGCCGGGTCGTGCTGCTGACCAGCGGGACGACCGGGACGCCGAAGGGCGCGCCGCGGGCCGAACCGAAGTCGCTGAGCACCGCCGGCGCGCTGCTCGAGCGGATGCCGCTGCGGGCGCGCGAGACCACCCTGATCGGCCCGCCGCTCTTCCACGGCACCGGGCTGACCACGTCCTTGCTCTCGATCGCGCTGGGTTCCGAGATCGTGCTGCGGCGCAGCTTCGACGCCGCGCAGTTCCTTGCCGACAGCGAGGCGACCGGCGCGACTGCCTGGTGCGTCGTGCCGGTGATGCTCCAGCGGATGCTCGCGCTCGGCGAAGACGTTGTCCGGCAGCACGATCTCTCCGCGGTGCGCGTGGTGTTCTGCGCGGGCTCGCAGCTTTCCGCCGAGGTCTCGGGCAAGGTGACCGGGCTGCTGGGCGACGTGATCTACAACCTCTACGGCTCCACCGAATGCTCGGTCGCCACGCTCGCGACCCCGGAGGACGTGCGAGCAGCCCCGTCGTCGGTCGGCAAACCAGCGCTCGGATCGCGGGTGAAGCTCCTCGACGACCACGGGAAGGAAGTTCCGCGCGGGCGGACCGGGCGGATCTTCGTCGGCTCGACGCTGCCGTTCGACGGGTACACCGGCGGCGGGAGCAAGGAAACCGTCGACGGGCTCATCGCCACCGGCGACGTCGGCCATTTCGACGAGGCGGGCAGGCTCCACGTGGACGGCCGCGACGACGACATGATCGTGTCCGGCGGCGAAAACGTCTTCCCGCAGGAAATCGAAGAGCTGCTCGTCAGCCACCCGGCGATCGCGGACGCCGCGGCGGTCGGCGTGCCCGACGCGGAGTTCGGCGAGCGGCTCCGCGCGTTCGTGGTCCTCCGGCCTGGACACCGCCTGGCGGCCGACGCCGTCCAGGCGTATGTGAAAGACAATCTCGCCCGTTACAAAGTGCCCCGCGAGGTCGTTTTCCTGGCGGACCTGCCGCGCACTGCCACCGGCAAGATCATCAAGCGCGAGCTCGCCGCCCCTCCCGGGTGACGGAGCGGCTTCAGGTTGCAGCGGACAGCGGAGGCGGGCGAAGGTGGCCCTCGAGGACGATCCGGCACGGCGCGGAGCCGGCGGGTGTGACGTCGCGTAAGGAGACGGAGGGATGACGACAGCCGCGGAGATTCTCGACCGGGAGCCGGGCGCGGGCAGCCGGACGGTGGCCGTCCACTTCATCCGGGCCCTGATCGGCGCCGTCGAGCAGCTCGGGGTGGACGTCGCGGCGGTGCTCGAGCGGGCCGGAATCCCGCACGAGGTGCTCGAGTTCGATCGGGCACGGCTCACGATCGGGCAGGCGTGCGCCGTGATCCGGAAGCTGTGGCAGGTCACCGGCGACGACCTGTTCGGGCTCGGCGCGCACCCGCTGCCGCTCGGTTCGCTCCGGCTGGTCACGCTCGGCCTCATCCAGCTGCGCGACCTCGGTTCGGTGCTGGTCAGGCTCTGCGAGTTCTCCCGGGTCCTGCCGGGCCTGCCCTCGGCGCGGCTCCGGATCGCGGAGACCGGGTCCCGGCTCGAACTCGCGACGGCCCGGTCCGCCGCCGACCAGCTCGCGACCGAGATCGTCCTGTTCACCCTCTGCCGGTTCGCCGGATGGCTCACCGGGACAACGGTGCGCGTCGACCGGGTGGAGCTGCCGCATCCGGAGCCGCTGCGCCCGATCGAGTACGACCTCGTCTTCGGCTGCCCGTTGCGGTTCGATGCCGCGTCGGCGGCGCTCCTGTTCGACACCGGCCTGCTGGCGGTGCCGGTCGTGCGGACCGAGGCCGAACTCCTCGCTTTCCTGCGCCGGTCTCCCTTCGGGCTGCTGACCGGACGGGACGGCGACCCCGGCATCGCCGGCGAGGTGCGCAAGCTCCTCGAGCGCGGACTGTGCGAAGGCTGGCCCACTTCCGAGGAAGTCGCCGCCCGCCTTTCGTTCAGCCTGCAGCACGTGCGGCGGCTGCTGCGCGAAGAAGGAACGTCGATCAGCCAGCTCAAGGAGAACATCCTCCGGGACGCGGCGATCGCGAGCCTGGTCCGCGGGGACGAACCGATTTCCGCGCTGTCGCAACGGCTGGGTTTCTCCGAACCCAGCGCGTTCCGGAGGGCGTTTCGCCGGTGGACCGGGAGTTCTCCGGGGTCGTATCGCCGGGTGCACGAGCTCAGCCTGGCAGGCCGAGCAGACCGCCCAGGCTGGTGATCGGGGCGACCGGCACCGGGGGCGCGGCGGGCTGGGCGGCAGGCGCGGCCGCTGCTTGCGGCTGGCCGCCGTACGGCGCGTTCTGCGCGCCGCGGACGTTGACCGGACTGCCGGGCGGTTCCGCGCAGTACGCCTGCTGGTTCGGCGCGGCTTCCCGGGTGTCCGAGCCGGGCCGGGCGGTCGTGTTCTCGTAGCCTTTCGTGCACGCTGGCGGGTTGAAGAAGTTGAGGATGAAGCCCATGTGCGCGGTGCCGTCGCCCGGCAGCAAAGCCGAGCCGAGCACCGGCAGATACGGGGAGACGACGAGCGTTTGCTCGATCCCGTTCACCCGGGTCTTGACCACGTTCGCCGTCGTCAGCAGGTTCGCCGTCAGCACCGACAGGTCGGAGCCGGACTGCCGGAGGACGTCGGAAACCTGCCGGGCGACGTCGGGGGTGACGTTGATGAGCTTGCGCAAGTCGGGATCGGACGTCTTCAGCTGCGCGGCCAGGGCGTGCAGGTCGGAGCCGAACGAGGTGATGGGTTCGGCGAGGTCTTTCTGGGTCTGCACGACGGTGCGGCCGTCGGAAAGCAGCGAGCGGGTCTGGGGCGCGTGCTCGGTTCCGGCGGCCACCAGGGAGCCGGTGGCGTCGAGGAGCTGCCTGAGCTGGTGTTCTTTGCCGGCGAAGGCTTTGTCGAGTTCGTCGACCACGGTGCGCAGCGAATCGGCGGGGAGATGGCTGAGCAGGGCGTCGGCGCTGGACAGCAGTGTTTCCGGGCGGACCGGCAGGGCGGTGTCCTGCTGGGCGATGCGGGAACCGTCGGCGAGATACGGACCGGCGTCGGTGCTGGGGCGCAGGTCGAGGTACTGCTCGCCGACTGCCGACCGGTTGGCGACCACGGCCTGGGTTTTCGCCGGGATCCGCGGCGCGTCCGGGTCGATGTCCAGGCGGGCGTCCACCCCGGCGGAAGTGAGCTCGAGCGCGCTCACCCGGCCCACACCCACGCCGCGGTAGGTGACGTCCGCACCGGCGAAAAGGCCTCCCCCGGTGCTCAGCTGCACGGTGACCTGGTAGCCGCGGTGCCCGAAGAGCCGGTCGAGGCCCGCGTAACGCCACCCCGCGTAGCCGACCCCGACCGCCGCGAGCACTGCGAACACGGTGATCTGGATCTTGATTCTGCGCAGCAGCATCACGCGCCTCCGAGGATCGTGCCGAGCAAGCCGCCGAGCGGTCCGCCGAGCGAGGAAGCGGGTCCGGGCGCAGTGCCCAGCGGGGGCGGCGGTGCTGCCGTCGGAGCCCCGGGACCGGAAGCCGGAGCCGACGGAACCGGCTGCGGTTTCGCCGGGCCGAGGTTGGCCAGGATCGAATCCAGTTTGAGGTCGGCGTTGATCTTGGCGTTGGCGTAGTCGCCCTTGACGACGTCGAGACCGGCGTCGGGGAACGGGAAGGTCAGCAACAGCTGCAGCGACTTCGGGAGCGCGTCGCCCGCCGCGGCCAGCTGGTGCAGCGTGGGAGCGAGCGCGCGGAGATCGGCCACGAGGTCGTCTTGGCTCTTGTTGATCGTGTCGACGGCGGTGCCGGAGAGCCGGTCCATCGCCTGCAAGAGCCCGACCAGCTGGTCGCGCTGATCGGTCAGCACCTTCATGCCGAGTGCGAGGTCTTTCAGCGCGGTAGTGATGTTCGCGCGTTGCGCCGACAGTGTGCCGGACAGTTTGGCGACGCTGTCGAGCGCGCGGGTGATCCCGGCCTTCTGCGCGTCCAAAGTGGACGCCAGGGTGTGCACTGAGGACAGCAGCGACCGGACGTGTCCGGTGTTGCCCGCCAAGGCCTTGTTCAGCTCGGTGGTGATGGTCCGGGCTTGTTCCAGGCCGCCGCCGTTCAGCAGGAGCGACAGCGCGCCGAGGACCTGCTCGACTTCGGTGCTCTTGGCGGTGCGGTCGAGCTTGACGACCGAGCCGTCGGAGAGGCGGCCCTCGGGCGGCTCGTTCGCGGGCGGAGACAAGTCGACGAACTTCTCGCCCAGCAAGCTGGACTGGCGCAGCCGCGCGGTCGCGTTCGCCGGCAGCACCGCCGACCGGTTGACCGAGAGCGTCACCGTGACCGTGTGGTTGTCCTTGCCCAGCGCGATGGCGCTGACCCGGCCGACCGGCACGTCGTTCACCTTGACCGCGGCCTGCGGGACGAGATCGGCCACGTCGGAGAACTCGACGTCGACCCGGTACGGCCGGTTCCCCAGGTCGGCCCCGCCGGGCAGCGGGAGGTCGTAGACCCCGGTGAAACCGCCGCCGCAGCCCGAGGTCGTGGCGAGCACCGCGGCCATGCCGAGCGCGGCCAGCGTGCGCGCCCGGTTCACCGTCCGCCTCCGGCGGGCGGATTCGCCGACTCGACGAGCGGCAACGGCGGCAGTTTCCCTTCCTGGATCCCGCGCAGGGTCTCCGCGACGGAGGGCAGCTTCAGCGTGCCGTCGAGGACCGGGGCCAGTTTGTCGCACGCGTCGGACAGCACGTGCGGGATCTGGGCGGGCGCGGACTGCCGCAGCAGCCGGCACACCATCAGGACGGGCGGTCCGGTCAGCTCGTTGAGATTCGCCCGCACCTGCACCGTTCCGGACACCGGGTCGTAGGTGTTCACCGCGTTCGACGCGGCCAGCGGCGCGACGTCGAGCACCTCGGCCAGTGCCGCGCGCTGGTCCGCGAGCGCCCGGGTGATCCCGGTCATTTTCGCCACGTTGGACTGGATCTGCCCTCGGTTGCGGGTGATGAAGTCGCGAACCTCCCCCAGCGCGCCGGCGAGAGAACCCAGTGCGGTGCCGAGAGTTTGCCGCTCGTCGGCGAGGAATCCGGTCACGTCGGCGAGCTGGCCGGAAACCGTGCGCAGCTGCTCGTCGGACGCGGCCAGCGTTTTCGTGAACTGCGCCAGGCCGTCCACCGTGCCGAACAAGTCTCCTTTGGACTTGTCCAAAGTGGATGCCAGCCCGGACAGCTTGTCCAGCGTGGCGCCGAGGTTCTGCCCGTTGCCCGCGAGGTTCTGCGCGCCGGTGTCGAGCGCGTTCGACAGCGCCCCGTTCTTGTTGGCTCCGTTGGGCCCGAGCGCGCTCGAGAGTTGTTCGAGGCTGCGGGACAGATCGTCGACCTCCACCGGCGTCGCGGTACGCGAGCGCGGCACGACCGCTCCGGAGGCGAGGACCGGACCGCCGGTGTAGACCGGGGTGAACTGCACGTACCGGTCGGAGACCAGGCTGGGCGCGATCACGACGGCGCTGGCGGCCGCCGGGATATCGACCCCCGAGTCGACGGTCATGTCCACCCGGACCTGGGCGCCTTCCGGCACGACGGCGTCGATGCTGCCGACTTTGAGCCCGAGCACCCGCACGTCGGACCCGGGGTACACGCCGACCGCCTGGCCGAAGTAGGCGGTCACCTTGGTTCCGGCGGACTGCCGGTCGAACCACCAGAGCGCAGTCGCGACGACGAGCAGGGTGACGCAGAGCAGCGCGCCGAGGCGGTAGGCGAGCACGGTGTTGCGGGTTCGCGCGGTCATTTCCCGGCTCCCTTGGCCGACGGCGGCTGGCATCCCTGCGGGTTGACCGAGAGCGGCCCCGCGCCCGCGGTCGGCGGGAGCAGCCCGCACATGTAGACGTCGAACCAGCGGCCGCTGCCGAGCACGTTCGCGGAGAGCCGGGCGAACGGGGCGAGGTTGTGCAGGCCCTGGGCGAGGTTGTCCTGGTTGCGCTGCAGCAGGGCGGTGACCTTGTCCAGTTCGCCGAGCGCGGGTCCGAGCTGGCTCTGGTTGTCGGCGATCACGCCGTGCAGCTGCGCCGACAGCGACACGGTGGCGGTCAGCATCCGGTCGATCGCGTCCTTGCGGTGCTGCACCTCGGTCAGCAGCGCGTTGCCGTCTGTCAGGAGTTTGCGGAACTGCTCGTCCCGGCTGCCGAGCGCGGAGCTGACCTGGCGGGTGTTGTGCAGCAACGTGGCGAGCTGGGAATCCCGCGAGGAAATCGTCTCCGACAGCCGGGACAGCCCGTCGAGGGTGCCGCGCACCTGGGGAGAACTGCCCGCGAACGTCTCGGACAGCACCTGGAAGCTCTGCGCGAGCTTGCCGGTGTCGATCTGCCCGACAGTGGTGCTGAGGTCGTTGAGTACCGGGCTGAGGTCATACGGCACGCGAGTCCGGTCGCGCGGGATCGGCGTGCGCGGGTCCTGCGGGGAGCCGCCGGCCGGGCTGACCGACAGGTATTTCTGCCCCAGCAGCGTTTTGACCTCGATCGACGCCGTGCTCTGATCGCCGATCGCGACGCCGCGCACGGTGAACTCGACCCGGATGTGGTCGCCGTCCAGCGAGACGCGGTCGACCGTGCCCACCTTCGCGCCGGTCACCCGGACCTCGGCACTGTCGGTGAGCCCGGCGGCTTCGGCGAAGTCGGCCGCGTAGGTGGTGCCGCCACCGCCGAGGAACGGCAGCTTGTCCGCGTTCAGCGCGGTGACGACGCACAGCCCGACGACCGCGGTCGCGAGCACGCCGAGCACGGGAAGATTGCGGTCCTTGAAGGGTTTCATGATCGGCACCTCGGGGCGGCCGCGGTCGCGGGCAGGGGCAGCATGGGCACCTTCACGCCGAGCGAATCGATGCCGACGGTGCCGGTGAGATCGCACAGGTAGAAGTTGAGCCAGCTGCCGTAGTCGACGATGCGGGTCAGCTTCGAGAGCTTGCCGGGCAGCGTCTGCAGGAATTTCTCGACCAGCGGGGACGAATCGTTGAGGTTCGAGCTCAGCTGGCCCAGCCCGGCGATGCTGTCCTTCAGCGGGGCCCGGGCCTGGTCCAGCAGACCGGCGGTGGCCCCGGTGAGCTCGCCGAGCCCGGAAATCGCGCTGCCGATCGGCCCGCGCTGCTGGGCGAGACCGGACACGAGCGATTGCGTCCGGTCGATGAGCGTGCCCAGTTCGCCGCCGTGCGCGTTGACCGAGTCGAGCACGGCGTTGAGGTTGTCGATGACCTTGCCCACCACCTGGTCGCGGTCGGCGAGCGCGGAGGTGAGCGACGCGGTGTGCGCGAGCAGGCTGTCGATCGTCCCGCCCTCGCCCTGCAGCACCTGGATGATCTCGTTGGCGAGCTGGTTGACGTCGTTCGGCCGAATGGCCTGGAACAGCGGGCGGAACCCGTTGAGCAGCGCGGTGAGATTGACCGCCGGGGTGGTCCGCGACAGCGGGATCGTGCCGCCGCGCGGGAGTTCCCGGCCCGGGGAAGGCACGTCGGAGTCCAGTGCGAGGTAACGCTGGCCGATGAGGTCGCGGAACTTCAGTGCGGCGCGGGCGTCGACCGACAGCGGCCGGTTCTCGTCGACGGTGAACCGCACCTCGGCATACTTCGGGTCCTTCGGCTCGACCGAGGTCACCGAGCCGACTTTGACGCCGGACATGCGCACGTCGTCGCCCGGGTTGAGGCCGAGCACATCGCTGAACTGGGCGACATAGGCGTTTTCCGGGCCGAATCGGGTGTTGGCGAGGGTGATGCCCAGCAGTCCCGAGCACAGCACGGTGACCGCGACGAAGATCCCGAGCTTCAGCACCGGGCCGGTCGACGCCCTCATCGGACCGTCACCTCCGTCCCGCGGTACAGCGGCCCGACGAGCAGCCCGCTCCAGCCCGGCACCTGAGCCGGGGGCACGCCGAGCTGAGCGCCGAGCAGCGTGTCGAGCAGGTGCTGCTCCCCCGCCGAGGCCGCGGGCGCGCCACCGCCGCCCCCGGAACCGGCCGGATGGGAAGTGCCGTCGGCGAACGGACCGTCGGGCGGGAAGGCCGGGGGCTTGGTTCCGGGCGCGGGCAGCTGATAGCAGCGCGGCCCGCGTTTGTCGTCGTAACGCGGGGTGTCCACCCCGGGCAGGTACTGGCCGCGGCTCTGGGTGATCTCCATGGTGAACGAAGCGACGCCGGGATGGTCGGTTCCCTTGCCGACGAACTGGTCGGCGCGCGGAACCAGGTCGGCTACCTGCCGCAGCACGCACGGATACTCGGGCGCGTACTTGGCGAGCACTTCGGCGGCGGGCCGGCTGGCCGCGATCAGGTTGATCATGTTGTCCTTGTTGGCGGCGAGAAAGGCGTCGAGGTCGTTCGTCGCGGCGGTGGCGGCCGAATACAGCTCCCGCAGCCGGTTCTGCTGTTCGACCAGGGTCCGGCTGGGCACGGTCAGATCGGCGAGGGCTTGCAGCAGCTGCGGGCCGGCCTGGTCGTAGGTGTCGGCGACAGCAGGGAGATCCGCGACGATCGCGGTCAGGTCCGGCAGTCCCGGCATGACCCGGCGGAGGTACTCGTCGAGAGACCGGACGGTGCTGCCGATGTCCTTGCCCCGTCCGTCGAGCGCGCTGGACACCGCGGCAGCGTGGCCGCGAGTTTCTCCGGCTGCACGGCCTGCAGCACCGGCATCAGATCGTCGAGCACCTTCTCCGTCTCGATCGCGTCCTGGCTGCGGTCCTGCCCGATCACCGCACCGGCCTGGAGCGGCTCCGGGGCGGCCTGGCCGGGGATCTCCAGCGCGACGTACCGCTCGCCGAACAAGGTCTTCGGGAGCAGCCGCACCTGGACGTTCGCCGGGATGTGGCGGAGCTGATCCGGTTGCAGCGCCAGGGAAAGCTCCGCCGACTGGCCGTCGGTCGACACCCCGGAAACGGTCCCGACGACGACGTCGCGCAGTTTGACGTCGGAGCCGACGCGCATCTGGTTGCCGATGTGACTGGTCCGGACCGTCACCGGCGCCGTGGCGGTGAAAGCCTTGCGGTAGAGGGCGATCGTCAGCGTGACGAAGCAGCAGATGACGAGCAGGAAGGCTACGCCCAGCAGGTGGTATCGCATTCGCCGCACCGCTTTCATCCGGCGATCCGCACGGTCGTGTCGGCGCCCCAGATCGCCAGGCTGAGGAAGAAGTCGAGAACAGTCAGCGACACGATGGAGGTCCGCACCGCCCGGCCGACCGCGACGCCGACGCCCGCCGGGCCGCCGGACGCTTTGTAGCCGTAATAGCAATGGCTGAGGATCACCACGAGGCTGAAGACGAGCACCTTTCCGAAGGACCACAGCACGTCCTGCGGCGGCAGGAAGAGCGTGAAGTAGTGGTCGTAGGTCCCGGCCGACTGGCCGTAGATCCAGACCGTGATCTGCCGCGACGCCAGGTAGGAGGTGAACAGGCCGACGACGTACAGCGGAATCACCGCGGCCAGCCCGGCCAGCACCCGCGTCGTGACGAGGTAAGGCAGGCTGGGGATCGCCATGACCTCCAGCGCGTCGATTTCCTCGGAGATCCGCATCGCGCCGAGCTGCGCGGTGAACCCGCAGCCGACCGTGGCCGACAACGCCAGCCCGGCTGAGAGCGGAGCGACCTCGCGGGTGTTGAAATAGGCGGTGAAGAATCCGGTCAGCGCGCCGGTGCCGAGCTGGTTGAGCGCCGAGTAGCCCTGCAAGCCGACGATGGTCCCGGTGAACAACGTCATGCCGATCATCACGCCGAGGGTCCCGCCGATGACCGCGAGCGCGCCGCTGCCGAACGTCACCTCGGCGAGCAACCGCAGCGTTTCCCGCAGATAACGGCGCAGAGTGCGCGGGATCCAGGCGATCGTCTTGCCGTAGAAGGCGAATTGCCTGCCGAGGTCGGCCAGGCTGTCCGACGGGCCGCCGAAGGCCCGGCCGGCCGCCCGGGTCAGGCGCGCGACGACCGGAGGCAGGGGTGGGCTGGCAGTCATCGCTCACCCCAGCTTCGGCGGGACGACCTGCAGGTAGATCCCGGTCAGCACGACGTTGATCAGGAACAGCAGCAGGAAGGTGACGACCACGGACTGGTTCACCGCGTCGCCGACGCCTTTGGGCCCGCCCTTCGGATGCAGGCCGCGGTCGGCGGCCACGACCCCGGCGACGAGCCCGTAGAGGACCGCCTTGACCGACGAGATCCACAGATCCGACACCTGCGCGAGCGAACTGAAACTGGCCAGGTACGCGCCGGGCGTGCCGCCCTGGACGAGCACGTTGAAGGCGTACCCGCCGATCACGCCGACCACGCTGACCAGCCCGTTGAGCAGCACGGCGACGACCATGGCCGCCAGCACGCGCGGCACGAGCAGCCGTTGCACCGGGTTGACCCCGAGCACTTCCATCGCGTCGATCTCCTCGCGGATGGTGCGGGCGCCCACATCGGCACAGACCGCGCTTCCTCCCGCCCCGGCGACGAGCAATGCCGTGACCAGCGGGCTGGCCTGCTGCACGATGGCGAGGGCGCTCGCCGCGCCGGTGAAGGACTGCGCGCCGATCTGCGTGGTCAGCGAACCGAGCTGCAGCGCCACGACGGCGCCGAACGGGATCGAAACGAGCGCGGCGGGCAGGATCGTCACGCTGGCGAAGAACCAGGACTGGTGGAGGAACTCGCGCGTCTGGAACGGACGCCGGAATGTGCAGCGCGCGATGTCGAGAAACAACGCGGCCAACCGCCCGATCTGCCGAATGCCGCGGCGCCGGGAAAAGCCGTGCCGTTCGATCGCGTGCTCATCGGGCCGGTACCTCCTCAGGTGCGCAGTGAGCCGAGATTAGGCCGGGGAACTGCGGTTTCCGAGGACTCGATCGCGCCTGTCGATGACCGGACCGCGCACGGCGGTTCCCGCGGCGGCGCGGGTGTCCGGCATTGTCAATTATCTGTCTGCTGAGGACATTCCGCGGCCACGCGGTGCTGCCTAGCCTCGACCGATGGGCGTGCGCCCAGTTTTCCGCCGCCGAAAGGAATCGCTCGTGACCGACACCGTCGCCGTGACCGGCGCCGCCAGGGGAATCGGAAACGCAGTCGCCAGGGCATTCGCCGCACGCGGCGCCCGCGTCGCGATCGGCGACCTCGACCTCGATCTCGCGAAGCAGGCCGCGGCCGGCCTGCCGGCCGGTTCCGTCGCGGTACGGCTGGACGTCGCGGACCCGGCCTCGTTCCGGAGCTTTCTCGACGAAACCGAGGCGGTCCTCGGCCCGGTGGACGTGCTGGTGAACAACGCCGGGCTGATGTTCAGCGGCGGATTCCTCGAGGAAGCGCCCGACGACGCGGACCGCATGCTCGCGGTCAATCTCGGCGGGGTGCTGACCGGATGCCGGCTCGCCGCGGACCGGTTCGCCGCCCGCGGACGCGGCCACCTCGTCAACATCGCGTCGATGGCGGGCGTCGCCGGTTTCCCCGGCGTCGCCACTTATTGCGCCACCAAATTCGCGGTCGTCGGGCTGTCCCATGCGCTGCGCGAGGAGCTGCGGCCGTCCGGGGTGCGGGTGTCGGCGGTCCTGCCCGGGATCGTCCGCACCGAGCTGTCCGCCGGGCTGAAACTCTCCCCCTTGGTGGAGATGTTCGGTTCTTGCGACCCGGAAGACATCGCGGCGTCCGTCCTGCGCGCCGTCGACCGGAACCGCGCCCGCACGTATACCCCCGCTCGGCTCGGGCTCGCCCTTCGCGCGATGCTGGCCCTGCCGGAACCGGTGCGGCACAAGGCTAATTCGCTGCTGCGGACCGACCGGCTGTACCTCAACGTCGACCAGGCAGCCCGCGATCGGTACCACGCGCGCGCGGCGAACCAAGGAGACCTCGGATGAAGGACTTCACCTGCCTCGTCGAAAACGCTCCGCCCGCGCACGGCATCCCCGTGGAGATTCTCGCGCCCTGCACCGCGGAGCCGCTCGCGAAGATTCCACAGTGGACCGCCGAAGACGTCGGCGCCGCGTTCGAGCGAGCACGGCAGGCGCAGCCCGCCTGGGCGGCCGCGCCGGTGCGCGACCGTCGCGCCGTGGTTCGCAGGCTGGTGCATTTGCTGCAGCAGCACCGGGAAACTGTCTTCGACGTGCTCCAGCAGGAGACCGGGAAAGCCCGCATCGACGCGGTGTTCGAGTTCGGCGAGGCCGTCCTCGGCAGTGTCCACCACGCCCGGCAGGCCGAGCGGCTGCTGGCTGCCCGACGACACCGCGGCGCGGTTCCCGGGCTGACGAAGACCGTCGAGATCCGCCACCCGCGCGGCGTAGTGGCGGTGATCGCGCCCTGGAACTTCCCGCTGGCGCTGGCGGTCATCGACGCCGTGCCCGCCCTGCTTGCCGGAAACGCGGTCATCGTCAAGCCCGACAACCAGACCGCCCTCTCGACACTTCTGCTCGATCGGCTGCTCGCCGAGGCAGGCTGCCCGCCCGGGGTGTTCCAGGTCGTCACCGGCGAGCCCGCGGACATCGGCGACGCCCTGATCGACGGAGCCGACTACGTCGCGTTCACCGGTTCCACCGCGACCGGACGCCAGATCGGCGCCCGCGCCGGTGCGCGGCTCATCGGCGCTTCGCTGGAACTGGGCGGGAAAAACCCGATGATCGTGCTGGCCGACGCGGACCTGAACCGAGCTGCCCGCGCGGTCGTCCGCGGCAGTTTCGCCAACGCCGGGCAGCTGTGCATGACCGCGGAACGGCTTTACGTCCAGTCCACAGTGTACGAACAATTCCTTACGCTGCTCCGGAAACGGGTGCGCGGCGTCCGGCTGGGCGCGGCACTCGATTTCAGCAAAGATGTCGGATCGCTCACCACCCCCGCGGTGCTCGCTCGGGTGCAGGAGTATGTCGACCAGGCGCGCGCGAGCGGCGCGACAATCGTGGCCGGCGGACGTCCCCGGCCAGATCTCGGACCGCTGTTCTACGAACCGACTGTGCTCACCGACGTCAGCGCTGCGGCTCGGCTGCACCGGGAGGAAGTGTTCGGGCCGGTCGTGTCGGTGTACCCGTTCGACGACATCCCGGATGTCCTCGCGCGGGCCAACGACTCCGAGTACGGACTCACCGCGAGCGTATGGACCCGCGACGTCCGGGCGGGCGAACAGCTCGCCGCCCGGATCGAGGCCGGCGGAGTCGGCGTCAACGATTGCTACTCGGCGGCCTTCGCGTCCCATCCGGCGCCGATGGGCGGTTGGAAAGCCTCCGGTCTGGGACGGCGGCACGGCGAGCAAGGATTGCTGCGCTACACCGAATCCCAGACCGTGGCCACCCAGCGGCTCGTCTCGATGGACAGCCGCTTCGGACTCCCCCGCGGCTGGTACGGCCGAGGGGTGGCGGAAGGAACCGCTCTGCTGGGGAGGCGGTCGTGAGTGGCGGTGCCGGTTCGAGGACGCCGACCCCCACGGCTGCTCGCACCGAGGAAGCCTGGGCCGGCCTGCAACGGCTTCTCGACTAATACCGGACGAGGAACACCCCCGTCCACGAATTCGTGAAACATGGCACCGGTCAGCACCGGAATTGCCACTCGCGAGCGGCTGCCCGCGGGTCCGCGAGAAAAGACCCGAGTTCGCGCACCGCTTCCCCGGCAGGCGCGAGCAAACCGGCGTGCAAGTGGACGTCGTGCCAGGCGTCCGGAATGGTGCGGCACCGCACGGCGACGCCGGCCGTGCGGAGGCGGTCGGCCAGCCGGTGTGCGTCGGGCTCGAGGATTTCCCCGGCGCTCACATGGATCAGGGTCGGCGGCAGCCCGGTCAGATCGCCGTACAACGGGGAGACCGCGGGCTCCTGAAGGTCCCGGCCGGCCCCGTAGCGGCGTGCCCAGGCGCGCAGCGACGACGAGCGCAGCAGGAGATCCCGTCCGGAGCTGCCCGAAGAGCCCTGGCTGAGGTCGGCCCAGGGGCTGATCAGCGCCAGCGCCGCCGGAAGCTCGGTCCTCTCCTCGCGCAGCCGTATCGCGAGCGCGAGCGCGAGCCCGCCACCGGCCGAATCGCCGGCCAGCGAAACCTCGACACCGGACTCCAGGAGCGCCCGGTACGCCGCGATGGCGTCGTCGAGCGCGGCGGGATGCGGGTGTTCGGGTGCCAGCCGGTAGTCGAGCACGTAGACCGGCGCGCCAGCCCCGGCGGCCAAATGCGCGGCCAGCGCGCGGTGCGAGCGCGGCGAGCCGAGGTGGTACCCGCCGCCGTGCAGCAGCAACACGGCCTTCGCCGGGTCGGCACCAGCGGGTTCGACCCGCAGTGCGGCGCGGCCGCCCAGACCGGCCCGTGCCACGCTGACGTCCCGGGGCAGCCGCCCGGCCCCCGCCAGGTCGCACATCCGGCGCTGCACCCCCACTGGCAGCGCCGGGGAAAGCACGAACGTGCTCGCCAGGCGAACCCCGAGGGCGGCGAGCTTCATCGGCGGCAGCGAACGCGGGCCGCGGCGCGCCGCCCGCGCGCCGGTCAGTGCGAAGTCCCCGTCCTCGATCGTGCGCAGCATCTTCCGGTGCTTGCCCGGATGCCACGGCCACAGCTCGGGCACTCCGTCCTTGTCCAGGTACCAGCTGGTGCAGCCGCTGGACCAGATCGTCGTGGGAGCCGCCGCCCGCATCGCCCGGTTGAACCGGTCGGTGGCTTGTGCGGTCGGCGCCGCCGCGGTGAACTCTTCCGCGCGCCAGCGTTCGATCCACCGCAGGACGTAACCGGCCTGGCTCTCGGCGATCGCGGTGAGCGGGAAGTTCCCGATCGGGCTGTGCGGTCCCATCAGCAGGAAGCAGTTCGGGAATCCGGGCAGGGCAACGGTTTGGTAAGCGCGCGGCCCGTCCCGCCAGGCCTCGGAAAGGGTGCGGCCGCCCTCCCCGATCAGCTCGATCGGACGGACGTAGGCGTGTGCGTCGAAGCCAGTGGCGAGAACGAGCACGTCGACCTCGTGCAGGACGCCGTCGCGGGTGCGAAGGCCGTCCGGTTCGATCCGGTCGATCGCGTCGGTCACCAGGTCGACGTTGTCCCGCTGGATCGCGGAGTAGAACGACGGCGAGAGGACCAAGCGCTTGCACATGGGCTGGTAGTCCGGCGTCAGCTTCCGGCGCAGTTCGGGATCCCGCACGGTGGCGAGGTTCCGGCGCACCGTCCAGTTGATGAGCCGGCGCTGCCAGCCGTCCCGGACGACCGCCTGCGTCAGATGGCCGAAGACTTTCTCCATGCCGCGGTAGCTCGCCTGCTGAAGCCCGGGCACGTGCCGATATGCGGCGCGCAGTGCCGCCGAAGTCGACGGATTCGGCGCGGGCACGATCCACTGCGGCGTGCGCTGGAACATCTTCAGCCTGCCCGCGGTCCCGGCCAGCGCGGTCACGATCTGGATGCCGGTCGAGCCGGTGCCGAGGACGGCGATCCGGCGGCCCTCGAGCGGGACGTCGTGGTCCCAGCGGGCGGAATGGAACACGTCGCCGGTGAAGCTGTCGAGGCCTTCGATGTCGGGATAGCGCGGATGGTGCAGGATGCCGGTGGCCGCGATCAGGAAGTCGACGGTGTCCTCGTCGCCCGCCACGGCGCGCAAATGCCAACGCCCGTCGGCGTATCGGGCTTCGCTGATCTCGGTTCCGAAAGAGATATGCCTGCGGACGTCGTAATCGTCGGCGACCCGATCGAAATAGGACCAGATTTCGGCTCCGCCGGAGAAGAACTGCGTCCAGTCGGGATTGAGCGCGAAGGAGTACTGGTAGATCCGCGACGGGATGTCGCAGTGCAAGCCGGGATACGTGTTGTCGCGCCAGGTTCCGCCGAGGCGGTCCGCCTTTTCGTAGATCCGGAAATCGTCGATGCCCGCCTGTTTGAGCTTGACGGCCATGCAGATGCCCGACATCCCGGCGCCGATGATGGCGACGCGGGGAGCGCGCGTCCCCGAATTGGTGGTCATGCGTTAGTCCGTTCAGCATTGGTCCGTTCAGTGACAGCTGATTCGCGGCTCGCCTGCGCCGAAGCGACCAGGCGCGGCACTGCGGGCAAGACGGAAAGCACCGGTTCGAGGAGCGTTCGCGCGGCGAGCGGGCCCGGCACCCAGCCGGGCGCGTGGACCCGGGCCGAGCGCCGTTCGATCCCGCGCACGATCGCGGCGGACGCGACCCTTGTCGGGGCTGGCCGCATCACCGCCGGTACCACGTCGAGCATCGTCGCGCCGGCCGGCTGGGTGCGGGCGCCGCGCACCAGATCGGACTCGATCAGCCCGAAATAGGCGATGCCGACCCGGGTGCCGGTGGCGGCGAGTTCCAGGCGGAGCGCCCGGCCGAAGGCCTCGACCGCCGCCTTGCTGGTGCCGTAAGCCGCCGCGGAGGGCGTGGGAAGCGCAGCCGCCACCGACGCCACTGAAAGGAGATAGCCGTCGCGTTCCAGGACGTGCGGGAGCGTCGCGCGCACCGTGTGCCAGACACCCAGCAGGTTGACCTCGATCACCTGCCGGAACGCTGCCGGGTCGATGGACCCGATCGTGCGCACCGGACCGAGCACGCCCGCGTTCGCCACGGTGACGTCGATTCCGCCGAACTGGTCCACGACGGCCGTAGCCGTGTTCTCGAGCGCGTCGAGGTCGCGCACATCCGCGACATAAGCGCGAGCGCGTGCGCCCAGCCTCGTGGCGAGCTGCTGAACCGCGTCCGCGTCCCGGTCGACGAGCGCGACTCGCGCGCCCCGGCCGACCAGCAGTTCGGCCGTCGCCGCGCCGATGCCCCGGCCGCCGCCGGTCAGGAACACGACTCGGCCGGTCAGATCGAATTTCGCCCGCCGGAAGCGGCCGTCCGGCCGCCGCCCGAGTCCGGTGATGGCTTTGCCCAGCGTTCGCATCTTTGCGACGCTAAGGGAGCGGCGTCGCCGATCGAATGCTCGCGCGGGACACGGATTTGTTATTTTCGGACGCATGGAAGCGGGCGCGTGGTGGGACTTCCGGCGCAACCCGGTCGCGGTCCGGATCATGACCGAAGTGGCCGCCGAGCACGGTCTCGCCGTCAGCGAGGCACTGGCCGGGACGAGACTTGCCGCGAGCGATCTCGATGATCCCGGCGTCGAGATCGACGCGCGCCAAGAGCTGACGGTCGTCCGCAACCTCGTGGCTGCGCTGGGCGACCGGCCCGGGCTGGCCGCCGAGATCGGCAGCCGTTTCGCACTGGGCAACTACGGCCTGCTGGGCTTCGCGGTCCTGTCCAGTCCCACCTTGCGCGCCGCGCTCGTCGTGGGCCTGCGCTACCTCACGCTCAGCTACGCGTTCATCCGCGTGTCTCTGGAAGAATCGGGCGAACAGGCCCGGATCGTCCTCGACGACCGGGAAATCCCGCCCGACGTCCGCCGGTTCCTGCTCGAACGCGACATCGCCGCGCTCACCGGGTTCGTCCCGAGCCTGCTGGGCCCGCGGCTGGAACGCTACGCCGCGGACGCGCGGGTCGAGCTCTCCCTCGAAACGGCCGAGGCGCTGGGAGAGATCGCCCCGCTCGCCGCGGTCAGCTTCGGCCATCAACGTTCGGCTTTGGTGTTCCCCCGCGCGCTGCTGGAAGAACGGCTGCCGCAGGCCGACGAACACACCGCGCGCATCTGCGAGGAACAGTGCGCCGACCTCCTCCGCCGCCGGACGGATCACCGAGGACTCGCCGGGCAGATCCGCTCCCGCCTCCTGCGCGACCCGGGCGAACTGCCTTCGATGGCGCAGGTGGCGACGGAACTGCACATCGACCCCCGCACCCTGCGGCGACGGCTGGCCGCCGAGCAAACCTCGTTTCGCTCGCTGGTCGACGAGGTGCGGGCGACGATGTCCCAGGCACTGCTGGACCAGGTGGGCCTCACCGTGGAAGAGGTCGCCCGGCGGCTCGGCTACAGCGAAACCGCGAGCTTCACGCACGCTTTCACCCGCTGGTACGGGATTCCGCCGAGCCGCTACCGGGACGGACGGGCACCGGCCCGAGACTGACCAGCGAGAAGCCACCGGCTCGCCGGGCGCGACACGTCCGACCATTGCCGGCGGCGCAGCCCGGGCAACCCGTTGGTCGCGAGGCGCGGACTCGAGACTCCGAACCGTCGCCCGTCGAGCTATTCCGGGAAGCCAGGACGTGCCCAGCTGGCTGCCGTTGGCACCACCCGGTCAGCCACGTCGCCCGCTCGCCGAGCGAATATCGGCCCGCCGCCCCGGTGGTTCCGGCTTTCGCCCGGCTAGGCCCCGTTCAGCCTCCGGCGACGGGCAGCCGCGCAACCCATTCGCCCGACCGCAAGATCCGTGCCTTGGCCAGCAGCTCGCGATGTTCCGGGTCCGCACTCGATCCCCAGGTGATTCCGCCGCCCACTCCGTACTCCGCCGTGCCGGCCTTCCGGTCGATCACCGCGGTGCGGATCGCGACGCCGAACCGGGACCGGACCGGGGCGCTCGGCGGCGCCGCCCAGCCGATTGCTCCACAGTAGACACCTCGTGGCGTGTTCTCCAGTTCCCGGATCAGCGTCATGGTGCGGGCTTTCGGAGCTCCGGTGACCGATCCGCACGGGAACAGCGCGGCGAACAGGTCCGGCAATCCCGTCCCGGGCCGAAGTCTCGCGGTCACTTCGGAGGTCAGCTGCAGCACGGTCGGATACCGCTCCACTCGCAGCAACGACGGAACCGCCACACTGCCCGGCACCGCGACGCGGGCGATGTCGTTGCGCATCAGGTCCACGATCATGATGTTCTCGGCGCGTTCCTTCTCGTCGCCGCGCAGCTCGCGCGCTCGGGCCCGATCGTCGGACGGGGCCGGCCCGGCGGGCGCGGTTCCCTTCATCGGCCGCAGCAGCAGCTCGTCGCCGCGGCGTTCGAAGAACAACTCGGGACTGGCGCTGACGATCACGAACCGGCCGGTGTCGAGGCAGGCGTGGCAGGAACCGCGTTGTGCCGAGCAGAGATCCCGGTACAACGCATAGGGGTCGCCGAAGAACGGTCCGCGCATGCGCACCGTCAGATTGGTCTGGTACGTCTCCCCCGCGGCGATCTTCTCGCGCACTCGGTGTACCAAGCCGCAGTACTCGGTACGCGACCAATGCTCACGCCAATGCACGTCGTACTCGCCGACGGACGTCGGCGAGATCGCCTCCTGCGGCTGGTCGGTCACCCCGAACCACACCAGCGGCAGGCCTTCCGGCGGCTGGAGATGCACGTCCAGCCCGTACGCGGCCGCGGCCTCGTACGCAACGAACCCGTAGGCCCACTTTCCCCGCGCAGTCGCCGCTTCGACAGCTTCCAGCACCGGCACCACATCCGCCGGCCGGTACGCGGCCAGGACCCGGCTGGGCGCGCTGAACCGCAGTCCGGTCCCGGCGCGCAGGTCGTCGAAGCGTGCCGGGCCGGGCGGCGTCATGGGAAGACGACCGTGCTGTGGCCGTTGAGCAGGACTCGTCGCTCGCAGTGCCATCGCACGGCCCGCGACAACGCGAGTGCCTCCGCGTCGCGGCCGACTGTCTGCAGCGCGCGGGGATCGTAGGTGTGGTCGATCCGGATGACCTCCTGCTCGATGATCGGCCCCTCGTCGAGGTCGGAGGTGACATAGTGCGCGGTCGCGCCGACCAGCTTCACGCCGCGGCCGTACGCCTGGTGGTAGGGCTTGGCGCCCTTGAACCCGGGCAGGAACGAGTGGTGGATGTTGATCGCCCGGCCGTACAGCGCCTTGCTGGTCTCGTCCGACAGGATCTGCATGTACCGGGCCAGGACGACGAGTTCGGCGTCGAACTCGTCGACCAGCCGCAGCAGCCGCGCCTCGGCGTCGGCCTTGGTCTCCGGCGTGACCGGCACGTGCACGAACGGCAGCCCGGCCGCCTCCGCCATCGGCCGCAGGTCCTCGTGGTTGGACACCACGGCGACCAGGTCCGCCCCGAGACTTCCCGCGCGCCAGCGGAAAATCAGGTCGTTGAGGCAATGCCCGAGCTTGGAGACCATGACCAGCACGCGCGCGTTCCGGTTCGCGTTGAACGCGTAGGTCATCTGGAATTCCGCAGCGATGTCGGAGAAGCCGCGCGACAGCTCGGCCAGGTCCGTTTCCCCGGGCGCGTTGACCTGGGTACGCATGAACACCCGGTCGCTCATCGCGTCGTCGAACTGCTGGTGCTGGCCGATGTCGCACCCGTGCTCGTAGAGAAAGCCGCTGACGGCGCGCACGATGCCGGTGCGGTTGGGGCAGCTCAGGGTGAGCGTGAACGAATGGGTCATCGGAAGCTCCTCAGCATTCGACGATGTTCAAGGCCAGCCCGCCGCGGGCGGTCTCCTTGTACTTGTCCTTCATGTCCGCGCCGGTCTCGCGCATGGTCTTGATGGCCTTGTCCAGGGACACGTGGTGCGCGCCGTCGCCGCGCACGGCCAGCCGCGCGGCGGTGATCGCCTTCACCGACGCGACCGCGTTGCGTTCGATGCACGGGATCTGCACGAGCCCGCCGACCGGGTCGCAGGTGAGGCCGAGGTTGTGCTCGATCCCGATCTCGGCGGCGTTCTCCACCTGCTCGGGCGTGCCGCCGAGCAGTTCGGCGAGTCCCGCGGCGGCCATCGAGCACGCGGAACCGACCTCCCCCTGGCACCCGACCTCGGCCCCCGAGATCGACGCGTTCTCCTTGAACAGCAGGCCGATCGCGCCCGCGGTGAGCAGGAAGCGCACCGCCTGCTCAGGCGAGAACGACGGCAGGAACTTCGCGGCGTAGTGCAGCACCGCGGGCACGATCCCGGCGGCGCCGTTCGTCGGCGCGGTCACGACCCGGCCGCCCGCGGCGTTCTCCTCGTTCACCGCGAGCGCGAACAAGGTCACCCATTCCATGGCGCGCAACGGATCGTCTTCGTCCACTCCGGATTCGAGCCGTTCGCGCAGCCGCGCCGCGCGCCGCCGGACCTTGAGCCCGCCGGGCAGCACTCCCCGGGCGCGCGTACCGCGGTCGACGCATTCGCGCATGACCGCCCAGATCTCCAGCAGTCCGGCGCGAATCTCGTCCTCGGTGCGCCACGCGAGCTCGTTCGCGAGCATCAGATCGCTGATCCGCAGCCCGGACTCGGCGGTCAGCGCCAGCAGTTCGTCGCCGGTCGTGAAGGGATACCGGACCGGCGTGGCGTCCGCGACCAGAACCGGCTGGCCCGCCTCGTCTTCGTCCAGCACGAATCCGCCGCCGACGGAGTAGTACTCCCGCCGCTCGATGCGCGTCCGGTCCGCGTCGAACGCCTCGAACACCATGCCGTTGCTGTGGAAGTCCAGCCGTTCGCGGCGATGCAGCACCACGTCGTCTTCGGGCGAGAACGCGATCTTGTGCTCGCCGCCGAGGCAGAGCAGCCCCTCGGCGCGCACCGCGTCCGCCGCCGGCCCGGCCGCGACCGGGTCGACGAGATGCGGCTGTTCCCCGGACAGCCCGAGCACCACCGCCTGCACGCTGCCGTGTCCGTGCCCGGTGGCGCCGAGCGAGCCGAACAGCTCGCATCGGACGCGCCGCACCCGCGGCAGCTCGCCGGCCGCGCGAAGCCGCTCGACGAACTCGTACGCCGCGCGCATCGGCCCGACCGTGTGCGAGCTCGACGGGCCGATCCCGACCTTGAACAGATCGAACACGCTGATCGTCATCGTCGCTCCCGGAGTTCGGGCGGCACCGGTTCCCGCGGATACCGGATTGATGTATCAACACTCGCCGCGGTGGACATCACGCCGCCGATCCCGGGTTTCCCGGGCTTACCATGGGTTTCGTGACCCTTGCTCGCGATGAACCCGACCAGCTGCCCGCGTCGCTCGCCGACCGCGCGTACGCGGCCATCCAGGACCAGCTGATCATGCTGGACATCCCGCCGATGTCCGCGATCGACGACGCCGCGTTGAGCGCCTCGCTGGGCGTCGGCCGCACGCCGGTCCGCGAGGCGCTCAAGCGCTTGGAGACCGACCGGCTCGTGGTGTCCTACCCGCGCCGCGGGACGTTCGCCACCGCCGTGGACATCACGGACCTGGCCTACATCTCGGAAATCCGCGTCCAGCTCGAGCCGCTGGCCGCCCGCCGGGCCGCGGACAGCGCGGCCGGACCGGTGCGGACCCGCCTCGCGGAGCTCGCCGACGACCTCCAGGACACCGACGCCCGCGCCCTGGACCGGGACACCCTGATGAAGTGGGACCTGCGCGTGCACCGCGCGATCTACCGGGCGGCCGGGAACCCGCATCTGGAGGACACCCTGGTCCGGTACAACAACCTCGCGACCCGGATCTTCTGTCTCTTCCTCGACCGGATGCCGCATTTCGACCAGCACGTCGAGGAACACGTCGGCCTGCTGCGCGCGATCGCCGGCGGCAAGGCGAAGACCGCCGAACGGCTGGCTCGCGAGCACGTGACCGGCTTCGAGAAAGCGGTCCGCGCGGTCATCTGAGGCCGCCGGCGCGGCTGCCGTGGTCATGTCGCCGCCGCCAGGACGGTGAGCGCGTCGGCTGTCGCGGCCACGTCGTGGACGCGGAGGATCTTGGCCCCGCGCTGCGCCGCCACCATCGCCGCGGCGACCGAGGCCGCCTCCCGCCGCGCGACCGGGCGGCCGGTCAGCTGGCCCAGCATCGCTTTGCGGGAGAGCCCGGCCATGACCGGCACGCCGAGGTCGGCGAACCGGTCGAGGGACCGCAGCAGCGCCAGGTTGTGCTCCAGCGTCTTGCCGAACCCGAACCCCGGGTCGACGACCAGGTGCTCGCGCGGGATCCCGGCCCGCAGGCACGCCGCCATCCGGTCCCGCAGGAATTCGCGCACCTCGGCCACGACGTCGCCGTAGCGCGGGTCCTGCTGCATCGCGTGCGGCGGCCGCAGCATGTGCGTCAGGCAGACCGGCACGCCGAGCCGGGCCGCCGTCGCCACCGCGTCCGGGTACCGCAGCGCCCGCACGTCGTTGATCAAGACGGCTCCCGCCCGGACCGCGGCGTCCATCACCTGCGGCCGGGAGGTGTCGATCGACAACGGCACGGGCACGCGGGCGGCCAGCTGCTCGACGACGCCGGTGACCCGGTCCAATTCTTCCTGGGGCGAGGGCGGATGCGCGCCCGGCCGGGTGGACTCGCCCCCGATGTCGAGCAGGTCGGCGCCCTCGTCGGCGAGCCGGAGCGCGTGGTCGAGGGCGGCGGCCGGGTCGCGCCCGCCGTCGGAGAAGGAATCGGGCGTGACGTTGACGATTCCGCAGACCAGGCGCCCCGGCCGGCGCAGCTTCCCGAGCAGGGTCTCGTGGGCGGGAGACCGCAGCGTTCCGGTCGTCACGGGAATCTCCCGGCTGCCGATTGGATGGTCTGCCGAAGCAGCAGCGCGGTCGTCACCGGTCCGACTCCGCCGGGCACCGGGGTGAGCCCGCCCGCCCGTCCGGAGACGGCCCGTTCGTCCACGTCGCCGACGAGCCCGCCGTCGGCCGTCGGATTGGTGCCGACGTCGACGACGATCGCGTCCGGGCCGACGTGCTCGGCCTTGATCAGGCCCGGTCGGCCGACCGCGACCACGAGGACGTCGGCCGGGCGGGTCAGCGCGGCGAGGTCCTTGGTGTGGCGGTGGCAGACGACCACGGTCGCGTCCCGCCGCAACAGCAGCTGCGCGGCCGGCTTCCCGACGACGTTCGACCGCCCGACCACGACCGTGGTGCGCCCGGCGAGCGGGACGTCGTAGTGGTCCAGCAGCGCGAGCACCGCGGCGGCGGTCGCGGGCGCGAACGCCGGAAGCCCCGCGCTCAGCCTGCCGAGCGAAAGCGGATTCGCTCCGTCGACGTCCTTCTCCGGGGCGATCGCCGAGGCGAGGTCCTCGAAATGAGCGCCGTCCGGCAGGGGCGTCTGGAGCATGATCCCGTGCACAGCCGGGTCCTCGCTCAAGG
Source organism: Amycolatopsis orientalis DSM 43388 (assembly GCF_000411975.1). Lineage (GTDB taxonomy): Bacteria > Actinomycetota > Actinomycetes > Mycobacteriales > Pseudonocardiaceae > Amycolatopsis > Amycolatopsis orientalis_D. The sequence goes on from NZ_ASXG01000078.1 coordinate 89,822, forward strand.
CCGCCAGCGCGGCGCGGATCTGCCCGGGCTTCGCCTGCGGCCCGAGATCGACGACCTCGCAGTCGATGCCGGTTTTCCGCGCCGCGCCGGCGATCGAGCGCACGTACCACGCGCTCGACTCGTCGTCGGTGGCGACGACCACCGCGAGCCGGGCCGAGGTCCCGGCCCCGGTCAGCTCCGCCGCGGCCGCGGTGACTTCCGCGCGGAGGTTCCGGGCCAGTTCGGTCCCGCTCAGCACCGCGGTCATCGGGCGATCACCTCCCGCACCGCGACGGTCAGCGCGTCGGCACGCGCGAGGAGATCGTCGACCGGCGCGAGCGCACCGGACAGTTCCGCGCGCGCCTCGGCGTCGGTGACGCCGGCGAGGTTGATCTCGACGTTCACCCGGGCAGTGGAGGCCGCGGCCCGGGCCGCGTCGGCGGACGCCGCGACGTCGCTGACCACGTTCCGGTTGCCGATCGGCAGCAGTTGCTCGGCGAGCCCGAGCACTTGCTCCGCGACCGCGAGCACCGCGGCCGGGACTCGCCCCGCCGCGATCAGTGCGTCCGCGATCGCGGCGGAGCGGGCCGCCTTGTCGGAGTCGGTCGCGCGAGGCAGCGCGTAGGCCGCACCGACCCGGCTGAAGACGGCGATGTCCTGTTCGGCGAGCACCGAGGCCTGCTCGCGCAGGTCGTCGGCGCAGTCGCGGATTTTCGCGATCGCTCCGGCGTGCTCGGCGTATTTCGGGCCGTCGCTGTACCGGGCGACCATGCCGGCGAGCGCGGCGCCCTGAGCGGCGTGCAGTGCCGCGCTCGCTCCGCCGCCCGGCGCGGGCACCCGCCCGGCCAGCGAATCCAGGAACGCGTCGAGGGTTTCCGTGCGCATGGGTGTCGTCCTGTTCTCGCCGCTCAGCGACGGATCCGCGCCATTTCCGGGTCGACCAGCGGTTCCGCGGTCACGGTCGCCCGCACCCGCCGGTCGAAGTACTGGATTTCCACCTGGGTGCCGACCGTCGCCGACGCGGGCAGCCAGGCGTACGCGACCGGTTTGCCGATCGTGTGCCCGAACGCCGCGGAGGTGACGTACCCGGCCGGTTCGCCGTCCAGGAACACCGGCTCGTGCCCGAGGACCACGCTGCGGCCGTCGTCGACGGTCAGGCAGGCCAGGCGACGGGACACGGTGTCGTTGCTCAGCTCGGCGACCGCGCCGCAGCCGACATAGCCGGTCTTCTTGGCGCTGACCGCGAAACCCAGGCCGGCTTCGTACGGGTTGTGCTCGGTGTTCATGTCCGAACCCCAGGCGCGGTAGCCCTTTTCCAGGCGCAGGCTGTTGAACGCGGCCCGGCCCGCGGCGATCACTCCGAGCGGACGACCGGCTTCGAACAGCGCGTCCCACAGCCGCTGCCCGTATTCGGCGCTGGTGTAGATCTCCCAGCCCAGTTCGCCCACATAGGACAGTCGCATCGCGACGACCGGGATCCCGGCGATGGTCGCGTGCTTGAGCCGGAAGTACTTCAGCGCCTCGTGGGAGAAGTCGTCGCCGGTCAACGGCTGGACCAGGTCCCGGGCCAACGGCCCCCAAACCCCGACGCAGCAGGTGCCGCCGGTGATGTCGCGCAGCTGCACGCTGCCGTCCGCGGGCGCCTGCCGGCGGAAGTAGTCCAGATCGAGGTTTCCGTTGGCGCCGACCTGGAACAGCTGCTCGCCGAGCCGCGCGACGGTCAGGTCGCTGCGGATCCCGCCGGCTTCGTCCAACGCCAGCGTGTAGGTCACCGACCCGACCGACTTGTCCATCTTCCCCGTGGTCAGCCGCTGCAGGAACGCCACCGCGCCGCTGCCGGAGACCTCGATCCGCTTCAGCGGCGTCATGTCGTACATCGCCACCGCCGTCCGCGTCTTCCACGCTTCGGCCGCGGCGATCGGCGAATGGAACATCGCCGACCATGCGTCGCGCGACGGCGGCTGCCATTCGGCCGGCAGCTCCTTGACTAGGCGGGCATTGGCCTCGTACCAGTGCGGCCGCTCCCACCCGTGCGCTTCGAGGAAGAACGCGCCGAGTTCCTTCTGCCGCGCGTGGAACGGGCTCACCCGCAGGTCGCGCGGCGACAGCTTGGGCTGCAACGGGTGCAGCACGTCGTAGACCTCGACGAAGTTCCGCTGCGCGGTTTCGTCCACATAGGACTGAGTGGTTTCGATCTCGTCGAACCGGTGCACGTCGCAGCCGTGCAGCTCGATCTCGCTGCGGCCGTCGACCAGCAGCTGCGCGACGGAGCGCGCGACGCCGGCGGAATGGGTCACCCACACCGCTTCGGCGATCCAGAACCCGGCCACGTCCGGGGATTCGCCGACGAGCGGGCCGCCGTCCGGGGTGAACGACATGATCCCGTTGAACCCGGTGTCGATCTTGCTGTCCCGCAGCGAGGGCAGCAGTTGCTTGCTGGCCTCCCACGACGGCGCGAAGTCCTCCTCGGTGAACGGCAGCATCGACGGCATCGCCGCCTCGGTGAGGTCGCCGTCCTCGACCTCGGGCAAGTCGCCCAGCCGCACCGGCATCGGGCGGTGCGCGTACGTGCCGATGCCCAGCCGGTCGTTGTGCTCGCGGTAGTACAGGTCGCGGTCCTGGTGGCGCAGGATCGGCAGACGCGCTTCGCTCTGCTCGTCGTTGCGGCCGACGAGCCCGGCGACCTGCCCGGTGCGCGCGTACTGGTGCGCCACCGGCAGCAGCGGCACCCGCATCCCGACGAGTTCGCCCACCGCCGGTCCCCAGAACCCGGCGCACGACACGACGATGTCGGCCGGGATCTCGTCCCCGGCGGCGGTCCGCACGCCGGTGACGCGCCCGCCCTGCTGGAGGACTTCCGTAACGCGCGTCGAGCCTCGGAAAACCGCGCCGCGCGACTGCGCGCGCCGGGCCAGCGCCGTGACCGCCCGGGACGCCTTGGCCAGGCCGTCGGTGGGCGTGTGGAACCCGCCGAGCACCTGGTCGCGGTCGAGCAGCGGGTACAGCTCCGCGCAGCGCTCCGGTCCGACGACCTCGCCGGGCACGCCCCACGAGGTCGCCCAGCCCTGCTTGCGGTGCAGGTCGGCCAGCCGCTCCGGCGTGGTCGCGATCTCCAGTCCGCCGACCTGGTTGAAACACCAGGCGCCGTCGACGTCGAGGGTTTTGAACTTCTCGACCGTGTAGGTCGCGAACCGGGTCATGGTCCGGGACCCGTTGGTCTGGAAGACCAGTCCGGGCGCGTGCGAGGTGGAACCGCCGGTCAGCGGAAGCGGGCCCTGGTCGAGAACGGTGACCTCGGTCCAGCCGCGTGCGGTGAGCTCGTCGGCGAGGTTGGCGCCGACGATCCCGGCTCCGATGACGACGACGCGGGGGGTGGTGCGCATGGGATCTCTCCTGAAGGGGACGGCCGCTGCGGGAAAAGTGCTAGCGGGCGCGGAATTCCTGGGCCGCGTCGAGCAGCCATTCGGCGAGGTAGCCGGCGAAGGACGGCCGGACGAAGAGCCGCAGGTCGTCCTCGCCGAGGGCGAGCAGCAGCACGCCGGCTTGGCCGACGGCGGTCTGCGCGCAGGCGCCGGCGGGGAACTTCGCCGGCCGCAGGTCGAGCGAACAGCCGAAGGACAGCAGCTCCCGCGCCTTGGGCCCGCGCAGCCGCAGGCTGGTCCGTTGCGCGGACACGTCGACGACCGCGCCGTCGTAGGCGGACACGACCCAGCTCAAGTCTTCCTCGAGCTCGTGCGGCAGCGCGTTCGCGTCCGTCACCAGCCATTCGTCGGGACCGAGCCACACCAGCTGCCCCTGACCGGTCGGCGTCCAGGTGTTCGGTTCGGTCGGCAACGCCGCGCCCAGCACCCGGCCCAGCGCCGCGAGGCCGCATCCGTCCGGGTCGACGCGGACATCGACGGCGGCCACCGGATTCTCGGCCTCGACAGCGCAGCCGGCGATCTCTTCGCCGAGCGCCTCGAGGGCGGGCTGCCACGCGGAAAGCGGAGGGGTGCGATACAGGACGTCAGCCATCGCGGCGGGCTCCTTCCGGGTCGACCAGCACGGTGCTGCCGATTTCGGCCTCGACGAGGACGCCGCCGACCGGGACGTGCACGACGTCCCCGACGCGGGCGCGTCCGTTCTTCACCAGGGCGAGCGCGAACGGCCGGCCCAGCTCCGCGCTGCGGTAGCTGGAGGTGACGTGTCCGAGCATCGGCACCGGCGGCGCGGGCAGCTTCCCGTCCGGGCAGCGCTCCACGATCTGCGATCCCTCCGGCAGCCGCGTGCTGCGGTCGGTGGGCAGCAGCGACACGAACTGCTTGCGCAGCGGATTGTGGTTCTCCGGCCGGGAAAACGAGCGTTTGCCGATGAAGTCTTCCTTCTTCTTCGACACCGCCCAGCTCATGCCGAGATCCTGCGGGCTGACCGTGCCGTCGGTGTCCTGGCCGATGATCGGGTAGCCCTTCTCCGCGCGCAGGACGTGCATGGTTTCGGTGCCGTAGGGCGTGATCCCGTACCGCTCGCCCGCCGCCAGCAGCCGCTCCCACAACGCCGGCGCGTACCAGGAGCTGACGTTCACTTCCCACGCCAGCTCGCCGGAGAACGAGATCCGCGCCAGCCGCACCGGCACTCCGTCCAGCACGGTGTCCTGCCAGGACATGAACGGGAACGCGTCGTTGGAGACGTCGACGTCCGGGAACACTTCGGCGAGCACGTCGCGCGAGCGCGGACCGACGATCGGGAACACCGACCAGTGCTCGGTGACCGACGTCAGATACACCTTCAGGTCGGTCCACTCGGTCTGGAGCCACTCCTCCATCCAGTCCAGCACGGCCGCCGCGCCGCCGGTGGTCGTGGTGACCAGATACCGGTTCTCCGCGATGCGCAGGACCGTGCCGTCGTCGAGCACCATGCCGTCGTTGCCGCACATGACGCCGTAGCGGACCCGGCCGACCTTCAGCGTGCTCATCATGTTCGTGTAGAGCCGGTCGAGGAACTCGCCCGCGTCCGGTCCTTGCACGTCGATCTTGCCGAGGGTGGACCCGTCGAGAATGCCGACCCCGCCGCGGACCGCGGCGCACTCGCGCAGCACCGCGGCGTCCATGTCCTCGCCCGGCTGCGGGTAGTAGCGGGCCCGCTTCCACTGGCCGACGTCCTCGAACACCGCTCCGGCCTCGAGGTGCCAGTCGTGCAGCGAGGTGACCCGTTCCGGGTCGAACAGGCTGCCGCGCTCGCGTCCGGCCAGCGCCGCGAAGGCGACCGGTGTGTACGGCGGGCGGAAGGTCGTCGTGCCGAGTTCCTCGATCGGGCGGCCGAGCAGTTCGGCGGTGATGCCCGAGGCGAGCACGCCGGACGTCTTGCCTTGGTCGTGCGCGGTGCCGATCGTGGTGTAGCGCTTGATGTGTTCCACCGAACGCAGCCCGGCCCCGACCGCGCGCTGGATGTCGGCGACGGTCGCGTCGCGCTGGATGTCGACGAACTGCCGTGCCGGATCGCCGTCGGTGCGCCAGAGGACCTTGGTCGGAGCGGCCGGGTCAAAGTCCCCGTTCGCGGCCCCGATCACGGTGACCCCGGGCAGCGGAGCGGCCGGGCGGAACGCGCCGAGCGCCGCGTCATAGGCCAGCGCGCCCTTGATGTGGCTGAACAAATGCACGGTCGGATTCCAGCCGCCCGACACCAGCAGCGTGTCCGCGGGCAGCCGCACCCGTCCGTCCGGGGTCGTGGCAAGCACCGCGGAGACCCGGGTGCCGCCTTCGGTTCCGGTGACCACAGTGGACGGATGCACGGTCACGCCGTGCGCGTTCGCCCGCGCCTCTTCCTCGCGCGGCAGCGTGTCACGCGCGTCCAGGACGGTCACGCGCGCCCCGGCGCCGGCGAGGTCGATCGCCGCCGCGTAGGCACGGTCGTCGCTGGTGAACACGACGATCTCGCGGCCGACGAGAACGCCGTAGCGGTGCAGGAAGTCCCGCGCCGAGGAAGCGAGCATGATCCCGGGCCGGTCGTTGTCCTCGAACACGATCGGCCGTTCGTGCGCGCCGGTCGCGACGACGACGTGCTGCGCGCGGATCCGGTGGACCCGCTGCCGGGCGCCCGCCGCGTCCGGTCCGAGATGGTCGGTGCGCCGCTCCAGCGCGAGGACGAATCCGTCGTCGTACTGTCCGAACGCCGTGGTGCGCTGCAGGTGCAGCACGTCCGGGTTCGCCGCCAGCTCGGCCACGACGTTTTCGACGAACTCCGGTGCCGGTTTGCCGTCCAGCTCTTCGGTGCCGGTCAGCGTCCCGCCGGGTGTGGCGCGGTCGTCGACCAGCACCACGCTCCGCCCCGTCCGCGCGGCTGACCGGGCGGCGTGCAGTCCGGCCGGACCGGCGCCGATCACGAGAGTGTCGGTGTGGGTGTGCTTGCGGTCGTAGCGCGCGGTGTCGGCGATTTCGGCCAGCCGCCCTTGCCCGGGCACGCCACGCGCGACGAGTCCCTCGACCAGTTCCACGACCGACGCCTGCAGCATCGGTTCGGGAAACGGTTCCTCGATCTGCACCAAGCCGGTCGGGTCCTCGGTCCACGCCGCGCCGATCCCGCGCGGACGGCCGAGTTTCACGCTGGTCCCGAGGCAATGCACGCCGTTGGCCAGCAATGCCGACGCGAGCGTGTCGCCGGGATGCCCGGTGTAGGTACGGCCGTCGAAGGTGAACGTGAGCGTCTTGCTCCGGTCGATGCGGCCGTAGCCGTTGACTCGGCTCATGCGGTCACCTCCGGGCGCGGTTCGCCGATCCGGTACGTGGCAAGGAATTCGTAGCTGCGGGTGTCGCGGACGGCGTTGAACCACTTGCGGCACCCAGTCGCGTGGCTCCAGCGTTCGGCGAACGGCCCCTTGGGGTTGTCGCGGTAGAACACGAACTCGGCCCATTCCTGGTCGGACAGGTCCGCGGGCCGGGCGGGATAGGCGACCTCGGCCTGTCCGCCGTAGTGGAACTCGGTTTCCTCGCGCGGCCCGCACCACGGGCAGCGGATCAGTTGCATGGCAAGTCCTCTCAGTGCGCGACGGCCGCGGCGCCGTGCTCGTCGACGAGCGCACCGGTGGCGAAACGGTCGAGGCCGAACGGGGCGACGTAGCGATGCGGCTCGCCGTGCGCGACGGTGTGCGCGAAGCACCAGCCCAGTCCCGGCGTCGCCTTGAACCCGCCGGTTCCCCACCCGGCGTTGACGAACACGTTCTCGTACGGCGTGTGCCCGACGATCGGCGACGCGTCCGGCGTGACGTCCACGATCCCGGCCCACGACCGCAGCAGGTGTGCCCGCGCGAACACCGGAAAGAGCTCCACCGCCGCGGCCATCTGCCGCTCGATGATGTGGAACGCGCCACGCTGGCCGTAGCCGTTGTAGGAATCCACGCCCGCGCCCATCACCAACTCGCCCTTGTGCGCCTGCGAAACGTAGACGTGCACCGCGTTCGACATCACGATCGTCGGGTGCACCGGTTCCAGCAGCTCGGACACCAGCGCCTGCAAGGGATGCGACTGCAACGGCGACCGCACGCCGAGCTGGTCGAGCAGCACGGAGGTGTGCCCGGCCGCGCACAACGCGACCGTCCCGCACCCGATGTCGCCGCGGCTGGTCCGCACGCCGGTGACGCGGTCGCCGTCCACGGTGAACCCGGTGACCTCGCAGTCCTGGATCAGGTCGATTCCGGCCTCGTCGGCGCGGGTCGCGAAACCCCAGGCGACGTAGTCGTGTTTCGCGATCCCCGCGCGCGGCTGGTACGTCGCGCCCTGCACCGGATACCGGATGTCGCCGGACACGTTCACGATCGGGCAGATCTTCGCGACCTCGTCCGGCCCCAGCCATTCCGCGTCGATGCCGTTGAGCTTGTTCGCCTCGACCCGGCGGACCGAATCGCGCACGTCCTGCTCGGTGTGCGCCAGGTTCAGGACGCCGCGCTGGGAGAACAGGATCGGGTAGCCGAGGTCGTCCTCGAGCCCTTCCCACAGCTTCAGCGCGTGTTCGTAGATCGCCGCCGACTCGTCCCACAGGTAGTTCGAACGGATCAGCGTCGTGTTGCGGGCCATGTTCCCGCCCGCGAGCCAGCCGCGCTCCAGCACCGCGACATTCGTGATGCCGTGGTTCTTGGCCAGGTAATAGGCGGTCGCCAGGCCGTGCCCGCCGCCGCCCACGATCACGACGTCGTAGGCCTTCTTCGGTTCCGGGTTGCGCCACAGGAAATCCGGGTGCTCGGGCAGGTGCGCACCGGGTGCGACGGTCATGCGACCACCTCCGGGTAGAGCGGGTGCCGTTCGGCCAGCGCCGAGACCCGCGCGGCCAACGCGTCCAATTCGGACTCTCCGGTCTCCGGCCGCAAAGCCAGTGCGATCACGTCGGCCACTTCGGCGAAATCCTCGGCGCCGAACCCGCGCGCGGCCAGCGCCGGTGTCCCGATCCGCACGCCCGAGGACACCATCGGCGGCCGCGGGTCGAACGGGACCGCATTGCGGTTCACCGTGATTCCCACGCGGTGCAGCCGATCCTCCGCTTGCTGACCGTCCAATGCGGACTCCCGGAGGTCGACGAGGACCAGATGCACGTCCGTCCCGCCGGAGACCACCCCGACGTTCTCCTCCGCCAGCAGCCGCTCGGCCAGGATCTTCGCCCCGGCCAGCGTCCGCTCCTGCCGCTCCCGGAAAGCGCGCTCCCCGGCGAGCTTGAACGCGACCGCCTTCGCCGCGATCACGTGCTCCAGGGGACCGCCCTGCTGTCCAGGGAACACGCTCGAGTTCAGCTTCTTGCCCAGCTCCGCGGTCGCCAGCACGACCCCGCCGCGCGGCCCGCCGAGGGTTTTGTGCGTCGTCGAGGTCACCACGTGTGCGTGCGGCACCGGCGACGGATGCAGGCCCGCCGCCACCAGACCCGCGAAATGCGCCATGTCGACCATCAAGTACGCCCCGGCCTCGTCGGCGATCCGGCGGAACTCCGCGAAGTCCAGCTGCCGCGGATACGCCGACCACCCCGCGACGATCAGCTTCGGCTGGTGTTCCTTCGCCAGCCGTTCCACCTCCGCCATGTCGACGAGGTGGTCGCTCTCCCGCACGTGGTACGGCACGGGGGTGAAGTACTTGCCCGAGAACGTCAACCGCATCCCGTGCGTCAGGTGCCCGCCGTGCGCGAGGTCGAGGCCCAGGAACGTCTCGCCCGGCTTCAGCAGCGCGTTCAGCACCGCCGAATTGGCCTGCGCGCCCGAATGCGGCTGCACGTTCGCGAACTCCGCGCCGAACAACGCCTTCGCCCGGTCGATCGCCAGCTGCTCGACCTCGTCGACGTGCTCGCAGCCGCCGTAGTACCGGCGGCCCGGGTAGCCCTCGGCGTACTTGTTGGTCAGCACCGAGCCCTGCGCCTGCATCACGCTCAGCGGCGCGAAGTTCTCGCTCGCGATCATTTCCAGCGTCCGCCGCTGCCGGCCCAGCTCCCGGCCGACCGCCGCGTGCACCTCGGGATCCGCTTGAGCCAGCGGAAGCCCCAGCACCTGGCCGGCGCTGCTCTCCTGTCGATCGACCGTGACGGACATGCGGCAGTCCCCGATTCCTTCGTAGTAGACGATTGATATATCAGTTAAGGGTCAGGCTAAGTCCGCGCGGAGAGCCGGGTCAAGAGCCGTTCCGGGCGGATTCCGGGTGCTCAGTACCCGCGCGCGAGCCATTTCGCGAGATGCGGGGCCTCGGCGCCGATCGTGGTGCTTTCGCCGTGGCCGGTGCGCACCGCGGTGTCCTCGGGCAGGGTCAGCAACGTGTCCCGGATCGAGGCGATGATGGTGCCGAAGCTGGAAAACGACCGGCCGGTGGCGCCGGGGCCGCCCCGGAACAGGGTGTCGCCGGTGAAGACGGTCTTCAACTCCGGTGCGTACAGGCTCGTCGAGCCGGGCGAATGCCCTGGCGTGACGAACGCCCGCAGGTCGATCCCGCCCGCGGTGAGCACTTCTCCGTCCCGGAGTTCCCCGTCGGGCCGGCGATCCGGATGGGTCAGCGCCCACAGCGGCGCTTCGTCGGGATGCAGCAGAATCGGCGCGCCGAAGGTGTCCGCCAGCACCGGCGCCTGGCCGATGTGGTCGTCGTGCCCGTGGGTGCACACGATGGCGACGACCCGCCGGTCCCCCACCTGTTCCGCGATCGCCTTCGCGTCGTGCGCCGGGTCGAGGACCAGGACCTCCCGGTCGTCGCCGATCAGCCAGACGTTGTTGTCGACGTCCCAGGCGCCGCCGTCCAGCGAGAAGGTGCCGGAGGTGACCAGGTGCTCGATCGGGTTCACAGGACCACCACCGAGCGCAGCACGGCCCCCTGCCGCATCTTCTCGAACGCGTCCTCGACGGAGTCCAGCGCGATCTCCTCGGAGACGAACTTGTCCAGCGGCAACCGGCCCCGCAGGTGCAGGTCCACCATCGCCGGGAAGTCGCGTTCCGGCAGGCAGTCGCCGTACCACGAGGATTTCAGCGCGCCGCCGCGGGAAAAGTACTCGATCAGCGGAAGTTCCGGTGCCGTCATGTCCGGCGTCGGCACGCCCACCAGGACGGCGGTGCCGGCCAGGTCCCGGGCGCGGAAGGCCTGCTTCCACGTCTCCGGACGGCCCACCGCGTCGATCACGACGTCCGCGCCGAAGCCGCCGGTGTAGCCGACGATCGCCTCGACCGCGTCGAGATCCCGGGCGTCGACGGTGTGCGTCGCGCCGAACTCCTTGGCCTTGTCCAGTTTCCGGGGATCCCGGTCGACGGCGATCACCGTCGTGGCGCCGGCCAGGACCGCACCGGCGATCGCCGCGTCGCCGACCCCGCCGCAGCCGATGACCGCGACCGAATCGCCGCGGCCGACCCCGCCGGTGTTGATCGCCGCGCCGAGACCGGCCATCACCCCGCAGCCGAGCAGACCGGCGACCTGAGGCGGGACCCGCGGATTCACCTTCGTGCACTGCCCGGCCGCGACGAGCGTCTTCTCCGCGAACGCCCCGATGCCGAGCGCCGGGCTCAGCTCCTGCCCCGACAGCAAGGTCATCTTCTGCTCCGCGTTGTGCGTGTCGAAGCAGTACTGGGGTTTGCCCTTGCGGCACGCCCGGCACTGCCCGCACACCGCGCGCCAGTTGAGGATCACGAAATCGCCGGGAGCCACGTCGGTCACGCCTTCGCCGACCGATTCCACCGTCCCGGCGGCCTCGTGCCCGAGGAGAAAGGGAAACTCGTCGTTGATGCCGCCTTCGCGGTAGTGCAGGTCGGTGTGGCAGACCCCGCAGGCCTGGACGCGCACCACCGCCTCTCCCGGGCCCGGGTCCGGCACGACGATCGTCTCGACCGACACCGGTTTGCCTTCGGCGAGGGCGACGACGCCCTGAACGTGCTGTGCCATGGCGCAACTGCTCCTTACTTGACGGGTCGAACGGGTTCGAGCCGGACCACGACCGATTTGGACGTCGGCGTGCCGGACTCCAGGGCTTGCGAATCGAGCGGGACGAGCGGATTGGTCTCCGGGTAGTACGCGGCGGCGCACCCCTTCGGCGTGTCGTAGGCGACGAGACGGAACCGCGGCACCCGGCGTTCGCCGTCCGGCCACTCCGAGACCAGGTCGACGTGGTCTCCGTCGCGCAGCCCCAGCTCCCGCAGGTCCGCCTCGTTCACGAAGACCACCCGGCGTCCGGAGCGGATGCCCCGGTAGCGGTCGTCCAGCCCGTACACGGTGGTGTTGAACTGGTCGTGGCTGCGCAGCGTCTGGAGGACGAGCCGGCCCTCCGGGACGGTCAGCACCTCGAGCGGGCTGACCGTGAACACCGCTTTGCCTTCGGGCGTGGGAAAGGTTCGCGTGTCGCGCGGCGGATGCGGAAGCGGGAAAGCGGTGTGCCGGCTGATTTTCTCTTCGTATCCCTCGCAGCCGGGCACCACCCGGCCGATGCGCTCGCGGATCCGCGAGTAATCGGCGGCGAATTCCGCCCACGGAATGCCGTACCGGTCGCCGAGCGCGGCGTACGCCATTCCGCAGACGATCGCCACCTCCGACCGCAACAGCGGCGCGGCCGGTTTCGCCCGCCCGCGGGACGCGTGGACGACCGACATCGAGTCTTCGACGGTGACCCGCTGCACGATGCCGCCAGTGTGGTCCTGTTCCGTGCGGCCGAGCGCGGGCAGGATCAGGGCATCCTTGCCCGCGGCAAGGTGGCTCCGGTTCAGCTTGGTGGAGATCTGGACGGTCAGCGCGGCGGACCGCAGGGCCGCTTCGGTGACCGCGGTGTCGGACATCGCCTCGGCGAAGTTGCCGCCCAGCCCGACGAACACCTTCGCGCGCCCGTCCCGCAGCGCGCGCACCGCGTCGGCGGCGTCGTGCCCGTGCTCGCGCGGCGGCTCGAAGCCGAACTCCGCGCCCAGTGCGTCCAAAAAGGACTCCGGAGGCTTTTCCCAGATGCCCATCGTACGGTCGCCCTGGACGTTGGAATGGCCGCGCACCGGACACAGCCCGGCGCCGGGCTTGCCGATCATTCCGCGCATCAGCGCGACGTTGACGATCTCGCCCACGGTGGCGACCGAGTTGCGGTGCTGGGTGATCCCCATCGCCCAGCAGTGCACGGTCCGCCGCGAGTCGGCCATCATCGCCGCGGCCGCCTCGATCTCCTCGCGGGCCAGCCCGGTGGCGGCGGCGACCTCGTCCCAGCCGACGCCGCGGACGTGCTTTTCCCAGGCTTCCCAGCCGGTGGTCGACTGGCGGACGAACTCCCGGTCGACGATCGTGCCGGGATTCGCGTCCTCGGCCTCCAGCAGAAGCCGGGCGACGCCGCGCCACAGGGCGAGGTCGCCGTTCGACCGGATCCGCAGATACCGGTCGGCGAGGCCGGTGCCGATCGTCAGCCCGCGCGGCGTCTGCGGATTGTTGAACTTGAGCAGCCCGGCTTCGCGCAGCGGATTGACCGCGAGGATCTTGGCGCCGTTGCGCTTGGCCTTCTCGAGCGCGGACAGCATCCGCGGGTGGTTCGTGCCCGGATTCTGGCCGGAGATCACGATCAGGTCCGCCTCGTGCAGATCCTGGAGCGTCACCGTGCCCTTGCCGACGCCGATCGCGCGGGCGAGGCCGACGGAGGTCGACTCGTGGCACATGTTCGAGCAGTCCGGCAGGTTGTTGGTGCCGAGTGCGCGGGCGAACAGCTGATAGACGAACGCGGCCTCGTTCGAGGCCCGGCCGGACGTGTAGAAAAGCGCCTCGTCCGGGGACTCGAGCGCGCGCAGATGCTCGCCCACGAGCGCGAACGCGTCCGCCCAGGAAATCGGTTCGTAGCGGTCGGCGCCGTCCCGCCGCACCATCGGGTGCGCCAGCCGGCCCTGGCTTTCCAGCCAGTAGCCGCTCCGGCCGGCCAGCTCGGAGATCGAATGCCGGGCGAAGAAGTCCGGGCCGACGGTGTCGCGCTGCCCCTCCCACGAGACGGCTTTGGCGCCGTTCTCGCAGAACTCCGCGGTGTGCCGGCCCTCCAGCGGATCCGGCCACGCGCAGGACATGCAGTCGAACCCGTCGACCTGGTTGAGCGACAACAGGTTCTTCGCCGATTTCGCCGGCCCCATCTGGGCCAGTGCGCGGCGGAGCGAAACCCGGACCGCCTTCAGCCCGGCCGCGTGCGTCGCCGGCGGGCGGACCGTCAATCCGGCTTCTTCGGGGTATTCGTCGGACACCGTCGACCTCGGACCTCTCCGTGCTGCCTGATCGGTTTCCTGATCGCCGTCAGCTGATCGCCGCGGCGACCCAGTCCCGGAACTCGCCGATGTGGTGCTCGGACGGGACGAGCACGCCGCCCTTGGCATAGGCCTTCGAGGACATCGCCGGCTGGCACCGTTCGCAGGCGTCGAAGTCCTGCTGGTTCACCCGGTGGAAGAGCTCCACCGAATGCGCCAGGTCCGCGCCGCTGTCGACGACCTCGCGCGGGTACAGCCAGTCGCATTCGACGATCGTGCGGTCGACGGCCATCGGGTGCATCCGGTGGAAGATCACGTGGTCGGGCACCAGGTTGATGAACACCTGCGGGTTGACAGTGATCGCGTAGTAGCGGCGGTCGTGGTTCTCGCCGACCCCGGACAGGGTGTCGAAGCCGGCCCGGCCGTCGACGGTGAACCCGGCGACCTCGTCTCCGAATTCCGCGCCGTGGCCCACGTAGTACTGCGCCGCGTACCCGTCGGCGAACTCCGGCAGGACCTCGGTGAGCTCCGGGTGGATCGTCGCGCAGTGATAGCACTCCATGAAGTTCTCGACGATCAGCTTCCAGTTCGCCTTGACGTCGTAGACGATCCGGCGGCCGACGACGAGGTCGTCGATGCCCCAGCCGTCGATCGCCGCGGGGTCGCCCAGCCGCGCGGTCACCGCGCCCTGCACCGTCTCCTCGAAGGACGGCGGCTCGTCGGCGAGGCACACCCAGGCGGTGCCGAGCCATTCCCGCAGCGCGACCGGGATCAGCCCGTATTCCTTCCGGTCCACGTCCGCCATCGAGTTGAGGTTCGGCGCAGCGACGAGCGAACCGTCGAGTCCGTAGGTCCACGCGTGGTACGGGCACTGCAGGTTCCGGCGGACGCTGCCGGAGTCCTCCACGCACAGCTGGGCGCCGCGGTGGCGGCAGACGTTGAGGAAGGCGCGCAGTGCGCCGTCGCGGCCGCGCACGAGCAGCACGCTTTCGCCGCCGACGTCGACCTTCCGGAAGTTCCCGGCGGACGGCAGGTCCGAACCGCGCGCGACCGCGAACCAGTGCGATTGGAAGATCCGCGACTGTTCGAGCTCGAAGATCGCGGGATCGGTGTAGTGCGCGCCAGGCAGCGTCGGGATGAGGCTCGACCCGGTCTGCGCGGGGCGGGTTTCGACAGAGCTCATGTGCGGTCCTTCTGTGCGTGGGAGAAGAGTTCGGGGTTCAGAGCCGCGCCGCGCGCGGGGCGGCCAGCTGCCGGCGCCAGCGTCCGAAGGAACGGACTCGGCCGATGGCCAGCACCGCGACCGGATCGCCGTCCCGATCGCGGTAAAGCGCGAGGAAATCGAAGGAATCCAGGTCGCCTTCGACGACTTCGACCCGCACGGCGCGGCCGCGGTGCCCGGCGAACTGGATGCGGTGGCCGTACTGATCCGACCAGAAATAGGGCACTTCGTGATGCGCCGGCGCGGTGTGCTCCTGGCCGAGCAGCGCGGCCGCCGCGGCGGAGGGTTGCTGCACCGCGTTGGTCCAGTGTTCGAGCCGCGTCGCCGCACCGATCAGCGGCCGGTGTGACCGCGCGCAGTCGCCGACCGCGAACACGCCGGGAACGGCGGTAGCGCCGCGCGCGTCGGTGACCACCCCGTCGTCGAGCTCGAGTCCGGAGCCGGCGAGCCACTCCACTTGGGGCGCCGCACCGATGCCGAGGAGCACCACGTCCGCCGGCAACTCCGTGCCGTCGGTCAGCCGGACGCCGGTCGCCTGCGGAGAACCCGTCACCTCGGCCAGACCGGCTCCGGTGCGCAGCCGGACGCCCCGGGTGGCGTGGAGCCGGGAGCACACCGCGCCCATCTCCGTGCCGAGCGGCTTCTCCAGCGGGACCGCGGCGGCTTCGACCACCTCGACGTCGACGCCGAGCGCGGCTGCGGTGGACGCCACCTCCGACCCGATGAAGCCGGCGCCGATGACCACGAGCCGGGCTCCGGGAACCAGCGCCTTCCGCAGGGCGAGCGCGTCGTCGAACGTCCGGAGAGTGTGGACGCCGTCGGGCATCGAGCCTGGCAGCTCGCGCGCCCGTGCCCCGGTCGCGACGATGACGGCGTCCGAAACGACGCGCTCGCCGCCCTCGAGAACGACCGCGCGCTCGGCGGCGTCGAGCGCGACGGCCCGGCAGCCGAGCCGCCAATCCGCACGCAGCGACTCGTCTTCCGGAGTCGCCAGGGCCAAGTCCGCCTCGGACGCGGTGCCGGCGAGGAATTCCTTCGACAGCGGCGGCCGGTCGTACGGGGCGTGGGGTTCGTCCCCGACGACGACGAGCCGTCCTTCGAACCCCTTGTCCCGCAACGCCCTCGCCGCACTGAGACCGGCGAGCGAGGCGCCGACGATGGTCACCGCACGCATCACACGGCCTCGGCCACGAGCGTTCCGGCGGCCGGCGCGGCGGCGGGCACGTTCACGTAGAGCAGGCCGTCGGACACGATCACCTCGTGCGTCCGCACCGGCCGACGCGCCGGCGGCCCGCTCGGCACTCCGGTCCGCAAGTCGAAACACGCTGCGTGCAAAGGACATTCGACCGCGCACCCCTCGACCCATCCGTCCGAAAGGGACGCGTCCTGATGGGTGCAGGTGTCGTCGATCGCGTAGAACTCGCCCTCGACGTTGAAGACCGCGATCGGGACCTCGGCCTCGATCCGGACGGACTCTCCGTCGGGGAGGTCGGACACCGCGCCGGCACAGATCATCGCTCGACTCCTGTTGCGTATTGCGGAACGCGTGACACTATCCGCAACACACGATGAGGCAGCCGCCCCCATCCGTCAACGATCGACTTCCGGCTTCGCCCACCCGGACGAGGAGTTGCGCAATGAACAACAACGAGCGAGCCGAGCCGCGCTCGACCACCCAGGCCGTCGAACGAGCCCTGTCGATCCTGGTGCTGCTGGCCCGGAACGGACCGTCCCGATTGACCGATCTCGCCGGCGAAATCGGCGTGCACAAGTCCACCGCGTCGCGGATGATGTCCGCGCTCGAGCGGTTCCGGCTCGTCGAGCAAACCGGAAACCGCGGCCGATACCGGCTCGGCTTCGGGATCGTCCGGCTCGCCGGAGCGACTGCCGCACAACTGGACATCGCACGCGAAAGCCGCCCGGTCTGCGCCCGCCTCGCCGCCGAACTCCGCGGCACGGTGAGCCTGAGCGTCCGGGAGGCCGACGGGGTCACCGCCGTCGTCCAGGAGCCGGAGACGGAACGCAACTGGATCGGCCTGCGCGCGCCGCTGCACGCGACCGCGAGCGGGAAAGTCCTGCTCGCCAGCTTCGGCTTCGAAGAACTCGGCGAAATACTCGAACAACCGCGCGAACGTTTCACCCCGCACACCATCACCGCACCCGGCGTGCTGCTCGCCGATCTGAACCGCACGCGGGACCGCGGCTGGGCGGCGACGAGCGGCGAACTCGAACCGGAACTCAACTCGGTCGCCGTCGCGGTGCGCGGCCCGGGCGGCCGGATCGTCGGCGCGCTCAGCGTGTCAGGCGGCAAAACCTCCCTGCGCCCCAAGGATTTCCGCGAGGTCGCGCGAATTCTCGCCGACGGCGCCGAAGAGATCCTCGAACGCCTCCGCCGCTTGGCGGACACCTGATCCGAACCCGCCGGTAACCCGACTGTCCTCAGTGGACTTCTCGCGGCCCGCCCTTGACCAGCCCTGACACACCTAATAGCGTCAATAGATATATCAGCCGCCTCATGACTCAAGGACGATCATGAATCCCTGCCGCTGCACGCCGCCCGAATCCATGACCGGCCGAACGGAGGAAGCGCGGTGACCGCGGCAACGGAGGGCCCCGGAGGCACCGTCGGCGCGATCGCGATCGAAGACGAGAAAACGATCCGCCGGGCCTCGATGGCCGCCGCGGTCGGCAATGTCGCCGAATGGTACGACTTCGGCATTTACTCCTATCTCGCCGCCATCGCGCTGGACCGGGTCTTCTTCCCCGACGCCGGCAGCTGGGCGCCGGTGCTGACGCTGGCCACCTTCGCCGCGGCGTTCCTGGTCCGCCCGCTCGGCGGGTTCATCCTGGGCCCGCTCGGCGACCGGATCGGCCGCACCCGGGTGCTGTCGGCGACCGTGCTGCTGATGGCGGGTGCCACCCTCCTGCTGGGACTCGTGCCCAGCTACGGCACCATCGGGATCGCGGCACCCCTCATCGTGCTGTTCATCCGGATGCTGCAAGGCTTCTCCGCGGGCGGCGAATACGCCGGAGCGCTCACGCTGGTCGCCGAGTACGCACCGGACCGCCGTCGCGGCTTCTTCGGCAGCTGGCTGGAATTCGGCACCCTGGTCGGGTACACGCTCGGCGCCGGGATCAGCGCCTTGCTGATCACCGTGCTGCCGCAGCACGAGCTGCTGTCGTGGGGCTGGCGAATCCCGTTCATGATCGCCCTCCCGGTCGGCGCGGTCGGGATCTACCTGCGGCTGCGGCTCGAAGAAACCCCTGCGTTCCGCCAGCTGATGCGACGGTCGCCGGCCATGTCCACCATGTCGCTGCGCCGCATGTTCGGTGTCCTGGTCACGAAACACCGGCCGGAGGCCTTGATCGCGGGCGGTCTCGTCATCGCCTGGAACGTCACGAACTACGTGCTGACGAACTACGTGCCGACCTACCTCACCGGCACGCTCCCCAGCCACGGCGTGACCGGCACCAGCGAGTCGGTGTCGAGCACGCTCCAGGTGATCGTCATGATCGCGATGCTCGCCGTGATCCTCTTCGTCGGGAAGCTGAGCGACCGCATCGGCCGCAAACCGATCCTGCTCACCGGCAGTCTCCTGCTCGTCGTCGCCGGCCTCCCCTCGGTCTGGCTGCTGCGCCACGGCCTGGCCGGGCAGGTCGCCGGATTGCTGATCATGGGCTTCACCCTGCTGTGCTTCGCCGCGGTGACACCGTCCACGCTTCCTGCCCTATTCCCGACCTTCATCCGCTACGGCAGCCTGTCGATCATTTTCAACATCTTCGTCTCCGCGTTCGCCGGCACCGCCCCGACCGTCATCGGCGTCGCGGTAACCGGCACCGGCAACCTGGACTGGCCCGGCTACTACCTCATCGGCGCCGGGGTGATCGGACTCGTCGCCACCCTGCGCCTCAAGGAGCCAGCCGGCCGCGCCTTGCCCGGGTCCGCTCCCCTCGCCTCCACCGCGGAGCTGCTCAATCCGGGCCGCACCAGCGACGAAGTGCCGATCGAAGACCCATCCGCGCGCTGACGGCGCGGAACCGGCAGGCGCGCCAACTTGCTCGGCAGGGCGACGGCCAGACGCGTGCGCGCTCTCGCAGTGGACCGAATTCCGCATCGCGGCGCAGTCGGGCCGACCCGCGGTTCGATGCCGAGCGGCCTGGCTGCGCGTAGTTGTGGCCGCTCGCCCCGGTATTCCCGAGACTTCCGGCTTGCCTCGTCGCGCCTCCGCGCGGCAAGCGGTTCACGCGGAAGCGCGGCGTTTGGCCAGCGCCATGCGGACCAGGAACACCGGGCTCGGCGGAACCCAGCCGAGCTGCTTGGCCAGGGTCAGGTCGTCGCGGTTGGCCCAGT
>NZ_ASXG01000079.1 GCF_000411975.1 Amycolatopsis orientalis DSM 43388
TGGCGGCGCCGGTTAGAACCGGCGCCGCCACTCACGACGCGGTGACAGTGAGGCGGTCGCTGTCGGTGTCGTAGTCGAAGAGTTCCGCGTACCGGCCCCAGTCGATCGCCGTGTCCAGCTGCTGGCGGGCGTCGGCGGCGGAGAAGCCGCGGCGGAGCAGATCGAGGAAGAACTCCGCGCGGAGCGTGCCGTCCGAACTGGCGGTGAGCGCGTTGACGATCGTCCGCACCAGCGGCGCCCGGTCGCGGGCCTGACCGGCGAAGATCTTCTTGCTGGTCTGGATGTCCGCGGTGGTGAACGCGGTGCCGACCGGCGTCAGGTGCAGGTCGCCGCCGGCCACGAAAAGGAGGTCCAGCAGGGCGGCCGCGTCCACGAGCGGCAGCAGGTCGTCGACCTCGAAGCTGAGTTCGGCGGCGAGATCCGGTAGGTCCGCGTGTCCGCCGCGGGCGTGCACCAGCTCGACGAGCCCGGCCATCCCGCCGACTGACGCGGACGGCAGCGGCCGGGCCGTGGGCGTGGCCTGCGCGGGCTCGACCGCGGCCGGGTCGCGTCCGGTGAGCAGGTCGTAGAGCCGGTCGACCAGCGCGGCGAACGCGGGCGACTTGCGGTCGCGCGGCCGGGCCAGGTCGATTTCCACTTCCGCGCGCAGCTTCCCGGGGTTGGCGCCGAGGACGAGCACGCGGTCGGCGAGCAGCACTGCCTCCTCGATGTTGTGCGTGACGACGCAGACCGCCTTCGTCGGGAAATCGTCGCGCTGCCACAGGCTCATCAGCTCGGTGCGCAGGTTTTCCGCGGTCAGCACGTCGAGCGCGGAAAACGGCTCGTCCATCAGCAGCACGTCCGGTTCGAGCACGAGCGCGCGGGCGAACCCGACGCGTTGCCGCATCCCGCCGGAAAGCTCCTTGGGGTAGGCGGATTCGAACCCGTCGAGCCCGATGAGGTCGATCGCCCGCAGCGCACGCTCCCGGCGGGCTCTCGGCGCGACGCCGCGGGCGGCGAGGCCGAGTTCGACGTTGTCCTGCACGGTCAGCCACGGCATCAGCGCGAAGGTCTGGAACACCATCGCGGCGCCCGGGTTGGCGCCGTCGAGTTCTTCGCCGCGGTAGCGCACGGTGCCGCGGGTCGGGCCGATCAGCCCGGCGATCGTGCGCAGCAACGTCGATTTCCCGCTGCCGGACCGGCCGAGCAGGGCCACGATCTCGCCCGCGCGCAGGTCGAGGGTGATGTCGTCGAGGACGCGCAGTTCGTCGCCTGCCGAACCCGGGAAGCTCTTGCTGACGCGCTCGACGGACACGAGAACTTCGGACATGGGAATTGCCTTTCAGGACAGGGAGAACCGGCGTTCGGCGAGGCGGTACAGCCGCCGCCAGAAGAGCCGGTTGAGGCCGACGACATACAGGCTCATCACCGCGACGCCGAGCAGGATCCGGCCGGAGTCGCCGGAGCCGGTCGCGTCGGCGATGTACGCGCCGAGACCGGTCGCGGTGAGCGTAACCCCGTGGTAGGACACGATTTCCGCGACGATGGAGGCGTTCCACGCGCCGCCCGCCGCGGTGATCCCGCCGGTGACGTAGCTCGGGAAAATCGCGGGCAGCACGAGGCGGCGCCACCACAGCGACCGCGGCAGCCGCAGGTTCGCCGACGCCTCGCGCAGGTCGTGCGGGATCGCCGAGGCGCCGGCGATGACATTGAAGAGGATGTACCACTGCGCGCCGAGGCTCATCAGCAGGATGCCGCCCCAGTCCAGGGAAATCCCGGTCGCCACGAGCACCGCGGTGATCAGCGGGAACAGGAAGTTCGCCGGGAACGA
Organism: Amycolatopsis orientalis DSM 43388; assembly: GCF_000411975.1. Lineage (GTDB taxonomy): Bacteria > Actinomycetota > Actinomycetes > Mycobacteriales > Pseudonocardiaceae > Amycolatopsis > Amycolatopsis orientalis_D. Next base: position 1,811 of record NZ_ASXG01000079.1, read on the forward strand.
GGCGAGCACCTGCACGACCGGCTGGGCGAGCCGCGACACGCGCGGGTTCATCCCGATCCACACGCCGGCCGGCACCCACACCAGGGTGCCGGCGACCACCAGCGCCACGACCCGCGCGAACGTGATCAGGCCCAGCAGCAGGACGTGGCCGATCTCGCCGTACCCGGTCGTCTCGCCGATGAACAGCACCATGCGCACGGCGCCGTAGAGGAGCAGCCCGAACACCACGACGCTGAACACGATGTCGGCGGCGCGCCGGCGGGCGGGCGAGAACCGCAGCGGGTACTCGGCGAGCCCGAAGACCGCCAGCGCGCGGTCGAGCGGGAACACCAGCTTGCCGAGCGCCCGGCCGAGCAGCGCCGGGATCCGCGACCGGCGCAGCAGGTCGAGCACCAGGCTGCGGGGTGCTTCGGCGGCTTCGGAATTTTCGATGCGGAACCGCTCCGACCACGCCGTCAGCGGACGCCAGAACAGCACGTTCACTCCGACGACGAGGACCACCATCACGCCGACCGCCAGCAGCACTTTGCCGAGATCGCCCTCTTCGGACGCCGCCGCGACATACGCGCCGATGCCGGGCAGTGCGAACTTCTGGTTGTTCACGCTGAGCGCTTCGGAGGCGGTGAGGAAGAACCAGCCGCCGCCGAAGCTCATCATCCCGTTCCAGACCAGCGGGATCATGCCGCTCGGCACGTCGACGCGCCAGAACCGCTGCCAGCGCGAAAGCCGCAGCAGCCGCGACGCTTCGTCGAGGTCCCGCGGCTGCGAGACCAGCGAATGGTGGAACGCGAACGTCATGTTCCAGGCTTGCGAGGTGAAGATCGCGAAGATCGACGCGCATTCCAGGCCCAGTTGCGAGCCGGGGAAGAGCGCGATGAATCCGGTGATCGTCACCGACAGGAACCCGAGCACCGGCACCGACTGGAGGATGTCGAGCGCGGGCAGCAGGATCTTTTCGGTGCGCCGGAGGCGGGCGGCCGCGGTCGCGTAGACGAAGGTGAAGCCGACCGACAGTACTAGCGCGACGAACATCCGCAGAAGCGAACGTCCCGCGTAGTAAGGAAGTTCGGCCGGGTCAGTGGACACAGTGGACGGTGCGGTCGCCGGGGTCCACGCGGTGGCGGCGCCGTGCGCGAGGCGCACGACCAGCCACAGCGCCGCGGCGGCGCCGAGGAACACCGCCACGTCGGCGATCGTGCGGCGGGGGCGGACGAGGGCCCCGCGGGTGGGGAAGGTGCGCAGCATGCTCAGTTCTCGCTGTCCTGCTCGGAGTAGGAGTGTTCGGCTTGCCAGCGCACGCTGGTCACCGACGGCTCCATGGACAGCCGGCTCACCGCCGACTCCATCTGCTTGTCGTCGCGCTGATCGGCGGACAGTTCGGCACGCACCTGCACCTGCCCGTCGGCGTCGGTATTGGTGCTGGTGACCGACTGCAGGGCGAAATCGGTGCGCGCCAACGCCTGCACCAGCAATGCGCGCACGTGCGCTTCGGAATCGTCCTTGGTCACCGCGAGGAAGGTGTACGACGTCGGGGTTTCGCGGCCGGTCGCCGGGCGGCGGTCGACCACCCGGCCGAGCGGGCGCAGCGCGATGTTCACCGCCATCACCACGGCGGTGCCCGCGCAGGCTGCCGAGTACAGCCCGGCGCCGGCCAGCGCGCCCACCGCGGCGGAACACCACAACGTCGCCGCGGTGTTGAGCCCGCGCACGGTCAATCCTTCGCGCAGAATCACGCCCGCGCCGAGAAAACCGATTCCGGAAACAATTTGCGCGGCGACCCGGGTGGGGTCGGCGCTCGCTCCGCTGAACCCGTGCGCGGACAGCAGCACGAACAGCGTCGCCCCGGCCGCGACCAGCGCATTCGTGCGCAGCCCTGCCATCCGGGCGCGGTATTGGCGTTCAAATCCGATCACTGTGCCGAGGCCCACTCCGGTGCCCAGGCGCAGCAGCATCTCCGCAGTCGTCATCTGCGCTCCCACTGTCTTTGGTGCGAAAAGGTCAGAAATGGTCGGGAAAAGCGGGAAAAAGAATGGTTACCACCACGTGCGTTGGCGGGCGTAGCAGCGTTTCGCGACTTGGGCCGCCAGCGCATACCCGGCGAGCACGAGCGCCAGCCACAGCAGGTAGCTGGCGGGGAGCGCCTGCATCCGCAGTGGTCCGGCCAGCGGAGACAGCGGCACCAGCAAGCCGATGAACGCGGCCGCCGTGGTGGCCAGCACGACCGGGCGGCTGGCGCGCAGGGGAGTGCCGCGCCCGCGCAGCACGAGCACGACCAGCAGCTGCGAGAGCAGCCCCTCGACGAACCAGCCAGTCTGGAACAGCAACGGATCCGCTCCCGCGCCGAACACGTGCCACAGCACGGCGAAAGTCGCGAGGTCGAACAGCGACGACAGCGGACCGAACACGAGCATGAAGCCGGTCAGCCCGCGCGCGTCCCAGCGGCGCGGACGGCGCAGGTACTCGTCGTCGACCCGGTCCCAGGCCAGCGCGAGCTGGGCGAGGTCGTAGAGCAGGTTCGACACCACGAGCTGGATCGGGAGGATGGGCAGGAACGGCAGGAACGCGCTGGCCGCGAGCACCGTCAGGACGTTGCCGAAGTTCGACGCGGCGGTGATGTTGACGTACTTCAGCGTGTTGCCGAGCGTCCGCCGTCCTTCGGCCACGCCGCGGGCGAGCACGCCGAGGTCGCGTTCCAGCAGCACCAGGTCCGCCGCGTCTTTCGCCGCGTCGGTGGCGGTGTCCGGAGCGATCCCGACGTCGGCGGTGCGCAGCGCGGTGACGTCGTTGACGCCGTCGCCGACAAAGCCGACCGCACGACCGTTCTCGCGCAACGCGGTGACCACGCGGGCTTTGTGCGCTGGCGTGAGCTTCGCGAAGACGGTGGTGTCCATGACGAGCGCGCGCAGCTCAGCGTCGTCCGCGGCTTCGACCTGGCGGCCGAGTACGACTTCGCCGACCGGGATGCCCGCCGAATCCGCGACGCGCGCGGCGACGTGCCGGTTGTCCCCGGTCAGCACTTTCAGCGCGACACCTTGCTCGCCAAGGGTTTTCACCGCGTTCACGACGCCGTCGCGGACCGGGTCGACGAATCCCACGAAACCGACGAGGATCATCTCGTTCTCGTCAGTTTCGTCGAATCCGTCGAGGCGGTTCTCGACTTCCCGGGCGGCCACCGCGAGCACCCGCATGCCGTGTTCGGCGTACGCGCGCACCAGTTCTTGCGCGGCGATCCGGGCGGCGTCGTCGAATTCGGCGACGGCGCCGTCGCGACGGGCGTAGCCGCAGCGCGGCAGGATTTCGTCCGGGTCGCCCTTGCTGATCAGCAGGTGCTGGCTGCCGCGCCGGACCACGACGCTGGCCCGGCGGCGTGTGTGGTCGAAGCCGATCTCGGCCACGCCGGTGAACAACGCGTCGGTGACCAGGTCGTCTTCGCGGTCGAAGAGGGTCTCGATCGCTTCGTCCAGCCGGTCGTGCCGGTCGGTCTGGAATCGCACGGCGAGCCCGGCGTATTCGGCCGCCTCGCCGTCCGGGCTGCCCGAGTAGTCGACGCTGTGCGCGTAGGCGATCCGGTCCTCGGTGAGCGTGCCGGTCTTGTCGACGCACAGCACGTCCATCGCGGCGAGATCCTGAATGGCGTTGAGCCGCTTGACGATCACCTGCCGCCGGGACAGCGCGGCCGCGCCCCGGGCGAGGTTCGTGGTGACGATGACCGGCAGCATTTCCGGGGTGAGCCCCACCGCGACGGCGACCGCGAACATCCCCGCCTGCGCCCAGTCGCCGGTGACCGTCCCGTTGACGACGAGCACGATCGGCACCATCACCAGCATGAACCGCACGAGCGTCCAGCCGACGCGGCGGACTCCGGCGTCGAAGCTGGATTCCGCGCGCGGTTGCGCGGATTGCTTGGCCAGCACGCCGAAGTAAGTGTCGCTGCCGGTAGCGGCCACGACCGCGGTGGCCGTTCCGCCGACCACTGACGTGCCCGCGAAGCCGAGCGCGGGCGTCTCGACGAGTTCGTGCTCTTCGTGCTTGCCGGGCTGGGGTGCCCGCTTCGCGACCGGCAGCGCCTCGCCGGACAGCGCGGACTGGTCGACGACGAAATCCTTGGCCGCGACAATGCGCACGTCCGCCGGGATCACGTCGCCCGGCCCGAGCAGCACGACGTCGCCGGGCACGAGGTCTGTCGTAGGCACTTCGCGCTCGCTGGCGTGGAACTCCGCGGCCGCGCGCCGCCGCACGGTGACCGTGGTGGTGATCTGGTCGCGGACCGCGCTGATCGCGCGCTCGGACCGGGCGTGCTGCCAGTAGCGCAGGCCGATGCTGAGCACGACCATCGCGCCGACGGTCACCGCGCCGCGAAGGTCGCCGACGCCCGCGAAGACGACGCCGAGCGCGGTCAGCAACGCGACGAAGGGGCTGCGCGCGGCGGCCCAGACGCGGACAGGCGCCCGGACGGCACCGTCGATGCGGTTGTCGCCGAAGCGGCGCAACCGTTCGGCCGCCTCGTTTTCGGTGAGGCCTTTGGGCGAGCTGTCGAGATTCCGGAAAAGGGTCAGCACCGGCGCGTCGCCGTGGGCGCGCAGGGCGGGAAAGCGGGTCATCGGTCGTCCCCTCGAGGTCTGCTGGGCGTCAGCGGACCGCGCGGGAGCCGCCGGACCTACCTGGCTGCCCGGGTTCCCGCGCGGTCGTGCCGACTACTTCCTTCGCCGGTCACCCGGCTCACCTCCTCCGCAAGACTCATCGACCGGCGTTCGCCGCCGGCCGGGGACCAGTAGAGCGCAGATCACGGAAACAGTCAAACACTTGTGCAACTGATGGGGGCTAAGTCACCCTGGAGCCCCGCCCGAGAGGATGTCCGTCGTGTCCACCCCGTCCCAGCCCGAATCCCTGCCCGCCGACCTGTTGCAGGACGCCGCCGCGACGTTCGGACTGCTGTCCGCGACCGTGCGGCTGCACCTGCTCTGGCTGCTGTCGCACGGCGAGCGCGATGTCGGCACGCTCGCCGAGGAGACCGGCCAGACCGTGCCGACCGCCAGCCACCACCTGGGGAAACTCAAGCTCGCTGGTCTCGTCCGCGCGCGCCGGGAGGGGAAGCGGCAGGTCTATGTGCTCGACGACCCGCACGTGCGGCACATCGTCCAGCTGGCGGTGCAGCATCACCGGGAGCTTTCCGGCGAGGTCCGGCGGAGCAAGGGCGCTTGATCGTCCCCGGACGTAGAGTGGGGCCATGGCCGAGCTGAACTTCTACTTCGATCCGGTGTGCCCGTTCGCGTGGATGACCAGCAAGTGGGTCCGGCAGGTCGCCCGCCAGCGTTCGTACGACGTGGACTGGCGGTTCATCTCGCTGCGGCTGCTGAACACGCACGTGGACTACGCGACGCACTTCCCGCCGGAGTACGACGCCTCGCACACGGCAGGCCTGCGCTTGCTCCGCCTGGCGGCCGCGGTGCGCGCCGGGGAGGGCCGCGAGGCAGTCGGGCCGCTGTACGAGGCGCTGGGGGAGCAGAACTTCGAGAGCGGTCTGGTCGAGGACACCGCCGAGGCACGCGCCGCGCACGGCACCCGTTCCGCGGCTGCGACGGCCCTTTCGCGCGCCGGCCTCCCGGAGTCTTTCGCGGACGCGGTCGACGACGAGAGCTGGGACGCGGAGATCCAGCGGGAAACGGACGAAGCCCTTTCGCTGACCGGAAAGGACGTCGGAACCCCGATCCTGCACTTCCGCCCGCCGGAGGGGGTGGCGTTCTTCGGCCCGGTGATCAGCCGCCTGCCCTCCGACGAGGAGGCGGTGCGGCTGTGGGACCACGTGGTGGGCCTGGCGGCGTTCCCGGGTTTCGCCGAGCTGAAGCGGAGTTTGCGGGAGATGCCGCAACTGCCGTCGTTCGGGGTCGAGCCGGGGGAGACCGGACGGGAACAGGACTGGCACGGCGGGAGCCGGAGGCTGAAGAAGTAGCAGCTGCGCGCGGAGCGGCCGCCCAAGACCGCCCGGCGGACGATCGCGTTGCCGACGGCGAACTGTGCCGTTTTCGCGGGCCTCGGCACCGCGAGCGTCGCATCCGGTGAGGCAGCTGTCGGCTCCGTTACACCGTCGGACAATTTCATCCCCCGATGGCGCGAACCTGACACACTGGGAGTTGACGACAACTCCGGGAGTGTCCATGTCACGCGACAGCTATCGGACAGTTCGCACACCGGACGGTCTTGATCTGGCCGGCACGCTGACCGAGCCGGACGGCCAGCCGCGGCGGGCGGTGTTGCTCATGCAGGGCGCGAGCGTCACCCGGGAGGAAGGCGGGTTCTTCACCCGGCTCGCGGCCGGTCTGGCGGACGCGGAAACAGCCTCCCTGCGAGTGGACCTTCCCGGCCACGGCGAGAGCGAAGGAAGGCAGGAGGATCTGTCGCTTTTCGCGCTGCTCAACGTGATTCGCGGCAGTATCGAGCACCTGGCCGGTGTGGTCCCGGGCGTGCGCACGTCGTTGGCGGCGGCCAGTTTCTCCGGCGGCGCCGCGGCGTATTACGCGGCCAAGCGACCGGAGGACGTCGAGCGGCTCGTTCTGTTCAACCCTCTTCTCGACTATCGCGGGCGGTTCATCGGCGAGAAGCCCGAATGGTCGCCTGACGGCTATCTCGACGACGCGGGCGCCGCCGAGCTCAAGCGGCAGGGATTTCTCGGGCACGGGCCCGGCTTCCGGCTCGGGCGGGCGCTGCTCAACGAGGCGTTCTGGTTCGAGGCCCGCGAAAACCTGCCTCGCATCACCGCGCCGACGCTCATCGTGCACGGCACCGAAGACACGTTCGTCCCGGTCGAGTCGTCGCGGGCCGCGGATCGGGCGCTGACCTGCGAACACCGGCTGCTCCAGCTCGACGGCGCGCAACACGGCTTCGCGGTGCACGACGATCCGCAGTACGCCGATCCGCGGACGCAAGCGTGGCAGGGGCAGGTGATCCGCGAAGTCCGGGAATGGCTGGGATAACCGGCTCAGCTGTTCAACGCCTCGCGCAATTCCCGGACGTCCGGACGGTTGTGCCACGGCTTGAGCACTTCGACGACCCGGCGGAGTTCCTCCTTGGTGCGGCGGGAGTTCGTTTCGGCCGCGCGCCGGGCGGAGACGAGACCGGTTCTGGCCGCTTGGTCCGGTTCGCCGGAAAGGGCCAGCGAGTTCGCCATGAGGGACAAGAAGAATCCGTAGTCGCGACGGGAGAATTGCGTTTCCTTCAACGTCTTCTCGTACAGCTCGACCGACCGCCGCGGCTCGCCGGCTTCGGTGTAGCAGATCGCGGTCTGCATATTCAGCAGAGTCGCGTTGAAGTGCGCGCCCAGCGGCGATTCGGCCGGACCGGCGTCGTCCAGCAGTTTCCAGGCGACGTCCAGGGTGCGGTTCACCCGGTCGGCCGACGCGCCGAGCATCGCCTCCGCGCGGGCTTCCTGCTGGGCGGCTTCGGCCTGCAGCCGCCGGGGGAGCGACCAGGGTCCGTTGCGCACCGCCCGGGTCAGGACGAGCATCCGCCGCGGATCGCGTTCGTCGTAGGCGACCTGGGCCTTCTTGAGCAGAATGTAACCCTGCATGGTGCCGTCGCCGGCCGCCTGCGCCCATTCCATCGCGCGGTCGTGCCAGTACAGGGAATCGGCCATCTGCCGGCGGTCCCGATACAGCCAGCCGGCGAATTCCGCGCCCTCCGAAGCGATGCGCAGCAGCTCGCACTGATCGTCCGCGGCCGCGTCGCGCGCGAGGCGGCCGGTGATGTCCAGCACGCCGAGCGTCATCGGCAGCGTTTTCGCCGGACCGCGTTCGCCGTCCTCGTGTTTGTACTGGTCGAGCTGCCGCCGGAAATAGTGCGTGACGGTTTTGTCCAGGTATCGGCGCGGATTTTCCAGCGCTCGCGCGACGTGCTCGGCTCCGCCTATTCCCAGTGCGGGCAAGGCCGCGACCGGCAGGCCGTTCTTGAGCAGCGAGCGGCGGCTGAGCGGGCTCATGGCGTCCCATTCTGTGGTCGGAACCGCGGACTGGGCCGCGTCGCCGGGCACGAGCCGGGCGAGGCCGCTGGCCGCGACGGTGGCCCGGTCCAGCGGCAGCGCGACCGTGCGTCCGTCCACGACGACGGGCAGCAGCACGCTCGGCGGTCTTCGCCGGTCCGCCGCGGTGCCCTCCCGGAGCAGCTCCTCCAGCCGGGCGGGGCTGATGCGCAGGAGCCGGGCGAGCCGGTCGCGCCGGTGCGGACGCGGCTCGGAGCGGCCGGATTCCCAGGCGCGGACGCTTTTCGCGTCGGCGGGGAGCAGCGCGGCGAGCTTTTCCTGCGTCAGATTCGCCGCCTTGCGTGCCCGGACAAGCCCTTCTCGCCGTTCGCCCATGGGCGACACCCCTTCGCCACGACCCGGGGTCGCTAGATTACCGCAGGTCACCATGGGGCGGGCAAGACGATTCCCTCGGTTGCCGCCCGCTTTTCTCCCGGTTTGCCGGCTGGTCCAGGCCATTCGCCGGCCCCATCGTGGTGGGGCACGCGAAGACACTTCCGAAGCTGAGGGGTGGGTCGCATGGAAGCAGCGGAGACGTTCGGGGAGGCGACCCGCACCGGCAGCCCGATCGCGGTCGTCGGGTGTTGCGTGCTCTTGCTGCTGGTCCTGGCCGCGACGTGGCTGTGCCGGACCCGCCGGTCGACCGTCCGTGATCCGCAAGCCCGCCTGGACTACGAGGTCCAGGCCGAACTCGAACAGGCCCGGCTGGCCGAATTCCGCCGGACGGCCGAGCAGGCCGCCGCCGAACGCGCCGGGGAGGAGCCCGAGGTCGTCCCGAAAGGCCTTCCCGAGGCCGGAAACCCGCGAAAACAGGAGAAACCCGATCAGGCTCGGTGCGGTCAGGAGCGTCCCGCCCATCGCTCACCGCACCGTTATGCCTGCCCCAGCCTGGCGCGGCACGCCACCTCCCCTGGGCTGGGGCAGGCCTCAGCGCTTCCCGAACGGGACGAGGACTCCGCCTCGAGCTGGCTGGTCAGCGCCACCGGGCGGCCGCGGCGCGGGCGTAGCCGGCGAAGGAGACCGGTGCCCGGCCGGTGATCCGCTGGACGTCGTCGGTCACTTCGGCGGCCCAGTCGTTGCGGATCCCTTCGTACAGCGCGGCGTAGAAGTCGGCGATCTGGCCGGAGGCGCCGCCGAGGAGCAGGGTTTCGCGGAACTCGGCCGGGTCCGTCGCCTGGTACCGGACCGGCTTTCCGGCGGCGTCGCTCACGATCGCGGTCATGTCCGAAAAGGACAGTGCATCGGGTCCGGTCAGCGAGTAGGCGCGGTGCTGATGTCCTTCCTGAGTCAGTGCGGCGGCGGCCGCGGCGGCGATGTCCTCGACGGAGACGGGCGCCACCCGGCCGTCGCCCGCCGGAACCGCGACGACGCCGGTGCGGATGCCCTGCACCATCGCGGGGTGCTCGGAGAAGTTCTCGGCGAAGACGTTGGGGCGCAGGATCGTCGCGGGCACCGGCCCGGTTTCGAGGAGGCGCTCGACCCCGTGCGGGAAGTCCGCGCCGGACCGGTGCGCCGTCATGTTCGCCAGGTGGACCACCCGGCGGACCCCGGCGGCCTTGGCGTCGTCCAGCAGTGCCGCGACCTCGGCCGTGCGGTCGCGGCCGAGCGGGAACCACTGGTAGATCGCGTCCACGCCGTCCAGCGCGGGCCGATAGGTCGCGGGGCCGCTCCAGTCGAAGCGGACCGGCGTCACCGAACCCTGCGGGCGTGCCAGGGCCTGGCTCGCCGCCCGGATCGCGTGCCCCTGCTCGGCCAGCAAGGACACGACCCGGCGGCCGGTGCGGCCGGTCGCGCCGAGGACAAGAACTGTGGCGGGCAAGCGTTCCTCGCAAGGTAGGGTCGAATCGGCAACGACCTCACCGTATGAAGGGTTTATCGACGCGCACCATGACAGTTCTCGCCGGATTCATATCCGATCGGCACGGAGCCGGAGCGAATCGGATATGACAGGGCAAGCGATCGGTCGTGCGCGCGACCATGTGGCCGACGTCGTGGGCGACCTCGTCGCCGCCCTGCGGCGCGGCGGCGTGGTCTACGGCAGGGCGTTGCTGTCCGCCCCCTGGGGCATGGCGTTCGGGTCGCGGTCGATCGCCACGATTTACGTCGTGATCGCCGGTTCCTGCGTGCTCGCGCCCGACGACGGACCGGCGCTGCATCTCGCCCAGGGCGACGTCGCGTTGCTGCCGTCCGGCGCCGGGCACGTGGTCAGCGACGCCCCGGGCCGACCGGCTCCCACCGTGCGGGAACTGTTCGGCGCCGATCTGGCGGAGCTGTCGGCCACCGACCTCGTCATCGAGGGCGCCGGTCCCGAGACCGTGCTGGTCTGCGGCGCGTACCTGCTCGAACCGGCGCCGCAGCACCCGTTCCTGGCCTCCTTGCCCGACGTGGTGCGGGTGACGGCGGGACAGATGCGCGGCGCCTCTCTCGCCGCTGCCGTCCACTTGCTGACCACCGAGGTCGACCACGCTGGCCGCGGCACGCCCGCGGTGGTGGCCTCGCTGCTCGACCTGCTGTTCACCTACACCCTGCGGTCCTGGTTTCTCAGCCAGCCGGACCAGCTGGCCGGGTGGGCCCGCGCGCTCCACGACCCCGCGGTGGGCCCGGCGCTCGCGCTCTTGCACGACGATCCCGGCAAACCCTGGACGGTGGACGCACTCGCGCACGCGGTCGGCGTCCCGCGGGCCCGGTTCAGCCGCAGATTCGCCGCGACGACCGGACACACCCCGATGGAGTACCTCGGCAGGTGGCGGATGACCGTGGCCGCCCGCCTGCTGCGCGAGGGCCCGGCCCCGCTGCGGCAGATCGCCCGGAAGGTCGGCTACGACTCGGAATTCGCGTTCGCGCGCGCGTTCAAACGGGTCGTCGGCGACGCGCCGGGCCGTTATCGCGCGATGCACCGCCGCGAGGACGGCACAAGCTGACCGTCGTTCGCCGGCCCCGCTGCCGCGATCCAACCAGACTGTATAACGACCTATACGGCACTGCGCGAAAGTGTCGCGATCTCCGTGCTCGCCAACCGTTCGGGACTCGCCACCACCTCATAAGCCTGGAGAAGGCCCCCGCGAACCTCGATCCGGAGCACCCCCGCCAACCGTCCGGCGGGGGCGAGCACCAGCCCGACATCCCCGTCGATCAGCGCGAGTTCGGCCAGCCGGGCGTTCGCCGCGAAGAGCTTCGTCCCCCGGGCCACCTCGTCCGCCCCGCGCAGCACGGCGGCAGCGCCCGGCGGCAGCATCGCCGGATCGGTGTGCCGGACGACATCCGGGGCCAGCACGGTCAGCAGCGCCGCCATGTCCCCGCCCCGGGCCGCGGACAGGAACGCCGTCACCACCTCGCGGTGTTCGGCCAGTTCCGCGGCGGGCACCGCCGGTTCTCCGCGCACCCGCGACCGCGCGCGGCTGGCGAGTTTCTTCGCGGTCGCGGGCGTGCGGTCGAGGATCGGGCCGACCGCGTCGAACGGCACCGCGAACAGGTCGTGCAGCACGAACGCCACTCGCTCAGGCGGGGCCAGCCGGTCCAGGACCACCAGCAGCGCGCGTCCGACCTCCCCGGCCTGTACGACCTCGTCCTCGGGAACAGCGCCGCCGGCGGCGTCCGGCACCGAAGAGACCGGGGTTTCCCGCCGGGCGCGCAACGCGTCGAGGCACAACCTCGACACCACTGTGGTGAGCCAGCCGCCGAGGTTGTCGACACCGGATGTGCGGTTCAGCCGCAGCCACGACTCCTGCACGACGTCCTCGGCCTCGGCCGCGGAGCCCAGCATGCGGTAGGCCAGCGCGTGCAGCCGCGGGCGCTCGTTTTCGAAGCGCCGCGCCAGCGTGTCGTCCATCGGTCACCTTTTCCCGTCTCGATCCGTCATGGGAGTGCCGGCCCGAGGACCAAGGACGAGGAGAGGAACCGGATGACCGCCATGCTAGCGCCCCTGCTGCACGTGGATTCGAGCGCCGACCGCGAGGCGTCGGTGACGAGGCAGCTGGGCACGCTGTTCGCCGACGAGTGGCGGAGGGGCGGTGGAATCGTGCGGCACCGCGACGTGTCCGCCGAGCCGGTGCCGCCGCTGCGCGAGGCGTACCCGAGGCTCGGTCGCCGGGTCGAGCGCAAGGGAGTGCTGTCGCTGGAAGACATCGCGACACTGATCGAGGACGCCGACGAGAAGCGTGAATGGGATCTGACGCTGCCGCTGGTGAACGAGGTGCGCGAAGCGCGCGCTGTGCTGCTGGCGGTGCCGATGTACAACTTCGGCGTGCCCGCGACGCTCAAAGCGTGGATCGACCGGATCAGCTTCCCGGGCGTGTTCGTCGACCCGGAGACCGGCCGGAAACTGCTGGCGGACAAGGACTTCGTGGTCGTCAACGCCCGCGGCGGCGGGTACGGCCCGGGCACGCCGCGGGAGAGATTCGAGTTTCAGGAGTCGTATCTGCGCGCCTACCTGAGCGACAAAGGCGCGGACCGGGTGACGTTCGTGTCCCAGGAATTCACTCGGGTCGGCGATGTTCCGGCTCTGGACGGGCTCGAGGACCTGGCCGCCGCGTCGCGCGCGGCGGCCAGGTCCCGGGTCGTCGAGCTGGCGCGGGCTATCCGGTGAGGTCGGAGCACTTCCGCGCGTCCGGATCCTTCGCCCCGCCGGGAGACCACCGCACGTTCGCGAACGACGCGGAGAACGGGCCGTCGGTGTAGACGAGGAACGGCGTGTCGATGTTCTCGAAGTCCAGCCCGCTCGCGAAGCAGGACAACGGGATCTTCACCGTCGATTTCTGCCCGGCCGGCAGTTCGCCGAACAGCTTCGTCGCGTTGACCTCCGACGAGCACGGATAGACGCAGTGCAGGCTGACGACCGTCCGGTGCACCGGCGGCGAATGCACGATCACGTCGAACTCGAGCGCGCCGTCGGCGTTGGGATATCCGCGCAGGTCGTCGGTGCCGCCGGGATGCTGCGAGTACAGCTGCGCCGCGCCGGTGCCGGTCCACGTCGCTTTCAGGCCGTCGCCCTGGACGTTGACGTCCGCCGGCGTCACGGTGATCTCCGGATGCGACGCGGTGCCGTCGGGGCCGATCTCGGTGCCGCCCCAGTTCGACGCCGAGCCGATGAAACTCTTGTACGGCGCGACATCCGTGCGGTCGTAGATCGGCAGGTCCTCGGTCGCGGTGCCGCCGCCGTCAGTCGCTCCGCAGCGCGCCGGTCCTTCGGACTCGTCGAGCTTGCCGACCGTCGTCCGCTGGTGCGAGGTGAGCCCATAGCCGAGGGGAAACAGCGGATCGTAGCCGGGACTCCACGGGTTGAGCGGCGTCTGGCACGCGCTCTTCGGCCAGGAATACGACAGCTTGCCTTGGTACCCGCCGCGGTCCTTGCCGCGCACCAGCATGTCCGCGACACCGCCCCCTTCGGTGCCGGGCAGCCAGGCGGCGACGAACGCGTCGGAACGGTTGAGTTCCTTGTTGACGTACAGCGGACGGCCGCTGACGTACACGGTTACCACCGGAGTGCCCTTGCCGCTGACTTTATCCAGCACCGCGAGGTCTTCCGGATACAGCTTCGCTGCTTCGAGGCTCTTCCGCTGAAGATCGCCGACGCCTTCCGCGTACGGAGTTTCGCCGATGACGGCGATGACCGCGTCGTAACCCTTCGGGTCTACGGTGCCGGTGGGATCGAAGGTGACGTTGGCGAGATCCTCCTTGAGCCCGGCGAGAATCGACGTGGCGCCAGGGAAGTCCGCGTTGGTGTTGCCGGTGCCTTGCCAGGTCAGCGTCCAGCCGCCGGTCTGGTTCTGGATGCTGTCCGCGCTCTTGCCGACCACGAGCACCTTCGCGTTGCGCGCCAAGGGAAGCACGTTGCCGTTGTTCTTCAGCAGCGTCTGCGACTTGCGCACCGCCTCGCGGGCGAGCGCCTTGTCCGTCAGCGCGTCCGCCGAACCGGCGTACCAGCGCTGCGACGGTTTGCGCTCTTCGAACAGCCCGGCGCGCATTTTCACCCGCAGGATCCGGGTGACCGCGTCGTCGATGCGGGACATCGGGATTTCGCCGCCGCGCACCTGCGCGACCGTGTTGGCGATGAAGGCCTTCCAGTCGTTCGGGACCATCACGACGTCGATGCCGGCGTTGATCGCGCGCGGGCAGCTGGAGTTGGTGCAGCCGGACACCTGGCCGATGCCGTTCCAATCGGACACGACGAGGCCGTCGAAGCCCATCTTGCCCTTGAGGATCTGGTTGAGGACCTTGTCGCTGCCGTGGATCTTGCCCTCGTTGATGCCGAGGTCGGGGTTGGTCCAGCTGTTGAACGACGCCATGACCGTCTGCGCGCCCGCGGCGAGCGCTCCGTAATAGCCCTGGCCGTGCAGGTTGATCAGGTCCGCTTCGGACGAGGCGTTGACGCCCTGGTCCTGGCCGTTGGTGGTGCCGCCGTCGCCGATGAAATGCTTGGCGGTGCCGATCACGCCGTTCGGCCCGATGCGCAGCCGCGCACCGGCTTGCAGGCCGTTCATCGCCTCGTAGCCGTAGGCGCGGGTAATGCGCGGGTCCTCGGAGAAACCTTCGTAAGTGCGGCCCCAGCGGTCGTCCTGCACGACCGCGAGTGTCGGTGCGAACGCCCAGTCCTGGCCCGTCGAGCGGATCTGCCGCGCGGTCGAATTCTCGACGTCGCGCACCAGGCACGGGTCGTGCGCCGCGCCGAGCGCGATGTTCTGCGGGAAAACCGTGGAGCCGTACACATTGTTGTTTCCGTGCACGGCATCTATGCCCCAAATTACCGGGATCTTTGCCCTTGTGGCCTTGGCCGCGTCCCAATAGGAATCCGCGAGCTCGAGCCAGTCCTGCTGGCTGGCGTGCTTGTTCCCGCCCGGCCACGAGCCGCCGCCGTTGAGCACCGACCCGATCGAGTACTGGGTCACCTCGGCCGGAGTGATCGCGGCGATCTCGGGCTGGGTCATCTGCCCGACCTTTTCCTCGAGCGACAGGCCGGAGACGATCTGCTTGATCCGTGCTTCGTCGACCGGGTTCTTCGGCATCGCGCTGCGCACTTTCGGCCAGTCCGGCAGCGTGGGCAGCGAGTTTTCGATGCGGGCACAGCCGTTCCGGTCCAGCGCGGGCGGGCCGACGTCGGGCTGGCGCGGGGAGCGGCGTGGGCGGCTTGGGCGGGGACCAGCCCGCCCAGGAGGACGAGCGCGGCGAGGGCGACCCGGTTCCGGGCGCGCGGGGAGCGAGGAGGTCTGGCCATCGACAGTCCGTTCTGCGGAGGGCGGCCCGGAGCGGGCACCGGTGATCCTGACCGGGCAAACCGGACTCCGTCAATCCGCCGACCGCAGTGGTTCAGTCCACTGACCGGACAGGAAACGCGACATCCGCACGGCGCGGCGGCGCCTCGGCGGACGGGGCTAGATTGATCTCGTACGCACTGGATTCGATGGAGGACAAAGCGGATGCGCAAGGAAAAGCTGGACGTTCCGGCCGCCGACGGGACCGCGGACGCGTACCTGGCCGTGCCGGACGGCGGGCCGCATCCCGGGGTGCTGCTCTTCCCGGACGCGTTCGGGCTGCGGCCGCGGATCGAGGAGATGGCCGACCGCATCGCCGAGGCGGGCTACGCCGTGCTGGCCCCGAACCTGCTCTACCGCGGCGGCCGGGCGCCGCTGGTGGACTTCGCCGCGCTGGAAGACCCGGAGAAGCGCGGCGAGGTCTTCGGCAAGCTGATGCCGATGATCGAGGCCCTCGACACCGACGCGATCACCCGCGACGCGGAGAAGTACCTCGATTGGTTCGCCGCGCAGGACGGCGTCGCGCAGGGGCCGGTCGTGATCACCGGCTACTGCATGGGCGGCCTGAACGCGCTGCGCGTGATCGAGGCGTTCCCGGACCGGGTCAAGGCGATCGCGTCGTTCCACGGCGGACGCCTCGTCACCGACCAGTCGGACAGCCCGCACCTGCGGGTCGGCTCGATCGCCGGCGAGGTGTACTTCGGGCACGCCGACCAGGACCCGTCGATCACCGCCGAGCAGATCAAGACGCTGGAGCAGGCGCTCGACGAGGCCGGGGTGACCTACCGGTCGGAGGTCTACGAGGGCGCGTCGCACGGGTTCACGATGTCGGACACGGCGGCCTACCACGAAGAGGGCGAGAAGCGGCACTGGGACAACCTGTTCGCGCTGCTGGAGCGGGTGCGCTGAACCGCGGAACGGCGGGGCCCGGCACGCAGGACGCGCTCGCGGCCGGGCCCTGCGCGCGGAATCGGCGGCGGCCCCTTACGCTGGCCGCATGGCCGATGGTGCGCTGTGCCGCGAACCGGTGGAGCTGACCGGGCGCGAGCGCTCGGTCCTGCGGAGCGTCGCGGTCCGCGGGACGGAGCCCGAGCTGTTCTGCGAGCTGGAGGCCGGGCACGGCCACGAGCACGCGACCCCGGTCGGCGGACGCGGCGAGGAGCCGCCGATGTGGCTGCGCTGGTGGCCCGGCCGCCGCGTGCTGGAGACCCGCGCGCTCTGCGGCGCGGAGTCCGACGAGGGCGTTTTCTGCCGGGTTCCCGGCGGGCACGAGGGCGGCCACAGCTACGAGCTGGCCGCGCCGGAGGAGGCCGGGCCGCTGGCCGACGCGGGGCTGCCGGCCGGCCGCCGGTAAAGTCGCTCGACATGCGCGAAGGCTTCCACGACGACCTGAAACAGCTCGACGGGCGTCTGGCGGCGATGGCCGGGGCGGCGGCCGAGGCGATGCGCCGGGCCACCCGGGCGCTGCTGACCGCGGACCTGCCGCTGGCCGAGCAGGTGCTCAGCGGCGACGCGGACCTCGACGACCAGCGCGCCGCCTGCGAGGACGAGGCCTATTCGCTGCTCGCGCTGCAAGCCCCGGTGGCCGGCGACCTGCGGGCCGTGCTGGCCGCGGTGTACTGCGCGGAGAAGCTCGAGCGGATGGGCGACCTGGCCGCGCACATCGCGGGCACCGCGCGGCGCGGCCACCCGGAACCGACCGTGCCGCCCGACCTGGAGCCGGTGTTCGCCGAACTCGGCGAGGTCACCTCCGCGATGGCGGAACGGCTCGCGGACCTCGTGCACGGCGAGGCCCGCGGCGGCTATGCCGAACTGAGCCGCGCCGACGAGCGGGTGGACGAGCTGCACGCGCGCGTGATGGCGACGGTGACCGCGCCGGATTGGACGCAGGACCAGCGGATCGCGGTCGCGGTGAGCCTGCTTACGCGTTTTTACGAGCGTTTCGCCGACCAGGCGGTGTCGGTCGCGAAGCGCCTGGAGTTCGCCGCGACGGGCGATCTCCCGGGCTGACCTCCGGCGGCGGCCCGGCCGGGGCTTGATTCGACGGGCGCGGCGGCGAACCCGCGGTGCGGCCGTGCGGCGGACCTGCCGGACGCGGCTGCGGCGAGCGCGCCGGACGGACCGGCGGCTGGTTGCCGCCGCGAGCCGCTGGCGGCGCGGGCGGACGGCCCGGGTGCGGCGGGGCAGCGGCAGTGCGGGGCTGGGGCATCGGCTGCGAGCTTTGCCGTCGGGGTCCGGAGGTGCCTGCCGCACCGGTCTGGCGCGCGACGGCGCGGGTGGGCTGCGAGTTCTGCCGCCCCGGCAAGGAGGCGTCCGCCGCGCCGGGCCGGGGCAGGGGTTGCGAATTCTGCCGCCGGGGCGCACCGCTCGCGTCGGGTCCGCCAGCCGGGCGGACGCGCCGGGTGGGCTGAGCTGGCGCTTCGGGCGGACCGACGCGGCGAGCACGCGGGGGAGCGGCTCCGTCCCGAACGTCCGGCCGAGGCGCGGCGTCCTGCTCCGAGGAAGCGTCGCGGGCACTGCGCGGCGACGCACCTTCCGGGACCACGCCCAGCAGCCCGAACGGCACCTTCCCGGCGAACCGCTCCACGAGCCCGGTGGCCGGAGCCAGCGCGTACCGCTGCGACAGCAACGCCATCCCGGCCCCGAGCGCGAGCCCGATCAGCACGTCATGCGGATAGTGCGCCCCCACGAACACCCGCGAGAAACCCATCGTCGCGGCGAAGGCGGCGAGCCACGGCGCGCCCTTGCGCCAGGCGAAGGCCCCGCCGAGCGCGACCGCGGCCGCGATCGTCGAGTGGTTGCTGGGAAACGACCAGTCGCCCGGCGGCGGGCAGGCGCCGACGATCGCCTCCGGCGGCAGCCCCCGGCACGGCCGCTGCTCGTGCACGAAGGCTTTCACGATCTCGCTGAGCACGTAAGCGACCACCGTCGCCGCCGGGACCAGCAGCGCCGCCGCCATCCGTTCGGACGAGCCGGTCGCGCGCGCCCGCCACCAGAGCCAGACGAAGAACGGGGCCACGAGGACCAGGCCGTACTGCGTGTACGCCAGCACGATCGACTGCACCCAGCCGGGCATCGCGAGCCCGAAATGGGTGATCGCGTCGTACGTCTCGCTGCTGGAAGCTCCGGCCGCGGTCGCCATACAACCCCTCTCCGGCCCGCCGGTTCGCCTGGCGGCCATCTCGCGTTCACCCGAAGGTCACGAGGGTACCGAGCGGCGGAGAGGAGTACGCGACGCCCCGTGAGTCCGCGGGGACTCTCCGGGGCGGGTCAGGAGTCGGTGGTGTGCTTGCAGGTGACCGGCTTGCCGGGACCGGGAGCGCTCGCCTTGGCGAGTTCCTTGGTCTTGTCCAGCAGGATCCGGCAGCGCAGCGTCGCGGCGGTCGAGGGCGTCGCGGTGACCGAGGCGTCCTGTCCGGCGCTGACCACCACGTCCTGTTTCCACGGCAGCCCGAGCGGGCCGGTGAGCTGGTGCGGCGCGACCTTGTTCTCGTAGCGGTTGCCGGATTCGCCGTAGGTGACGCCGGTGGCCGTGGTCTGCTGGTCGGAGGTGACCTCGTAGGTGATCGCCCACGACTTGCCGGTCGGGTTGGAGCACGCGGCGAGGCCGGCGAGCGCCGCGGCGGCGCAGGTAGCGGAGAGTGCTTTCTTGATCACGCGGAGACTGTATCGGAGCTCTTGTTCCGCAGCCCGGCGAGGAACGTCCGGGCGGCCGGTTCCTCCCGCGCGGCCTGGGCGAGGATGCCGAACTGCAGCATGGTGACCACGAGCGAGGTCCCGCCCGCGGACACCAGCGGCAGCGTCACGCCGGTCACCGGCAGCGCGCCGGCGACGTAGCCGATGTTGATCAGCGCCTGCGCCACCAGCAGCAAAGTGGTCGTCCCGGCGACCAGCCGCACCCACGGGTCGGCGACCCGCGACGCGGTCCGCAAGCCGATCACCGCGAGATAGCCGAAGAGTCCCAGCACGACGAGGCAGCCGGCGAACCCGAGTTCCTCGCCGACGAGCGCGAACACGAAATCGTTCTGGACGTCGGGCAGATAGCTCCATTTCGCCGCTCCGCGGCCGAGTCCGACGCCGAACCAGCCGCCGTCGGCGAGGGCGTATTGCGCCTGCTGTGCCTGGTAACCGCTGCCGCTCGCGTCGGGATTCGGCGAAAGAAAAGAAAGGATGCGGGCGAGCCGGTAACTGGCGAAAAGGGCGAGTACGACGATTCCGGCGACACCTCCGGCGAGAATCGCAGCGAACAAGCGCTTCGGCGCGCCGGCGAACCACAGCAAGCCCAAGGTGATCAAGGCGAGTGTGACGGTGCCGCTGAGGTTCGGCTGGGCCAGCAGCAGGGCGCACAACGCGAGCGTCACCGGGATCAGCGGCACCAGCAGATGCCGCCAATGGTGCAGCACTTTCCGCTTCGACACCAGCAGATGCGCGCCCCAGAACACCAGCGCGACCTTCGCGATTTCCACAGGCTGCAAGGTGATCGGCCCGGCCGACAGCCAGCGTTGCGCGCCGCCGTGGTCGGAACCCAGCGGGGTCAGCACCAGAAGCAGCAGCACGACCGCGGCGGCGAGCGCCGGGGTAGCGGCCTTGCGCAGCCGGGAAAACGGGATCCGCAGGCCGAGCACGAAAGCGACCGCGCCGAGGGCGACGAACATCAGATGCCGGAAAAAGGCTTGGTACACCCCGGTTCCGGCGGCCGGGTCGGCCGCTGCGGCCGAGGACGACAGCGCCATCACCGCGCCGAGCAGCGTCAGCAACGCCCAAATCGCGACGATGATCCGGAACGACGCGAGCGGATGCGCGAAAAACTGTCCGATTGCGTGCCGGGCGGGTTTGCTGTCCGGCTCGGTTGGCGACTCCACAACGACAGAGTGTGTGCTGTTTTCGCTTCGGGGTGGCTGACCGACTCGCCCGGGTGGCGGAAATTACCGCCCGGATTCCTGATTGGCCTCGTCGACCTCGGCCATGTGCTCTTCCGCCCACGTCCGCAACACCGCGAGCGCGGATTCCAGCGACGCGCCCAGCGCGGTGAGCCGGTAATGCACCCGGGGCGGCACGGTGTCCTCGACCCGGCGCGTGACGAGACCGTCTCGGACGAGGCTCTGCAGCGTCACCGAGAGCATCTTCTGCGAAACCCCGGGAATGCGGCGGCGGAGGTCGGCGAAGCGCACCTCGTCCGGCGCGGCCTCGGCGAGGATCTTGACCGTCATCGAGGTCCACTTCGTCCCGATCCGGTCGAGCAGCCGCCGCGTCGGGCAGGCCGGGTCGAACAGATCGCCGCGGGCGGAGGAGGTCACCTCGGGCTCACCACCTGTCGGGAAAGTGCCGTCTTGGCGGCACCGCTGCGGTTACCTACCGTGTGTTGGTAACCAATGGTAACCACAGGAGGTCCGATGGACGCGGTGCGGCAGGTCGAAGCGAACGGGGTCCGGCTCAACGTCGCGGTCGCCGGGAGCGGTCCCGCGCTGGTGTTGCTGCACGGCTTCCCGCACACCTGGCAGCTCTGGAGCGAAGTCATCCCGGCCCTTGCCGAGCGGTACCGGGTGCTCGCGCCGGATCTTCGCGGGCTGGGCGCGAGCAGCCGGCCGGAGAACGGGTTCGACGCCGGGACAGTCGCCGCCGACGTCGCGGCGCTGCTCGACGCGATGGGGGAGCCGGACGCCGACGTCGTGGCGATCGACCTCGCCGTTTCCGGGGCTCTGCTGCTGGCGTTGCGGCAGCCGGAGCGGGTGCGCCGGCTGGTGCTGATGGAGTCGCTGCCCTGGGGTTTCCCGGCCAGCCCGCCGTGGTGGTTCGGTTTCCACGCGGTGCCGGGACTGGCCGAGACTGTCCTGAATGGACACGAGGCGGAGTACGTGGGGTGGTTCCTCGACCAGGGCACGCTCGGCCGCGGCGTTCCGGCGGACCTCCAAGCGGCGTTCGCCGAGGCGTACACCGGCGCCGAAGCGCTCCGCTGCGCCTTCGAGTACTACCGGGCAATGCCGGAAAGCGTCCGGCAGCTGACCGAAGCGGCGGAGAAGCGGCTGACCGTCCCGACGCTCGCGATCGGCGGGAATCCCGTCGGCGACGCGCTGGAGCGGCAACTGCGCCTGATCGCCGACGACCTCACCGCCCACGTGCTGCCGGACTGCGGGCACCTGATCCCGCTGGACCGTCCGCGCGAGCTCCTCGATTTGCTGCTGCCGTTCCTGTCGCGGGAGATACTGGCCGGGTGTCGTTGACGTCCGAGCTGGCCGACCCGCGAGGGAAACTCGCGCGCTGGTGCACTCGCGTGTTCACCGGCACCGCCGCGGCTGCGCGCCGAGTCGAGGAGGCGACGAACGGGGTGCGCCCGGTCCGCCCTGCGCTCGCGCGCCCGCCCCGGCAGCACTGGGCCGAGATCGGCGGCGCGTTCGGCCAGCGGGTCGCGGACCTCGTGCAGGCCGCGCCGCCGTACTACGCGCTGCTCGGCATGGTCCGGGCGCAGTGGGGCAGCGGTCCGTGGGCGCACGCGCAGGCCGCCGCGTACCCGACGCACGACGAGCTTCCGGCGGAGTACCGGGCGCGGGCGCTCGGCATCCGTCCTGCGGCGGCGACCTGGCTGGACCTCGGCGACGGACTGCCGGACGGCGGGGCGCTGCCGGGCGCCGAGGAGCTGTGGGGCGAACTGCTGGCACGCGCGCGCCGCTACCAGGCACGGCATGCGCCGCCCGGCGTGCTTGGCGGACCGGGCGCGGAGGCCGGACTGGCGCGGACTAACTGGGTGCTGTCGGCGTGCGAGGACATCTACCGCTCCGGGCGCATCGACCCCCGGCTCGCCCGGGTCGTCGACGGCGGCGGCACGATCGCCGACCTGCGCGCCCTGCCGTCCGACGCTCAGGTGACCGAGCTGGCGGAACTCGCGAAACGCCTGCACGACAACGGTGCGCTGTGGGAACTGCGCCGGCTCGGCGGCGCCCAGCCGGAGGGTTATCCGCTCGGGATCGCCGGGCCGACCGTCGTTCCCGGCTGGGCGGACGGCGACCTCGTGCTCGGGAAACTCGATCCGGAAGCCGGGATCGCCGCCGGGACGCTGCTGGACGTGAAGACCGTGCTGACCGTCGGCGACCCGGACCGGGCCGGGCGCTGGCTGTGGCAGATCCTGCTGTACGCCTGGCTCGACGTCGCCGACCTGTACCGGATCCGGGACGTCGGGCTGCTGCTCGGGCGGCACGGCAAGCTGGTCTGCTGGCCGGTCGACGAGCTGGCCGCGGAGCTGCTCGGCGGGGACGGCCTGGTCGATCACCGCCGCGACGAGTTCAGGGACATGGCACGCGGGCTGCTCGATTCGGCCGGGCTGAGCTTGGCCGACGGCTGAACCGCGGGCTTCTTCGCCGCGCCGCGCCCGGCGAAACACACCGCGCCGAGCACGATCGCGCAGCCGACGAGCTGCAGCGCCCCCGGCCGTTCGCTCAGCAGCAGGAACCCGAAGGCGACCGCGCCGACCGGCTGCAGCAGCATCATCGTCGCGCCGGTCGAGGCCGCCAGCCGCGGCAGCGCCCCGGCGATCAGCAGCCAGCCGACGACCTGCCCGACGATCGCCAGCGCGGCGAACCAGCCGAGCGAGGGCAGGCTCGGCGTCAGGTCGAGGCGGCCGAACGGCAGTCCGAGCGCGACCGACACGAAGCCCGCCGACACGGTGGCCAGCGACAGCGAACGAACCTGCGTCGCGGGGCTGCTGCTGAGCCGGAGCAGCAGCAGGTACGCCGAGTAGCCCGCCCCGGCGGCGAGCGCGAAAACCAAGCCGAGCACCGGATTCGACCCGGTCGCCGACGAGCCGAACACGCCGCCGGCCAGCACGATGCCGCCGATCAGCGTCGGCGCGACGAACGTGAACCGCGGGTCCGGCCGCTCCTTGAGGAAGACGAACGCGAGCAGCGGCACGATCACCACCTGCACCGAAAGCAGCATGGTGGCCACGCCCGCGCCGACGCGCGGAATCGCCTCGCCCCACAGGACGAAGTCGAGACCCAGCCCGAGGCCGGCCAGCAGCGGCAGCAGGATCTTGGCGCGCACGCGGGTCCGCCGCGCCTCGCTGAACGCCAGGATCGCCAGCAGCGGCAGCGCGAGGGCGCAGCGCCAGAACGCGCTGGTCGCCCCGCTGGCCCCGGAAACCTTGATGAGCACCGAGGTCAGCGCGATGCAGAGGCAGCCGGCCGCGGCCAGCAGCCGGGGGTCGGCGCGGCCGGTGAGCGCGGCGATCGGACCGGCGGTCGGCAACGGAGCGGATGCGGTGGTCATGCCTTCTATCGTGGGGGCGCTAACTATCAAGGACAAGTGAATGTTCCTGCGGAGAATTCGGTAGCATAACTACTGTGTTCAGTGTCGATCGGATGCGTGCCCTGCACGCGGTGGCGCAGCACGGCTCGGTTGCCCGCGCGGCGGCCGCGCTGCACGTCACGCCGTCCGGGGTGTCGCAGCAGCTGGCGAAACTGGAACGGGAAGCGGGCCAGGCGCTGCTGGAACCGCGCGGCCGGACCGTGCGGCTCACGCGGGCCGGGCAGGTGCTGGCCGGGCATGCCGAACGCGTGCTGGCCCAGCTGGCCGAAGCGCGCACGGATCTCGAACGGCTGCGCGAGGACGTCTTCGGGCCGTTGCGGATCGGGTCGATCGCGACGTGCGTGCACGCGCTGCTGCCGCCCGCGCTCGCCACGCTGACCGAACAGCATCCGCGGCTGGACGTGACGCTGGGCGAAGGGGAAGCCGAGCAGACGCTGCCGAAGGTGCTCGCCGGGGACCTCGACGTCGCGGTGTTCGAAAGCTGGGCGGACCGGCCGACGGTGGTGCCGCCGGGAATCACCCAGGTCACGCTGTTCTCCGACGTCGCCGATCTCGCGCTGCCCGCCGGGCACCGGCTCGCGCACCGGCGCACAGTCGATCTTTCCGAAGTGGACGACGTGCCCTGGATCGGCTGGACCGGGCGGTCCGGCTGCTACGAATGGCTCGTGCACGTGCTCCGTTCGCAGGATCTGGAGCCGCGGATCAGCTGCACCATCGGGAGTTACGTGACGCAGCTGGCGCTCGTCGCCGGCAACGTCGGAGCCGCGCTGGTCCCGCGGCTGGCCCGCGGACCGATCCCGGACGGCGTCCGGATGCTCGCGACGCGGCCGGTGCTGAACCGCACGATCATCGCCGCGTGCCGGTCCGGCGAGGAGACGCACGGCGGCGTCCGGGCGGCGCTCGAGGCGCTCGGCGAAGCGTCGGCGGCTTATGTGAACCGCTGAATGTCGGCGCACGGCCGCCTTTTCCGGCCGGTTCGGCCCTAGAGTCGGAACCGACGAGCAGGGGAGGGCCGATGACTGCCGAGGATGTCTTGCGAGCCCGGATGTCCGCCGGGCAGGTGCACACGTCCGGCCCGCAGTACGAATCGGCGGCGACAGTGTGGAATGCCGCGGTCGTCGCGCGTCCGGCGGTGGTGGTGGAATGCCGGAGCACAGCGGACGTCCAAGCCTCGGTGCGTGCCTGCCGCGAATTGGGTTTGCCGTTGTCGGTGCGAAGCGGCGGCCACGACTGGGCCGGACGCGCGGTGGCGGACGGCGGGATCCTGCTCGATCTGCGGCCGCTGAACCGTGTCGCGGTCGACGCCGGGCGGCGTGCCGCGGTGGTCGGCGGCGGGGCGCGAGCCAACGATGTGCTTGCGGCGGCGGAAGCGCGCGGCCTGACCGCGGCGGTCGGCACGATCGGCACGGTCGGGTTCGCTGGGCTCGCGCTCGGCGGCGGATACGGTCCGTTTCTGGGGAAATACGGGCTCGCCGCGGACAATCTGCTCGGTGCGGAGATCGTGCTCGCGGACGGCGAGGTCGTGCTGGCCAACGCCTCGCGGCTGCCGGATCTGTGGTGGGCGTTGCGGGGCGGCGGCGGGAATTTCGGCGTGGTGACGTCTCTGGGAGTCCGGTTGCACGCGGCACCGCGGATCACGACCGGGCCGGTCTGGTACCCGGCGTCGGACACGGCGCGGGTTTTCGCCGCGGTAGCGGAGATCCAGACTGACGCGCCGGACGAACTGACCGTGCAGACCGGCGTGCTCGCCGGCGCCGACGGTTCGCTCTGCGCGCTGGTCTGGCCGACCTGGTGCGGCCCCGCGGATCCCGACGGCTTCCTGGCTCGCCTCGGAACGCCGCTCGCCTCCCAGATCGAGACGGTCCCGTCCTACGCGGCGGAGATCGCGCGCCGCGACGCGATGTTCCCGGACGGCCGGTCGGTCACCATCCGCACGCGGTCGCTCCCGGCGCTCACGGCGGAGATCGGATCGGTGCTGGCTTCGGCCGCGGAAGCCCGGACCTCGCCGTTGTCCGGACTCTCGATCCACCACTTCCACGGCGCGGCCTCGCGGGTGCCGGTGACGGATACGCCGTTTCCGCTGCGGGAGGACCATCTGATGGTCGAGGTGCTCGGACTGGGAGACGGCAACGACGACCGGGCCTGGGCGGATGCCACCGCGGCGGCGTTGGACCGGTACGCCTTGCCCGGCGCGTACGCGAACTTGCTGGGAACTGATGTCCCTTCGGCGGAGGTCTTCGGCCGCAACTCGGGCCGGCTGCGGGACGTCAAACACCGCTACGACCCGGACGGGGTTTTCCGCGCGATCCCGCTGGGCTGAGCGTTTCCGGCAACGGCCAGCGCCGGTCCGTGCGTCAGCCTGCGACCTGGCCTGGAGCGAAAATTCCCTGCGGTGACGGGATTCGCGGCGGGCGGACGCGGCTGCTAGGTTGTGGACGTGACAACAAAATCGATGCGGGCGGTGGTCCACGAAGGCGCGGCGGGGGTCGCCGGGGTGCGGGTCGCGGAGGTACCGGTGCCGCGACCTGGGCCGGGAGAAGTGCTGGTCCGGCTGAAGGCGGCCGGGCTGAACCACCGGGATCTGTTCATTGTGGACAGTCGCGGTCCGGCCGCCCCCTCGGTCGTCCTGGGCTCGGACGGAGCCGGAGTGGTCGTGGCGGCGGGAGCGGACGCTGCCGTCGTGGCCGGCGCCGAGGTGGTCGTCAACCCGTCTCTCGACTGGGCCGAACCGGACGCGGTGACGGAAGTTCCCGCCATTCTCGGAGTGCCGACGAACGGCACGCTGGCTGAATACGTCGTGGTCCCGGCGGGCAACGTCGTGCCGAAGCCCGAGCACCTGACCTGGACCGAAGCCGCGGCGCTCCCGTTGGCCGCGCTCACCGCATACCGCGCGCTGTTCACCCGAGGCGGACTGACCGCCGGGGAACACGTGCTGCTGCCGGGCATCGGCAGCGGGGTCGCGACCTTCGCCCTGGCGATGGCGAAAGCCGCGGGCGCGACGGTCAGCGTCACCTCGCGCAGTCCCGAAAAGCTGGCCAGGGCAACGGAACTGGGCGCCGACCGCGCGATCGGCAGCAGCGGCGACTGGGCCGCCGAACTCGGCGAACCGGTGGACCTGGTCGTCGACAGCATCGGCTCGGCGACGTTCGACGCGTGCCTTTCGGTGCTTCGCTCCGGCGGCCGGATGGTGACGCTCGGCGCGACCACCGGGCCGGATGTCGAGCTGTCCCTGCGCAATCTCTTCTTCCGGCAGATCAGCCTGCTAGGCACGTCCATGGGCAGCGCGCGGGAGTTCTCGCGGATGGTCGAACTGGTCGCCGAACACCGCTTGCGGCCGGTGGTGCACCACGTCTACGACCTGTTCGACGGGCCGCGCGCGCTGGTCGAACTGGCATCGGGGGACCAGTTCGGCAAGCTCGTGGTCGCGGTCGGCTGAGCCGGCCGGGCATTTTTGTCGGTGCCTTGTGGTGCACTGTGGGCACGAACCGAGGGAGGGGAACACCTGATGAGCAAGCGCTGGAATCCGGAGACGGTCGCGGCGCCGGTAGGCCGCTACAGCCATCTCGCGCAGATTCCCGCCGGCCAGGAACTGGTCGTCGTGGCCGGGCAGATCGGCGCACGACCGGACGGCACGCTCGCCGGGCCGGACGCGGAAGCGCAGACGCGCGAAGCCCTGGCGAACATCGAACGCGTGCTCGCCGCGGCGGGCGCCGGGCCGGAGCACCTGGTGAAGGTGTTCAGCATGGTCGCCGGCACCGAGCACCTGGCCGGGTTCCGCGCGGCGACCGGCGCCGTGTTCAGCCGGTGGTTTCCGGAGGGCGACTGGCCGACGCAGTCGCTGATTGTCGTGTCGGCTCTCGCCAAACCGGAGCTGGCCGTGGAAATCGAAGCGATGGCGGCGGTGCCGCGATGACCCTTTTCCCCGAACGGCAGGAAGTTCGATGACCATCGCCCTCGGGCCGCTGCGGATCGACCCGGTGACCGAACTGGATCATTGGCCCTTCGCCCCGGCCGAGCTGTTCCCGGCGGTCACGCCGGAAGAACTGGCAGACCACCGCGGCGACCTCGACCTGTCGATCACCACGTACCTGGTGCGCACGCCGGACCAGACCGTGCTCCTCGACGCCGGGAACGGCAACGCCAAGGAACGCCCGGTTCTGCTGGCGCACCACCAGTTCGACACGCCGTACCTGGACCGGCTGGCCGCGGCCGGCGTCGTGCCGGAGGAGGTCGACGTCGTCGTGGCGACCCACCTGCACCCGGACCACTGCGGCGGTTTCACCCAGCTGGTCGACGGTTGGTGGGATCCGACCTTCCCGCGCGCCCGGTACCTGATTCCGGGCGAGGAATACGCCTGGCTCGAAGCAGTGCACGCGTCGGCCCCGGAAGACGGGGTTGCGGCCGACCTGGCGCGGACGTTCGAAGACAGCGTCCTGCCGGTGGTCGAGGCAGGCCTGGTCGAACTGATCGACCTGCCGTATGAGGTAGCGGAGGGCATCACCCTGCGCGCCCTGCCCGGGCACACCACCGGCCACCTGATCGCCGAGCTCAGCGGCGGAGGTCAACACGCATTGGTGAGCGGGGATGTGCTGCACCATCCGTTCCAGTTCGCCAACCTGACCCTGGCCCAAGGCGGCGATGCGGATCCCGCCGCCGCCGCGGAGTCCCGGCGGACGCTGTGCGAACTGGCCGTCGAACGGGACGCCCTAGTCCTGCCCGCGCACTTCGGGCCCGGACGCATCGACCGAGACGGCGACGGTTTCCGCTACCGCCCGGTGCAGTTGGGAGCCGCCTGACCACTAAATCGCGGGCCGATGTCGATTCCGCGGCTGCCCGTTCGACGCATGGGCATGACTGACTACGAACCGACCACGACCCGCAACCTCGACCGCTACGGGAACGCCCCGCTGCCATGGAGCCGTGCCCGCGACGCCTTGGCGACCGACACCCCGACCGCCGACTTGACGTTCTTCGTCGCGACCGTCCGCCCAAACGGACGCCCACACTCGGCGGGCGTGGGTGCGGTCTGGACAGACGGTGCGCTGTACTTCGTCGGCGGACCGGGCACCAGGCGTTCCCGCAACCTCGCGGCGAACCCGGCGTGCAGCATTTCGGTCCGCCTCCGCGGCTTGGACCTGACCCTGGAGGGCGACACCCACCGAGTCACCGACGCCGACACCGTGGCCCGCCTGGCCGAGGTCTACCGCTCCGGCGGCTGGCCAGCAACAGCGGACGGCGATGCTTTGACGGCGCCGTTCAGTGCTCCGAGCGCTGGTCCGCCGCCGTGGTATCTGTATCGGCTTAGTCTGCGACGTGCGGTGGGAGTGGCTTCGGCGGAGCCGCATGGGGCGACGTGCTGGGAGTTCGCTGGGTCTTGAACGCGGTGGTTTCGCGGTCCGGGCCCGGCTTACGGGTGCCGACACCGCGGCACGTCTAGCTGAGGCCTACCGGTCCGGCGGCTGGCCAGCAACGGCGGACGGCGATGCTTTGGCGGCCCCGTTCAGTGCCCCGAGTGCTGGCCTGCCGCCGTGGCATCTGTATCGGCTTAGTCTGCGACGTGCGGTGGGAGTGGCGTCGGCGGAGCCGCATGGGGCGACGTGCTGGGAGTTCGCTGGGTCTTGAACGCGGTGGTTTCGCCGTCCGGGCCCGGCTTACGGGTGCCGACACCATGGCACGTCTAGCTGAGGCCTACCGGTCCGGCGGCTGGCCAGCAACGGCGGACGGCGATGCTTTGACGGCGCCGTTCAGTGCTCCGAGTGCTGGCCTGCCGCCGTGGCATCTGTACCGGCTTAGTCTGCGACGGGCGGCGGGAGTCGCTTCGGGGGAACCTCGCTTGACTACGGTGGTTCGCAGTCCGGGCGGCGGCCCGGGTGCTGATCGTCGTCAGGACCGCACGGCGACCCTGGTCGGAATTCGCTACGAGGGCCACGGTCCGGGCGAAGCACTGTTGGTCGCCTCGCGAACTTCCGAACCCGCTGCAGCCTTGCATAGACGTCTAGAACTTGTGCTTCTTCGTGCCATCAAGCAAAACTGGTCGGCGGCGCGAGGCCAACTACTTCTACGACACGGGACGAGGTCCCGTGTCGTAGAAGTAGTTACCGTCGTTGGAGTCTTGAGCAATTCCGGACGTTGTCGCGACAACCTCCGGGAATGCTGGGCTCCCGCAGTCGTGAGCGGCGGCGAAGCTGCTCGAGTACCTAGTCGCGCCAGCGCGTCCGGGCGCTGTCCAGGTCGGCGAGGCGGTTGAGCTCGGCCGCCGGGGTTTTCCTGTCGTGGAGCACGTTAAACGGGTGGCGCCCAGCGGCGATCGCGTTCACCACTTCCCAGGTGGTGTTCGCGATGCGTGCGTATGCCTCGTCGTCGAGGTCGGGCAGCTGGATGGTGATCCTGCGAGGCAGTGCGGTCACGAGTGTTGTGCTCCAGTTCCGTGCGGTGGCGGGTCTTTTTCCGGCTTCGGCCGTCAGGCTGCTGGCCAGAGGAGGGGAACGGCGGTCCAGGCCGTCCAGCCGATCAGCGCGGTCCAGCCGGCGATCCAGGCGAACGCGGGGATCCCGCTGGCTTCGGCCAGGCCGGCGGCGTCATCGGTCTGGCCGTGGTAGCCGGTGCGGATCCGGTTCGCCACGAGTGCCGCCACGCCGCCGAGTTCGCTGGTGAGCAGCAGCCAGGCCTCGAGGTAGGCGAGGGTGTTCTGCAGCCAGCCCGGTCCCCACTGCAAGGTCGCGAATGCCGCCGCGCCCAGGGCCACCACGATGCCGAAGGTGAGCAGGTCCCGTGTCACCAGCAGGACCAGCGCCATGGCAAGCACAGCCAGCGCGAGCACGGCGGGCGCGAGTCCCCGGTGCAGCAGCGCGGCCGCGCCGAGGCCCGCCAGCGGTGGCATCGCATAGCCGGCGAACAGGGTTGGCACCCGCGACCAGCGCGAGGTGTACCAGGTGCGGGTGAGCCCGGTGTCGGCGCTGGTGACCTCGATCCGGAACACGCCGCCGCCGGTCACGATGCTCAGCAACGCGTGCCCGCCCTCGTGGAACACCGTCCCCAGTGCGTTCGCCCGGGTCAGCGGCCGCCACCGCGCGGGCCCGGCCAACATCAGCGCGAACGTCGCCGCCGACACCGCGGCCGCGAACACCCCGGCCGCCAGCACCAGCCCGACCCCGGGCGGCGCGATCTGCCGGTTGAGGACGCCGAACACGCCTCCGCCGTCGGCGGTCGCCAGCACAGTCGCGGGCATCGTCGGTTCTCCTCCCCAGGGAACAACGGGCTACACCACGATTACACAGGGGCACGACAGTTTCGACCCTGTTTGTGTCGGCGGTGCGGTGTGGCTCGGTTCACGGCGGGGTTCAGAAGAGCCGCAGTTGGGCCGCGCCGGGGTCGCGCCGTTGCTGGATTCCACCGCAGCGGCCGCAGGTCACCTCGTCGTCGGTGGGTTGCAGGCCGCGGGGGTCCCAGCCGTTCAGGCCGGCTCCGCACGCGGGGAGCCACTCGCCGGTGAGCAGGTGCACCGTGCCGGACGGCGCGCGTCCGCGCGCGTCCGCGACGGCGGGTCGTCCCGGTCCCGGCGGTCCGCCTGATCCGGGGTGCTCGCCGGGCCGGTGGTGGGTCAGGCGGCGCCGGAACGCTCCGAGCGGATCCCGGGCCGGGAGCGCGAACAAAGCCGGCGGGTCGTCCATGACGTCCACGATCTCAGCGGTCCGTGGACGCGCGGGACCGCCATTCCGGTGCCCCGAAGCGCATCTCGCCTGACAGCGAACCGCCGTCGCATCGGTCCTTGTGCGTGGGGGCCGGTCTAATGGCGAACCGCACGAGTTCTGGTGCGTGCAGGGCGGGTGGGCTGGTCGAACAGCGAACCGTATGAGTCCTGGTGCGTGCAGGGGGTGGACCGGTCGAATGAAGCCGACGAGGTCATCAGCGTGGTGGATGCTCGGGCACCGCGGTCTGGCCCGGGCACCGGGGGAGATCGCCGAGGAGTCGAGCGGCGGAAGGCCGACGACCGGGAGCCCGGGGCAGCCGCCGGGGCTGGAGGCGGAGAGGACCGGACGCGGTGCGAGGTCGGCCGGGCGTGCGTCGATGCTGGTGTGCGCGGTGCGCGTGCAGATCGCCGAACAGGAATGGTCCGGGCCGAAAACCAGCCGTCCGCACCCAAGAGCCTGCCCAGAGGAAACCGCGATTCCCATTCAGCACCGGCGGCCCCACGCCGTTACTATCCGCACATGGTGTGGGTGCGGACGCTGCTGACGACGTTCGTGATACTCGCCGTCGCCTGGTCCGGGGTGGCGCTGACGGTATTCCACCACAGCGGCGGGACGCAGCTGGTCTGGCTCAGCGCCGCGCTGATTGTCGTGCTTCCCGCGGTCCTGGGGCGCAGCGGCATCTTCGTCGTGCTGAACCTTTTCGTCGCCGGCCTGCATCTCGTGATGATCTTCATGACCGGACCGTCCTTGGTCGACGGCTACGTGCTCGAGACGCGGGGCGTGCCGATGCGGGCGAGCGCGACCGGCTACACCGACCACTGGACCGCGGTGCAATTCACGCCGCCGGACAAATACACGAAGAACGCGCTGGTCGTCGTCACTCCGGACGGGCAACGCGGCCTGGTGGCGGTGGAACACGACAAGCCGGGCAGCACCGTGTCGGTAGTGGTGGACCCGAAGAAAGCGGTCGACCTGCACCGGCCGGACGAGGTCGGCTTCGGCGTCGGGATCGCCTTCGGGATTGTCGACGCGCTGATGGTTCTCGGCTGGAATTTCCACGCCGCCCGTTCGGGGGCGAAGAGCCGCCTGCGCCGCGCCGAGCAGGCGTCCGCCGCGACATAGGCTGCCGGGAACTGGCGGACGCTGAGCCGGCGGGCGGTCACTCCCGTTCGTCCGGGCCTTCCCACTGCAGCAGCAGCTTCCGCAGGTCGTCGTTCATCCGGTCCTGCTCCGCGTGCGGCAGAACGCGCAGCAGCCGGGCCTCGGTCTGCGTCTTCATCCCGAACACCTCCTGCGCCCGCGCCAGGCCCTCCTCGGTCAGGCTCACCAGGATCTGCCGCCGGTCTCCGGGGTCGATGTCGCGGCGGACCCAGCCTTTGCGTTCCAGTCCGGCGACGCGCTTGGTCACTCCGCCGGACGTCAGGCGCATGCTGTCCAGCAGCTGCCCGGCCGAAAGACGGTACGGGGGACCGGCTCGTTTGAGCGCGCCCAGCAGTTCCACTTCCCACAACCCGACCCCGAAGGCGTCGAATTCGCGGCGCAGTTCCGTTTCCAGCAGGCGGGCGGCGCGCAGCAGGCGGAAGCTCAGCGCCTTGCTCACCCGGTCTTCCGCGCGCACGCCGGTGATCTGCGCCATGACTCCGTCGACGTGGTCCCGCTCCGCTGGCATGGGCGAGTATTCTAACACCAGTAATTATCTTACCGGTCTCGAATCAGGACGGTCCGTGCACGCTTCTCCTTCCCCCGAGCCCGATCCGCAGCGCTGGCGCGCCTTGTGGGTGTGCCTGATCGCCGGGTTCATGACGCTGCTCGACGTCAGCATCGTCAACGTCGCGCTGCCCTCGATGGAGCACGGGATCGGCGCGACGCCCGCGGACGTCTCGTGGGTCGTGTCGGGTTACGCGCTCACGTTCGGTCTCGCGCTGGTGCCGTCGGGGCGGCTCGGCGACGACTACGGCCGCCGCCGGATGTTTCTGCTCGGGCTGGCGTTGTTCGTCGCGACCAGCGTGCTGTGCGGGGCGGCGCCGAACGCGACGTGGCTCGTGGCCGCCCGGCTGGGGCAGGGCGTCGCGGGCGGGTTGCTGAACCCGCAGATCATCGGCCTGATGCAGCAGCTGTTCTCCGGCCGCGAGCGCGGCAAGGCGTTCGGCGCGTTCGGGGCGACGGTCGGGCTCTCCACCGCGATCGGGCCGGTGCTGGGCGGGCTGCTGATCCAGGGCATCGGCGTCGACCAGGGCTGGCGCTGGGTGTTCTACGTCAACCTGCCGATCGGCGTTCTCGCGATCCTGTTCGGCCTGCGGCTGCTGCCGAAGGACGCGCGCAGCGGCCGCAAGCGGACGCCGGACCTGGCCGGCAGCTTGCTGCTCGGCGTGGCGGTCGTGCTGGTGATGCTGCCGCTGATCGAGGAAGAGGAACAGGCGACCTCGCCGCGCTGGTGGCTGATGGGCGTCGCGGCCGGGTTGCTCGTGCTGTTCGTGCTGTGGGAGCGCTGGCTCGGCAAGCGCGGCAAGCATCCGCTGGTGAACCTGAAGCTGCTGACCGTGCGCAGCTACTCGATGGGTTCCGCGCTCGGCATGGTCTATTTCGCCGGGTTCACCGGGATTTTCCTGGTCCTGACGCTCTTTTTCCAGCAGGGCCTCGGCTACACGGCGCTGCAGGCCGGCGCGGCGATGCTCGCGTTCGCGATCGGCTCGGCGATTTCGCCGACCATCGGCGGGCGGCTCGTGCACCGGTTCGGCAGGCCGATGGTCGTCCTCGGGACGCTGCTCGTGGCGATCGGGCTCGCCGCGACCGCGTGGCTCGTCCGCGACTACTCCGGCGCGAACACCGCGTTCGTGCTGGCCGGGCCGTTGTTCGTCGGCGGGTTCGGCAGCGGGCTGGTGATCTCGCCGAACTCGACGCTCGCCCTGGAGGAAGTCCCGCCCGCGGAAGGCGGCACCGCGGCCGGCGTGCTGCAGACCGGGCAGCGGATCGGCTCGGCGGTCGGCACCGCGCTCGGCGGGTCGCTGTTCTTCGGCGAACTCGGCCGTTCGCACGGGGACTACCACTCCGCGACCGCGCTCGGGCTGATCGGCTCGACCGCGCTGGTCGGGCTCGCGCTGCTGTTCGGCGTCGTCGACGTGCTGCTGTCCCGGACGCGAAAAGGCCGTCGCACCACCG
Source organism: Amycolatopsis orientalis DSM 43388 (assembly GCF_000411975.1). Classification (GTDB taxonomy): domain Bacteria; phylum Actinomycetota; class Actinomycetes; order Mycobacteriales; family Pseudonocardiaceae; genus Amycolatopsis; species Amycolatopsis orientalis_D. The sequence continues at coordinate 36,217 of NZ_ASXG01000079.1, forward strand.
AAACCAAGCCGCCCGCGGCGATCTCCGGTGCGGTGCGCGGCCTGACTCCGGGCGAAACCGCCTCGGTGTCGCTGACGTCCCTGGACACCCACGAAGTGCGCCGCACCACCACCGGCGCGGACCGCACTTTCGCCCTGGACGCCCCGGCGGGCAGCTATCTGCTGCTGGTCCAGGCAGGCGGCCGGGAACCGGCGGCCCGTCATGTCCAGGTGGGTGCCGAACCGGTCCGCGAGGACGTCGAACTGGCGCGGTCGGTCCGGCTCACCGGCACTGTGCACGCGGTCCGCGGCCCGTTCCCGGGCGCCCAGGTCGCGGTGCTGGACGCCGAGGGACAGGTCCAGCGGGTGACCGTCACGGACGAGGCCGGTCACTACGCCGTCGACGACCTGTTCCCCGGCGAGTACACCGTCGTCGTGACCGGATACCAGCCGGTCGCGGAGCCGGTGCAGCTGACGGCCGAGGGGCCGGCCCGCTTCGACCCGTTGCTGCGCTTGGTTTCCGCGGACAAGTCCTAGTCGGAGACGAGGGCGAGGACCGCCAGCGCCTGGTCCCGCATCGCCACGTCCAGGAACGTCCCGTCGGCGAGCGCGATCGCGCCCACCCCGGCCTCGGTGGCACCGTCCATTCGGGACAGCAGCTCCCGCGCCCGGGCGACCTCCTCGGCCGTCGGCAGGAAAGCCGCGCGGATCGTCGGCAGCTGCCCGGGATGGATCGCGGTCCGGCCGCGGAATCCGAGCGCTCGCCCGGCCCGGCAGCTTTCCGCCAGCCCGTCGAGGTCGCGGACGTTCGCGTACACCGACATCGCCGGCGGGGGCAGCCGGGCGGCACGGGCGGCGTTCACGATCCGGCTGCGCGCCCAGGTGAGCCCCGCTTCGTCGGCGAGCCGCAGGTCGGACCGCAGATCCGCCTCGCCCAGCCCGAGCGACGCCGTCCGCGGGGAGGCGAGCGCGATCTCCAACGCCCGCTCCACCCCGAGCGCCGACTCGATCAGCGGGTGCAATTCCCGTCCCGGCAAAGCCTCGGCGTGCGACCGGACGTCGAGCGAACTCTCGACCTTCGGCAGCCGCGCGCCCACCCACGCCGGCAACTCGGCGACTGCGGCCACGTCTGCCGCGTGCCAGGGCGTGTCCGGGTGGTTGATGCGCACCTGCACTGGCCGCGATTCGGGCACGTCGGCCAGCAGCCGGACGGCGTTGTCCCGGGCGGCGTCTTTGCGTGCGGGCGCGACGGCGTCTTCGAGGTCGACCAGCACGACATCGGCGTCCGAATCGAGCGCTTTGGCGACGCGGTCGGGCCGGTCGGCCGGGACATACAGCAGGGTCAGCGCGGGCGTCATACCGCTCCCTCCGCACGCAGCTCGGCGATCCGCGCCGGGGTGAAGCCGAGCGAGCCGAGGACCTCGTCGGTGTCCGCGCCGTGCGGGCGTCCGGTGAAGCCGATGACCCCGTCGTTGTCGGACAGCCGGAACAGCGGTCCTTGCATCAACGTCGTGCCCAGCTCCGGATCGTCGATCTCGTGGATCGTGCCCAGCGCGCGGAACTGCGGGTCCGCGACGATGTCGGCGGCGTCGTAGATCGGCGCGACCGCGGCCTGCGCCTCCTCGAACGCGGCCACGACCTCGTCGCGGGTGTGCTGCGCGATCCAGCCGCCGACGGCCTCGTCCAGTTCGTCCGCGTGCGCCGCCCGGTCCGCGCCGGAGGCGAACCACGGTTCGTCGGCCAGTTCCGGACGGCCGACCAGCCGCACCACGCGTTCCGCGATCGACTGCGCCGACGTGGACACCGCCACCCACTGCCCGTCGCTCGTGCGGTAGGTGTTGCGCGGCGCGTTGTTCGCGGAACGGTTGCCGGTGCGCGGCTGGACCGTGCCGAGCTGGTCCCACCGCGTGATCTGCGGCCCGAGCATGGCGAGAATCGGCTCGATGATCGCGACGTCCACGACCTGGCCGCGCCCGCCGGCGGTTCGCCCGGCGAGCGCGACCATGATCGCGTACGCGGTGGCCAGCGACGCGACGCCGTCGGCGAGTCCGAACGGCGGCAGCGTCGGCGGGCCGTCCGGTTCGCCGGTGGCCGCGGCGAACCCGCTCATCGCCTCGGCGAGCGTGCCGAAGCCGGGGCGCGGGGAGTACGGGCCGAACTGGCCGAATCCGGTCACCCGCGCGAGAACCAGCCCTGGATTGCGCGCGGACAGCTCGTCGTACCCGAGTCCCCAGCGTTCGAGCGTGCCCGGCCGGAAGTTCTCGATCACCACGTCCGCGGTCTCCGCGAGCGCCAGGAACACCTCGCGCCCGCCGTCGCTGCCCAGGTTCGCGGTGACGGTGCGCTTGTTGCGGCCCAACGTCTTCCACCACAGGTTGACGTCCCCCTTGGCCACCCCGTGCGTGCGCGAGGGGTCCGGCCGTGACGGATGCTCGACCTTGATCACCTCGGCGCCCATGTCGCCGAGGTGCATCGCGGCCATCGGCCCGGCGAACAACGTCGACGCGTCCACCACCCGCAGCCCGGCCAGCGCTCCGGCGGAAGCATCCCTCGACACGGTCATCGCGGCACGTCCCAAGCACAGCGGAAGCCGACGGTCGCGCCCCGCGCCAGCCCGAATCCCGGCAGCAGCAGCTTCACGCTGTAGTCCGGCGCGTGCCGCCCGCCCTCGACGTACCACTCGGAACCCTCGGCGCGGTAATCGCTGCCGCCCTTGAGCATCACGAACCTGGTCCTCCCGTCGGAGTGCTCGCTTTCGGTCCAGTTCCACACCGCGGGCGTCCCGCGCCGCAGCTCGCCGGTCTCCCCGGCGAGCTGCCATTCGTCCTCGGTCGGCAGCCGGCCGCCGCGCCACGCGCAGTACGCCCGGGCGTCGTCGAGGTCCACAAAGGTCACCGGCTCGTCCTCGGCGGGAGGCCGGCCGTCGACCCAGTGCGCGAGGAACCGATGCGGCTCGACCGGCTGGTATCCAGTAGCCGCAAGGAATTCCGCGAACTCGCCGTTCGTCACCTCAGTCGTGGCGACCGCGACCGGCGACGCCAGCGAACCGTCGCGCTGCAGGGTGCGCGCGTCGTGCAGCCGAGGCGGCAGCGGCTTCCACTCGTCCACATACGGCGCGCCCTGGTACATCCCGGTCTCGCGCCCGCGATACCGAACCGTCAGCACATACGGCCCGGCAGGCACCTCAACCACGTCCGTGAAGGGCTCCTTGAGGGAATCAGATTCCCTCAAGGAGCCCTTCACGGACGTCGGGCCGGGCTGGAGGCGAACTGCGAGCCGGTGCGGGAAGCGGGCATCGACATCGTGGGGGAGGGTCGCCACCCGAGACAGCCACGACGGCTCCGCCGCACCGTCCGCGACCCGCAGCAACGCCGAAATCCCGCGTGCCGGCACCCGTCCGTCGGCGAACAGATCGATCACCGGACCGTCCACCACCGGACCGAGATAATCCGAGTCGCCGCGGTTCACGACCGTCCACAGGGTCCAGTCGCCGAGTTCCCAGCGCGAGGCGTAAACCCCGGCCGCCTCGGCTTCCGGCGCCAACGGAGCCAACGGCGTCCACTCGCCGTCGCGCAGCAGGTCACCGGCCGCGCGCTGCACCGACACCATCCGGCGCACCGTCGCGGCGTCTCGCTGCGACCAGCCGACCCACACGCCGAACACGACTTCCCACACCATCACACCGACGCCGTTCAGCCACGCCGACTGCAGTTCTTCGGTGTGGTCGCGGTGCCACCGCCGGACGTGGTGCTGCATGTGCCGCCGCTCGTACCAGTGGGAACGCAGCACGCCCGGCACCGGCGAATCGGCGAAGAACTGCGCCCACGACGCCGAATGGTCCTCGATCCGCTCGACCGGCAGCTTCGACTCGCCCTCCAGCACGACCCCGGGCCGCGCGCGTTCGAGCTGCTCGACCAGCGCCGGATCCGCCTTCTTCAGCGTGTCCAGGAAGACGCCGTCCGCACCGAAATCGGCGAGCACGGCAGAGAGCTCCGTGGCGTCGTCCTCGGCCCGGCGCGTGCCGACGTCCCACGGGTTGTAGTCCACGAACACCCGCACGCCCGCCGAATGGAACACCTCGACCAGTTCCCGGAGCCCGGGCACGTCGCGGTAGAAATCCCACTGGTTGCGGTCGTCGAGGCCGATCACCGGGTACGCGTGCCACAGCACGACCGCGTCGAGCCCGCCGAACCGCTGGTGCGCGTCGGCGAGGAACCGTTCCGGGGTGAACCGGTGCTCCTCGAACGAATACAGCAACTCGTCCCAGAGCCAGACCTGCGCGACGGTGTGGCATCCGGCGGCCCAGGCGGCCTCCGGCCGGTCGTAGGCGCGGCCGTGATAGCGGTGCCGCTGCTGCGCGTCGGCTCGCCATCGCCGCAGCCGCGCCCGCCATTCCGCGCGGTCGGCGGGGTCCGCCGGGCCGGCGAAGATCTTGGCCTCGTCCAGCGCGACGAGCTGCTCGGGGGAGAGCGGCGCGCTGAGCGGGACCTCGGTCGGCCGGTCGATCGGGCGCGGGACGAGCGGGTCGAACACGTACGTCATCGGGCGTTTCCTCCGGTCCCGGACTCAGCGAACTCGGCGACCTCCGCGGCGGTCGGCACCGCGGACTGCGCGCCGGGCCGGGTGACCGCGAGCGCGGCGGCGGCCCCGGCGCGTTCGGCGGCTTCCCGGAGCGAACGACCGTCGGCGAGCGCCGCCGCGAGGACACCGCAGAACGTGTCCCCGGCACCGGTCGTGTCCACTGGGGACACCCGGAACCCGGGCAGCTGCACGATTTCCTGCTCCGCGACGACGCAACCGGCCGCGCCGAGCGTGATCACCACCGCGGATGCGCGTCGTCGCAGGATCCGGGCCAGTTCCTCCGGCGTCCCCGGCGTTCCGGCCAGGTCGGCGGCTTCGTGCTCGTTGACGACCAGCACGTCCAGATCGAGGTCCGGCAGCGGCCGGGACGGCGCGGCATTGAGCACCATCCGCGCACCGGAGCGCCGGGCCGCCGCGGCAGCGGTCACCGCGTCGAGCGGGATCTCCAGCTGTGCCAGCACCACGTCCGCTGTCGCGACCCGGCCGAGCTGCTCGTCGGAAAGAGCGAGCCGCGAGTTGGCCCCGGGCGCGACCACAATGGAGTTCTCGCCGTCCGGCGACACCATGATGAACGCGGTCCCGGTGGCACTTTCCACACGCGACACCAGATCGGTCCGAACCCCGGCCTTCGCCAACGACGCCAGCAGAAAGTCCGCGCCGTCGTCCGCGCCGAACGCGCCGAGGAACGTCGTCTCCGCCCCGCCGGCGAGCGTCGCGGCCACTGCCTGATTGGCCCCCTTGCCACCCGGACTCCGCCGGACATCGCCGCCGAGCACGGTCTCGCCCCCGTGCGGCTGCCGCGGAACGTCGACCACGAGATCGACGTTCGCCGACCCGACAACGACAACTCGGCCGGTCATCGCGCCACCCCGGCTGTCCGCGCCGCGAGGCCGGTGATCCGCTGCTCGCCACCGGGCAACGAGGTCGCGATCCGGTTGTCGAGCGGTTTCGTCCACTGCTCGCCGATCCCGTCCGTCCCCGCCAGCGCACCGACCACCCCGCCGACCGTCGCGGCCGCGGAGTCGGTGTCCCAGCCAGCCGTGACAGCCAGCGAGATGCTCTGCCCGAAGTCGCCATCGCCGCGAGTCAGGGCATACGCGATCACCGCGGCGTTGTTCAGCACGTGCACCCAATGCAGGTCGCCGTACCGCGCGTGGATCCGATCGAGCCCGTCCTCGTGCGCAGCGGCTTCCCGCCCAAACCGCACCGCCGCGGCCAATCTGCTTTCGGGCGGCAGCACGGTTTCCGCCGCATTGAGAACACTGTGGACGGAGTCGCAGACCATCGCCGCCGACGCGAGAGCTGCCGCCCACATCGCGCCGTAGATGCCGTTCCGGGTGTGGCTGAGCCGCGCGTCGACCCACGCGAGCCGCGCAGCTCCGCGGACATCACCGGGGGAGACCCAGCCGAAGACGTCGGTCCGGATCAACGCGCCGATCCATTCGCGGAACGGGTTGAGGTGCGTCGCGGTCTCCGGCACCGGCCGCGCGTCCAGCAGGTTCCGGTACGCCGCACGCTCGGCGGTGAACACCCGCCCGGCCGGAAGCTGCTCCAGCCAGAGCTGCGCGACGTCGTCGGTGGCGAACTCGCGGCCGTGCCGTTCCAGCAGCGTCAGCGCGAGGATCGGGTAGTTGAGGTCGTCGTCCTCCGGCATCCCGGAGATGTTCTCCTCCAAGGAAGTCGGGGCCGACCGCCGGTTCCAGGGCCATCGCGCGGCGACCTCGTCCGGCAGCCCGACCGCGGTGAACCACCGGTCCAGCGGCCAGCGTCCGGTCGCGCGCAGGATCTCCTCGATGCCCTCGCGCGGGATCTTCTCGACCGGTTTCCCGAGCAGGCACCCCGCCGCCCGGCCGGTCCACGCGCCGAGCGCGCGGTCCGCGGCGGGCCGGGGGAGGACCGGCGCGGCCGGAAGCAGCGCGACGATCTCGTCCCACTCGTCCGGCTCGTGCGGCGCGGCCGGGCCGGGGAGCGCGGCCAGTTCGTCCAGCAGCGTCCGGGCCAGCGCCCGCAACGCCGGGGGCGCCGGCCGCGGTCCTGCCCCGCTCACGGCAGGGACCGGATCGCCGCCGGCGGCGACCCAGCGCTCCCGCACCGAGGTGACGTCCTTGCCCTCCGCGGCGGACTGGACGAACTCGTGCGCGAGCAGGTCTTCCGGCTGAGCCCAGGTCAGCCTCATGCCGCGGCCAGCGCGTCGAGAGCGGCGAGCCGTGCCTGGGCGCGCGCCCGGTCGGCCTGCACGATGTCCGCCGCGGCGGAGGCGAGCAGCCGCCCGGTCTCGCGCAGATCCATCTTGCTGGCCTCGCCGATCGGATCGATCCACTCGTCCGGCACCGAAGCGGACCCGCCGAGCCCGGCGCAGAGCGCACCCGCCATCGACGCGATCGAATCCGCGTCCCGGCCGTAGTTCACCGAGGCCAGCACCGCGCCGCGGTAGTCGCCCTGATGGCCGAGCACGAAGCCGAGCGCGGCAGGCAGTTCCTCGATCGCCTTGGTCCGCGACGGCCGCCGCGCGTCCATCGACATCTGCCGGTACTCCGGCCCGACCGAATCGAACGGTGCGACCACCTCGCGGATCTTCCGCGCCAGCGCACGCTCCTCGTCGTCGGTCTCGGGCGCGGCGTTCCACCCCTGGAACGCTTCGGCAACCGCCTGCAGCGCCGCCGAGGTCCCGTCGTGCGAAACCGCGAGCGCGGCCTGCACGATGTCGTCCAGCCCCGCACCCGGCGCGACCGCAGCGGCGACCATCGCGGCCAGCACCCCGGCGGCCTCCCGGCCGTAGCTCGACTGATGCGGTGCGGTCAGGTCGATCGCCTCGGCGTAGGCGGCCCGCGGATCGCCCGGGTTCACCACGCCGACCGGCGCGATGTACATCGCCGCACCGCAGTTCACGATGTTGCCGACGCCCGCCTCGCGCGGGTCCGCGTGCCCGTAGTGCAGCTTCGCGACGATCCACTTCTCGGCGAGGAACACCCGCTGCAGCAGCAGGGCCGTCGACTCCAGCTCCGGCACCCAGCGCGGTTCGCCGATCATCAGCGGCACCAGGTCCTCGGCCATCGCGTACGCGTCGAGGTGCGCGCGGCGCTTCGCGTACACCTCCACGATCGCGCGGGTCATCAAGGTGTCGTCGGTGATGTGCCCGTCGCCCTTGTGGTACGGCGCGATCGGGCGCGCGTCCCGCCAGTTCGGGTACCACGGCGGGACGATCCCGGTCACCCGGCCGCCGTGGCGCTCCTCGATCTGCTCGGGCGTCCACCCTTCGGTCGCGCCGCCGAGCGCGTCCCCCACCGCCGCGCCGGTGATCACTGCCACCGCGCGGTCCTCCAGCCAGGTCACCGGCTTGTCCCTTCGTTCCCCGGCGCGGGCATGCCGCCCGCGCCTGTTGTGCGCGCCGGGGCCGGAGCGGCGCCCGGCCCCGGCGCGGCGGTCACTTGGCGACGCTCTTCCAGCCGTCCTTCAGCTGCTGCGCCAGCGTGTTCGCGTCGATCTGGTTCGCCAGGAAGCGCTGGTAGGCGGGCGTCGCGACGGTGTCCTTCCACTGCGCGTACTTGCCGGCGAACAGATACGGCGCCGAGGTCAGGTACTTGCCCGAGGCCAGGATGGTGCTCCAGCCCTTCTTCGCGCTGAGCTTCTTGTCGAGCGCTTCGCGAGCGGAGTTGCTCGCCGGGATCAGCGTGTCGGCCTCGTTGAGCGCGGCGAGGTTCTCGGTGCTGGTGAAGTACTCCAGGAACTTCGCGGCCTGCTCGACGTGCTTGGAGTCCTTGTTGACCGACAGCGTCTGCGGGTTGGCGGCCTGCGCCGGTCCGGCCGGGCCGGCGATCGGCGGCAGCGCGATCCAGTCCAGGTCCTTCGGCGCGTCCTTCTCGATGTTCGCCGCCTGGTAGGAGCCCTGCACGGTCATCGCGACCTGGCCCGCGTAGAACGGGGCCAGCGCCTTGCCGCCGGACTGGGTCAGCGTCACCGGCAGGATCGAGTGGTCGGTCGCGTTCATGTCGTGCACCAGCTGCGGCAGCGCCATTTCGCCCTGGCCGACGCTGATCTGCGCCTGGTCTCCGGTGCCCTCGAAGTACTTGCCGCCGAAGCCCGGGGCCATCGCCACGAACGTCGCGGTCGGGCTCGACAGTCCCCAGCCGAGGCCGTACTTGCCGTCCTTCGTGGCGGTCTTGGCCAGCTGGCGCAGCTGGTCCCAGGTCATCGTTTCGCCGGTCGGGATCTGCGCGCCGGACTGCTCCAGCAGTTTCTTGTTCGCGAAGACCATATAGGACTGCAGCTCGGTCGGGTAGGCGACGACCTTGCCGTCCACGGTCACCGAGTCGAGCACGCCCTTCGGGATGTCCGCGCGCTTCTGCCCGGACAGGTAGGGGGAGAGGTCGGCGAGGTAGCCGTCGGCCGCGAACGGGCCGATCCCGGCGGCCTCGTAGTGCACGATGTCCGGCGCGGTGCCCGCGTTGAACTGGGTGATCAGCTTGTCGTAGGCGCTGTCCCACCCGGCCTGCACGACCTTCACCTGGGTGTCGGGATGCGCCTGGTTCCACGCCCCGACGATCTTGTTCGTGGCGGCGATCGCGGCGGGCTGGTCCGACAGGGACTGGAACGTGAGGGTGACCGGGCCGCCGTCCCCGCCGCCGCTGTCGCCGCCGCCGCACGCGGCGGCGAGCAGGCTGACGAGGGCGAGGCTGGCGGCGGCTGCCGCGCGTCGTGTCTTCATCGACCGACCTTTCGAAGGGGTTTCCGATGGGGTGGGGCTCATCCCTTCACCGCACCGGCCATGAGGCCGCCGGTGAGTTTCTTCCGCAGGAGGCTGAAGAAGGCGATGCTCGGGATCGCCGCGAGCACCGCGCCCGCGGCCAGCGGGCCGAGGGCGACCTTGCCCTCGCCGCCGATGAACATGGTGAGCGTGATCGGCAGCGTGTAGTTCTCCGGCGACTGCAGCAGCACCAGCGCGAAGAAGAACTCGTTCCACGACGACACGAAGCTGAACATCGCCGTCGCGACCACGCCAGGGGCCAGCAGCGGGAAGACGATGGTGCGCAGCACGGTGAACCGGTTCGCGCCGTCCATCGCGCCGGCCTCCTCGAGATCCACCGGGATCGCCGCGACGTAGCCCTGCAGCATCCACAGCGCGAACGGGAGGATGTAGGTGGTGTGCACGAGCGTCAGCCCGACGAGGCTGTCGGCGAGGCCCAGCGTCCGCAGCACGAGGAACAGCGGCAGGATCACCAGCACCACCGGAAACACCTGGCTGACCAGGATCCAGGTGACGCCCGCGATGCGCAGCTTGCCCTTGAGCCGGGCCAGCACGTAGGCCGCGGGGACCGAGATCAGGATCGCGAGCACGGTGCTGGCCAGCGCGACCAGCAGGCTGTTGAACGCCGAATGCAGCAGGCCCTGCCGGGAGAGCGCTTCGCCGTAGTTGTCCCAATGCCATTCGCCCGGGATCAGGTTGACCGACAGCGAGTTCAGCTCCGCCGACGACTTCACCGACGCGGAAATCAGCCACAGCAGCGGGAACCCGAGGAACAGCAGGTACAGCACGAGAGCCAGGTACTGCGCGGGGCGCACGGACCAGCGCATCGATCACCGCCCCCTTTCCGGACGGTCGCCGCGGAACTGCGACCGCAGGTAGATCGCGAGCAGCGCGACGACCACGATGACGAGGACCAGCCCCATCGCGGCGGCGTAGCCGATTTCGCGGTTCTTGAACGCTTCGAGGTACACGAACAGCACCGGAACCATCGTTTTGCCGCCCGGGCCGCCCGCGGTGAGCACGTAGACGAGCGAGAACGAATTGAAATTCCAGATGAAATTGAGCGAGGTGATCGAGCTGACGATCGGGCGCAGGCTCGGCCAGGTCACCGCGGTGAACCGGCGCCAAGCACCGGCGCCGTCGACCGCGGCGGCCTCGTGCAGTTCGGCCGGGATCTGTTGCAGCCCAGCGAGCAGCGTCACGGTGGTCTGCGGCATGCCGACCCAGACGCCGACCACGATCACCGCTGGCAGCGCGGTATTGAAATCGCCGAGCCAGTTGATTCCGTCCGGCAAGCCGATGCTGCCGAGGAAGGCGTTGAGCGGACCGCCGTTGGCCGAATAAATCATTTGCCACATGATCGCGACGACCACCGGCGGCATCGCCCACGGAATGAGCGCGAGCACCCTGGTGAGGCCCTGCAGTTTGAGACCGGAGTTCAGCAGCAGGGCGAGCCCCATCGCGGCGGCCAGTTGCAGGACCGTCACGCCGACTGTCCAAATCAGACCGATCCGCAGCGAATCCCAGAACAGCGAGTTCCCGCCGAGGCGGACGAAGTTGTCGATCCCGGCGAAGCCGAAGTCCGGATGCCGCACCAGCCGGGTGTCGGTGAAGGCCAGCACGACGCCGATCGCCAGCGGGGCCACCGACAGGACCAGGATCGGGATCAGCGACGGCATGACCAGCGCGATCGCCTCGCGCCGGCGGGTCCGGGCCTGAGTCGTTCTCCTGGGGCGAGGCGGGGGAGCGGGGACGGCTCGCCGCGCCTGCGTGGCGGTGGTCATTCCGCGTCCTCGCCCTTCTGGTCCATTGCGGAGTCCTGAGTGGACTCCCGGACGAACAGCTCGGTCCCGACCGAGATCTGCTGCGCCGGGGCGTCCGCGTCCTCGGTGAGCCCGAGCATCAGCCGGGCGGCGGCGCGCCCGCGCTCGGCCGAACCGAGGGACACGCTGGTCAGCCGCGGCAGGAAGACCTGCCCGAGTTCGGTGTCGTCCATCCCGGTGACGGCGACGTCGCGCGGAACGCTGAGCCCCCGTTCGCGGGCGGCGCGGATGGCTCCGATCGCGAGCAGGTCGTTGGCTGCGACGATCGCGTCCGGCCGTTGTGGACGGTCGAGCAGCTTCCGGGCGGCCTCGATTCCCGCTGCCACCGTGAAGTCGGCCGCCACCTCGACGGCGGTGCCGGCAGTGAAGTCCTTGGCCGACACCGCCTCGTCGAAACCGCGCTGCCGCGAGGAGCCCGGCGTGGTGTCGAGCGGCCCGTTCAGGAAGCCGATCCGGCGGCGGCCCAGCGAAACCACGTGCTGCACCGCGGCGCCGATCCCGGCGGCGGAATCGGTGGAGACCGAACTGATCCCCCGGTCGCTCATCGCCCGGCCGATCACCACGACCGGCACCGGGGCCTGGCCGATCTGCTCGATCAGCTCGTCGTCGGTGCGCAGCGGGATGACGATCATGCCGTCGACGAACCCGCCGTGCAGGCTGCGCATGAGCTCGGCGGTCGACGCCGCGGTGTCCCCAGTGGACATCACCACGACCCGATACCCGTGCGGGGCGAGGACTTCGTGGATGCCCCGCATGATCTCGACGTAGACCGGGTTGCCGATGTCCGCCACCGCGAACGCGATCTGCGACGTCTTCTTCAGCCGCAGCGACCGCCCGATCGCGTCCGCGCTGTACCCGAGCTCCGCCGCGGCGGCCCGCACGCGCTCGACCATCGCCTTGCTCGCGCCGGTCCCGTGCAGCGCGCGCGAGGTCGAAGCCAGCGACACGCCGGCGCGCTCGGCCACCTGGATCAAGGTGGCTCGGGTTGACGTCATCGTCCCTCCCAGTCGGACACTGCGGCAGCGGTACGGAAACCGCTGTTGGAAACGTTTCCAAGCTACGTCCTGGATGGTTTGGAAACGTTTCCAGGCGGCGCGCGAATCATGTCACCCGGATGGCGGACGTGTCAACGGAGCGGTCGCGGGGACCGGGATCTGTGATGTCCGCGTGACGTGCGGGGGTTCGGCGCGGGTTAGGCGGAGCGCCAGTCGGCGCGCACGACGTCCGCGGCCGAGGGAGCGCGGTCGGGATCGGTCAGCCACTGCAGTGCGGTCCCGACCAGCAGCGAGTAGTAGTGCGCGCCGATCGCGTGGACGTCCTCCGTGTCGGCGTCCGGTCCGAGATCGCCGAAAGCGCGGGCGAGCGCGACGCGGGCCAGCTGCTGGCCTTCCGCGTTGATCTTCCGCACCTTCTCGTCGTGCTGGAGGTAGCTGACGCTCTCGAAGTTCACGAACCAGAGCTCGCGGTGCTCCTGGATGGACTCGATGATCCGCGCCCAGCGCCGCTCCGGCCCGGCCTTTTCGCCTGCCGGGTCCGAGAGGACGGCGAACAGCATTTCGCCCCACTCGGTGTTCAAGTCGGACAGAGCCTGCGTGAGCAGCTGCTCCTTCGACCCGAAGTGGTAGTTGATCGACGCCTGGTTGGCCCCGGAGGCGGCGACGAGGTCGCGCACCGTCGTGCGCGCGTAACCGGCCTTGAGGAGGCATTCCCGGGCGGCGGTGATCAGGTTCTCGCGATGTCCCACGCGTGCTACCGTATCAGGTAAACGTTCGTTTTAAACGATCGTTCAGGACACTGGGAGGACTCGAGATGACCGCACCCGCGATCCGCACCCGGCGGCTGCGCTGCCGCTTCGAAGGAGAAGGCGGCCCGGTCGACGCGCTGCGGGGCGTCGACCTGGACGTCCCGCGCGGTGCCTTCGCCGCGATCATGGGCCCGTCGGGCTCGGGGAAAACGACGTTGCTGCACTGTGCTGCCGGGCTGCGCGCCCCGACCGAAGGCACCGTCGAACTGGACGGCGCCGATCTGTCCGCTTTGGACGAACCACGGCTGGCGCAGCTGCGGCGCCAGCGGATCGGTTTCGTGTTCCAGCAGTTCAACCTGCTGCCCGCGCTGACCGCGGCGGAGAACATCGAACTGCCGTTGCGGCTGGACGGTCGCCGCCCGGATCCGCAGCGGACCGCCGCGTTGCTGGCGCAGGTCGGCCTGGCACAGCGCGGCGGACACCGGCCGGGCCAGCTCTCCGGCGGACAGCAGCAGCGCGTGGCGGTGGCCCGAGCGCTGGTGACGGATCCGGAGGTGGTGTTCGCCGACGAACCGACCGGCGCGCTGGACATCCGCAGCGCGCGGGAAGTGCTGCGCTTGCTGCGTCACCTGGCGGACCGCGGCCAGACGATCGTGATGGTGACCCACGACCCGGTAGCGGCGTCGTATGCCGACGCGGTGCTGTTCCTGGCCGACGGTTTGGTGGTCGACCAGCTGTCCCGGCCGACCGCGGCGACGGTGGCCAACCGGATGGCGGTGCTGGTGGAGTCAGCGGAGCGGGCGGCGAACGCGGTGGGTGCCCGATGAACCGGCGCACCGGACAGTCCGAAGTGGACTTATGCGGCGGCTGGCTGGCGGGTGCCGCGCGGACGAGCGGTTCGCAAGCTCCGCGGCGGGTGTGGGCAGTGTGTCCGGGGAGAGACCGGCGTGGAGTAGGTGGCTTGCCGTCGACGGCCGATCGCAGGCGCAGGCGGCTCATCCGGATCGGAGTTGAGATGGCGGGGCTTGCTGGTGGGGCGGGACTTTCGCCTGGTGGCACGGCGGGTGCTGGTCGAGCCTTCGATGAGGCGTCGACCGGGCGGAGCTTGCTGGCGCGGGCGCGATCCGCGGGGTGCTTGGCCTGGCGGCGGTACCGCGCGGGCTGTTCGCGAATCCGGAGGGAAGTTGGCTGGGCGGGCCCTGCTGGTGCGGTCCGGCGGTCGTCGTCGGTGGATCGGCGGGGCGTTGGCGGTGAGACCGCGCGTTGGCCGTGTCTTCGAAGGGAAGTTGGCTGGGCGGGCCTTGGTGGTGTGGTCGGGCGGTCGTCGTCGGTGGATCGGCGGGGCGTTGGCGGCGAGATCACACGGGCTGTTCGCGAATCCGAAGCGAAGCTGGCCTGGCGGACCTTGGGTGGTCGTGCGGCTGCCGTCGGTGACCCGGCGGGGCGTTGGCGGTGAGATCACGCGTGCTGCTCGCGAATCCGAAGCGAAGTCGGTCCGGTGGACCTCGTTGATCTGGTCGGGCGGCTGCCGTCGGTGGGTCGACGGGACGTGGCGGCGAGACCGCGCGCTGGCCGTCTCTTCGAAGGGGAATTGACATGCTGAAACTGGCCCTGCGACTCTTCGGCCACCACCGCGCCGCCGCTGTGGCGACCGGGCTGGTCGCGCTCGTCGGGATGGCTCTGGTGGTCGCCATGACCGCCCTGCTCGGCACCGGGCTCTCCGGCGGCACCGCCCCGGCCGACCGGGGATTTCTCACCCAGTTCCCGCTGATCCTGGGCGGCTGGGTGGTGGCGATCGTCGTGTTCGCGATGGTGTCGACGATCAGCGTCACGCTCGCGGCGCGGTCCGGCGAGATCAGCGGGTTGCGGTTGATCGGCGCGGCGCCGCGGCAAATCCGGGTGCTCGTGTCGATGGAAACCCTCGCGATCACCGCCGTGGCCGCGCTGCCCGGGCTGGGGCTCGGCTACCTGCTCGGGCTTCTGCTGCTGACCGGGGTCCGGTCCACCGGGCTCATCGCGCCGGCGACGTCGTTCGCACCCGGCATCGGGCTGCCGCTGGTCGGCGTCGCGGTGGTGCTGCTGGCCGGAGTTCTCGCGGCGTGGATCGGCAGCCGCGGTCCGGCTCGGCGCAGCCCGGTGGAAGAGGTCACCGGCCCGCGCCGGGTCAGGACTGCGCGACCGCGGCGGATTGCCGCGATCGTGGTGCTGGCGGCGGGTTTCGGCTCGGCCAGCGCGGTGCTCGCCCTGCCTGCCGACTCGATCGCGACCACTGGACTGACCGGTCCCGCCGTAGTGCTGTGCTCGATCGGCTTCGCCGTTCTGGCCCCGGAACTGATCTCCGCGGCCAACCGGATCGTCGGCCGCCTTTCGCGCGGTGCGAAGAACGCCGAGGCGCACCTGGCGGGCGTGAACCTGCGCGCCGCTCCGGAACGCGCCCGTCCGATCGTCACCTTCCTGACCCTGCTGGTCGGCGTCTCCGCGGGCACGCTCGCCATGCAGGGCATCGAAAACCAGCACAGCGCGCCGGGCAGCACCGCCGACGTGCTGGCGTCGATCAACTACCTCGTGGTCGTCCTGATCTCGCTCTTCATGGCGATCGCGCTGACCAACAACCTGGTGGCCGCGATCGGCGACCGGCGGACGGAATTCGCGACGCTGTCGCTGATCGGCTCGACCGCCCGGCAGGTCCGCGGCATGCTCCTGCGCGAAACCGCCGCGGCGGCTCTGCTGGCGATCGTCGTCGCGGTCGTGGGGGCGGTGCTGTGCGTCCTGCCGTTCTCCATCGTCAAGACGGGCAGCCCGGCGGCCGCGTTCGGCGCCTGGCCGTTCGCGGTCAGCGCGGTTTTCGGGGGAGGGGTGGTACTGCTGGTGACGGCGTTGGCCGGGGCGCGGGTGATTCGCGCCGCGGCGGTGGCCGCGTAGCAGTCGCGGCTCTGCGGAACCGGGGAGGTTCCTGCGATACTCGGCGCATGATCTTGATTGTCCTCAAAGCACAGATCCGCCCCGAGAAGCGCGCCGAATGGCTCGAAGGCGTCCAGCGCTACACCGAGCAGGTGCGCGGCGAACCGGGCAACGTGTCGTTCGACTACTACCAGAGCGGCAGCGACGAGAACGAATTCGTCATGGTCGAGGTCTTCGCCGACAGCGCCGCCGGGGACGCGCACGTCGCCACCAAGCACGCGCAGGAATTCTTCCCGTTCATGTCGACGGTCGTGGCGAAGAAGCCGCAGATCAACTACCAGAACCTCGACGGCGAGGCCTGGTCGGAAATGGCCGAGGTCACCCCGGTCGACTAGCCGCGACGCGTGGCCGGGGCGCGGACCCCGGCCACGCGTTCAGCGCTGGTGCACGATCCGCCCGTCCAGCACCGTGGTCGTCACGTGCACCTCGCCGAACTTCTCCGGGCTGGTCTGCTCGAGATCGGCGTCGAGGACCACGACGTCGCCGAGTTTGCCCGGCGTCAGCGAGCCGATCCGGTCGTCCATGCCGAGCGTGTACGCCGCGTCGAGAGTGTGTGCGCGCAGCGCCTCGGGCAGGGAAATCGCTTGTTCCGCACCGATGTCCGCGCCTTCGCGGGTCTGCCGGAGCATCGCGTTCGCGATCGTGTGCAGCGGCTTGAACGACGAGACGAACGAATCGCTGGACAGCGCCGGGCGCAGGCCCGCGTCGAGTTCCTCGCGGATCGGCTGGAGCCGGTGCGCGCGGTCGCCGAGGCGGCGCAGGAAATCCCCGCCGCTGTCGTGCAGGAAGTTCGGCTGGTTCACCGGGATCACGCCCAGCCCGGCGAACCGGCGCACGTGCTCGCGGGTCGGATAGCCGCAGTGCTCGACGCGAGGGCGGAAGTCGTCGCCGTACGCGCGCGAGCCCGCCTCGAGTGCGCGCAGCGTGTTCTCCATCGCCAGATCGCCCTGGGTGTGCACCGCGACCCGCCATCCGGCCCGCGCGGCGCGTTCGACCAGCACGGTCAGGTCGTCGGCGGACCAGTAGAGGCTGCCGGTGAATTCGCCGTGCTCGCCGTACGGTTCGCTGAACACCGCGGTCCCGCCGATGAGCGTGCCGTCCGAGTAGAACTTCATCGCGCCGAGGCTCAGCCAGTCGTCGCCGAACGGGTCGCCGAGTCCGACCGCGGCGAGTGCGTCGAGCTGGTGCGACAGCGGCATCGCGACCGTGCGCACCGGGAGCCGCCCGGCCGCGCGGGCGGCCCGGTACACGCGCAGTTCGCGGGCCGACACCTGCGGGTCGGCGATGGTCGTCAGCCCGGCTTCGACGTAGTGCCGGCCCGCGTCGCCGAGCCAGCCCGACAGTTGCTCGAACGGCAGATCGGTGTGGAAATTCGGGCCGTGACAACCGATTTCGACCGCGACCGGCAGCAGCAGCTGCATCGCCGAGTCGAGGACCATGCCGGTCAGCCGTCCGGCCGCGTCGCGGAGGAACCGGCCGCCCGCCGGATCCGCGACGTCGCTGCCGATGCCGCGCCACTCCAGTGCGGTCGAGTTGACCACCGCGTGGTGGCCGGAGACGTGGTAGACGATGACCGGATGTTCGGTGGTCGCCTCGTCGAGCCGCTGCCGGGTCGGCCGGCCTTCCGGATACTTCGCGTCGTCCATGCCGAAGGCGCGGATCCATTGTCCCGCAGGCGTTCGCGCGGCGGCCTTGGCGACCATTTCCACGAGGTCGTCCACAGTGGACACAGCGGGATAGCTGGCATCCTCCGCGGCGAGGGATTCCGCGGTGGACAACAGGTGGTTGTGCGGGTCCACGAAGCCGGGCAGCACCGTCGCGCCGGACGCGTCCACTCGTTCGGCCTCCGGGGCGGCCTGCGCGACCGCCGCCGGGCCGAGCGCGGCGACGCGTCCGTCGCGGACGAGCACCGCGTCGGTCTCGGCGAGGTCCGGGTCCATGGTCAGGACTCGGGCGCGGTGGATCAGGACGTCAGCCACGGGCGGTCTCCGTTCGGTGGGGCTGGGGGACGTCGTCGGACAGCTGCGGCGCACCGCGCAGACACGCGATGCTGATCAGGCACATCACGACGAGCAGGACGATCACCGGGGCCACGCCGCCGAATCCGGCGACGAGCGCGGTGCAGGCCAGCGGCGAGAAGCCGCCGAAGACGGCGCCGGCGACCTGGTAGGACAGCGAGATGCTGGTGTAGCGGGCGCGGGCGGGGAACATCTGCGCGAGGATCGCCGCGATCGGACCGTAGGTGGCGGCCATGACGAGCCGCATCAGCGACAGCGTCAGGAAGATCAGTCCGGCGCTGCCGCTGCCCATCACCAGGAACTGGGGCGCGGCCAGCACCGCGACGCCGAGCAGCCCGGCGATCACCACCCGCCGCCCGCCGACGCGGTCGCCGAGCCAGGCCACGCCGACGGTGGCGACGAGTTCCACGAAGGACGCGATGCTCAGCCCGGTCAGCACGAGTTCCTCGCTCACGTGCAGATCGGCCGTCGAGTAGCCGAGCAGGAAGGTGGTGACGATGTAGTAGCCGCCGACGGCCACCGGCAGCGCGCCGATCCCGCGCAAGATCTGCCGCCAGGAGGTGCGCAGCGCGAGCCGCACCGGCAGCTCGGCCACCGGGGCCGCCTGCCTGAACACTGGCGATTCCTCGACCTTGAGCCGGATCACGAGACCGACGAGCACGAGCACCGCCGACAGCAGGAACGGCACGCGCCAGGCGCCCGCGGCGAGCGCCCCGTCGCCCTGGCCGGCCAGCAGGCCGAAGAGCCCGGACGCGAGCAGCGCCCCGGCCGGGTTCCCGAGCTGCGCGAACGAACCGTAGAACGTCTTGCGCCCGGCCGGTGCGTGTTCGACGGCCATCAGGACCGCACCGCCCCATTCGCCGCCGACCGCCAGCCCCTGCGCGAACCGGAGCACGACGAGCAGCAACGGCGCGAGCACCCCGGCGGTGGCGTAAGTGGGCAGCAGCCCGGTCGCGAACGTCGCGACGCCCATGATCAGCAAGGTCGTCACGAGCGCCGCTTTGCGCCCGACGCGGTCGCCGAAGTGCCCGAACACGATGCCGCCGAGCGGGCGGGCGAGGAACCCTACCGCGTAGGTCGCGAACGACGCCATGAGCCCGACCAGCGGACTGGTGCCTTCGGGGAAGAAGAGTTTCCCGAACACGAGGCTCGCGGCGGTCGAATAGGCGTAGAAGTCGTACCACTCGATGGTGGTGCCGACGAACGCCGCGGCGGCCGCGCGGCGGGCGCTCGAGACGGATGCGGTCATGGGGGCTCCCACTGCTCCGGGGGATCGGTTCGGGCCACGCTAACCGCGGAACCGGCCGGAACCCGCTGTACGATGTGTCCTTTGCCGAAGATCGTTTTGTGCGAACCGCACTGGGAGGCGGCTGTGCTGACCGTGGCCGGCGTGCTCCGGTTCGAAGGGCTCGAGCTGGGCTTGCTCGCCGGGCGGGCCGGACTGGGCCGGGAAGTGTCCTGGGCGCACGCGATCGAGGTCGCCGATCCGGTGCCGTGGCTGCGCGGCGGCGAGCTGGTGCTGACGATCGGGCTCGGCCTGCCCGCCGACGAACCGGGGCGACGGGCGTATGTGCGGCGGCTGGCCGAAGCGGGCGCGGCCGGGCTGGGGTTCGCCGCGGAAGTGCTCGACGCGTTGCCGCCCGAGGTGCTCGACGAGGCCGAGGCATGCGAGCTGCCGGTGGTCGGCGTACTGGGCACGACGCCGTTCATCGCCGTCAGCCAGGCCGTCGCGCGCTGGCACGCGGAGGCAGCGCTTCGGGCGGAGCGGCACGCGATCGCCGTGCAGGAAGCGATCGCGCGGGCGGCGCTGCGCTCCGGCGACCGCGGGATACTGGCCGAGCTGGCGAAGGGCGTCGGCGGCGAAGCGCTGCTGCTGGACGTCGAGGGGCGGCCACGCGCGGCGCATCCGGCCGGGGAGCGCCCCTGGCACGGACGGGCGCGCGATCTCGTCGCCGGGATGGCCGGACCGGCGCAGGCCGCGGGCGCGGAGGAGCGCGACGGGCGGTATCTCGTCGTGCACAGCATCGGGCTGTCCGGGCATCCGCGCGGCTGGCTGGCGGTCGACAGCCCGGCCGGCGACCCGGCGCATCAGCGCCTGCTGGTCAGCCACGCGGCGGTGTTGCTGGGCATGACTTTGCTGGGCATCCGCGCACTCCGCCGCACCCTGCACGAACAGCGGGCGCGCTTGCTTCCCGCGGTCGCGGAACCAGACGCGTCGCTGTTGCCGGAGCCGCCGTTCGAGGTCGTGGTGTTCGCGCTGGCGGTCGACGATCCGCTCGCCGCGGTGCTCGACGCGATCGCCGACGTGGCCGGGAAAACCGACCAGGAGCGGCTCCTGCTGACGCCGTGTTCCGGCGGCCTCGCGGCGGTGCTGCCCGCGGCGGCCGGGCTCGGTGCGCGGATCCGGGCCAGGGCCGCGGAACTGACCGGGGTCGCGGTCGGCTGCGGCGCGAGCATCGCGGTGGACGTGGCCGGGATTCCCGCCGCGATCCGCCGGGCAGCGGATGTCGCGCCCGCCGATTCGTCCTATGTGGACGCTGAGGAGGCGTCGTCGTGGGGGCTGCTGCGCGAGGCATTGCGCCCGGCGGCGCTGGCCCCGTTCACCACCGCGGTGCTCGGGTCATTGCGCGAACACGATCGCCGCACCGGCAGCGAACTGGTGCCGACGCTGCGGTGCTACCTCGACGCGGACGGCAACCTGGAAACCACTGCACGGGAGCTGGGCGTGCATCGCAACACGGTGCGGACCCGGTTGCGGACGGCCGAGCGGGTGTCTCGGCGGCGGCTGGACCGGCCGCGGGACCGGTTGGAGTTGTGGCTCGCGTTGGCGGCGGAAGATCTCTGAACCGGGGTGGTCACTTTCGCCGCTGGGTTGATTCCCGCAGCCGCAGTTCCGGAGTCAGGAACACCGGCCCCTCCGGGGTTTCCGCGCCGGACAGCCGGGCCAGCATCAGCTCCACCGCGCGTTCGGCCAGCGCTTCATGGGTCAGATCCATCGCCGTGATCGGCGGGCTGCTCGTCCGGGCGTGTTCGCTGTCGGTCAGCGCGGCCAGCAGCAGATCGCCCGGGATCCGCAGGCCTTCCGCGGCGGCGGCGTCGGCGATCAGCGGGGCGAAATCGCTGGTCGCGACCACGATCGCGTCCGGCCGGCCCGGGCCGGACAGCAGCGGCTGCACGAGTTCGGGCACGTCTCCGGGAGTGAGACCCTCGCTGAGCAAGGCGGTCCGCGGCGGCAGCGAGCGCCGCTCGCACCACGCCAGATAGGTTTCGCGCGGCCGCCGGTTCCAGGCGTTGTCCTCGGTGCCGGAAAGCAGCAGCACGTCGCGCGCGCCCTGGTCGTAGAGGTGGTCCAGCAGCGCCTCGACCACCGGCGGGTAGTCCAGCCGCACCGCCCACGGGAGATCCGGCTGTTCCGGGTCTTCCTCCACGGTCACCACCGGCAGGCCGCGGCCGAGCAGTTCCGCCAAAGCGGTGTCGCCGCCGTACGGGTGGGCCACGATGCAGCCGTCCATCGGCACGCTCGCCACCGCCGGGTCGTGCAGGTCGGGCACGTGGATCAGGCCGGTTTTGCGCCGCAGCATCTCGGTCGCGATCGACCCGACGAGCCGGTTGAACGTTTCGGCGCGGTCGGGCGTGCCGGCCACCGCGTAGCGGGGTCGCAGGATGAGCCCGACCAGGCCGGACCGTCCGGTGCGCAGCGAGCGCGCGTTCGGGTTCGGGTCGTAGCCCAGCTCCGCGGCGGCCTCGCGCACGCGCGCCTTCGTCGCCGCCGAAATCGGCCGGCGCCCGGAAAGCGCGTGCGAAACCGTGCTGATCGAGACCCCGGCCCGCTCGGCGACCTCCCGGATCGTCACCGGCCGTTTGCCGCCCTCGGCGTCCACCGTCGTTCCCCTCCGCCCTGCCTCCGGACGGCCCAGTATCGCCCACCGGCCGGCCGCCGAGGTCTTGACACGGCCCCGGCGCGCGGGTTTGATGCCGCGAAAGCTCATCAAAACGTTTTGATGATGATAGGAGGCGCCATGGCCGCCCCGCACGAGCCCGCCCCGCCCACCTCCGCCGCCGCGCCGACCGTCGGCGACGTCTGCACCGGGATGGGGCTGACCCGACGGCATTGGCTCGCCGGATCGGTGCTGTTCTTCGCGTTCGTCGTCGAGGCCTGGGAACAGGTCGGGCTCGTGTACGTGTCGAACGGGATCGCCGGCGAATTCGGCGTGGACAACACGAAACTGGGCTGGGCGCTGTCCGCGGTGGCGTTCGGCATGGTGCCCGGCGCGCTGGTGTGGGGCGGGCTGATCGACCGGCTCGGCCGCCGCCGGGTGACGGTCGCGAGCCTGCTGCTTTACGCGGTGCTCGCGCTGGCCGCCGGGCTTTCGCCGGCCTTCTGGCCGTTTGTCGCGCTGCGATTCCTGTCCGGCGTCGCGTTCGGCGGGGTTTACGCGGTCACGTTCCCGTACTTCCTGGAACTGCTGCCCACCGCGCGTCGCGGCCAAGGCGCGGTCGCGCTCAGCATCGGGTTTCCCATCGGCACCCTGCTGTGCATCGGGGTGAGCCAGTCGCTCGGGACGATCAGCTGGCGGGCGGTCGCGGTGGTCGCGGCGCTGGCCGGGCTGTGGGCGTTCGCCGTGCTGCGGTGGGTTCCGGAATCGCCGTACTGGCTCGCCCGGCGCGGCCGTCACGCGGAAGCTGCCGCGGTGCTGCGTGGGCTTGGCGCGGAAATTCCGGCTGACACCACGTTTTCCGTCGAGGACGCCGACCGCAAGGCGGGCGCGGTGCGCAACCTGTTCCGTTCGCCGGTGCGGCGGCGGTTCCTGCCGATGCTGCTGACGTCGTTCACTTTCAGCTGGGGCTACTGGGGATTGCAGACCTGGCTGCCGGTCCTGCTGCAGAACCGCGGGCTGAGCGTGTCCGGCGCGCTGTGGTTCGTCGCGGTGACGCAGGTCGTGTCCGTTCCCGGCTACCTGCTCGCCGCGTGGCTGACCCGCCGCCACGGGCGCAAGCGGATCTTCCTGCTGTTCGCGCTGGCCTCGGCGATCGGCGGCGTCCTGTTCGGACTCGCCACCGGTTCCGCGCAGCTGTACGCGGGCAATCTGATCCTCGCGTTCTTCTCGCTCGGTGCGTGGGGCATCTGGAACACCTGGTCGGCCGAGGTGCTGCCGACCGGGCTGCGCGGCGTCGGCTATTCCTGGTCCACCTCGGCGATCCTGCTGGCCAACACCGTTTCGGTGCCGGTCATCGGCGCGATGATGGACCACGGCGTGGCGTCCTCGCTGACCGTCGCGTCGATCATGGCCTTCCTCGTCGTCGCCTTGCTGGCCGTTCTGCCGCTGCCCGAGACCGAGGGCCGCGCGCTCACCTGATTTCCCTTACTCGACAAGGAGTTCTCATGACCTACCGGGTCGCCATGGACATCGGCGGCACCTTCACCGACGTGGTCGTCCACGACGGCGCGACGCGGCGGCTGCACGCGGGCAAGGTGCTCACCACCCCCGACGACCTCGCGCGCGGCGTTTTCGGCGCGCTCGAAGGGTTCGACCTGCCGTTCCCGGAGATCGAGTTCTTCGTGCACGGCACCACGCAGGGCCTGAACGCGCTGCTCGAACGACGCGGCGCGAACGTGCTGATCCTGACCACGAAGGGGATCGGCGACGTCTACCGGATCGCGCGCGGCAATCGAAACCGGCTGTTCGACCTGCACTACCGCAAGCCCGAACCGCTCGTCGGGCCGGAGGCGGTCGCGGAGGTCGCCGGGCGGCTCGACGCCACCGGCGCCGAACTCGAACCGCTCGACGAGGACGCCGTGCGGCTGGTCGCGAAGCGTGTGCGGGAAGAGGGTTTCGAGGCCGTCGCGGTGTGCTTCCTGTTCTCCTACTTGGATTCCGGGCACGAGCGGCGGGCCGGCGAGATCCTGCGCGACGAACTCGGCGACGACGCGCTGGTCGTGCTCTCCCATGAGGTCGCGCCGGAATGGCGGGAGTACGAGCGGACGTCGACGGCGGTGCTCGAGGCCTACACCGGCCCGTCGGTGCATCGTTACCTCGACCGCATCGAAGCGCGGTTCACCGAGAAGGGGCTGCATGTCCCGGTGCACGTCATGCAGTCCTCCGGCGGTCTGGTCAACGCCGGGTTCGCGCGGCGGCACCCGTTGCAGACGCTGCTGTCCGGTCCGGTCGGCGGCACGATGGGCGGCGTCGCGGCGGCGAAGCTGCTCGGCCGTCCGGACCTGATCTGCGTGGACATGGGCGGGACCTCGTTCGACGTGTCCCTGGTGATGGACTACGCCGCCGACGTCTCGCCGGACGGCGAGGCGGAGGGTTTTCCGCTGCTGATGCCGCTGGTCAACCTGCACACCGTCGGCGCGGGCGGCGGTTCGCTCGCGTACGCCGAGGGGGACGCGCTGCGCGTCGGTCCCGAATCGGCGGGCGCGGTGCCCGGTCCGGCGTGCTACGGCCGCGGCGGCACGCAGGCGACGGTCACCGACGCGAACTGCGTGCTCGGCCGGGTCGATCCGGAATCGTTCGCCGGCGGCGGCATGCCGCTCGATCTCGGCGCGGCGCGCACCGCGGTCTCGACGCTGGCCCGGCAGCTCGACATGGACCCGGTCGAGCTCGCGTCCGGCATCTGCGACGTGGGCAATGCCAAGATGGCGCAGGCGATCCGCACCTTGACCGTCGAGCACGGCCGCGAGCCGGGCCAGTTCGCGCTGCTCGCGTTCGGCGGCGCGGGACCGATGCACGCGGCGTTCATCGCGCAGGAAATCGGCATCACCGAGGTGATCGTGCCGCGGTTCCCCGGTGCGTTCTCGGCGTGGGGCATGCTCGAGGCGGACGTCCGGCGGGACTTCACGATGCAGTTCTTCGCCAATGGAGCCGAACTCGACACCACCGCCCTGCGCACCGCCCTCGATTCGCTGCGCGACCAGGCGCTGGAAGCGTTGCGGGAACAGGGAATCCCGGAAGACCGGCGGTCGGTGACGCACGGCGTCGACATGCGGTACGAAAGCCAGGACTACACGCTGACCGTGCCGATCCTGGACGACGATCCGGTCGACAGCCCGGAGTTTCTGCCCGTGGTCGAAGCTCGCTTCGCCGAGATCCACCACCAGCGCTACGGCCACGCCACTCCCGGCGCGCCAGTGCAGTTCGTCGCGCTCCGCACCACCGGACACGGCGTCGTCGACCGGTCCGCCGCGTCCGCCGAAGCCAGCGCCGAACGACCGGACCCGGTGGTCCGCGACGTCGTTTTCGCCGGTCGGGCGGTGCCCACGACGATCGTGGCGCGTTCCTCGCTCGCCCCGGGCAGCCGGTTGTCCGGACCCGCGATCGTGCACGAGGAAACCGCCACCACCGTCGTCCCGCCCGACGCCGAACTCGCCGTCGACGACCACGGATTCCTGGTCGTCACCCTCGCGGCCGCCGACCACCTGCAGGAGGACCACGCGTGAGCATCAGCCCCGTCACCACCGAAATCATCCGCTCAGCGCTGATCCAGGCGGCCGAGGACATGAACATGACCCTGATCCGGTCGTCCTACACGCCGACGATCTACGAGGGCAAGGACTGCGCCGTGGCGCTGCTGGACCGGAACCACCGCGTCCTCGGCCAGTCGTCGGGGCTGCCGATTTTCCTGGGGAACCTGGAGATCTGCACGAGTCACACCGAGGACTTGTTCGGCGCGGGCGTCTGGCAGCCCGGCGACGTGTGGGTGCTCAACGACTCCTACATCGGCGGCACGCACCTCAACGACTGCACGGTGTACGCGCCGATTTTCGTCGACGACGAGCTGGTCGGCTTCGCGGCTTCGCGCGCGCATTGGATCGACATGGGCTCCAAGGACCCCGGCGGTTCGATGGATTCCACCGACATCTACCAAGAAGGCCTCCGGATGGGGCCGACGCGGATCGTCGCGGGCGGCGTCGAATGCGCTGACATCCTGCGGCTGATCGAGACGAACGTGCGCTTCCCGTACGTCACCCTCGGCGACATGCGTGCGCAGATCGCCTGCGCCCGGATGGGCGTGCGGCGGCTGGGCGAGCTGTTCGCCCGCTACGGTGCGGAAACCGTCGACGCGGCGCGCGAGCAGATCTTCGCCCAGACCGAACGGCTGGAGCGGGAACGGATCGCGGCGATCCCGGACGGCGAGTACGAGGCGACCGGATATCTGGACAACGACGCGATCGACCCGGACACGCCGCTGAAGGTGCGCGTGCGAGTGGTCGTCGAGGGCGAATCGATGACGATCGACCTCACCGATTGTGCCGACCAGGCCGCCGGTCCGGTCAACTGCGGGCGCTCCCAGGCGATTTCGGCCGCGCGGGTCGGGTACAAACTGCTGATCTCGCCGCAGGTGAGCCTTAACGGCGGTTCGTTCGCGCCGTTGGACGTGCAGGTCCGCGACGGTTCGATGCTCGGCGCGCGGGAGCCCGCCGCCTGCCAGTACTACTACTCGAGCCTGGGCATGCTGATCGACCTGGTGGTGGCCGCGCTGGCGCCCGCGATGCCGGACCGCGTCGCCGCGGCCAGCTACGGCGATTCGATGATCGTCCAGTTCGCCGGGGACCATCCGCGGACCGGCGAACCGTTCGTGACGCTGGAGGCGACCGTCGGCGGCTGGGGCGCCTGGGAGGGCGGCGACGGCGAGACGGCGCTGATCAACAACGTCAACGGCTCGCTGCGCGACCTGCCGGTCGAGGTCGTGGAAACGCTGTATCCGGTGCGGGTGAACGAATACCGCATCCGCACCGGCTCGGGCGGCGCGGGCCGCTGGCGCGGGGGCGACGGCGTGATCCGGGAGTACGTGATGGAGGCGGATCAGGATCTGTCGCTGTGGTGGGAGCGGTCGGTGACGCCGGCGTGGGGCCTGTTCGGCGGGTCGGCCGGTGCGCCGCCGCGGGTGGTGCTGAACCCCGGGACGCCGGATGCCCGGGAGATGCTGAAGGTGAACAGCCTCCGGGTGCACCGGGGGGACGTGCTGCGGTGCGAATCCGGCGGGGGAGGAGGGTACGGAGTTCCGGAACCTGCTGGGGCGTAACCGGACCTTGGCCGGGCCGGGAGATTCGGTCTTCCGGCCCGGCGTTCGTGCCAAAGCTGCGCGGCCGAGGGGCGATACGGCATTGCTCGGCCGCCGCAGGATGACCGTCTATTGTGGAGCGTCGGCTATTCGGCCGGTCTCGCGCAGGTGGTCGAAGATGATCTGGTCGACCGGGGACCCCCGGGCCCGGTCGGCGTAGGTCAGCCAGACGATTTCCGCGATCTCGCTGCTGGGGGTCAAAATGCCGCGATAGCCGGCGGTGTAGCAGGTCATCCGGACCGCGGTGCCGGCGGCGTGGCCGTGCGCTGGGGCCTGGAAGGTGCCGAAGTAGCGGGCACTGCCGGGCGTGATGGCGACGGCGAGTTCCTCGTCGATCTCCCGGACGAGAGTCTGCAGATCGGTCTCGCCGGGTTCGCGTTTGCCGCCGGGCAGGTAGTAGACGTCCTTTCCCCGGGAGCGGGTGCTGAGGATCTTGCCCGCGTCGAACCGGATCCAGGCGATCTTGTCGATGACGGTCACGGGGCGTCCTTTCGCGGAGGCGTACGCCGGTGAAGGTAGCCGTCGAGGCGGGGGCGGTCCAACTGGATATGCTGGCAG
Organism: Amycolatopsis orientalis DSM 43388; assembly: GCF_000411975.1. Lineage (GTDB taxonomy): Bacteria > Actinomycetota > Actinomycetes > Mycobacteriales > Pseudonocardiaceae > Amycolatopsis > Amycolatopsis orientalis_D. The sequence continues at coordinate 63,690 of NZ_ASXG01000079.1, forward strand.
CGCAATGGAATCGTCATCTGGCCGCCCGGTGCTCTTCCTCGACGTCGACGGAACGCTGCTGCCGTTCGGGCCGGGCCGCGCTTCGCCGGTGGGCGAGCCGGGTGCTCTGCTCGATCGACTGGATTGCCGGTTGGGGCGGCGGCTCACCTCGCTGTCCGCCGGCCTGGTGTGGGCGACGACGTGGGAGGACGAGGCCAACACCGAGCTCGCGGCGCGGCTCGGCCTGCCGCCGCTGCCGGTCGTGCGCTGGCCGGAATCTTCGCCGGAGACAGAACGCGAAGACCGGTGGTTCGGCGTGCACTGGAAGACCCGGACCTTGGTCGGCTGGGCGCACGGCCGCCCCTTCGTCTGGGTGGATGACGAGATCGCCGACGGAGACCGGGAGTGGGTGCTGGCTCGGCATTCCGGCCCGGCCTTGCTGCACCGCGTCGAGCCGAACCGCGGTCTCGAGGAGCGGGACTTCGCGGTCATCCGCGAGTGGTTGCGGGCGCTCAGCTCGTAACGAACACGGAGCCGTCGGGGGCGTTCAGGGGCGGACCAGGCGGGCATGGAGCTCCCCGTCTGCGGCAAGATCGGCAAAGCGCACCCGATCAGCGCCGAGATCCGTAACTGTTACGGTAAGTCACCGGATAGTCCACGGGGAGAAGAAACCATGCCGGGTCGGCCATCGGTTCTGCGACGGCGACAGTTGCTGTGCGGTTTTCTCTCGAGCGCCGCGCTGCTGGCGGCGGCCTGCGGCCAGCCGGACGCCGTAGCTAAGCCACCGGCGGGGCCTCCGGCGCGCGGTGCGGAAGCGCCGCTCGCGTTGGTGTACAACGGGCCGCAGGGCTGCGAGGATTGCGCACCCGCCGTGGCGGAGGTGCTTCGCCGGGCACCGCAGCATTATCGCGTCGAGTACGTGGGGCCGGGCACGGGGAAGCCGCTCACCTCGGCCGCCCTGGCGGCGGCGCAACTGTACGTCCAGCCGGGCGGCGGGCAGGATCTCGACCGGACTTGGCAGGACCTCGACGAATCCGCCGACGCGGTGCGCGACTGGGTCCGGGGCGGCGGGAGCTATCTCGGACTGTGCTTCGGCGGCTATCTGGCGGGCCGCGATCCGGGGTTCGGCCTGCTGCCGGGCGACGCGCACGCGTACGCGGGAACTCCCGGCTCCCCGGTTCCGGACGAGCGCGACACCGTCATCGAGGTGAGCTGGCGAGGGAAGCCGCGGCACCTGTATTTCCAAGACGGTCCGGCGTTCCGGCTGAACGAGGGGGCCGACGCGACAGTGTTGGCGACCTATCCCAACGGGGCGCCCGCGGTGGTCGTTGCTCCGTACGGCAAGGGAAAAGTCGGGGTGAGCGGGCCGCATCCGGAAGCCGACGCCTCCTGGTACGACGAACAGGGGCTCACCAATCCCGACGGCGTCCGGACGGACCTCGCTGACGACTTGATCGAGACCACCGTCTCGCGGTAGCGGACAATCGTTGGCACGCGGGCCTTGCGCGGGTCGAAGCGGCGGTCCGATCGGAATCAGTTCGGCGGCTGCTGCGGTCCCTCGCCCGGGCTGGGCTGCGAGTACCCGGACACCTGGCCGGGATCCGGCTGCGGATAACCCGCCTGCGCGTAGCCGGGCTGCGGATAGCCCGCCGGCGGATACCCGGGCTGGCCGTACCCGCCCTGCGGGGCGAACCCCGGCTGGCCGGCCGCCGGGTATCCGGAGCCGGGCTGCGGCGCCCGGTTGCTCTTCGCGACCGCGAGTGCGACCAGCAGCCACGACAGCACCTCGAGAAGGCTGAGCGGGATGCCCACGATCAGGAAGATCGTCGACATCTCCGACGCGCTCAGGTGATCCGACGCCATCCAGGACGCGACGTTCGTCAGCATGAGCCGCCAGGCGATGTTCAGCGCCGTGGCGACGAGCATGACCGCGAAGGCGGCCACCATCAGCCCGGAGACGCCGCGCGAGCGCCGGTTGATCGAGAGGATCAGACCGAACAGTCCCGCGACCAGGAGCAACGCCTGCGGGAGGATCTCGAGAATCGTGCTGGTCAGGGTCGTCATACCGGGTCTCCGCTCCAGGAAGGTCAGGCAGATCCTAGGGGCTGGCCCGGTGCCGGGTGGGCGGTTCGGCGAGATGCCCGGTCACGAAACGGCGTCAGCTCTGGTGCGCGGCACGGTATCCGGCGAACCGCTCGTCGACTTCCCCGGCGGTCAGGCCGAAGCCGCCGAGGTCGTAGCGGTGCCTCGGCTTCGCCTCTCCGGACCGGCTCCGCTCGTGCAACGTGGTCATCGCGGCGCGTGCTCGCGGCGCCAGCTCGAGACCGAAGTGCTGGTAGACGCTTTCGACGGTGCCGATCGGATCGGCCACGAAGTCCTCGTACTGGACGTCGAAGAACTGGGCGGGGCGGTGCTTTGCCCGGGCGGCCGCGAACTGCTCCGCGCCGCGCGCCCACAGGTCGAGCTGACTGCGTCCGACGACCTCGCCGCGGAAGGTGTCCGACCAGCCTTCCGACGCTTGTTCGGTCAGGCTGCACACCGACGCGATGACGGTGCTGGGCGCGCGGTGGGTCTGCACGATCAGCGCGTCGGGGTAGACCGCCAGCAGCTCGTCGAGCGCGAACAGGTGGCTCGGGTTCTTGAGCACCCAGCGGCGGCCGGCGTCGGGCAGGCCGATCAGCTGCAGGTTGCGCCGGTGCCTGCGGTAGGCGTCGGTCCAGTCCTGGCCGTCGAGCCAGCGCGAGTAGCCGGGCACGTGCGCGAGGCATTCGTACGAGACCGACTTCAGCGACTGCCGCAGCAGCTGCCAGCATTCCTCGACCTGGTCGGCCGACATGTGGTGCAGGCCCATGAATTCGGGATGCTCGACGTGATGCTGCTCGTACCCGGCCTGAATCGCTTGGAAGACCGGGTTGGCCGGCCACGTCTCGCGCGGCGGGCGCGGCTGCGGCATCTCGGTCAGCCACACTTCGAGGCCCTGGTGTGCCGGGTCTTCGGTCAGCAGCCGGTGCAGCGCGGTGGTTCCGGTGCGCGGCAGCCCGGTGACGAAGACGGGCCGTTCGATGGGCACGTCGGCGTGCTGCGGATGCTGCTTCCACGAAGCTTCGCTCAGCAGCCGCGCGACCAGCGCCCCGCGAAGGAAAGCACGATGGACTTTGTTGCCGTACGGGGTCAAATCGGCTTCGTCGGCGTAGGAATCGAGCAGCACGCGCAAGCCTTCGAGATATTCGCCGCCGCCGAAATCGTCGAGGCCGGTGAGTTTCGTGGCGGACGCGTGAAGGTCCTCGACCGTGCCGACGCTGTCTCGTCCTGGACGCATGCTCTTCCCCTCAGTGGTGGTATTCGCCAGCGTTGACATCGAGGCATTGCCCGGTGACGCAGCGGGCGAGCGCGGACGCGAGGAACACGACGGTGTCGGCGATCTCGTCCGGCTCCGGGAGACGGCGCAGGTCGATCGTTTCCGCCGTTTCCGCATACACCTGCTCCGCGGGAACGCCGCGTTCCTTGGCCAAGTACGCGAAGTACCACTTGAGCGAGTCCGCCCAGATGTAGCCCGGCGCGACGGAATTGACCCGGATTCCGCGCGGCCCGAGCTCCGAGGCGAGGCTTTGGGCGAGGGCGAGCAGACTCGCCTTGGCCATTTTGTACGCACCGAAAGTGCGCCGCGAATGCCGCAGCACGGCCGAATTGATCATCACCACCGAGCCGGCGCTCTCGGCGAGCGCGGAGGTGCAGAGCCGGGTCAGCCGGAGCGCGGCGAGCACGTTGGTTTCGAAGCCGGCGCGGACCGCGTCGAGATCGACTTCGGCGAGATCGGTGATCGGCGGGATCGCGAAAGCGTTGTTCACCACCGTGTCCAGCCGTCCGAACTCGCTCAGCGCGGTCTCCACGAGCTGGGTCGCCGAGGCGTCGTCGGTGATGTCCGTCGGCACCGGGACGGCACGGCGGCCGAGCGCTTCGACCTCGGCGGCGACTTCGGCGAGCCGGGATTCGGTGCGCGCGGCGAGGACGACGTCGGCCCCGGCCGCGGCGGAGCGCAGGGCGAGGGAGCGGCCCAGTCCCGGGCCGATCCCGGACACGAGAACGACTTTGCCGGCCAGGAGGTCCATCGGGTCAGCCCAGCATCCTGGCCGCGACCGCGGCCTGTCGCGCGGCGATCCGCTGTGCCCATTCCTCGGGGGTCACGCGGGCTTCTTCGTGGAAGGGCAGCCGTTCGGCCAGTTCGCCGAACTTCACCACCTCGACCTCAGGGCCGTCCGCCGCGGTCAGCTCCCGGGACAGCCGCTGCCAGCGGATCTGCACGTAGCCGCGGTCGTGGCCGGTGCGTTCGAGCCAGTTCGCGAGACCGGGGTCGCGCTCGCTGATCACGAACCGCATCCTGCCGTCCGGGTCGACCCGGGCCTGGTCGGCGGTGAGGCTGGTCTGGCGGTGCACGTAGTCGAGCGAGACATACCACGGGCTGCCCAGCTGAATGCCCTGGTACGGCGCGTCCGACCGGGGCACGGTGACGATCATGACCTCGTCGTCGGCGAGTTCGTAGTGCCCGGCCGAGGAGTACTGCGTGGGCAGGCCGCCGGGGGTGCTGCGCGGTTCGGTCATCGTGTTCGCCGGCAGGTTCAGGTAGAACCACTTCGGGAAGGCGAGGAACGTCCGCAACCGGCTGAGCAGGATCTTCCCGGTGACGCCGTAGCGTTTCTCCATCGCGGTGCGCGTCGGCGCGGGCGGCGCCTGGCCGGTGGTGCCGGCACAGCGAAGCTGGATCGTGCCGCGCCGCTCGGTCGCCCAGTCGCTGTAGACCTCGCGGACGACGAGCATCGACGAACCCGGGCCGAGCACGAAATAACCGGGCTCGGGATCGGGTTTCGCCGGTCCGAAGCGGATCTCGAAGGAACCGTCGGCGGCGATCGGGATGTCGCGGTCGTCGAACGCGGTCACGCTGTCGGGCACCTCGACCGGCGTGTAGTCGCCGTTGAGGACCTGGAAGCTGAGGTCGGCGGTGGTGCCGCGGGTTCCGGTGACGACGTATTCGCGGTCCTCGCGGACGTTCGCGTTGAAGTACAGCGTGTCCGGGTTGTCCAGGCCCATTTTCGTGTACGGGCCGGTGGAGAGGGTGAAGTACGGGAAGTCCCGGTCGTAGGCCCACGCCGTCTGGACCGAAGCGCGGATGCTCCCGGCGAGGTAGTCGTAGCCCTCGATCAGGTCCTGTTCGGTCCGGACGTGCGGGGCGTCGGCGATGATCTTTTCGGCTTCGGCGATCGCGGCGGCGAGCGGTTCGGTCAGCACCGGAGACTCCTCCCGCTGGTCCAATTCTGTACCGGAGTGGTACGTTTGGTGTCCGTTGAGGCTAGAACACGTTCTAAGGACGGGTCAATGGCGGTTGCCCGGCGCTCGCCGCCGACCGAACGGGTCGTGCGGTTGCTGGACTATTTCGCGGCCCGGCCGGGCCAGCGCTTCGGGCTGTCCGCGCTGGCCCGCGAACTCGGCCTGAGCAAGCCGACCTGCCTCGGCATCCTCGCCGAGCTGACCGCGGGCGGATACGTGGTCCGCGATCCCCGGACCACGACGTATCGCCTGGGGCCGGCGATGATCGCGGCCGGACGCGCGGCGGCGGAGGGCTTCGGAGCCAGCGAAATCGCCCGCAGCCGCCTGGAAGAACTCAGCTCCCGATACCGGGCGACGTGCACCGCGTCGGCGGTCGTGGACGGGCGCATCCTGATGCTGCAGAGCGCCGGGCCGGGCAAGGTCCGGCTCGGCGAGACGTATCCGTTCGCGCCGCCGGTCGGGCTGATGTACGTGCTGTGGGACGCCGATTCCGCCTTCGACGCCTGGCTCGCCACGCCGCCGGCGGTGCCGGTGAGGCTGGACGAAGCGTACTTGCGCCGCGTGGTCGCGGAGTGCCGGGAACACGGGTATCTGGTGGAGAGCCTGACGTCGGCGGGCCGCCGGCTCTACACGCTGATGGCGGGCGTGGCCGTCGGCGATCTGCCGCCCGACGTGCGGGGGCTGGTCGGCGAGCTGGTGTCGAGCCTGGGGGAGCGCGTGTACCTCGGCGCCGACCTCGAACCGCGGAAGAAGCACGCGGTGAGCCTGCTGGCCGCCCCGACGTTCGACGCGTCGGGGCGGCAGGAGCTGGTGCTGACGTTGTCGGTCGGGGAGCCGATCACGGGTGCGGAGATCGCGCGCCGGGGAGCGGCGTTGGCCGCGGTCGCGGACGCGGTGACCGCGGAAGCGGGCGGGGTTCGGCCGGCTCGGCGCTGAGCCCGGTCAGGCGGGCCGGCCCCACCGGTTCGCCGTCAGCTGCCATCCCGGCTGATCCTTCATCGACACCAGCGTTTCGTACAGCCGCTCGTATCCGGTGCTGCTGATCCGCCATTCGCCGTCCTCGCGCCGGTAGGTGTCCTCGTAGTACGCGGCGCCCTCGATCACCACGCGGTGCTCGGCGACGATCACCTTGTCCTGGAACAGCCACCGGCCGGTCGCGGTGTCGCCGTCGATCTCGATTTCCGGATGGCCGGCGAAGTGCGCCGTCGTGATGCCGGGGCCGACCGCGGTGCGCAGGAACTCCATCAGCGCGTCGCGGTTGTCGAAGTTCAGCGGTTCGCCGTAGGCGGGCGTGCCGTAGTGCACACGGGCGTCGGCGGTCAGCGTCTCCGCCATCTCGTCCCAGCGCTTCAGGTCGAGGCAGCGGAGGTAGCGGAATTTCACGCGGCGGATTTCTTCGAGTGCGGCCAGATCCATCCGCTCAGCGTCCTCCGCTGCTTGACCGAGCGCAAGAACCTGTTCTACTTTTCTGTCCTCGAACCCGGAAGGGCGGATCCGATGGCGACCCAGGCACCCCCGGCCTACGAGCTGAGCCACCTCGGTGCGCTCGAAGCCGAAGCAGTGCACGTCTTCCGCGAGGTCGCGGCGACCTTCGAGCGGCCGGTGCTGCTGTTCTCCGGCGGAAAAGACTCGATGGTGATGCTGCACGTCGCGGCCAAGGCGTTCTGGCCCGCGCCGCTGCCGTTCCCGGTCATGCACGTCGACACCGGGCACAATTTCGACGAGGTCATCCGGTTCCGGGACGAGGTTGTCGAGCGCTACGGCTTGCGGCTGCTGGTCGCGCGCGTCCAGGACGACATCGACGCGGGCCGGGTCGTCGAAGACCCGAAGGCGGGCCGGAACCGGCTCCAGACCGCGACTTTGCTCCGCGGCATCCGCGAGAACGGTTTCGACGCGGTGTTCGGCGGCGCGCGCCGGGACGAGGAGAAAGCCCGGGCGAAGGAACGCGTGTTCAGCTTCCGCGACGAATTCGGCCAATGGGATCCCCGGCGGCAGCGACCGGAATTGTGGAATCTCTACAACGGCCGCCATCGCAAAGGCGAGCACATCCGGGTGTTCCCGTTGTCGAACTGGACCGAGCTGGACATCTGGCAGTACGTCGAAGCGGAGGAGGTCACCCTGCCGTCGCTGTACTACGCGCACCGCCGATCGGTGGTCCAGCGCGACGGGATGCTGCTCGCGGACACCCGGTTCCTCGCCGTGGCCGAGGGTGAAGTTCCTTTCCCCGCAACGGTTCGCTTCCGCACGATCGGCGACGCGACCTGCACCGGGTGCGTCGAATCGACGGCTTCCTCGCCAGCGGAAGTGGTGGCCGAGGTCGCCGCGACGCGGGTGACCGAACGCGGCGCGACCCGGGCCGACGACCGGATTTCCGAGGCCGGGATGGAAGACCGCAAGAAGGAAGGCTACTTCTGATGCGCGCGGGCAACCGCATGACGACGGTGCGGTTCGCGACCGCGGGCAGCGTGGACGACGGCAAATCGACCCTGATCGGCCGGTTGCTGTTCGATTCGAAGACGGTCTTCACCGACCAGCTCGAAGCGATCGAGCGCACCAGCCGGGACCGCGGCGACGCGTATCCGGACCTCGCACTGCTCACCGACGGCCTGCGCGCGGAACGCGAGCAAGGCATCACCATCGACGTCGCGCACCGGTATTTCGCCACGCCCAAACGGAAGTTCATCATCGCCGACACCCCGGGGCCCGTGCAGTACACCCGGAACATGGTGACCGGAGCGTCCACTTCGGACGTCGCGCTGATCCTGGTCGACGCGCGCAAGGGCGTGCTCGAACAGTCGCGCCGGCACGCGTTCCTCGCCAGCCTGCTGGGCATCCGGCACCTGGTGGTGTGCGTGAACAAAATGGACCTCGTCGGCTGGTCGCAGGAGCGGTTCGAGGAAATCCGCGAGGACTTCCGCCGGTTCGCGATGAAATTGCGGGCCCCGGACCTGACGTTCGTGCCGATGTCCGCGCTGCACGGAGACAATGTGGTGCACCGGGGCGCGAGCATGCCCTGGTACGAGGGCACTTCGCTGTTGCACCACCTGGAACAGGTGCACGTCGCTTCCGACCGCAACCTGGTCGACGCGCGGTTCCCGGTGCAGTACGTGATTCGCGAGCACACCCGGGATTTCCGCGGCTATGCCGGGACCGTCGCCGGCGGGGTGTTCAAGCCCGGCGACGAGGTGACCGTGCTGCCGTCCGGGTTCACCACGACCGTGCGCGCGATCTGGGGACCCGGCGGGGCGGAGGTGCCCGAGGCATTCGCGTCGCTGGCGGTCACCATGGAACTCGCCGACGAACTGGACCTCAGCCGCGGGGACCTGATCTGCCGTCCGGGCAACCGTCCGCACGTGGGCCAGGACGTCGACGCCATGGTGTGCTGGTTCTCGGAACAGGCCTCGCTCGCCCCGGGGGCGAACTACCTCGTCCGGCACACCACCCGCGAGACCAAGGCCGAGGTCCGTGCGCTCGACTACCGGCTCGACGTCACCACGCTGCACCGCGACGAAACCGCGGAGTCCCTGTCGCTCAACGAGATCGGCCGGATCCGCCTGCGGACGCGGCAGCCGCTGCTGTTCGACCCGTACCTGCGCAACCGGCCGACCGGCGGTTTCCTCCTGGTCGACGAGCACTCCGGCGACACCGTCGGCGCGGGCGTGATCACCGGTCCGAGCGCGACCGCGCCGAACGTGGTCTGGCATCCGGCGGCGGTGTCCCGGGACGAACGCGCGACCCGCGGCCGCACGATCTGGCTCACCGGGCTGTCCGCGTCGGGCAAGTCCAGCGTGGCCGTGGAACTGGAGCGCAGGCTGGTCGCTTCCGGCCGCCCCGCCTACCTGCTGGACGGCGACAACCTCCGGCACGGGCTCACCAGCGACCTCGGGTTCTCCCCGGCGCACCGGGCGGAGAACATCCGCCGCGTCGCCGAAGTCGCCAAGCTGTTCGCCGACGCCGGAGTCGTGGCGGTGGTGTCGTTGATCAGTCCGTACCAGGCAGACCGCGCACTCGCCCGGGCTGTGCACGAGACTGCGGGCCTGCCGTTCTTGGAGGTGTTCGTCGACACCCCGCTCGAAGTGTGCGAGGACCGCGATCCGAAGGGCATGTACGCGAAGGCACGCGCGGGCGAGATCACCGGATTCACCGGAGTGGACGCGCCGTACGAACGACCCGTGTCGCCGGACCTGGTGCTCCGCCCGGAAAACGGCGACCCGGCCGCGATGGCCGCGCTGGTTCTCGCCGCGCTGGAGTGACGTCCCGCGGCGGTCGGACCGTTCACCACCCGCTGCGGTAAAAACTCCGCGAAACGTAACTGCTGGCTTCGGCGGCCCGCGCCGCGCAGAGTTCCTCCTTCACCGCCCGCGCCTGCTTGACCAGCGGGTCGTCGCCGGGCGCGAGCGCCAGCAAATCGATCACGTGCAGCGCCTCCTGCACCCGTCCCTCGCCGCGCAGCCGCTCGGCGTGGTCGAGCACCGCCTGCTTGTCCGTGATCGCCTCGGCCCGGACCGCGGCCGCGACGTCCGGGCGGGACGGGTGCAGGGTCGTCGGATTCCCGTCCCACCATCCGGTTTCCGACCGGACGATGTCGCGGACGATGTACTCGCGGTGCCCGTAGTGCTCCCGCATCCACGGCACGTCGAACAGCTCGGCCGGATACCGCAGGTCGTGCACGATGTCGTCCACCCGCCGGCCCCGGTTGAGCTCGTCCACTACCGCGCCGCGCAGCCACCGGAGCGCGGCGGCGGTCATGGTGAGCTGCCGGACCGGGTCGTCGCGGACCACTGGGCCGAACTCCGGCACCAGCACGGCCGGGTCGAGCGCGGCGAGCCGGTCCAGGGTGTCGGCCCACCGGACAGTGTCGCGCATGGTCCGCATCGGAGTCCCGATGTTGGGGATGCCGTTGATCACCGCCGCGCTGCCGTACAAAACCCGTTGGGACGGCAGCCATACCGCGGTCACGTCGTCCGTTTCCGACGGTGCCCACAGCAGCCGGACGTCCGGGGCGAGGGTGAGTGCTTCCCGATAGGTCTGGTCCGGGAAGGTGACCGGCGGCGGAGCCGTCAGATCGGCCATCGGACGGCGGAACTGCCGGGTGTTGATGCGGTTCTGCAACCCGGCCGTCTCGAGATACCGCTGGTAGCGCCGGACGACGTTCTCGTGCGCCACGACGGTCGGGCGGCGCTGCCCGTGCGCGGCGGCGTACTCGAAGAACCCGGGCACGCCGTAGTTGTAGCCGAGATGCCCGTGGCTGTAGACGATCCACCGCACCGGTTCGCCCAGCTGGTCCAGCACCGGCGCGACGAGATCCGGAGACGGTCCGGTGTCGACCACGACGAGCCCGGACTCCGTTTCCACCGCCAGGCTGTTGCCCTGCAGGCCGATCGAGCGGACGCCCGGCGCGACCTCGGTGATCTCGCCGCTGCCGTAGAGCGGGTTTTTCCTGTCTTGGAAGGGCATCAGCCGACCGCCTCACTGCGAAGTCCGAGCCGCCGCGCGGTGCGGTCCGGGTTGACGAAGAACACCGCCAGCAGGCCGCCCGCGACGGACAGCAGGCCGCTGATGGTGAAGGCGAGCGTGAAGCCGCTGGCCGGAGACGACGCGGCCTGGATCAGCCGCCCGGTGAGGTACGGCGCGAGCAACCCGGCCGTGGTGACCAGGCCGACGGTGATCGACAGCACCGCGCCGCGCTGGCGGGTCGGGCTGATCTCGGCGTTCATCGTGACGCCGAGCGCGAACACGACCCCGCCCAGGCTGAACGCGACGGTCAGCAGCGCGATCTGGAACCAGCCCCCGGTGTGCGGGAAGAGCAGCATCGCGAGACCGGAGATCAGCACCGCGATGCCGCCGAGCACGCCGCGGGCCACGCGGCTCGACACGCCGCGTCGCATCAGCCGGTCGCTGAGCGCGCCCTGGGCGAGGTTGAACACGACCGACGCGATCCACGGCAGCGCGACGAGCGTCCCGGTGGTCACCGTGCTGTAGTGCAGCGCCGTTTCGAGGTAGTGCGGCACCCACGCGACCAGCACGGACAGTGCCCAGTACGCGGCGAATCCGGCCAGGAACCCGCCGAGCCAGGTGCCGTTCACCAGGATGCGCCGGTACGGGACGCGGGGTTCGTCCGCTTCGGACTTGACCGTCGGCGCGTGCACCGAAGCCGTTCCGGCGACCTTGCCCTCCCGGCCGAAAATCGCCCACAGCAGCGACCAGACCAAGCCGACGACGAGCAGCGCGAAGAACGCCCACCGCCAGCCGTAGCCGACGATCAGCGCCGTCAGCAGCGGAGACGCCAGCGCCACGCCGATCCCGGACCCGGCGTTCAGCAACGCGCTCGGCAGGCCGCGTTTCTCGTTGGGGAACCACTTGTACGCCGCGTGCATGGCCAGCGGGTTCGCCGGGCCTTCGGCCGCGCCGAGGACGATCCGGCTGACCAGCACCGCCCCGAACCCGACCGTGCCGAGCATCGGGGCCTGCGTCAGCGCCCAAATCACGCCGAGCGCCAGCAGGATCCACTTCGTCGGCACGCGGTTCGCCACGAACCCGACCACGATCGCGGAAATGCTGAACAGGAAGTAGAACCCGCTGCTGATCAGGCCGTACGCCTCGGGCGACAGGCCGAGATCGTGCATCAGCGGCTTCGCGGCGAGCCCGAGCACGGCCTTGTCCGCGAAGTTGATCAGCATGAACACCAGCAGCAGCCCGGTGACGACCCAGCCGCGGGCGCTGGTGCCGCGGGTGCGCCGGCGCGCGGCGGTTTCGGCGGGGAGGACGGGAGCGTTCATCGTGGGGTCCCCATTTCAACGTCGTTGTCGGACGGGGTGGCGGGTCAGAAGGCCCAGCGGGTGCGGCCCGCGGTGCGGGCGCGCAGCTGCTCGGCGCGGTCGGTGCCGTCGAGCACGGCTCGGGATTCGGCGGCGGCCCAGGCGTAGACGCCCTTGGCCATCGTCGAGGTCGCGGCTTTTTCCAGCGCGGCGAACACTTCCGCGCGGGCGGTGTGCGCGGTTTCGTCGTCCGGGGCGGCGTCCACCGCGAGCTGGGCGAAGTGTCCGGCCAGCCGGTGCTCGCCGGCGGCGAGCAGTTCCCGCGCCCGCGCGGCCAGCCGGTCGGCGCCGCCGGAGAGGTCGGCGAGTTCGCGGGACAGGTCGGCGCGGCGGGCGGGTTTGAGGTTGGCCGGGTTGCCGTCGTACCAGCCGCCGTAGAGCCGCCAGACGTTGCGGACGACGAATTCCGGCTCGTCGTAGGACGGTTTCAGGTACGGCTTGGCCAGCAGTTCGGCGGGTGCGGTGACGCCGTGCACGACCTCGTCGAGCGTGGCTCCGGCGTTCATCGCGTCCACGGTCTGGTCGTGCAGGGTTTCGAGGAACTCCGCGGTGTCGGACAGCGCGGTCCGGACCCGGTCGGCGCCGGCGATCGGCACGCCGTGCCCGGGCAGCAGCAGTTCCGCGCCGAGCCCGGCCATCCAGCGCAGCGCCTGCGCCCATTCGGCGGCGTAGCGCTGCACCTTCTGCGGGTTGCCCGGGTTGGGGGAGGACCAGATGAAAAAGTCGCCGCAGCACAGGATTTTCCGGTCCGGCAGCCACGCGATCGTCGCGTCGTCCGTCTCGCCGCGGCCGTGCTTCAGCCGGACGTCGAGGTCGCCGATCCGCAGCGTCGTGGTGTCGCGGTAGGTGACGTCCGGGTGCCGGTACCGGTCCGGCCAGCGGAAGCCGGGGGACTGGAACTGGCGCTGGTTGATCACCGTGTTGTAGCCCCGGGTGCGTTCGTATCGCGCGAAGCGCGGCGGCGTGTTTTCGTGCGCCAGCACGGACGGGCGCCGCCAGCCGCGTTCCTCGGCTTCGAGGTCGAACGGGCCGACGCCGAAGACGTGGTCGATGTGCCCGTGCGAGTAGACGGCGGTGTGCAGCGGGGCGTCGGTGCGGGCGCGGGTCGCGGCGAAAAGGTCTTTCGCGGTGCGGCGTTCGCCGGTGTCGAAGCAGAACAGGCCGTCGGAGGTGGGGAAGAGGAAGACGTTGCCGAACGCCGGCCACATCCAGACGCCCTCGGCCAGCTCGTGCAGACCGTCCTCGCGCAGCGTGCCGGTGTGGTAGACGCGGGTGTCGGCCTCGCCTCGCCAGACTTTGTCGGCGTAGTCGAGCAGGTCAGTCACGGGATGCCTCCTGAGCGTTTTCGGTGAACAGCGCGTCGACGGCGATCAGGTCGTCGCCGGCTGCGCAGAGCGGGTTGAGATCGGCTTCGGCGAACTCCGGGTGGTCGCCGAGGATTTTGATCAGTCCGTCGATCGCGGCGGCGACGGCCGGGACCGGGGCGCCGAGCACGTCGCCGGCCCATTCGGCCAGCTCCGCCCGTTGCTCCGAGGTCGCCGGGAGCAGCAGCGCGCGGCGAGGGGCGGTCGGATCCTCGGCCCGGTCGCCGCCCGCGCCGAGCACGATTGCGGTGCCGTACAACGGATCCCGCGTCGCGCCTAGGGCGAGTTCGGCGGTGTGGGGCAGCAGCGGTTGCACGACGAGGGTGCGCTCGGGGTCGGCGGAGACCTCGTCCAGCCGCGCTTGGAGCGTGTCCAGCACCGCAGGCAACTCGGCCGCGGTGACGCCGACACGGACCAGCCCGGCTCGGGCGCGGTGCGGCACGTCGGCGGCGTCGCCCTTGACGACATACGGCTCCGGCCAGCCGTTTTGCCGTACCGCGGCGGCGAGATCGGGTCCGGCGACGGTGTCCACGTGCGGGATCCCAGCGTGCTCCAGCAGCGGAACAGCCCGCAGTTCGGTCCACACTGGACGGTTCTCGGCCGCGGAGGGGTGCTCGGGTTCCGGCACCCGGTCCGGGACCAGCACCCGGAGGCGGCGCACGAGCGCGCCGATGCTGGGCAATACGGTGTCCGGCCGCCCGAGGTTCGCGAGCTCGCCGGGCGGGGCACAGGCCCAGACGAACCACGTCGGCGTCCGCGTCGCGGCGGCGGCCGCGGCCAGCCGGTGGTAGGCCTCCCGGAACCGGTCGCCGAACGTCAGGTAGAGCACGACGCCGTCCAGCTCCGGATCCTCGTCGAGCGCGCCGAGCAGATCGCCGACCCGGTCCATCCAGCGGTCGATGTTGCCGCCGAGGTCGACCGGGTTCTCGTCGGCGGCCTCGACGCCGCCGACCTCCGCGAGCTTCGCGCGGGTCGAGGCGGACAGCGGGGGAATCCGGACCCCCAGCGCGGTCAGGTTGTCGGCGAGGATGCCGCCCGCGCCGCCGGACATCGTCAGCACCGCCAGGCGAGGAGCCGGGGGCAGCGTCGTGCCCTTGCGGGCGCACAGCACCGCGTCCACGAGCTGGTCGTCGTCGGTGACGAGATGGATGCCTTCCTGCCGGCACAGCGAAGCGAGCAGAAAATGATCACCGGCGACGGCTGCGGTGTGCGAGAGCGCGGCCTGGCGGCCGGCTGCGCTGCTGCCCACCGCGAGGGCCACCACGGTCTTGCCCGCCGCGCGCGCCTGCCGGCCGAGGGCGCGGAGACCGTCCGCGTCGCGCACGCCTTCGAGATAGAGCACCAGCACCTCGACGTCGGGCTGGCCGAGCAGGTCGCAGCCGATTTCGTGGCTGGACAGGCAGGCTTCGTTCCCGACGCTCGCGTAATAGGAATAGCCGATCCCGGCCTGTTCGAGAAGATCGGCGAGCACGAACCCCATCGCGCCGCTTTGCGTGACGATCGCGACCGGCCCCGGCGGGACGCGTTCGCGGTCGAGGAAGACGGTCGTCGACAGCTGGACTCCGGCCGGATGGCTCACCACGCCCAGGCAGTTGGGGCCGAGCACCGGCACGTCTCCGGCGGCCTCTCGGAGCTCGTCCTCCAAGGCGGTGTTGCCGCCTTCGGCGAAACCGGACGCGAAGACGATGACCGCCCCGGAGCCGAGTTCGCGCGCTTGTCTGACCAGCGCGGGGACCGTTTCCGCCGGGGTCGCGAGGACCACGAGGTCGGGGCCGTAGCCGATTTCGGCGAGCGAGCCGACCGTGCGCACGCCGGGCAGCTCGAGCGGGCCGCGAGAGACCGCGAACACCTCGCCGCCGTAGCCGCCGCGCAGCAGCCGGTCCAGCGCGATCCGCCCCCAGGACAGCGCGGTGGTCGCGGACACGCCGACCACGGCGACCGACTTCGGGCGGAACAGCGGCTCGCAGCGCATCGGGGCGGGACCTCCTGTGATCGCGGCCATGGACACAACCCCAACTGTCGCCGCTGGCCTCTCCAGCTGGTAGCGCACATCGCCCAGGTTTTCGGCTACCGTGCTGTGACATGTCACAACTGTCGTGGCGCAGCTTCGAGCACCGGCTTCCGAAGCTGGGCGAGCGGACGATCCGCCGGTACGTCGAGACCTCGCCGCACTACCGCGGCAAGGCGCCCGCACACCTGCACCTGCACATGGCGCACACAGTCCGCGAGTTCGGCCGGATGTTCGCGCGCGCGGCCCGGGAGGGGAGCGAGCCGCGCGAGGAGGAGCTGGAGCTGTTCCGCCGGCGCGGCCAGGAGCGAGGCGCGGAGGGGCTGCCGGTCGGCGAGTTCGTGCACGCCTATCTCCTGGCGGCCGAGGAAATGTGGGCGGAGATCGACGATCTGTCGGGCGGCAGCCCGCCCGCGGAGACGACCGCCGTGCTGCTGAACTGCCTGCACCGGGCGTTGAACGTGGCTGTGCAAGCGCACCAGAAGGAATTCCAGACCGCGGACCACGAACAACGCGAAGCGGCGCGAGCGCTGGTCCGGCGGCTGGCCGCGGGGGAGGTCGTGCCGGAACCGGCGGACGTCCGGCTCGCGCCGGCCTATGGCGTGCTGGCGTTGCGCTTCGCGCAGGACCCGGCGGATTCCGTCGGCGACGCGGTCGGCCGCCACCTGGCCGGTCAGCGAAAAGCGCGGTTGCTGCTGCAGCACCTGCGTCGCGAACTGTCCGGAGACGTGCTGGCCGCCTTGGATCCCGACGGCGGCCTGCTGCTGCTTCCGTCTACTTCGGACAGTCTCGACACCGCGCTGGCCGAGGCTCGGCTGGCGGTGCCGCGGGCGCACCAGACGACGGGCATCGAGATCACCGGCGCGTTCGCGCACGCGACCGAGCTGTCCGAAATCCCCTCGGCGGTAGCGGAAGCGGAGCGGCTGCTGCGGCTGAACACGGTTCCCGACACCGTCGCGGTACTCTCGGACCACCTCTTCGAATACCAGCTGAACCACGACAGCGCGGCGACCCCTCAGCTGCGTGCGCTGGCGGAGCGGCTGAACGGCGAGCCCGATCTGACCGCGACCCTCCGGACGTACTTCGAGACCGACTTCAACCGTCGGGAGACCGCGCGCAAGCTGCACGTCCATCCGAACACAGTGGACAATCGCCTGTCCCGGATCGCGAACCTGACCGGGGCGGATCCGCGGACGGCCAAAGGACTTCTGCTGCTCGGCGCTTCGCTGGGCTTGGCCGGCTGACCGCCCCGGCGAGATGACGGGAACGCCGCGGTCATCCGGGGAACCCTCCCGGCGCGGCATGGCACGGTTTGCCGGAGGAACCAGGACCGGTCGCCAGTCGAGCCCACCCAGGAGCGGAGCTTGTCGTGCCAGGACGTCGACCAGGCCCAAGGGGCACCCAGCGTTCAGTCAGGGCCGGAGGGCGGATGGCGACGGTCGCCGCCGCCGCGGTCGCCTTGTCCGCGTGCGCTTCGACGCCACCGGTGCCATCGCGCAGTCCCGGCAGTCCGGCGAGCACTCCGCCGCCGCCGTCGTCCCCCGCATTTTCCTCGCCCGCCCCGGAATCCGGTCCGATGCCGCCTCCGGTCAAAGCGGACCCTCGGTACCTGCCGAGCTGGATGCGGGGGTTCGCGGACAACCCGGAGGACATGGTGGCGAAGGACTACGCCACCGTCGGAATGGCCCGAGTAGAGAGCGCTTTGGTCGAGCACGGGCTGCGGCCGCTTCAGGAGCTGCCTTGCTTTCCCCGGCGGGTAGTCCGGCAGTGCACCGTGCTCAACGCCCATCTCGCCGATCCCGATGGCGAGGCGGTCCAGAGTTTCAGCACTCCGCAACACCCGTTGAGCCGCGCTGAAGGGGCGCGGGTCAACGCGGCCATCCGTAAGGCTTGCGCGTGACCGCGCAGCGTCGATGCGGCACCGGCAAGGAACTGCCGTTGACGGCCCGCCGCCCGGGAAAGGCGGCGGGCCGGCGCGGGGTCAGTGCTTCCCGTCCACCACGGCCGCGGACGTGCCGCCGCGCCGGGTCGGTTCCCCGGCGGCCAGCAGCTGTCCGTGCGGCAGGAATTCGATCCCGGCCGCCACGCCGATGGCACCGGCGTCCTTGAACTTCTGTCCCAGCGCTTCGAGACCCTTCACCACGGGCAGGGCGAGGAACGCCGGTTCCGCGTCGGTGGTCGCCGCGTTGCGCTGGGAGGCGCGCGGGGCGGCGATCGCGTCCGGCAGGCTCATGCCGAAGTCGAGCCGGTTGACGAGGATCTGCAGGACGGTCGTGATGATCGTCGCGCCGCCCGGCGAACCGACCGCGAGGAACGGCTTGCCGTCGTGCAGCACGATCGTCGGCGACATGCTCGACCGCGGCCGCTTGCCCGGCGCGGGCAGGTTCGGGTCCGGGGCCGAGCCCTGCGTCGGGGCGAAGTTGAAGTCGGTCAGCTCGTTGTTCAGCAGGAAACCGCGTCCCGGCACGGTGATGCCGCTGCCGGCCAGCTGTTCGATCGTGTTGGTGTAGGACACGATGTTGCCCTGCTTGTCGGTGACGACGAAGTGGTTCGTGTGCTGCTCGTTGCTGTCCGACGACGCGGCCGGAGCGGTGGTGCACCCCGGTCCGGGGGCGTACGGATCGCCGGGGGCGACGGGGCTCGACCCGGCTTTGCCCGGATCGATCAGGCACGCGCGGCTCGCCGCGAATTGCTTGGAGAGCAGCTGCTGCTGCGGCACATTGACGTAGCGAGCGTCGCCGATGTAGCGGTTGCGGTCGGCGAACGCGAGCCGGCTCGCCTCCAGGTAGTGGTGCAGCGCCTGCGTCTGGTCCATCGTGGACAGCGGGAAGTTGCCCAGGATGTTCAGGGATTCGCCGACGGTGATGCCGCCGCTGGAGGACGGGGCCATGCCGTAGACGTCGTAGCCGCGGTAGTCGATGTGCGTCGGCGCGCCGTCGAGCGCACGGTACGCGCGCAGGTCGGACAGCTGCATCGGGCCGGTCAGCGGGGTCGCGGTGCCGGATGCGGCCGGCGGGTTCTGCACCGCCTGGACGAGGTCGCGGCCGACCGGGCCGCCGTAGAACGCGCCGATGCCCTCGCGCTCGATCTGCCGGTAGGTCGCGGCGAGATCGGGGTTTCGCAGCACGGAACCGACCTTCGGGGCGGCTCCGCCGGGCAGGAACAGCTCGGCGCTGGGGGAGAAGTGGGCCAGCTTCGCCGCCACGGACTGCGTCTGCCGCTCGAACTCGGGCGTGACGACGAACCCGTGCTGCGCGACCTTCTCGGCGGGCTTGAGGTTGTCCGCGAGGCTGAACTTGCCCCAGCGCTGCAGGGCGCGCTGCCAGGTGGCGAGCATTCCCGGCACGCCGACGGAACGGCCGCTCTCGACGGCGGTCTCGAACGCGTACGGCTGGCCGGTGGCCGGGTCGACGAACATGGACGACGAGTCGCCCGCCGGGGTGGTCTCACGGCCGTCGATAGTGGACACGGTCTTGGTGCGGGCGTCGTAGTAGACGAAATATCCGCCGCCGCCGAGACCGGCGACGTACGGGTCGGTCACGCCGAGCGTCGCGGCGACGGCGACCGCGGCGTCCGCGGCGGTGCCGCCGCGGCGCAGCACGTCGATCCCGGCCTGGGTGGACTCGACGGTGTCGGAGACGACCGCGCCCCCGGAGCCCTGCGCTACCGGAGTCGGCGGCGGGGCCGGTCTTGCCGAGGCAGCGGGTGCCGCGGCCAATGCGCAGACAGCGGCGAGCCCGGTGGCCATCGTGGCGGTGAAGATGCGTTTCACAGGCATGGCAACCCTTTCTCGGCGGCGCGCCCGGAGCCCCGGGCCGGGCGCGCCGGGTGAGGCGGCGGTGAAACCAGGGAGGTCCTGTCTAGCACCCGGAGCGCCGAGAGGACAGCGGTTCGCGGCGGCGCGGGCGGTCCGGTCCGCGGCCCGCTGCCGGCGCCGGGCTCGGCCGGAGCGAGGTCAGCGCTGGTCGGCGGGCCTCTCCGGCGGCAGCCCGAGCAGCCGCAGGTACATCCGGGTGAGATCGGCGAGGATCTGCTCCCGGCGTTCGGGATGCCGGGCGAGCACCGGGGCGAGGGCCGCGACGAGCCCGCCGCCGCCGATCGAGACCGTTTCCGGGTCTGCGGCCGGGTCGGCCAGCCCCCGCTCGGCGAGCCGGCGGATGTAGCGGCCGCCCCGTTTCGTGGGCAGCTCGTGGATCTCCTCGCGCAGTTCCGCCATCGCCGGGTCCGCGATCGCCTGGTGGTCGAGAACGGTCAGGAAGGACAGGTTTTCCGCGTACGCGTCGAGGTAGGCGGTGGTGGTCGCCGCGGCCACCGTCCACGGGTCGTCCGGATCGAGCCCGGTCAGCTCCTGCGCGCGCACCAGCTGGTCGCGCACCTGGCGCGCCAGCACCGCGAAGACCTCCTCCTTGGCGGCGAAGTACACGTAGAACGTGGCGCGCCCGACGCCCGCTTCGCGAGTGATGTCCGCGACGGTGGTCAGCGCGAAGCCCTTCGTTTCGAAGACGCGGCGCGCGGCGGCCAGCAGCACGTGCCGGGTCGCGCTGTCGGCGCGGTCGAGCTTCTCGCGCACGGCCCAGGTTCCGGATGCCATGGGCGCGAGCGTACCTATTGACGTTGGCGTCAATGCCAACGCAGGATGGGGCAGCAGCTGACGTCCCGAAGGAGCAGCCCTTGCCTTCCGTCCTCATCGCCAACCGCGGCGAGATCGCCCTTCGCGTCCTGCGCGCCGCCCGTGCTCTCGGCTGGCGGGCGGTCGCGGTGAAAGCCGCGGAGGAACCCGACGGGCCGGTGCACCGGCTGGCCGACGAGGTCGTGGTGCTCGCCGGGGACCGGCCGTATCTCGACGCCGGCCAGCTGGTCTCGGCGGCGGAACGCACCGGCTGCGAACTGCTGCACCCGGGCTACGGCTTCCTGTCCGAAAGCGCGGCGCTGGCGGAGCTGTGCGCGGCGCGCGGGGTCCGGTTCGCCGGGCCGGACGCGACGGTGCTGCGGACGTTCGGAGACAAGGCGGACGCACGGCGGCTGGCGGAAAAGCTCGACGTGCCGGTGCTCCGCTCGACCTCCGACGCGGCCGAGGCGGGCGCGTTCCTCGCGAGCCTCGGCGCGGGGCGCGGGGTAATGGTCAAGGCCGTCGCGGGCGGCGGAGGACGCGGGATCCGGCGGGTCGTCGACCCGGCGGAACTGCCGTCGGCGATCGACCGGTGCCGGTCCGAGGCGTTGCGCGCGTTCGGCGACGACACGGTCTTCGTGGAGGAGCTGCTGCCGCGGGCGCGGCACATCGAGGTGCAGATCGTCGGCGACGGCACCGGGGCGGTCAGCCACGTCTGGGACCGGGAGTGCAGCCTGCAGCGACGCCACCAGAAGGTGGTCGAGGTCGCGCCCGCCCGCACGGTGCCCGAAGAGAGCCGGGCGCGCCTGCGCGAAGCGGCGACGAAGATGACCGCCGCGCTGTCCTATCGCGGATTGTGCACCGTCGAATTCCTGGTCGACGCGGACGATCCCGCGCGGTTCGCGTTCCTGGAGGCGAACCCGCGGATCCAGGTCGAGCACACCGTCACCGAGGCGGTCACCGGACTGGACCTGGTCGTCGCCCAGCTGCGGATCGCGGCGGGCGCGACGCTCGGCGAACTCGGGCTCGCGCAGGAGGAAATCCCGCCCGCGCGCGGGACGGCCGTGCAGTGCCGGGTCAATCTGGAGGAGCTGCGGCCGGACGGCGCCGCGCACGCCACGGCCGGGCGGATCGAGGTCCTGGATCTGCCGGGCGGGCCGGGGGTGCGGGTGGACACCGCCGCGCACGCCGGCGCGGTCGCGACCACGGCGTACGACTCGCTGCTGGCGAAAATCGTCACGCACGTTCCGTCGGCGGAACTGCCCGCGGCGATCGACGCCGCCCGTGCGGCGCTGGCGGAGGTGCGGGTCGACGGACCGGGCACGAACGTGGAATTCCTCCGGAATCTGTTGTCCCGCGACGAAGTCCGGCGGGGAACGGCGACCACGTCCTTTGTGGACGAACACCTTCGCGAGCTGGTGCCCGAACACCGTCCGGAGGGCTCGGCCGGCGACGGGATCGCGGCCGACTTCGCCGGTTCGGTGGTGTCCGTGGCCGAGCCGGGCGCCCGAGTCGCGGCCGGCGACCCGGTCGTGGTGCTCGAAGCGATGAAAATGGAGCACGTGCTCGCCGCGCCGTTCGCGGGCGTGGTGCGGTCTGTCCACATCGGAGTCGGGGATCTCGCCCGTCCCGGGCAGCCGCTCGTGGAGCTGACCGCGGATGCCGACCAGCACGGCGTGCGCACCGGACCGGCCGAACCGGACCCCGCGCACATCCGGCCGGACCTCGAAGAAGTGCTGGAACGGCACCGGATCGGTCTCGACGAGGCACGGCCGGAAGCCGTGGCGAAGCGCCGGCGCACCGGGCACCGCACCGCGCGGGAGAACATCGCGGACCTGTGCGACGACGGCAGCTTCATGGAGTACGGCGCGCTCGTGATCGCCGCGCAACGCCAGCGCCGCACCGAAGCGGACCTGATCGCCGCGACTCCGGCGGACGGTCTGGTCGCGGGAATCGGCACGGTCAACGCCGAGCACGCCGCCGACGCGCGCTGCGTCGTGCTCTCCTACGACTACACCGTGCTCGCCGGCACCCAGGGTTTCATGAACCACGAGAAGACCGACCGGATGCTGGATCTGGCGGCGCGGCAACGGCTTCCGCTCGTCCTGTTCGCCGAGGGCGGCGGCGGACGGCCGGGAGACACCGACGTCGTGACCGCGGGCGGCCTCGACCTCGGCACCTTCGCCGCGATGGGCCGGCTCAACGGGCTCGTCCCGACCGTCGGCATCGCGGCCGGCCGCTGCTTCGCCGGCAACGCGGCGCTGCTGGGAGTGTGCGACGTGGTGATCGCGACGGCGGACGCGAACATCGGCATGGGCGGCCCGGCGATGATCGAGGGCGGCGGGCTCGGCGTGTACCGGCCGGAGGAGATCGGGCCGGTTTCGGTGCAGGAACCCAACGGCGTGCTCGACCTGGTCGCCGCGGACGAGGCCGAAGCGGTGGAGCTGGCGAGGCGCTACCTCTCGTATTTCCAGGGCGATCGTCGCGAATGGACAGTCGCGGACCAGCGCCGGTTGCGGCACGTGATCCCGGAAAACCGGGTCCGGGTCTATGACGTGCGCCGCGCGATCGACCTGCTGGCCGACGAGGATTCGGTGCTGGAGCTGCGCCGCGGCTTCGGGGCGGGCGTCGTCACGGCGCTGGTGCGCATCGAGGGCAGGCCGATGGGCCTGCTGGCCAACAACCCGCGGCATCTCGGCGGCGCGATCGACGCCGAAGCGGCGGACAAGGCCGCCCGGTTCCTGCAGCTGTGCGACGCGCACGGGCTCCCGGTCGTCTCGCTCTTGGACACGCCGGGGTTCATGGTCGGCCCGGACGCCGAGCGGACCGCGACCGTGCGCCGGTTCGGCCGGATGTTCGTCGAGGGCGCGCATCTCGACGTGCCGATGGTGGGAGTGGTGCTGCGCAAGGCGTACGGACTCGGCGCGATGGCGATGGCGGGCGGCGGGTTCCGGGTGCCCGAAGCGATGGTCGCGTGGCCGACCGGCGAGGTCGGCGGGATGGGCCTGGAGGGCGCGGTGCGGCTGGGCTACCGCCGCGAACTCGACGCGATCTCCGACCACGCCGAGAAACAACGCGAGTTCGACCGGCTGCTCGCCGAAAGCTACCGGCGCGGCAAAGCGCTGGCCGCGGCGACGGTGTTCGAAATGGACGACGTGATCGACCCGGCCGACACCCGCGCCTGGATCACCCGGACGCTGCCGCGCGAGCGGCCGGCCGGCCCTCGCAAGCGCATCGACACCTGGTGACGAAGGAGCCCGACATGGACCTCGAGACCTACCTCGACGACGTCCGCGCGCGCCAGGCCCGGGTGCGGCCGGCGAACACCCCGGACCACGTCGTGCTGCCGCTCGGCGAGCTGAGCCTTCCCGGGCACGTCGACCGCTGGGCGCGCGAGCGCCCCGACCGGTCCGCGATCGTCTACGAAGGCCGGACGCTGACCTATCGCGAGCTGGCCGATCTGGTCGCCCGGGTCGCCGGATGGCTGGCCGAGGCGGGCGTGCGGCCGGGCGACCGGGTCGCGGTGGACCTGCCGAACTGCCCGCAGTTCACCGTGGCGATGCTCGCGATCCTGTGGCTCGGCGCGGTGCACGTGCCGGTGAACCCGATGTTCCAGCAAGCCGAACTCGAGTACGAACTCGCCGACAGCGGCGCGACCGTCCTGGTCGCGGTCGACACCGTGCTGCCGGTCGTGCGAGCCGCGCTGCCGGCGACGCAGGTCCGCCGGGTGCTCGTGACAGCGCTGGGGGAGTTGTCGGCGACCGGCGGTTCCCCGGTGCTGCCCGCCGATTTCGCCGCTACCCCCTGGGCGGAAGCCGCCGCGCATCCGCCCGCGCCGGAGCATCCGGCCGACCTGGACGCGCTCGCGGCCTTGAACTACACCGGCGGCACGACCGGCCTGCCGAAGGGCTGCCAGCACACCCAGCGGCACATGCTCTACACCGCCGCGACGGCCGTGGCGGCGACCGGCCACACCGTGGAAACCGGGTATGTGCCGTTGTGCTACCTGCCGGTGTTCTGGATCGCCGGCGAGGATCTGGGAATCCTGAACCCGATCGTGCTCGGCGGCACGTCGGTGCTGATGACCCGGTGGGACGCCGAAGCCGCGCTGACGGCGATCGAACAGCACGGCGTGACGTCGATGGTCGGCACCGTGGAGAACTACCTGGAACTGCTGGAGCGCCCCGATCTCGCGGAACGGGACCTGTCCAGCCTCCGGATGCCGATGGCGGTTTCGTTCGTGCGCAAGCTGACCCAGGATGTGCGCACGGCCTGGCGCGAGGCTGTCGGCGCGCATTCGGTGCTCTGCGAAGCGGCGTACGGGATGACCGAGACGCACACCTTCGACGCGACGCCGTACGGCATGGCGGAAGGCGACCAAGACCTGCTGGCGGAACCCGTGTTCTGCGGTGTCCCGATGCCCGGCACCGACGTCGCCGTGGTCCGCTTCGGCACCCTTGACCCGCTGCCGCTCGGCGAAGCGGGCGAGATCGTGGTGCGCAGCCCGTCGGTGATGACCGGCTACTGGAACCGCCCCGACGCGACGGCCGCGCAGCTGACCGGCGGCTGGCTGCACACCGGCGACAACGGCCGCCTCGACGAGAACGGCTGCCTGCACTATCTGGGGCGGGACAAGGATTTGATCAAGGTCAAGGGAATGAGCGTGTTCCCGGCCGAGGTGGAACTCCTGCTGGCCCGGCACCCCGCGGTCCGGACGGCCGCGGTCGTGCCCGCCGCGCATCCGGAGACCGGACAGGTGCCGGTGGCCTTCGTGAGCCTCGCCCCGGACGCTTCGGTGACCGGCTCGGACCTGCGCGCGTGGGCGAAAACCGCGATGGCGCCGTACAAAGTGCCGCTGGTGGAGGTCGTCGGCGAATTCCCGATGACCGCGACGGGCAAGATCCGCAAGACCGAACTCGCCGACCGCGCTCAACGCGTGGCCGACGAGCGCTGAACCCCGCTCGGTCGGGTGTCGGCCCTCGGTCAGGCCGAGACCCGCGGCCCGGTTTCGTCGTGCCGGAGGGCCCACCGGCCGGGCTCGGCCTCGACCAGGCGAGACCGGATCCCGGCGTCGGAGAATTCGCGCTCCAGATCAGCGAAATTCTCGCTGTAGATGGACCAGCCCTCGTGGTGGACCGCGACGACCCGGCCGGCGTCGAGCAGCGCGGCGACGTCGGCGGCCCGCGCTGAGGTGAGAGTCAGCGCCCGCCCCGCGTTCTTGCTCGGCACCCGCGCGGCCCCGGCATGCAATACCGCGATGTCGATGCGGGGAAACGCGGCCGCGATCGCCGTGACCGGCCCGATGCCCGCGTTGTCGCCGCTGACGTACACGGTGGGCAGCCCGGCGGATTCGAGGACGAAACCGTGGACCTCGGTGTTGATGTTGCCGGCGTCGTCGCGCTCGCCGTCGAGGGGCCCGTGCTGCGCCGGAACCGCATGCACTCGGATCTCCGTGCCGTCGTGGCTCATCCGGTGCACAGCGAAATCGCCGAGCCCGATCGCCGGAGCCCCGAGGCGTTCGGCGCTCTGCCCGCCGGTGACGATCAGCGGGCAGTTCCGGGCGAACACCCGGCCCTCCCGGTCGAAGTTGTCCCAGTGGAGGTCGTGGCTGAGCAGGACCGCGTCCACGGTCCCCAGCGCGGCGGGCGAAACCGCCGGGCCCTCGGTCTTGCGGTAGGCGCCGTAGTCGCCGGGCGGATCGAACGTCGGGTCGGTCAGGAACCGGAGCCCGCCGTAGTCGATCACCGCGGTGGGCCCTCCGACGGCGCCGATCGCGAAACGGTGCCGATCCGAACTGATGTGGTCGCTCATGCCGCCACCATACCTAGAGGTAGGTATGGTGTCTCGCGTGAGCGACAGCCGGACGAAACTGATCGAGACGGGCGCGGAGCTGATCTGGCAGTTCGGCTACACCGCGACGAGCCCCCGTCAGGTGATGGCGGCCAGCGGCGTCGGCCAGGGCAGCTTCTACCACCACTTCCCGGCGAAAACCGACCTCGGAGCGGCCGCGATCGCCGCGAACGCCAGGGCGATCGTCGAGGCCGCGGAGGCCGCGCTCGCCGGGCCGGAACCCGGTCTGGTCCGAGTGCGCCGGTACCTGCTGGCCGAACGGGACGCGCTCGCCGGATGCAAGATCGGCGGTCTCGCCTACGACCGCGCGGTGCTCGACGACCCGCGCTTGATCGAGCCCATCGGAGACGCGTTTCGCCAGGTCGCCGAGCTGCTCGAGTCCGCGCTTCGGGACGCCCAGGAGGCCGGTGCCGTGCGAGCCGACCTTTCAGCGGCGGAGATGGCGACGATGGCGGTCTCGGTCGTCCAGGGCGGCTACATCGTGGCCCGAGCACGCTCTGACGCGGGCCTGCTTCGGCAGGCCGCTTCGGCCGCGTACGCGTTGCTTGACCCGAATGACGGCCGTTGACGTCGGGCCAACTTCGCGGGGACGGTCACGGGCGCGGCCCGGCGAGCGAGCCGCGGATCCTGATCGGCATCGGAAGGTGGTAGATGCTGGGGCTGAGCTGCCCGCTGATCAGCAGTTCGACGGCGCGGTGGCCGAATTGGTAGTGCGGCAGGGCGACCGAGGTGAGTTGCGGGCGCAGCCACGAGGCGAGTTCGGAGTCGTCGAAGGAGACCACTGAGACGTCCTCGGGAATCCGCAGTCCGTAGCCCGCCAGCGCCTGGTAGGCGCCGAGCGCGAGCCGGTCGTTGCTGCAGATGAGGGCGTTCGGGCGGATGCCTTCGGCGAGGAGCCGGTCGACCGCCTCGAAGCCCTGGTCGGGCACCCACGGACCGCATTCGGCGACTCCCGCCAGCCGCGCGCCGGCCTGGCGGAACACCGCCTCGATGCCGGCCATCCGCTGGTTCCCGGCGACGACCCCGTCCGGATGGGAGGCGACGCGGTGGTGCCCGCCGATCACGTAGACCTCGTCGCGGATTCCGGCGTCGAGCACCGCCAGGCCCGCGGTCCGGCCGGCGTTCACCTCGTCCGGCATGACCGCGGGGAGATCGGCGTTCGCGGCGGTGCAGTTGACCAGCACGACGTTGGTGTCGCGCAACGCGGCGGGCAATTCGATCTCGTCGGTGCCCATCAGCGCGTAGAGGAACCCGTCGACCTGCTGGTCTTTCATGCGCTCGATGAGCCGGGTCTCCAGTTCCGGGTCGCGCAGCGTTTCCACGGTGAAGACCAGGTGGTCGCGGGCCAGTGCGGCGTGCATCGCGCCCTGGATGACCTCGCCGGCGAACTGCGACGTCGCGATCACGTCGGACACCAGCGCGATGGTGCCGGTGACGTTGGTGCGCAGGCTGCGCGCGGCGAGGTTGGGCCGGTAGCCGAGGTCCTGGGCGGCGCGCAGGACCCGCTGCTGGGCGTCGGAGGAAATCCGCATGTCGGCGCGTCCGGTGAGGACGAACGACGCCGTCGTCCGCGACACCCCGGCCCGGCGTGCGACGTCGGCCTGCGTCGGGCGGCGGTTGGCCATGAGGCGGGTCTCCTGCTATATCGAGTTAGCTGATGCCGGAAAGCGTACTCCTCTCAACTGGCGGGCGCAGCGGAAAATTCAGCGCCGCCCCCGGCTGGCGCACCGGAGCTGTCAGGCGGAAATGTTGCCGTAATTCCTTTAACGGCAAGGGTTCCTGATCGGCGCTTCCGCCCTTCGGCGACGCTTCGGCGAGTCGCGTGGGGGAAGCTCGCGACGAAGCAAGACTTGACAACGCTGTGGCGGCGACCACACACTGCTTCGTGCTAACACGAGTTAGCAACCTTGTGGAAACCTCATCGAAGCGCTCCGGCGCTGCACACAACCCGACAACCGGACCGGACGGGACCGCCTGTGCGCTGTATCGATCCAGTCCGGCCGGCGGAAGGACGAGAGCACATGGCTGCGGTGACTTTCGAGCACGCGACCCGGGCGTATCCGGGGTCCGATCGGCCCGCCGTGGACCGGCTGGGGCTGGACATCGAAGACGGCAAGTTCCTGGTGCTGGTGGGCCCGTCCGGGTGCGGGAAATCGACGTCGCTGCGGATGCTGGCCGGGCTGGAGGACGTCGACGCCGGCGCGATCCGGATCGGCGGCCGCGACGTCACCGGCCTGCAGCCGAAGGACCGCGACATCGCCATGGTGTTCCAGAACTACGCGCTCTACCCGCACCTGACCGTCGCGCAGAACATGGGGTTCGCGCTGAAGATCGCCGGCCGTCCGGCCGCGGAGATCCGGCGGCGGGTCGAGGAGGCCGCCCGGCTGCTGGACCTGACTGCATACCTCGGCCGCAAACCCAAGGCGCTCTCGGGCGGGCAGCGGCAGCGCGTGGCGATGGGGCGGGCCATCGTGCGGGAGCCGCAGGTGTTCCTCATGGACGAGCCGCTGTCCAATCTGGACGCGAAGCTGCGCGTGTCGACGCGCACCCAGATCGCGGCGCTGCAACGGAAACTCGGCATCACGACGGTGTACGTGACGCACGATCAGGTCGAGGCGATGACGATGGGCGACCGGGTCGCGGTGCTGCGCGACGGGGTGCTGCAGCAGTGCGACACGCCGCGGAAGCTGTACGAGGAGCCGGCGAACGCGTTCACGGCCGGATTCATCGGCTCTCCCGCGATGAACCTGCTGACCGAGGTGCCGGTCCGGGACGGGGCGGCGGTGGCCGGGGACGTGCGGGTGCCGCTGAGCCGGGCGGCGGTGGCTGCGGCGGGGGAGACCGGCACTGTCACCGTGGGCTTCCGGCCCGAGTCGCTGCAGCCGGTGCCCGCTGCGGAAGAGGGTTTCGCGGTCACGGTGAACGTGGTGGAGGAACTGGGGGCGGACGCGTTCGTCTACGGCTCGCTCGAAGGGCCCGGAGCGGAGTTCGCGACCGCCGATGTCGTCGTGCGGATCGATCCGCGCACCGGCGCGCACCGGGGACAGCGGTTGCGGGTGCGGATCCGGCCCGGTGCGGCGCATGTCTTTTCCAGCACGACCGGCGGGCGCTTGCCCGCCTGACCGGCCCGGCCGGGGCGGCGTGTCCCGCCCGCTGCCCCGGCCGCCCCCACTTGCCCGCCGCCGTCCCTCGATGCGCGTGCGGCGACCGGAATTCTGCGATGAAGGAGAAATCGGTGAATCTGAAGGCATATCGGCCGGCCGCCGGGGCGGTCGCCGCCGCGGCGATGCTCGTGCTCACCGCGTGCGGCTCGGGCGGCTCCGACGACCCCGCCGCCCAGCACCTGTCCGATCGCGGGCCGATCACGTACGTCCAGGGCAAGGACAACACCGGCGACGTGAAGAACATGGTCGTCAAGTGGAACGCGGCGCATCCGGACCAGAAGGTCACGCTCAAGGAGCAGAGCGACAATCCCGACCAGCAGCACGACGATCTGGTGCAGCACTTCAAGGCGCAGGACGCGGGCTACGACGTCTCCAGCGTCGACGTGGTCTGGACTGCCGAGTTCGCCGCGCAAGGCTGGCTGCAGCCGCTGGAGGGCGCGATGGCGATCGACTCGAAGCCGTTGCTCAAGGAAGCGGTGAAAGCAGCGACCTACCAGGGCAAGCTCTACGCCGCTCCGCAGACGTCCGACGGCGGAATGCTGTACTACCGCAAGGATTTGGTGCCGAATCCGCCGAAGACCTGGGACGAGCTGGCGGCGGACTGCGCGGTCGCCAAGGCCCACCGCATGGGCTGCTACGCCGGGCAGTACGCCAAGTACGAGGGGCTGACGGTGAACGCGTCCGAGGCGATCAACGCGGCGGGCGGCCAGATCGTCAAAGCCGACGGGAAGACGCCCGACGTGGACACCCCGGCGGCCAAGAAGGGGCTGTCCTTCCTCGCCGACGGCTACCAGAAGGGCGTCATCCCGCAAGAGGCCATCACCTATCAAGAGGAACAGGGCCGCCAGGCCTTCGAAGACGGCAAGCTGCTGTTCCTGCGCAACTGGTCCTATGTGTACAACCTCGCTGCGGCCGACGCCTCGTCCACGGTGAAGGGAAAGTTCGCGGTGGCGCCCGAACCCGGGCCGGACGGCACCGGCGCGAGCACGCTCGGCGGCCACAGCCTCGGGATCAGCGTGTACTCCGCGCACAAGGCCACCGCACTCGACTTCGTCAAGTTCCTCGAGAGCGACCCGATCCAGCGGGAGTACCTGCAGGTGCAGTCGAACGCCCCGGTCCTGACGGCTCTGTACCGCGACCCGGCGCTGCTGGCCGACCCGAAGCTCGGGTATCTCAAGACCCTCGGCGACAGCCTGGCGACGGCCAAGAGCCGGCCGGTGACGCCCTTCTACCCCGCGGTGACCAAGGCGATCGAGGAGAACTCGTACGCGGCCATCAAGGGCGACAAGAGCGTGGACCAGGCCCTGAAAGACATGCAGGCGGCCATCGCCTCGTCGGTCAACGGCTGAGCCGTGCCCTCCCTTCGCCAGACAGGAACGACGATGACCGCACTCGCTGAATCACCGGCGGCGCCCCGCGCCGGCCGCCGGAGAATCGCCCCGCGACCGGGGAGGACGGCGATCCTGCTGATCGCCCCTACGCTGCTGACGCTCGCCGTGGTGATCGGGTACCCGGTCGTCTCGGCCCTGGTGACCTCGTTCCACCAGGACCAGTCGCTGCAGAACGGCTTCTTCACCAAGGGCGGCGGATTCGCCGGGCTGAGCAACTACACGCACTGGCTGACCCAGACCTGCGGGAAGGCGTCCTGCCCGCCGGGCACCCTCGGCAGCGAGTTCTGGGGCTCGATCGGCGTCACCGCGTTCTTCACTGTCGCCACCGTCGCGCTGGAGGTGGTCTTCGGGACGCTGATGGCGCTGGTGATGAACCGGTCCTTCCGCGGCCGCGGCCTGCTGCGGGCCAGCGTCCTGGTCCCGTGGGCGATTCCGACCGCGGTGACCGCGAAGCTGTGGTTTTTCATGTTCGCCTACGACGGCGTCGTCAACCGGCTGCTGGGCACGCACATCCTCTGGACCGACGGGGAATGGGCCTCGCGGTTCGCGGTGATCATCGGCGACGTCTGGAAGACCGCGCCGTTCGTCGCGCTGCTGGTGCTGGCCGGCCTGCAGGTGATCCCGGGCGAGCTCTACGAAGCGGCGCGGGTGGACGGGGCGAGCGCGTGGCAGCGTTTCCGCACGATCACGATGCCGCTGGTGCGCCCGGCGCTGCTCGTCGCGGTGCTCTTCCGGGTGCTGGACGTGCTGCGGATCTATGACCTGCCGGCGATCCTCACGCACGGCGGGGGCGGTACCGGACACGCCACCACCACGTTGTCGATCCTGGTCATCCAGCAGATCCAGCAGGGCTACGGCGGTGCCTCGGCACTGTCCACGATCACCTTCCTGCTCATCTTCGGCGTCGCGTTCGCGCTGGTGAAGCTGTTCAACCTCAACGTGATCCGGACGCAGCAGCAGGCGGTGAAATGACCATGACGACGGCGACGCACCTCTCCTCGCCGCTCGCGCGACCGGCGCGCCGGCGACCGCGACGGACATGGCGGAAACTCGGGCTCTACGCGGGGATCGCGGCGATCGCGCTGTGGTGCCTCGGCCCGTTCTACTGGATGGTGGTCACCGCCTTCCGGGACGTCGGGTACACCTTCGACACCACGCCGTGGCCCGCCCACGTCAGCTTCGACAATTTCCGCACCGTGTTCGACACCTCCCGGGGCAACCACTTCGGGCAGGCGCTGCTCAACAGCATGGTCATCGGGATCGCGGTGACCGTGCTGGCCATGGTGCTCGGCGGCCTGGCCGCGTATGCGCTGGCCCGGCTGCACGTCCGCGGCAAGTTCCTGGTCCTCGGCGTCGTGCTCGGCGCTTCGATGTTCCCCGGCGTGGCGCTGGTGACGCCGCTGTTCCAGCTGTTCACCGGCATCCACTGGCTCGGCACCTACCCGGCGCTGATCCTGCCGGAGATCTCGTTCGCGCTGCCGCTGGCGGTGTGGATCCTGACCAGCTTCTTCGCCGAGATGCCGTGGGAGCTCGAACAGGCCGCCCGGATCGACGGCTGCACCGCGGCGCAGGCGTTCCGGCTGGTCATCCTGCCGCTCGCGGCGCCGGCCCTGTTCACGACCGCGATCCTCGTGTTCATCTCGAGCTGGAACGAGTACCTGCTCTCCAGCCTGCTGGCGAACGGGAACCCGGACGTCGCGCCCGTCACGGTGGCGATCGCGAACTTCACCGGAACGCTGCCGCACCAGGAGCCCTACACCGCCGTGATGGCCGCCGGTGCGGTGGTGACCATCCCTCTCGTCGCGCTCGTGCTGGCGTTCCAGCGCCGGATCATCTCCGGCCTGACCGCGGGCGCGATCAAGTGACCGGCCCGGCCGAACCTAATCACCGACAGCAAAGGAATTTCGACGTGACTCCCCAGCAGCCCGCCGCGCAGTGGTGGCGCAGTGCGGTCGTCTATCAGGTCTACGTGCGCAGTTTCGCCGACGGGAACGGCGACGGCATCGGGGACCTGGCCGGTCTCCGGTCCAAACTGGACTACCTGGCCGACCTGGGCGTGGACGGGATCTGGCTGAACCCGTGCTACCCCTCGCCGCAGGCGGACCACGGCTACGACGTCGCCGACTACACCGGCATCGAGCCGGACTACGGCGACCTCGCCGCCTTCGACGCGCTCGTCGCCGACGCCCGGGCGCGCGGCATCAAGGTCCTGATGGACCTGGTGCCGAACCACTGTTCCGACCAGCACCCGTGGTTCCAGGCCGCGCTGGCGGCCGCTCCCGGTTCGCCGGAGCGGTCGCGGTTCGTCTTCCGCGACGGCCGCGGCGCCGACGGCGAACTGCCGCCGAACAACTGGCAGTCGATGTTCGGCGGCCCGGCCTGGACGCGGACCACGGACGCGGACGGCCGCCCCGGGCAGTGGTACCTGCACTTCTTCGACGCCGCGCAGCCCGATTTCAACTGGCGCGATCCCGAGGTGCCGGCGATGTTCGAGAAGGTGCTGCGGTTCTGGTTCGACCGGGGCGTCGACGGGTTCCGGATCGACGTCGCGCACGGGCTCTACAAGCATCCCGAGCTGCCGGACTGGTCCGGGGGCCACTTCAACGAACACGGGTTCGACCAGCCGGAGGTCCACGACGTCTACCGCAGCTGGCGGGCGATCGCGGACTCCTACGGCCCGGAGCGCGACATCACCCTGGTCGGCGAGGTCTGGGTGCCTACCGTGACGGCCTTGGCGGCCTACTTGCGCGCGGACGAGCTGCCGCAGGCGTTCTTCTTCGACCTGCTGCTGCAGAACTGGGACGCGGGGAACTTCCGGGCGTCGATCGACCGGGCGTTCGCCGAGATCGGCGCGACGGGCGCGACCATCACCTGGACGCTGAGCAACCACGACGTGCACCGCGCGGTGTCCCGCTACGCCGTCACCCGGCTCGCCGAGGTCCCGGAGGGGATCGACCCGCAAGTGGCCCGGTCGCGGCCGCGCGGAGAGACCGACGTCGCGCGCGGCGTCCGCCGGGCCCGGGCCGCCGCCCTGCTGCTGCTGGCGCTGCCCGGCGCGCAATTCCTGTACCAGGGCGAGGAAATCGGGCTGCCCGAGGTGCTCGACCTGCCCGACGACGCCCGGCAGGACCCGACCTGGCGCCGCTCCGGCCGGGTCGACCCGGGCCGCGACGGCTGCCGGGTGCCGCTGCCCTGGACTTCCGAACCCGGCAGCTTCGGCTTCTCCCCGGCGGACGCCACCGCGAAGCCCTGGCTGCCGCAACCGGACTGGTTCGCCGACTACGCCGTGGCAGACCAGCTGGGCGACCCGTCGTCCACGCACACGTTGTACCGGGAAGCCCTGCGCGCCCGGAAAGCCCTGTTCGACCCGGGCGACGACGCGATCGTCTGGCTGGACCTCCCGGACCGGGCCGACGTGCTCGCCTTTCGCCGCGGCGACGTCGCGTGCGTGGTCGTTTTCGGCGCGGAACCGTTCGCCCCGCCCGCGGAGTGGGGCGCGATCGAGCTGGCCAGCCGGGAACCGGAAGCCGGGCGACTGCCGGGGGAGACGGCGGCCTGGCTCCGGCGTCCGTGACCGGGTCCGCTCTCGCCGGGTGACTTGAGCCTGCGGTCCTCCGGGTCCGCGCGGAGGACCGCAGGCGCCGTGCCTGGGGTGTCCTCAACGGCCCGACGAGACGGGCGTCGCCGTCGTCCCGAGCGGGTGCGCGGCGAGCACCCCGAACGTCTTCTCCGGCCCCGTAGCCCGCGTCTCCGGTGCTCAAACGTCCCTTGCCGGCGGCACACTCCGGCGACCTTCTCGCGGCCCCGTCTCCGCCTAGCGCTCGGCGACCTTCCCGCCGTCCACTTCCAGCCTTCGCGTCACCGAAACCGCGTCCAGCATCCGGCGGTCGTGCGTGACCAGCAGCAGCGTGCCCGGGTAGCTGTCCAAAGCGGACTCGAGCTGTTCGATCGCGGGCAGGTCCAGGTGGTTGGTCGGCTCGTCCAGCACCAGCAGGTTCACTCCGCGCGCCTGCAGCAACGCCAGTGCCGCGCGGGTGCGCTCGCCGGGCGAAAGCGTCGCCGCCGGGCGCAGCACGTGCGCGGCCTTCAACCCGAATTTCGCCAGCAGGGTGCGGACTTCCGCGTCGGCGAAGGACGGCACCTCGTGCGCGAACGCCTCCGCCAGCGGGAGGTCGCCGAGGAACAGCCGGCGGGCCTGGTCGACCTCGCCGACCACCACGCCCGGCCCGAGCGCGGCGCTGCCCTCGTCCAGCGGCAGCCGGCCGAGCAGCGCCGCCAGCAGCGTGGATTTGCCCGCGCCGTTCGCGCCGGTGATGGCGACCTTGTCCGCCCAGTCGATCTGCAGATCCACCGGCCCGAGCGTGAAACCGCCGCGCCGCACGACCGCGCCCCGCAGCGTCGCGACCACCGCGCCCGCGCGCGGAGCCGCGGCGATCTCCATCCGCAGCTCCCACTCCTTGCGGGGTTCCTCGACGAGCTCGAGCCGCTCGATCATCCGGTCCGTCTGCCGCGCCTTCGAGGCCTGCTTTTCGGTGGCCTCGCTGCGGAATTTGCGCCCGGCCTTGTCGTTGTCGGTAGCCTTGCGGCGGGCGTTCTTGACGCCCTTCTCCATCCACGCGCGCTGCATGCTCGCCCGGGCTTCGAGCGCCGCGCGGGCAGTGGCATATTCCTCGTAGTCCTCGCGCGCGTGCCGCCGCGCGACCGCCCGTTCCTCCAAATAGGACTCGTATCCGCCGCCGTACGTTTTCACCTGCTGCTGCGCCAGATCCAGTTCGACGACGCGGTCGACCGTGCGGGCCAGGAACTCGCGGTCGTGGCTGACCAGCACGGTTCCCGCGCGCAGTC
Source organism: Amycolatopsis orientalis DSM 43388 (assembly GCF_000411975.1). Taxonomy (GTDB): domain Bacteria; phylum Actinomycetota; class Actinomycetes; order Mycobacteriales; family Pseudonocardiaceae; genus Amycolatopsis; species Amycolatopsis orientalis_D. The sequence goes on from NZ_ASXG01000079.1 coordinate 99,040, forward strand.
CGCCGACGAATCGCTCGAGCCGGGCGAGCCCGTCGAGGTCGAGGTCGTTCGTCGGCTCGTCGAGCAGGAAGATGTCGTAGCGGCTGAGCAGCAGCGACGCCAGGCCGGCGCGCGCGGCCTGCCCGCCGGAGAGCGAAACCATCGGCTGGTCGAGGTCGACGGCCAGGCCGAGGTCCGCGGCGACCTCGCCGGCGCGGTCGTCCAGGTCGGCGCCGCCGAGCGCGAGCCAGCGGTCCAGCGCGGCGCCGTATGCGTCGTCCGCACCGTCTTCGCCCGCGGCAAGCGCTTCCGTCGCGGCGTCGAGTGCGGTTTGCGCGGCGGCGACTCCGGTGCGTCGCGCGAGGAAGGCGCGCACCGACTCTCCTTCGCGCCGCTCCGGTTCCTGCGGCAGGTGCCCGACGGTCGCGGTCGGCGGGTTCAGCCGGATCTCGCCGGATTCCGGGCGGGCCAGCCCGGCGAGGGTGCGGAGCAGGGTGGACTTCCCGGCGCCGTTCACGCCGACCAGGCCGATCACCTCGCCCGGGGCGACGACGAGATCGAGACCGGAGAAGAGAACGCGGTCACCGTGGCCCGCGGCCAGGTCCTTCGCGACGAGTGTGGCGCTCATATCGGAGCCGAGTTTACGGGGAGCCCTCGCGCCGCGTGCCGTGTGTCGGCTCCGTCACTCCCAGTGGGTACTCTGGGCGGGTTGCCGGGTCCAACGAGAGCAGTGAGGTCGGTGAAAAGCGATGGCGGAACCCGCCCCGGTCCCGTTCGGACGGGGGAAGCAGCGGGCGCCCCGGCCGACCGTCAGCAGACGGCGCGAGGTGAGCCACGCCAGCGCGCGGTCGCTGCTGATGACCGTGCTGGGCGAGTACGTGCTGCCCCGCGACCGTCCGGTGTGGACGTCGATCCTGGTCGAATCCCTCGGCATGCTCGACATCGAGGAGAAGTCCGCGCGGCAGGCGCTGGCCCGGTCCGCGGGAGAGGGCTGGCTGGTGTCCGAACGCATCGGCCGCCGCGTCCGGTGGTCGCTGACGCCGCCGGGGAGGCGCCTGCTCACCGAGGGCGCCGAGCGCATATACGCCTTCGGCCGCGACGCGCGCCCGTGGGAGAACCGCTGGCTGATGCTGATCGTGTCGGTCCCGGAAGCGAAACGCGACCTGCGGCACCGCCTGCGCACGCGCCTGACCTGGGCCGGGTTCGGGTCCCCGGTGGCGGGCGTCTGGGTGAGCCCGGACCCGAGCCGCGAGCCCGAGGCGCAGAAGATCGTCGCCGAACTGGGCCTCGAAGCGCAGGCGATGTCCTTCACCGCGGAGTACGGCGCGATCGGCGACCAGGAGAGCATGGTCGCGAGGTCGTGGGACCTGTCCGAGCTGACCGACCGGTACGAGGACTTCATCGACCGCTTCACCGGCGTGTCGCCCTCCGGTGCGCAAGCGGTGCTGCGCGCGCAGACCGAACTGGTGCACGAGTGGCGGCGCTTCCCGTTCCTCGACCCGCAACTGCCCGCGGAACTGCTGCCCGCGAGCTGGAGCGGAACCAAGGCGGCCGAGCTGTTCCACCGCAAGCACGTGGAATGGCGGCCGGCCGCGCAGGCGTACTGGGACGAACTCACCGCGAACGAGGAGCAAGCATGACGAGGCTGGAACGCGACGGCGGGCTCGCCGTGCTCACCATCGACGAGCCGCCGCTCAACCTGTACACGAAACCGCTTCAGGACGCGCTGCTGGCCGCGATCGGCTCGCTGGAGGAAACGCCCGCCCGGGCCCTCCTGATCCGCGCCGAGGGCCGCGTGGTGAGCGGGGGAGTCGACGTCGCGCTCTTCGACGCGCAGCCCTCCGCCGCGGAAGCCAAAGTGCTCTTCGACGAAATGCTGACGGTCCCGGATCGCCTTGCCGCACTGCCCTTCCCGACAGTTTTCGCCGCGCACGGCCTGTGCTTGACGTGGGCCTTCGAGGTCGCGATGGCCTGCGACCTGCTGCTGGCCTCGTCCCGCGCGAAGTTCGGGTTGGTGGAGAAAGTCGTCGGCCTGACCCCCACGATGGGCGGCACCCAGCGCCTCGCCGCCCGAGCCGGGGTGGCGCGGGCGAAGGAGTTCGTCTTCACCGGCGAACCCTTCGACGCGGCGACCCTGGAGCGGTGGAACGTCGTGAACCGGGTGCTGCCGGACGAGGGTTTCGACGAAGCTGCCCGGGAATTCACCCGTCAGCTGGCCGAAGGACCGACCCGGGCGCACGCCGCGACGAAGCAGATCCTGGCCCACTTCGAACACGGCGGGGTGCCGGAGGCGAACGAACACGTCACGACGATCGCGGCGGATCTGTACAACACCGAGGACCTGCGGGGCGCGGTGAAGTCGTTCCTCGCCGAAGGACCGGGGAAGGCTCGGTTCACCGGACGTTGATGTCGGGTTTGCTGCCCCCTGGTTCCGTCCGCGGTTTTGTCTCGTCTTCGCCGCTGACGCTGGTGAACCCCGTGGACCCGGTCGTGCGGGGTTTGCACTGGTCAGAGGGTAATGGAGACCTCGTTGCAGGGGCGGTTGGCGGACCCGCTAGAGTAATCGCATCGCACTCCACGAGGGGTTCTTCGGGGAGTGCGGAGTCCGGGCTGTGGCGCAGTTTGGTAGCGCACTTGACTGGGGGTCAAGGGGTCGCAGGTTCAAATCCTGTCAGCCCGACCGGACGAACAAGCCGCTTGGCTTGGGTGAGAGCCCAGGTCGGGCGGCTTTTTTGCTTCCGGGTTTGATCTCGCGCCCAAGTGCCGGTGTGCAGGCTTGGGGACCATTTGCGGACCAGCGTGCAACATGCTGAGCCAATCCGGTGGTCGGGAGCGCTGCCTGAGCGAGCACTCGCCGCGTCGCCTGACGGTGGCGAACGGTGCGCCCGAACGTGTCAGGCGCGCTGAGGTACGGACGGCGCTGGCACGACCTGGTTCACCGCTGGATGTCCGTCGGTACCTCAACGGCACTGAGTTCGCTGCTGCTGGTTTGGTGGCAGGTTCGGGGAGTGGCCGTTCGAGGCCCGGCAATCTCGCCGGACATGCGGTATTCGTGCAACGAGCTCGGGGCATGTGCTGCCGGTCAGCTGCCGCGGAACCTGCCGGATGAACGCCCTGGCCGACGGCGGCGTGAGGAGGCTCGCGAGGGTCCTGTGCATCGGCAAATGGTGTGCCGCGAAGGAACCGGCGGGTTGTTCAGGCATGGCGGGGCTGGTTCGCCGTGGGTGAACTGGGGAATCGGGTGCTTGGTCGGCGGCGTTGTGCGGTCATGGAGAACGACGAGGTCGACGCGGGGGCGATGGATGTCTATTCGGCGATCGTCACGTCGGTGGCTGAGCGGTTGACGCCGCGGGTGGCGGCGTTGAGTGTGCGGTCTTCGCGGGGCGAGTCGGGCGGGTCGGCTGTGGTGCTGACCGGCGAGTCTCATCTGGTCACGAATGCGCACGTGGTGGCCGGTGGGGACCGGGGGACGGCCGAGTTCGCGGATGGCACGGTGGCGGGTTTCGAGGTGGTGGGCCGGGATCCGTTGTCGGATTTGGCGGTGGTGCGGGCGGACCGGCCGTTGCCGGCGCCGCCGGAGTTCGGTGATGCGGACCGGTTGCGGGTGGGTTCGCTGGTGGTCGCGGTGGGCAATCCGCTGGGGCTGGCCGGGACGGTCACCGCGGGTGTGGTCAGCGCGCTGGGCCGGAGCATGCCGGTCCGGACGCGGCGCGCGGGTCGGTTGATCGAGGACGTGATCCAGACCGATGCGGCGTTGAATCCTGGTAATTCGGGTGGTGCGTTGGCGGACAGCCGGGGCCGGGTGGTGGGGATCAGCACGGCGGTCGCCGGGGTCGGTCTGGGGCTGGCGGTGCCGGTCAACGCGACGACTGATCGGATCATTCACGCGCTCATGCACGACGGCCGGGTGCGGCGCGGCTACCTGGGTCTGGTCAGTACGCCCGCGCCGTTGACTCCGGTGCAGGCGGATCGGTTCGGGCAGCGGACGGCGTTGCGGATCGTGGAGGTGGTCGAGAACAGTCCTGCGGCGCGCAGCGGGCTGAAGGCGGCGGACTTGGTGCTCGCGGTCGACGGCGTGCCGCTGGGCGACGCGCAGTCGTTGCAGAAGCGCTTGTTCTCCGATTCGATCGGGAGGCCGATGGAGGTCACTGTGCTGCGCAACGGCGCCCTGGTCGACGCGGTCGCGGTGCCGGACGAGTTGAGCGACTGACTCCTGGAGTGGGATGTCCCAGCGACAGTTTCGTGGGCTGTGCTGAGGATCCAAGCGGGGCGTATGCCGGGTCGTGCAGGCAGGCGGTGAGCCGGATCCGGAGTCCGCGGAGGTCCGACTCGCCGGAATAGTGTCGCGCGACCAGGTGCGGACCGGAATGTCGTGATAGGGCGGGGCTCCTCCTGCCCGACCGTCGTCGGAGGCCTCGAGGGCAAGAGTTCAGAGGCGTGTCTCGCGTACTTCGGCGGCGAGGTGGTTGGCAATCTGTCGGGCGCGGCTGAAGTCGCCGGTGCGTCGGCCATAGATCAGCGCGGTGCGCAGTTCTGTGCCGGGAGCCGAAAACCTCGGGCAGCGACATCGGATTGTCGGCGATGATTCCTCCTGCGGCGGAATCAGATGCCTGCGCGGCCCTTCCGGCTGGAACCGGGCAGCGCTTTCGGACAGGCAGCTTGTCCTCGAGTCGGCGCTGCGGCCGCTGTGACGGCAGAGAAACGGTCGATCCGGCTGCGGCGCAAACAGTCCACCATCCCACCCGGATTTCGCTTTGCGACGCGGCCGGGGGGGTGCGACGCCTGCGCAGCGACGCGCCCCAAGCACGATCACGAGGCGGCGTTCTCCTCTGGTTCGGGGGCGAGCAGGCTGCGGCGGGCCTCTTGGACGAACTCGAGAACCGCGGCACGCAGCGGCGGCTCGAGCCGGTCCGCGAGCGGCTCGAGCCGGACGGCGAAGGCGTCCAGGATCCCGGCAATCGACTCGGTGCCGGCGTCGGTGAGTTCGATGCGCAGCATGCGCCGGTCGCGCGGGTGCGGCTGGCGCGCGATCAAGCCGAGCCCGGCGAGCTTGTCCAGCAGTTCGGTCGTCGAGGCGGTGGTGATCTCCAGGCGCGCGGCGAGTTCGGACGGGCTCTGCGGGCCGTCCAGATGGAGGGAGGCCAGCGTGGTGAGCGCAGTCGAGCTGAGCCCGTGGCGGCGGCCCGCGCGGGCCCGGAACCGTTCTCCGGCGAGCACGAGGTCGCGCACGGCGCGGGTGAACTCTGGGTGTTGTGCCATATTCTCTAGGTTACCATGTTTCATGGTTGCCTGATTGCTAGGAAACCGTGCTATCGTGGCCGGGTGACGAGGTCGCCACGCGTGGCGGCAGCTGGCGCGGCGACGCCCGAAATTTCGCTGGGGGACTGCGGTTCCGCGAGGCGAGGGAACAGCCGAATCCGCCCGTCGGCTCTCCTGCACGGGGCGAGGCTGCCTGGGGCCCGGCCTCGACCGGGTCCGCGCCGCCTGCGACCCCCAGAACCTGTTCCACCGCAACGCCAACATCCGGCCGTCCTCCGGGCGGCGGCCGGCGCAACCACACCTCGGGGAGGTGCCAGATGACCCGAAAGATCGTCGACTGCCGTGACATGCCCAGCGACGTCGGCTGCACGCTCGCCATCACCGGCGAGGAAGAGGAGGTGGTCGCCGCTGCCGCCGCGCACGCCGCCGCGGTCCACGGCCACACCGACGACGAGGAACTGCGCGCCGCGATCCGCGGCCAGTTGCGGGACGCGCCCTCGGCGACCGCGCCGGGCGGGTTCGTGCAGTTCATCGAGTTCCGCGCGGATCCCGACCGGTTGAGCCGGTTCGACGAACTGGCCGAAGAGTGGAAACGCGAGATCGGCGCGGAGCGCACCGCCGGCTGGTTCCTGGTCGGGGCCGACCGCGACGACCCCGGCCGGTTCGTGGAGATCGTGGAGTTCCCGAGCTACGAGGACGCCATGACCAACTCCAAGCATCCCGCCACCAGCCGGATCGCCGCCCAGATGAGCGAGTTCGCCGACGGCGCGCCGACGTTCCGCAACCTCGACGTGGTCCGCGCCGAAACACCCTGAGCCAGCAGGAAAGCGGCGGTCGGGAACACCGAATCTGGCCGACCGGGCCCGCGATGCCACCGGATCGTCATGCCGGTGCAGCCCTGCGCGTGCCTCCGCTGTCAGGCGGAGGCACGCGTCAGTTCCGGCTGTTCGCGTCCGCGCGGCACACCGCACAAGACATCAGCAAAGGCGGCTGACGATAACGGCTCTGGTGATCGACGAGGCCAAGGGCATGACCCGCGACATGGCAGACGGCATGGTCGCCGCCGGGGTCGGAGGCCAGCTCAGGAAAGCAACGGGTTCCGCTACCCCGCCAGCGGTCCTGCCGAGGGCGGCTAGTGCGTCGCCGAGGTCTGGGAATCCCGGGAGCCGCACCTCGCGTGGCTGAACGAGGCCATCAAACCGAATCTCCCGCCGGGGGTCGAGCTCACCGAGCCGGAGTTCCTCGAGATCTGCTCGGAGATCGTGCCCGAGTAGCCGGGCAGACCAGCAATATCCGGCGCTCCCGCATCGAGAAGCGGGACCAGCAAGCCTCCGCGCCGACGATAAACCGCACACCACTCGCCGCTCTGGCCCAGGCGCCAGCTGGCGGCCGGTGCCGCTCGCGGGAGCACTCGCAGGTCGCACCAGCATCTAATCGGGCCGACTCGCTGCCTGCAGCGCAGGTTCACCGGCTGTTCGCGGTGCTGGACGAGGCTGGCCGACACAACCGGGCGGAGGTGTGGAGCGTGGAGTTCAGGCATCTGGAGGGTTTTCTCGCGGTCGCCGAGGAGCTGCACTTCGGACGGGCCGCGGCGAGGTTGCATCGCACTCAGCCGTCGCTGAGCCAGCAGTTGCAGCGGCTCGAGCGCACGCTCGACGTCCAGCTGGTCGACCGGACGTCGCACGAGGTCAGGCTGACGTCGGCGGGCCGGGCGTTCGAGGTCGAGGCGCGTGCGATCATGGCGCAGGCGGACAAAGCGGCGTATTCGGCGCGCGAGGCCGCCGCCGGGCGCACTGGCACGGTCCGCGTCGGGTACAACTTCCCGGCTGGGCAGCATGTGCTTCCCCCGACGATGGCGCGCATGCACCGGGAGCATCCCGGCTTGACGGTACGGCTGGAGGAGAAGCGCACTGGCGCGCAGCTGGCCGCGCTGGCCGGCGGGGAGCTGGACGTCGCGCTCGTCTACGGGCATCCGGTGACGAGCGAGTTCCGGCACCGGCACCTGATGAGCCTGCCGATGGTCGCGGTCGTCGGGCAGCGGCACCGGTGGGCGGGCAGACCGGGGGTGCCGTTCTCGGAGGTGGGCCGGCAGGCGTGCATTCTCTTCACCCGCGACAAGTGCCCGGCGATGTACGACGCGATCACGACGGCGGCCGAGCAGGCCGGGGTCCGGCTCACCGTGGCCCAGGTCGTCGACGACCCGGTGGCGACCGGGGTTCTCGTGTCGGTCAAGCCGCTGATCGGGTTCGCGTCGGTGTCGCGCGGCCTTTTCGGCGGGGCGACGGCGGGCGGCATGCGGCCTGCGTGGGTGCAGCTTTACGACCCGGTGCCGACGATCGACTTGTACGCGGTGTGGCGCGACGGCGACGAAGCGCATCCCGCGCGGTCAGTGTTTCTCGATTGTCTCGAGGAGGCCGGTCCGTTCCGGGCCCCGGCGCGTCCGGAGGCCCGGATCGCCTGACGTCAGGCGAGAAACTCTTCGAGCAGACCGGTCACGGCGGCGGGCTGTTCGAGCGTGCTGGTGTGCCCGCAGTCCGCCAGCACGCGCAGCGTGGCGTTCGGGATGCCGGCGGCCAGGTCCTCGGCCTCGGCGGGCGGGGTAGCGGTGTCGTCGGCGCCGACCACGACGAGGGTTTTCGCGGTGATCGCTTCGAGTTCGGCGGTGACCGGCGCGCGTCCGCTCACTCCGAGGACGGCTTGGCGCAGCCCGGACCGGTCGACCCGGACGAGGCGGCGGACCCATTCGTCGAGCACCGGCCGCGCGGCCGGGTCGGCGAGGAAGGCCGGGCCGAACAGGATCGGTTTCACCTTGCCCAGCACGGCTTTGATGCCGGCCAGCTGCTGCACGCGGGTGAGGAGCCGGTTCCGCCGCGACTTCGCCGCTTCTTCGGCGCGGGCGCTGGTGTCGAGAAGCACGAGCGACCGCACCAGCTCGGGGTGCCGGGCGGCGAGCCGCAGCCCGACGAAGCCGCCCATCGACAGACCGACCCAGTGCACCGGTGCGACGCCGAGTTCGCGGATCAGCGCGACGGCGTCGGCGGTCAACGTGTCCATGTCGTAGCCGCCGGGTGCGGGCGGACTCTCGCCCTGGCCGCGCCAGTCGATCGTCACGCAGCGGTACCGGTCGCGCAGGGCCGCGATCTGGGGATGGAACATCCAGCCGCTGAACAGCAGTCCGTGTCCGAAGACGATCACCGGGGCGTCCGGCGTGGCGGTGTCGGTGTAGGCGATGGTGGCGCCGTCGCGCTCGATGGTCGGCATGCTTCGCTCCTAGTGCACCGCGACCGACAGCGAAGCCGGGCCGCGGACGTTGATCCGGCCGTTCCAGCGCACCCCTTGGAGTTCGGGCGCGGCGAACCGCTGGGCGAACCGTTCGAAGGCGATCCGGGCTTCGAGCCGGGCGAGCGCGGCGCCGACGCAGTGGTGCACGCCGGCCCCGAAGGAGACGTTGCGGTGCGCGTTGTCGCGGTCGATCCGCAGCTCGTCGGCATCGGATCCCCAGAATTCCGGGTCGCGGTTGGCCGCGGCGAGGCACGCGACGACCCAGCTGCCGGCGGGGATCACCGAGCCGCGCACCGAAACCGGCTCGAGAGTGATGCGTCGCATGAGCTGCACCGGGGTGTCGTAGCGGACCAACTCTTCGACGGCGTTGGCCACGAGCGCGGGCTCCCCGCGCAACAGGGAGTACTGCGCGGGGTGGCGCAGCAGCGCGAGGATTCCGCCGGAGATGAGGTTGACGGTGGTTTCGTGGCCCGCGACGTAGAGGAACGCGACCTGGGCGACGAGTTCGTCCCGGCTCAGCACGTCGCCGTCGTGTTCGGCGGCGAGCAGCGCGGCGAGCAGGTCGTCGTCGCGCCGGCCGCGTTTCCAGTCCACGAGGTCGGCGACCATGGCTTCGAGATCGCGGCTGGCCTCGCGCGTGCGGCTTTGCAGGTCCGGCGAGGCCAGCGGTTCCAGACCGAGCGCGAGCGTTCCGGTGAGGTCGCGCAGCCGGTCGTGCTCGACTCGCGGGATGCCGAGGAGTTCGGAGATCACCGTGAACGGCAGCGGGAAAGCGAGCTCGGCGACCACATCCGCCACGCCCGCGCCGGCGATCCGGTCGAGTGCTTCGCCGACCAGTTCGGTGATCCTCGGTTCGAGCGCCTCGACGGCGCGCCGCGTGAACGCCTGCGAGACGAGGCGGCGCAGCCGGGTGTGGTCGGGCGGGTCGCGGTCCAGCAACGCGAGGCCGCGCATCATCCGGTTCTCCTTGCCGAGCGTGCCCGAGTCGCTTTTCCAGCTCGGCAGCCGGGAGAGATGCTCCTCGTCGACGGAATGGCTGTCGCGCTGCAGTCGCGTCACGTCGGCGTAGCGCGAGAGCAGCCAGAACCCGAGCGGGTGCTCGTGCGCGGGCGCGGTTTCGCGCAGCTCGGCGTAGTGCGGGTAGGGGTTCTCGGCGAACCCGTCGGCGAACAGGTCGAAGACGTACGCGCTGCCCGGCACGGCTCAGTCCTGCGGGAGCTTGATGTTGCGCATGGTCACCAGCGCTGTCGCGCACAGCGTTTCCTCGCCGTCGGTCACGGAGTAGAGGTCTGCCGCGGCGACGGTCGTCGTGTGGCCGGCTTTGACGGTCCGGCCACGCGCGATCACTTTCTCGCCTTTCGCGGGCGCGAGGAGCTTCACGGTGTAGTCCACCGTCATGTTGACCCAGCCCGCGGGCAGCAGAGTTCCGGCAGCGGACCCGGCGGCGAAGTCGGCGAGCGAGCCGAGCACGCCGCCCTGGAAGAACCCGCTGTGCTGGGAAAGTTCCTCGCGCCACGGCTGAATGATCTCGGCCGTGCCGGGTTCGATCCGGCCGAAGGAGAAACCGAGGTGCTTCGCGGCGGGCATGCTCAGCACCACGTCGGTCACGGCCTGTGCGAAGTCGGAGTTGGGTGCGGTCACCGGTTGCGTCCTTTCGGGATCCTGTGGCCATCGGATGAAATCGCCGGCGAGGTAACGGGTTCTGGCCGCGGCGCGTCGGATCTTGCCGCTGCTCGTTTTCTCGAGCTGGCCGTGCCGGACGAGCACGAGGTCGCCGAGGGCCAGGTCGTGCTCGGCGACGACGGCGGCCCGGATCGCGCCGGCGACGTCGGCCGGGCGCGCGTCGTGGCGGTGGTCGCGCTGGATCTCCGCGACGAGCACGAGCTTCTCGGTTTCGGTCCCGGGCACGGCGAACGCGGCGACCGACCCGCGGCGCACGGCCGGATGCGCCGATTCGGCGGTGCGCTCGAGGTCGTGCGGGTAGTGGTTGCGACCGCGCAGGATGATCAGGTCTTTGCGGCGGCCCGCGACGTACAGTTCCCCGCCGGCCAGGACGCCGAGGTCGCCGGTGCGGAGGAAGTCGCGGCCGGAGCCGGCACAGCGCGCGCGGAACGTCTCGTCGGTCGCCTCCGGCTGCTTCCAGTAGCCCTGGGCCACGTGGTCGCCCGCCACCCAGATCTCGCCGACTTCCCCTGGCTGGCAGGGAATCCGCGTCACCGGATCGACGATCCGCACGTCCGCTCCCGGCAGCACGGTGCCGGCGCCGGCCAGCGCGCGTCCGCCGGGGTGCTCGGTGAGCTTGCCGTTCGCGAGATCGTCGACGTCGGCGGTCACCGTGCGCGGGCCGCGGCCCTTGCGGCTGCCGGTCACGATCAGCGTCGCCTCGGCCAGTCCGTAGCACGGGTAGAACGCCGAAGCCCGGAATCCGGCCGGCGCGAAGGTGTCCGAGAACCGCCGCAGCGTCTCGGGGCGAATCGGCTCGGCTCCGTTGAACGCGACTCGCCAGCTGGACAGGTCGAGGCCGTCCGGCACGCCGGAGCGTTCTGCTTGTGCGACACACGCGTCATACGCGAAGTTCGGGCCGCCGCTCGTGTGGGCGCGGTAGCGGGAGATCGTCGAAAGCCACAGCGCGGGCCGGCGGATGAACGCGCTGGGGGACAGGAGAACGGCGGTCGCGCCGACGTACAGGGGCTGCAGCACATTGCCGATGAGGCCTTGGTCGTGGAAGAACGGGGCCCAGCCGACCACAGTGGACTTCTCGTCATGGCCGAACCCGTGGCGGATCATCTCCTCGTTGGCCACCAGATTGCCGTGCGAGACCATGACGCCCTTCGGTGCCGAGGTCGAGCCGGACGTGTACTGAAGGAACGCCAGCGTGTCCGGGGTGGCTTCGACCGGCGTGAAGTCCGCGTCCGGGAGTTCGTCGACGGCGAGCCACGCGAGCCCGCCCACCAGACCGTCCACTTCGGACTTCAGCGGCGCGAGCGTGGAGAGCGTGAGCACGGCGGCGGGTTCGCAGTCCTGGACGATGCTGCGCGTGGCGTCCTGCACCCGGTTGCGCCGCGGCGGGTTCACCGGCACCGCCACTGCACCTGCGTAGAGGCAGCCGAAGTAGGCGACGATGAAGTCGAGGCATTGCGGGAAGAGCAGGAGCGCACGGTCACCGGGTGCGCAGACCCGGCTCAGTTCCGCGGCGACGGCGAGCGCGCGCCGATGCAATGCCGCATAGCTCAGGTCCGCTGTCTCGTCGCCGTTCTCGTTCACGAACACGTAGGCCCGCCGGTCCGGCTCCCTGGCGGCGCGGTCGCGCAGGACTTCGGGCAGCAGCATCAGCGCTCCAGTGCCTCGGTGATCCGCGCCGCGATGGCGGCCCGGTGGTGCTGGTGGAAGAAATGGCCGCCGGAGAACGCGCGGGTGTCGAACGGCCCGGTGGTGACCGCCTGCCACGCCGCCACCTGGTCGGCTTCGACGATCGGGTCCTCGGTGCCGGCGAAAACGGTGACCGGACACGTCAGCCGCGGTTCGGGCTCGGGCGGGCAGTCCTCGGACAGGGCGAGGTCCGCGCGGATGAGCGGGAAAGCATAGCGGCGGAACGCCGGGCTGGCCTGCATCGCGCTCGGCATGCCGAGGCCGGCGAGCGCCTCGGCGAATTCGTTATCGGGGAGCCGGTGGATCGGCGGTTTGCACGCGGCCAGGTGCGGCGCCCGGCGGCCGGAGACGAACAGGTGCGCTGGGGCCCGGCCCGCGGCCGAGAGCGCGCGGGCGAGTTCGAACGCGAGCAACGCGCCCATGCTGTGCCCGTACAGGGCGACCGGGCTGGTGCCGAGGGCGAGGACCTGGGGGAGCAGTCCGCCGACTGCCTCGTCGAGCCGGCGCAACGGCGGCTGGGCGGCGGCGTCCTCGCGTCCGGGCAGTTGCACGCGGACGGTCGTGATGCCCGGGGCGAACAGCTCCGGCCAGCGCGCGAACGACGCGGCACCGGCTCCGGCGTGCGGAAAGCACAGCAGGAGCGGGTTCGTCGGCGGGCCGGACCAGCGGAGCCAGGGCGGATTCGCGATCGCCGTCATGCGCCCGCCCCGAAGGACACCGGCAGCTTTCGCGGCCCGCGGACGATATAGCTGTGGTCCTGGTACTGGACGTCGGAATCCCCGAGGTCCAGACGGTCGGTGCGCAGCAGCAGTTGTTCGAACGCGATTTCGGTTTGCAGTTCGGCGAGCAGGCCGCCGAGGCAACCGTGCATGCCGTGGCCGAACGCGAGGTGGCCGTGGGCGTCCCGGGCGATGTCGAGCTCGTCCGGCCGGGAAAACACCTCCGGGTCGCGATTGGCCGCGCCGAGGCACAGCAGCACCTGGTCGCCCTCGCGCACCAGCTGGCCGCCGATCTCGACCTCGCGGGTGGCGAGGCGTTTGGTGAGCTGGAGCGGGCAGTCGTAGCGGAGCATTTCCTGCACCGCCGCGGGCACCAGTTCCGGCCGGGCGCGCAACCGCTCCGTCTCGCCGGGGCGGTGCAGCAGCGCCAGCAAACCGTTGCCGATCAACGACTTCGTGGTCTCGTTGCCCGCGACGAAGCACATCATGCAGACGAAGACGACCTCCTCGTCGGCCAGCCGATCGCCGCCGCCGGTTTCGGCCGCGAGCAGACGGCTGACGAGGTCGTCGCCGGGATGCGCGCGGCGAGCGTCGAGAACTTCGGTCAGCGCCGCCACGAAGTCCTCGACGACGTCGCACACGTGCGCGAAATCGCCCCCGCGCATGAGGCCGGGTTCGAGCAGGAAGCGGATGTCGTGGGTCCATTGGCCGACGTGCTCGCGCAGCGAGGGCGGCAGCGCCATCCACTCCGACAACACGGCGACCGGCAGCGGCGCGGCGAACCCGGCGATGGCGTCCATGCCGCCGGCGGCCAGCGCGCGGTCGAGCAGTTCCCCGGCGATCTTCTCCGCCGACGGCCGCAGCGCCGCCACCGCCTGCGCGGTGAAAACGCGGTTCACCAGGCCGCGCAGGCGGGCGTGCTCGGGATTGTCGGTGAACACCAGCGATTTGCGCCCCAGGCGCTCGATCCGCCCGACGTCGCGCCCGGACACCCGCCCGGCCTGCTTGCGCACGAGCTGCGGGATGAGGTCCGCGCTGAACGTGCGGTCGCGCAGCACGGCCTGCACGTCGGCGTGCCGCGTGAGCACCCACATGCCGAGGGTTTTGTGCACCGGCCGGGTTTCGCGCAGCAGCCGGTACTGCGGGTACGGGTCCGCCCGGAAGTCCGCGCCCAGCGGGTTGAACCGGATCGCCGTGCTCATCGCGTGAAATGCCCGTCGCCGTAGGGGGCGAGCACGAGCCGGAGCAGCCCGATCTTGCCCATCCGGAAGCCGAGCGCCGACAGCTTGAGGTAGCGCTCGTAGCGCGCGACGATGTCGGGTCCGACGAGGGCGACGGCCTCCTCGCGGCGGGCCCGCAGCCGCTTCGCCCACTGCCCGCACGTCCACGCGTAGTCCAGCCGGCCGTTGTGCATCGAGCGAAGTTCGAACAGGCCTTCGGCCGCGGCGGCGATTTCCGCGAGTGTCGGGAGATCGGCGTCGGGGAAGACGTCCTGCTGCATGAACTCGCTCGCGTCCTGGCGGGACATGTCGGCGTAGGCGATGGTCTGCAGCGAGAGCACCCCGCCGGGCGCGAGCCAGTCGCGGCAGCGGCTGAAGAAGTGCCGGTAGACGCGGATCTTCTCCGCCGGAGGGTCGTCGGGGCGGGCGAAATGCTCGAACGCGCCGATCGACACGATCCCGTCGAACCGGCTGCCGGGTTCGTAGTCTGTCCAGCTTTCCAGCAGCACCTCCGCGCCCGGATACTCCTGGGCGGCAACGAACTCCGCCTGCCGCCGGGACAGCGTGAGACCGACAGCGCGCGGGACGTGATGGGTTTCGGTGAGCCGCTGCAGGATCGAACCCCAGCCGCAGCCGATGTCGAGCACGCTGGCGGCCCCGGCGGCGCCGATCGCGTCCAGGTGGTAGGCGAGCTTGTGTTCCTGCGCTTCCTCGAGCGAGTCGTCCTCGGTTTTCCGCAGCGCGCAGGAATACGTGAGCGATTCGTCGAGCCACAGCGCGAAGAACTCGTTGCCGACGTCGTAGTGGTGGCTGATCGCGCCGGCCGCTCGTTGTGCCGTCGGCGCGTTCACGGCGCGACGCGCTCGCGCAGCCGGTCGTGCAGGTAAGCGGCGACCGCGCGCAGGCTCGGGTTCTCGAACAGCGTCTCCGGCGGCAGGTCGACGTCGTAGTGCTCCTCGACCTCGGTCAGCAGTGCGACGGCGATGGCGGAGTCGATGCCGAGCCGGTCGAAATCGGCGTCGGGGTCCACCGAATCCACGGCGATCTCCAGCAGGTCGGCCACGTAGCGGCGGCAGAACCGCAGGATCGCGTCTTCGCTGTGGTCCATTTCGGTCGTCCTCATGCTCGGGTCGCGGCGGACACGGGAATCCGCTTGGCCGCGCGGCGGTCTTCGTCGGGCAGTTTCAGGTCCCAGGCGAGGCCGGCCGCGGCCAGCAGCCGGATCAGCCAGAACCCGGGGTCGAGCCGGTACCAGTCGAGGCCGAACGACGGCGAGTCCGGGAAGGCGTGGTGGTTGTTGTGCCAGGCCTCGCCGAGGGTGATCAGGGCGAAGACGCCGCCGTTGCGGCTGTTCTCGCGCGATTCGTAGGGCCGGGTGCCGAACATGTGCAGGAACGAGTTGATCGCCCAGACGATGTGCTCCAGCAGGAAGATCCGCACGAACCCGCCCCACAGCAGGCCGCTCGCCGCGCCGGTCCAGCTCATCGTGACGAGGCCCCCGACGAGCGCGGGGAGCAGCAGCCCCAGCACGACCCAGTAGTAGTAGAGGCGGGCGACCCGCACGAGCGGCTGGTTCTTCAGCAGGTCCGGCGCGTAGTGGACGATGTTGGGGTACTCGTGGCGGCGCATCCACAGGAAATGCGAATGCGCGAGTCCTTTGAGGCGGCCGGCGAAGCCGCTGCCGGAGAGGTTCGGCGAGTGCGGGTCGCCTTCGCGGTCGCTGCACTCGTGGTGGCGGCGGTGCAGCGCGACCCACGAGATCACCGAGCCCTGCCCGGCCATCGAGCCGAGCACCGCGAGCACGACGGTCACCGACCGGGTCGCCTTGAACGTGCGGTGGGTGAACAGCCGGTGGTAGCCGGCCGTGATCGCGAGCCCGGTCAGCAGCCACATCGCGAACAGCAGCACGACGTCGCTGATCCGGAGCGGATGCACGGCGAGGAACGCGAACGCGCCCGCGGTGCCGACGATCGGCAGGATGTCGAACAACAGGAAGTGGCGGCGCTGCAACTTGTGCAGGTACGGGCTGCTCAGCACCTTCCGGCGGGGACCCGGGCGTTGCGGGCCGCCGGACTCGGGGGATTCCACGTCTTCCACCGCCGCGTCCGGTGCGGGCGGCGCGGTTTCTTCAGCGGACACGGAGCGAGGCTAACCGCGGCGGGCGGGCGCCCGAAGCGGCGAGACGGGAGTGCGTTCGCCCGATTGGTTTTGGTTATGGCGCGCCGTTCGCGCGGCGAATCGTGCGGGACTGGGGCCATGACTACTGAGCTGAAGGCCCCCGCGGGCTTCGGAGCCGTGTTCGCCGCGATCGACCAGGACAACCCGGATTACGCCCTCCTGCAGCGCATCGTCAGCGGTCTCATCCCGTTCGGCGCGCACGCCGGGGTCGAGGTCACGCAGCTCGGCCCGGACCGCGCGGTCGTCGAGATCCCCGACGAACCGCACCTGGGCAACCACTTGCGCACTGTCCACGCCGGGGCCTTGTTCCTCGCCGCCGACGTCGCGGGCGCTTGCGCGTTCGTGGGGGCGATGGCGACGCGCCTGGGAGCGATCGGCTCGTTCGTGCTGCGCGATTCGCGGATCGCGTTCCGCAAGCCGGCGACGGGCCGCGTCCGCGCGGTGGGCACCATCGACCGCGGCGACGTGGAGACGCTGCTCGCGGCGAAAGGCGAGCAGCGGCTGGACGTCGACGGCCGAGCCCTGCTGTACGACGAAGCGGGCACGATGGTCGGCAAGGTCCAGCTCGACTACGTCTGCACTCTCGCACCGGAGGCGTGATGGCTGCCGAAGCTCCGGCCGGGCTCGAGGAGAGCGTGGTCGAGACGCCGGACGGCGCGCGGCTGGCCCTGCGCCTGCTGCCGCACCCCGACCCGGCCGCGCCGGTGGCGCTCGTGCTGCCGGCGATGGCGATCAAGGCGAAGTTCTACCTTCCGCTGCTGAAGGCCCTGCACGCCGCCGGACTCACCGCGGCGGTCGCCGATCTGCGCGCGCAAGGCGACAGCGAGCCGAAGCTGGGCGAGGGCCCGGGTTTCGGCTACCGCGAGCTGCTTGAGGTGGACCTGCCGGCAGTCGCCGCGGCTCTGCGGGCCCGCTTCCCGCAGGCGCCGCTGCACCTGTTCGGCCACAGCGTCGGCGGGCAGCTGGCGTTGCTTCACGCCGCGGCCGAGCCCGAGGGCGTCGCGAGCGTGACCACCATCGGCACCGGATCCGTCTACTGGCGCTCGTTCCCGGCGCCGCGGCGGCTGTCGATCCTCGCCACCACCCAGTGGGTCGGGCTCGTGTGCCGGGTGCGCGGAAACTGGCCCGGCGGCGGCGGGATCGGCCCGATGACCGGCGGGGTGATGGCCGATTGGGTGCGCCACGCGCGCACCGGACGCTACCGCCCGCGCGGCACCGCTCGCGACTACGACCGGTTGCTCGCCGGGCTCGCCCTGCCCGTGCTCGCCGTCTCGCTGGACAAGGACCCGCTCGGTCCCGAGTCGACGGTGCGGTTCCTGTGCGAGCGGATGCCGTCGGCGAAACTCGCGCGCTGGCACATCGACGGATCGTCGGGGCTCAAGCACCTCGGCCACGCCTCCTGGGTGAAGGACAGCGACCTGGTCGGCCCGGCGGTGGCCGCCTGGATGACCTCGGGCAAGGTTCCCGGGTGACATAGGCCACAAACGCCCGTGCGGTTCACGGCTCGTTCGCCTTGGCGGACGACTATGGACCGCGCCGTGCGGGCGGAGGTGGTGGCGGTGGAGTACCGGCATGTGCTGGCCTTCCTGGCGATCGCGGACGAACTGCACTTCGGCCGCGCCGCCGCGAAGCTGCACCTCACCCAGCCCTCGCTGAGCCAGCAGCTGCAGCGCCTGGAACGCACCCTCGGCGTCGAGCTGGTCGCGCGGACCACCCACGAGGTGCGGCTCACGCGGGCCGGCGCGGCGTTCGAGGTCGAGGCGCGGGAGCTGGTGCGGCAGGTGGACCTCGCCCGGCGCTCGGCGCGGGAAGCCGCGGCCGGGCGGTCGGGCACGGTCCGCGTCGGCTACAACTTCCCGGCGGCCCAGCACGTGCTGCCGCCGGTGCTGGAGAAGATGCAGGCCGGCTTCCCCGAGGTCTCGGTGGTGCTCGAGGAGAAGCGCACCGGCCCGCAGCTGCGCGCCCTCGAAAACGGCGAGATCGACGTCGCGCTCGTCTACGGCCGCCCGGCCACGGCGAAGTTCCGCTACCGGCGGCTGATGCGGCAGTCGCTCGTGGCGGTCGTGCGGCAGCGCCACAAGTGGGCCGGGCGGCCCGGCGTGCCGTTCGCCGAATTGGCCGGGCAGCCGTGCGTGCTGTTCGAACGCGACCTGTGCCCGGCGATGTACGACGCGATCGTGGGCGCCGCCGACGAGGCGGGCATCGGGCTGGACGTGGTCCACGAAATCGACCACCCCGCCACGACGGAAATCCTGGTGACCGCGAGATCGCTCGTCGGTTTCGCGTCTATTTCCCGCGCGATGCTCGCGGGCGCGGTGGCGGGCGGCGCGCGCACGGTCGCGATTCCGCTCTACGACCCGGTTCCCACCGTCGATCTGTACGTCGTGTGGCGCGACGACGAGGACGACCGGGTGCGCGATTCGTTTCTCGAATGCCTCGACGCCGCGGGACCGTTTTCCAGTCCGCCATTACGCAAGTCAATCAGGTCATGAGTTCCGGCCGGACCGCGTTGACCGGGGTCCGGCGCGGGGCGAAGAATCGCGGTGTGAGCACAACAGCCTTGCCGGATGCGGCCAGGGACCAGGAATCGATCTACCACCAACTGTCCACAGTGGATTCTCCGGTGTTCGTGACGCGCGACGAGCGCGGGGTCGCGCTCACCCGCGACGCCGCGGCCGCCCGCCGGGCCGAAGTGCTCGCCGCGGCGCCGGCGGTGCGGCCGGAATCGCTGGGGGACCCGGAGTTCCGCAAAGCGCACGGAGTCGGCCACGCCTACCACGCGGGCGCGATGGCCAACGGAATCGCGTCGGCCCGCATGGTCGCCGCGATGGCACGGGCCGGATTCTTGGCGTCGTTCGGCGCCGCGGGCGTGGTGCCCGCGAAGCTCGACGAAGCGCTCGCCGCGATCCGTCGCGAGGTGCCGGGGCGGCCGTTCGCCTGCAACCTGATTCACAGCCCGAGCGAGCCCGCGCTGGAGCGGGCGACCGTGGACGCCTGCCTGCGGCACGAGGTCCGCTGCGTCGAGGCGTCCGCGTTCCTCGACCTCACGCCCGAGGTCGTGCGGTACCGGCTGGCGGGGCTCGACCGCGGCGCCGACGGCCGGGTCGTGGCCGGCAACCGGGTCATCGCGAAGGTTTCGCGCGCCGAGGTCGCCGAGAAATTCCTGCGGCCCGCTCCGGAGAGCCTGGTGCGGGCCCTGCACGAGACGGGCGCGGTCACCGCGGACCAGGCTCGCTGGGCCGCCGAGGTCCCGATGGCCGACGACATCACCGCCGAGGCCGACTCGGGCGGGCACACCGACCGCCGCCCGCTGGTCGTGCTGCTGCCCGCGCTGATCGCCCTGCGCGACCGCATCAGCCGGGAGAATCCGCACGCGGCGCCGGTCCGGATCGGCGCGGCCGGCGGGATCGGCACGCCCGCCGCGGCGGCGGCCGCGTTCGCCATGGGGGCGGCCTACGTGGTCACCGGTTCGGTCAACCAGTCCTCGGTCGAGGCCGACCAGTCCGACGCGGTCAAGAAGCTCCTCGCCGCGGCCGGTGCGGCCGACACCGAGATGGCCCCGTCGTCGGACATGTTCGAACTCGGGGTCGACGTGCAGGTCCTCAAGCGCGGCACGATGTTCCCGGCCCGCGCGCGGCGGCTCTACGACACTTACCGTTCCTGCGCGGGCCTGGACGCGATCCCCGCGGCCGAGCGCGCGGACCTGGAGCGGAAGGTCTTCCAGCGTTCGTTCGACGAGGTGTGGGACGACTGCGTGCGCTACTTCTCCGAACGCGACCCGGACCAGCTCGAGCGCGCCGAGGGCAACCCGAAGCGGCGCATGGCGCTGGTCTTCCGCTGGTATCTCGGGCGGTCCTCGGGCTGGAGCATGAGCGCGGCTCCCGGCCGCGCGGCCGACTACCAGATCTGGTGCGGGCCGGCGATGGGCGCGTTCAACGAATGGGCCAGCGGCACTTACCTCGCCGCGCCGGGGCACCGGCAGGTGGCGGAGATCGCGGCCCAGATCATGCGCGGAGCCGCGTTCTCGGCCCGCGTGAGCCAGCTGCGCGCCGCCGGGGTCCGCCTGCCGGCGCGCTGCACCACCTACGTCCCAGTTCCGCTGGGGGAGGCGACGAGATGACCGCGACCCAAGAGGTCGGCAGTGCGTGGCTGGTCTGCGGCGGCTGCGGAAAAATCCTGTACGGCAAGCGATTCGCCCGCTCCGGGCGAGTCTGCCCGGAATGCGGCCGGCACGCGGCGCTGACCGCCGGGCAACGGCTCGATTCGCTGCTCGACCCGGGTTCGGCCCAGCCGCTCGAGCTGGTGGTGTCCGACACCGACCCGCTGCAGTTCTCCGACACCTGGCCTTATGCCGAACGACTCGCCGACGCCCGCGCCCGCACCGGCCTCGTCGAGGCGGTGCGGTGCGCTCGCGGCCGGATCGAAGGCAATCCGGTGGTCGTGGCCGCGATGGATTTCCGGTTCCTCGGCGGAAGCCTCGGCTCCGCGGTCGGCGAAGCGATCACCGGCGCGGCCGAGGTCGCGCTCGCCGAGCGGACGCCGCTGCTGATCGTCACCGCCTCCGGCGGGGCGCGCATGCAGGAAGGCGTGCTGTCGCTGATGCAGATGGCCAAGACCAGCCAGGCGCTCGGCCAGCTCGACGAAGCCGGTCTGCTCACCGTTTCGCTGATCACCGACCCGACGTTCGGCGGCGTCGCCGCTTCGTTCGCCACGTCGACCGATCTGATCGTCGCGGAACCGGCCGCGCGTCTCGGCTTCGCCGGTCCGCGGGTGATCGAGCAGACGATCAAGCAGACGCTGCCGGACGGGTTCCAGACCGCGGAATTCCTGCTGGAGCACGGGATCGTGGACCTGATCCGGCCGCGCGCCGCACTGCGCGCGACGCTCGGCCGGCTGCTGGCGATCGCGACCCGGCGGCCGGACGGGCCGCGGACCGAGATCTCGCCGGCGGAGCCGACGATCACCGACGCCCGGCGGCTGCCGGAACGTTCGGCGTGGGAGTGCGTGCGGGCGGCGCGCGAACTGGACCGGCCCACGACGCTGGACTACGCGGCGCTGCTGCTGGAGGATTTCCACGAACTGCACGGAGACCGGATGTCGGAGGACGACCCGGCCCTGGTCGCCGGCCTCGGCCGGTTCGAGGGCCAGCCGATCGTGCTCATCGGTACGCAGAAAGGCCACACGGCCGACGAACTCGCCCGCCGCACCTACGGCATGCCGAGCCCGGCCGGCTACCGCAAAGCCGCCCGCGCCATGCGGCTCGCGGCGAAGCTCGGCCTTCCGGTCGTCACCCTGATCGACACCGCGGGCGCCTACCCCGGCGTCGAGGCCGAGCGGCGCGGGCAGGCGGTCGCCATCGCGGAGAATCTCAAGCTGATGGCCGGGCTTCCGGTGCCGGTCGTCGCCGTGGTGACCGGCGAGGGCGGCAGCGGCGGCGCGCTCGCGCTGGCGTTCGCCGACCGGGTGCTGATGTGCGAAAACGCGGTGTACTCGGTGATCAGCGCCGAAGGCTGTGCCGCGATCCTCTGGAAAGACCCGGCGGCCGCGCCGGCCGCCGCCGAGGCGCTGCGCGTGGACGCCCGCTCGCTGCTGAGCCAGGGCGTGATCGACGGGGTGATCCCCGAACCCGACGGCGGCGCGGGCGCCGACCACGTGCGCGCGGCCGCCGCGTTGCGCGCGGCGCTGGCGGAGAGCCTGGCGCAGCTCGTGCCCTTGGACCAGATGAATCTCGTGACCCGCCGTCGCGCGCGGTTCCGCGCGTTCGGCTCGGACGGCTCAGTGCTGCTCGACGACGCGCCGCACTCCACCAGGACGGACAACTCGGAGAGGGCCCGGTGACCACCGAAGTGAACGCGAGCGCGCCGATTGCGGAAGGAACAGACCAGGTGGTGACCGTGCTGCGCGAACAGGTGCTCGCGCTGTGCACGGAATCGCCGCGGCACCCGGCGACGGTCCGGGTGAGCGCGCACGGCGTGGCGGTGGAGGTCGAATGGCCGGAGCCGGCCGCGGCTTCCGTCGCCGAGGCCGAGCCGGCCTCGCCGGATGTCGCACCGGCGCCGGTCGCCGAACCGGCCGGAACGACGTCCGTGTGCGCGGAGACAGTCGGCACTTTTTACCGTGCGCCCGAACCCGGCGCGAAGCCGTTCGTGACCGAAGGCGACGTGATCGCCGCCGGCACGCAGATCGGCATCATCGAGGCGATGAAGCTGATGATCCC
Source organism: Amycolatopsis orientalis DSM 43388 (assembly GCF_000411975.1). Classification (GTDB taxonomy): domain Bacteria; phylum Actinomycetota; class Actinomycetes; order Mycobacteriales; family Pseudonocardiaceae; genus Amycolatopsis; species Amycolatopsis orientalis_D. The sequence goes on from NZ_ASXG01000079.1 coordinate 121,263, forward strand.
GGTGTCCTCCGATCGCGCGGGCCGCGTCGTCGAGTTCCGCGTGTCCGACGGGACGCCCGTAGAGCACGGGCAGCCGCTGCTGGTGCTGGAACCCGCGCCGTGATCGGGTCGCTGCTGGTGGCCAACCGCGGCGAGATCGCGGTGCGGGTGATCCGGACGTGCGCGGAACTCGGCATCCGTTCGGTGGCGGTGCATTCGAGCGCCGACCGCGATTCCGCCGCCGTGCGGCTCGCCGACGAAGCGGTCCAAATCGGACCCCCGGCGGCCAAGGACAGCTATCTCGACATTCCCTCGGTGATCGAGGCGGCCCGCGGCCGGGGAGTCGAGGCGATTCATCCCGGGTACGGGTTTTTGTCGGAGAACGCGGATTTCGCCGAGATCTGCGAAGCCGAAGGGATCGCTTTCGTCGGCCCGCCGGCGAAGGTCATGGCGCAGCTGGGCGACAAGTCCAGCGCGCGCTCGCTCATGGCGGGCGCCGGGCTGCCGTTGCTGCCCGGCAGCCGCGACCCGCTCGGTGCGGCCGACGCGGCGAAACTGGCCGGGGAGATCGGGTACCCGGTGATCATCAAGGCCGTCGCGGGCGGGGGCGGCCGGGGCATGTCCGTCGTGCGGTCGGCCGCCGAGTTCCCGCGCGCCTGGACCCAGACGCGGGCTGCGGCGCAGGCGGTGTTCGGCGACGGCAGGCTCTACGTGGAGCGGTACCTCGACTCGGCGCGGCACGTCGAGATCCAGGTGCTCGCGGACCAGCACGGCTCGGTCGTGCATCTCGGCGCCCGCGACTGCTCGTTGCAGCGCAGGCACCAGAAGCTCGTGGAGGAGTCTCCGGCGCCGCTGCTGCCGCCGGAGCTGATCGACGAGATGGGCGCGGCAGCGGTGCGCGGAGCCGAGGCGGCGGGCTACGTCGGAGCCGGGACGTTCGAGTTCCTCGTGGACGAGGAGCGGCGGTTTTTCTTCATGGAGGTCAACTGCCGGCTGCAGGTCGAGCACCCGGTGACCGAGGCGGTGACCGGGCTGGACCTGGTACGGGAGCAGTTGCGGATCGCCTCGGGCGAGCCGCTGGGCTTCGCCCAGGACGACGTGCGTCTGTCCGGCGCGGCCATCGAATGCCGGGTCAACGCCGAGGATCCCGCCCGGGAGTTCGCGCCCGCGCCCGGCCTGCTCGACGAATGCCGGCTTCCGGCCGGACCGTTCACGCGGGTCGACACCCACGCCTATCCGGGCTACCGCGTGCCGGCGCTGTACGACTCGCTGCTGGCCAAGGTGATCGTGTGGGCGCCGGACCGGGACGCGGCGATCGCGCGGATGCGGCGTGCCCTCGCGGAGGTCGAAGTGCGCGGCGCCGGGGTCGCCACGACCGCGGAGTTCCTGCACGAGGTGCTCGGCCATCCGCGGTTCCGCGCGGCCGAACACGACACGACCTTCATCGAGACACTGTGACCGGCCGGGAGGGCATCGTGCGGGAGTATCGCGTTGCGGCATTGGTCGAACCCGCGGACGACGAGGGGCTCGCGGACGCGGTCTTCGAGCGGAATCCGGGCGACGTCGTGTTCAGCCGCGCGACCGCGGGCGGCTGGTTCGACGTGACGGCCCGCGAGTTCACCACCGAGGTGCGCGAGGTGGCCAATGGCCTGGTGTCGGCCGGGATCGAGCCGGGTGACCGGGTGCTCGTCCTGGGGCGGACGAGCTACGAGTGGTCGGTCGCCGACTTCGCGGCGCTGAGCGTCGGGGCCGTGGTGGTCCCGGTGTACCCGACGTCGTCGGCCGAGCAGATCCGCCACATCATCGCCGATTCCCGGCCCGCGGCGGGTTTCGCCGAAACACCGCAGCAGCGGGAATTCCTGGCCGAGGCGGGACTTTCCGGGCCCTGCTGGCTTTTCGGCGAGCTGGCCGAGGGCGAGGTCGCCGACGAGGAGGTCGACCGGCGGCGGGCGGCCGTGCGCGCCGACGACCTCGCGACGATCGTCTACACCAGCGGCACCACCGGCGTGCCCAAAGGCTGCCTGCTGACCCACCGGAACGTGCTCGCGGCCGCCGCGAACGTCGTGGAGCTGCTGCACGAGGTGTTCCGGCCGTCGTCCGGAGGACCGGCGTCCACCCTGCTGTTCCTGCCGCTCGCGCACGTATACGGCCGGGTCACGCAGTTCGGCTGCGTCTGGGCTGGCGTCCGTACCGGACTCGTCGGGACGCCCGCGGAACTGCTGGGCGCGCTGCCGTCGTTCGGCCCGACGTTCCTGGTCGGCGTGCCGTACCTGCTGGAGAAAATCCGGAAGGCGGCCCGGACCGCGGTCGGCGAAGCGGCGTTCCCGGCCGTGGACGCGGCTGCCGTCGCTCTGGGGCACGCGCGGCGGCACAAGACCGACGAGCCGCACCTGCCGGTCGATTTCGCTGCGGCGCAAGAGAAATTGCGTGCGGCGATCGGCGGAAAGCTGCGGTACTTCGTGGCCGGCGGGGCCTCGCTGGAACCGTCCACAGCGGACTTTTTCGCCGCGCTGGACGTCGAAGTGCTCGGTGCGTACGGGCTCACCGAGGCGTCGTCGGCGGTCAGCATGAGCGCACCGGGGGCGAATCGTCCCGGTGCGGTCGGCCGGCCGGTGCCCGGCACGACGGTCGCGATCGCCGACGACGGCGAGATCCTCGTCCGCGGCGACCAGGTGTTCCCGGGGTACTGGCCGGACCGGGCCGGGGCGCCGGCGCCGTGGCTGGCCTCGGGCGACGTCGGGCTGCTGGACGACGACGGGTTCCTGCACCTCACCGGTCGGCGCAAGGAGATCATCGTGACCAGCGGCGGCAAGAACGTCGCGCCCGCGCCGCTGGAGGACCGGGTGCGGCTGCATCCGCTGGTGAGCAACTGCTTGGTGGTGGGGGAGGGGCGGCCGTTCGTCACCGCCCTGATCACTGTGGACGCGGCCGCGCTCGCGGGATGGGCCGAGGCCCATGGCGTGGACTGCGCGGACGGCGTGCCGGTGGACGACCAGCGGCTGCTGCGGGAAATCGCGAGTGCGGTGGACGGAGCCAACGCCCTGGTGTCCCGGGCGGAATCGATCCGCCGGTTCGCGGTGCTGCCGCAAGACTTCTCGGTGGAGCGCGGACAGCTGACGGCGTCGTTGCGGCTTCGCCGGCACGTGCTCGAAGCGGAATTCGAGGAGACGATTTCGGGGATGTACGGAAACTGACGCCAGAAAAGCGGTGGCCGAGTGCGGTCACCGCTTTTCGCGTACCCTCAGGCCGCGGCCAGCAGGCACAGGTAGTTGAAGTCCATGGTGGCCACCAGGGCGTCTTTGCCGTCGCGCAGCAACGCTTTTCCGGCGAGCTCGAATTGCGCCTCGGACCGGCTCGCGACCGCGGCGGCGAGGTCCGGCCCGGACACCGTGCCGTGCGCCCGGATCCGGCCGTTCGCCGCGCGCAGGAACGTCGCCCGGGTGTCGCGCAGCACGAAGGTCCGCACGTGCAGGATCCGCGGCGCGATCGCGCCGGAGAACGCCGCCGCGCACGCGACCTCGGCGGCCAGGAACTGCGCGCCCGCGTGCACCGTGCCCAGGTGGTTGAGCATCTGCCCGGAGGCGGGCACCTCGGCGGACGCGGTCCCGGGCCCGAGTTCGGTGATGCGCACGCCCGCGAGGTTCACGAACGGGACGACGGTGTCGATCGTGGCGCGGATCTGCTCGTAGTCCGGGGCGGCCGCGCCGGCGAGCGACGCCAGCCGGGCCTGTGCGGCGGTGATTCCGGTGCTGGGCCCGTTTTTCGCAATCATGGCGGAATTACCGCACGGGCGGCCGGCGAATCGGTGAACCGGAAATGACGCGGCCGTCTCGCGGGCATTGCCGGTGCGACAATTGTGCGCCGGTAATCGGGGCGGCAAATGATGTGATCGGAAGGCGGAATGCTGATCAAGCCCCGGGCCGGTTCCGGGGTTGACTGTCGCCGTGGTCGCCGGTGACCGCGCACCGGAATTCGAGCGACGCCTGGGAGGCACCCTGATGTACGACGCGATCGTGATAGGCGCGCGCTGCGCGGGCTCACCGGCTGGCATGCTGCTCGCCCGGCGCGGCCACCGGGTGCTGGTGGTGGACCGCGCGACCTTCCCCAGCGACACGGTGTCCACTCACTACATCCAGCAGCGCGGTCTCGCCCGGCTCGCCGCGTGGGGCCTGCTGGACGAACTCGTCGCGACCGGCGTGCCCGCGATCAAACACATGACGGTGTCCTATCGGGACATCGTGATCGCCGGGTTCGCCGACGCGATCGACGGCATCGATGTGACGTACGCGCCTCGCCGCACGGTGCTCGACCAGATTCTCGTCAACGGAGCGCGGGCCGCCGGTGCGGAGGTGCGCGAGGGCTTCACCGTGCGGGAGCTGATCTTCGAGGACGGCCGGGTCGTGGGGATCCGCGGCGTCGCCGCGGACGGCCAGGCGCACGAAGAGCGCGCCCGCATAGTCATCGGCGCGGACGGGCGCAATTCGTTCGTGGCCGAGGCGGTGGGAGCCCAGCGCTACCGCGAGGTGCCGGCCGAATGCTTTGTCTACTACAGCTATTTCAGCGGTCTGCGCACCGACTTCCACAGCCGCATCGGCGTGGGCGAGCAGATCGGCATCTGGCCCACCCACGACGACCGCACGCTCGTCGCCGTGATGCGCAAAGCCGAGGCCCTGCCGGAATTCCGGGCCGACGTCGAGGGCAACTTCCACGCGATCGCGCGGGCGATCGTGCCCGAGTTCGCCGAGGAACTCGCCGCGCACGGACAGCGCGAGGACCGGTTCCACCCGATGCGCTACCCGGACAACTACTACCGGCAGTCGCACGGCCCGGGCTGGGCGCTCGTCGGCGACGCCGGTTACCACAAGGACCCGCTCACCGGGCTGGGGATCTCCGACGCGTTCGAGTACGCGCAACTGCTCGCCGACCGGGTGCACGACGGCCTCTCCGGCGACGTGCCGATGGCCGACGCGCTGGCGGAGTACCAGCGCGAGCGCGACGCGAAGTCGCACTCCAGCTTCGAGTTCACCTGTTCGATCTCCACGCTCGAGCTCACCCCGCAACTGCACGCGGTCTTCCGCGCGCTCGGCGGGGATTCCGCGTACGCCAAGGACTTCTTCGCGATGATCGGCGGCGGGATGACCGGCGAGGAGTTCTTCGCGCCCGAGCGCATGGCCAAGCTCCTGGGCGCTTCGGCTTGACGGGAAAGGACCGACGTTGCCTCAGCACGAACTGACCGTGATCGGCGACAGCTTCGCCGAAGGCCGCGGCGCGCCGGTGCGGCCGGACGGCTCGTTCGCCGGCTTCACCGTCCACCTGGCACAGTCGCTCGGCATCCGCGGCCCGGTGCTGAACCTCGGTTCGTACGGGGCGACCACGCAGGACGTGGTGGACCGGCAGCTGGCCGTCGCGCTGGCGAACCCGGCTCCGCTGATGGGGGTGATCGTCGGCGGGAACGACCTCGTCACCGATTACGACCCCGAGCGGTTCCGGCGGAACCTGCGCACGATCTACACCCGGCTGGTCGCGCCCGGCAGGCTGGTCTTCACGACGAACTGGCCGCGCATCCCGGACCGGCTCCCCGGACTGCCCGACGCGGCCCGCGCGGTGCTCCGGCGGCGATTCGCCGAAGCCAACGACTATCTCGGCCGGCTCGCGCCCGAACTCGGGCTCGCCTGCCTCGACCTGGCGAACGCACCGGTCACCGCCGACCCGGTGATGTGGTGCCCGGACGGCATGCACCCGAGCGCGGCCGGCCACGAACTCATCGGAGCCGCGATGGCGGACCTCGTCGACGAGGCGCGCTGCGCGCTGCTCTGACCCGCCCGGCACCGCCGGGACCCATGCGATCAACGGCGATCACACCAGCTGCCTTGACCGGATGAGAACCTGAGACAGGGGTAGGCACGTGAACGACCACCAGCGGCCCGAGGACGACCGGCACACCGCGCGCAGGCTCGCGGACCATCCGATCGCCATCGTGGGCCTGTCCGGGCTGTTCCCGATGGCGCGGAATTTCCGCGACTTCTGGCAGAACGTCGTCGACGCCGCCGACTGCACCTCCGAGGTGCCGGCTTCGCGGTGGAACCTCGACGACTACTACGACCCGGACCCGGCGGCCCCCGACAAGACCTACTGCCGGCGCGGCGGCTTCGTGCCCGAGGTCCCGTTCAGCACCACCGAGTTCGGCCTGCCGCCCAACCAGCTCGAGGTCACCACGGTCGTGCAGCTGCTGAGCCTGCTCGTGGCGCGCGACGTGCTCGCCGACGCGGGCGCGGTCGGCGCGCGGTGGTACCGGCCCGAGCGCACCGGCGTGGTGCTGGGCGTGGCCGGGCCGACGACGCTGTCGCATCCGCTCGCCGCGCGCCTGTCCACGCCGGTGCTCAAGGAGGTCGTCCGCAGCTGCGGGCTGACGCAGGCCGACGCCGAGCAGATCGCCGAGAAATACGCGGCGGCGTTCGCGCCCTGGGAGGAGAACTCGTTCCCGGGCTTGCTGGGCAACGTGATCGCCGGGCGGATCGCCAACCGGCTGGACCTCGGCGGGATGAACTGCACCGTCGACGCCGCGTGCGCGAGTTCGCTTTCGGCCGTGCACCTGGCCATCGGCGAACTGGTGTCCGGCCGGTCCGACCTGATGATCACCGGCGGATGCGACACCGAGAACTCGGTGTTCGGGTACCTGTGCTTCAGCAAGGTCGGCGCCCTCTCGAAGTCCGGGCAGATCCGGCCCCTCGACGACACCGCGGACGGAACGCTCGTCGGCGAGGGCATCGGCATGCTGGCGCTCAAGCGCCTCGCCGACGCCGAACGCGACGGAGACCGCGTGTACGCGGTCATCCGCGGCATGGGTTCGTCCAGCGACGGGCGGTTCAAGAGCATCTACGCTCCGCGCGCCGAGGGCCAGGAGGCGGCGTTGCGCCGGGCGTACGAGGACGCGGACTGCTCGCCCGCGTCCATCGGTCTTTTCGAGGCGCACGCGACCGGCACGCGCGTGGGCGACCAGACGGAACTGACGGCGCTGCGGGCGGTGCTGAGCGCGGAGACCGACGAGACCGGGTACGCCGCGATCGGCAGCGTGAAGTCGCAGATCGGGCACACCAAGGGGGCCGCGGGCGCGGCGAGCCTGATGAAGCTCGCGCTTTCGCTGCATCACAAGGTGCTGCCGCCGACGATCAACGTGACCAAGCCGAACCGGGCCCTGGACGAGGCCTCGCCGTTCTACGTGAACACCAAGACGCGGCCCTGGATCCGCGACCCGCGCCGCCCGGCCCGCCGCGCCGCCGCGTCCGCGATGGGCTTCGGCGGCACCAACTTCCACGCGGTTCTGGAGGAAGCGTCGGCCGATCGGACCGGAATCCGGACGTTGCACCGCACCGCGCGCGTGCAGCTGTGGCACGCCGCGGACCCGGCGGCGCTCGCGGACCTGCTGCGGTCCGGTGCCGCGCCGAACGGCGACGCGGGAATCCCGGCTGACCATGCCCGGATCGGCTTTGTCGCGCGCAGCGACGAGGAGGCTGCTTCGCTGCGCGAGCTGGCTGCCGCGGAACTGGCGTCGGCAGGCGCGGAATTCGCGCACCCCAAGGGAATTTTCTACCGGCGAAGCACGATGCCGGACCTCAAGATCGGCGCGTTGTTCGCCGGACAGGGCAGCCAGTACGTCGACATGGGTTTGACCGCGGTCCTGAACAACCCGGTCGTCGCAGCGGCGTTCGACGAGGCCAACGCGGTGTTCCCAGGTCTGGCGAACGTCGTGTTCCCGCCGCCGGTGTTCGACCCCGAAGCCCGCACCGGGCAAGAGGACACGCTGCGGCGCACCGACCACGCGCAGCCCGCGATCGCCGCGCTCTCGGCCGGCCAGTACCGGTTCCTGACCGAGCGGGGCCTCGACTGCGCTGGCGTGATGGGGCACAGCTTCGGCGAGCTGACCGCGCTGTGGGCCGCGGGTTCGCTCGCGGACGAGGATTTCTTCTCCCTGACCAAAGCGCGCGGCGACGCGATGGCCGGCGACACCGGAGACCCGGACGCGGACCCGGGCACGATGGCCGCGGTCCAGGCGAGCCGGGAACAGGTAGCCGAACTGCTGGCCGGGCACCCGGACGTGGGCATCTGCAACCACAACGCGCCGGAACAGGTCGTGGTCGGCGGCGGGACCACCGCAGTAGCCGCGTTCGTGACTGCCTGCCATGACGCGGGGCTGTCGGTGCGGGAGCTGCCCGTGGCGGGCGCGTTCCACACGCGGTATGTGGCGCATGCCGTCGAGCCTTTCCGCGAGGCCGTGAGCCGCACCCACGTCGGCGAGCCGCGACTGCCGGTCTACGCGAACTCCGCGGACGGCGAGTACGGCGCTTCGGTGGAGAGCAACCGCGAGGTGCTCACCGTGCAGCTTCTCGAAACGGTCGAGTTCGTGCGCGGCTTGCAGGCCATGCGCGCCGACGGCTGCACCGTGTTCGTCGAGTTCGGCCCGAAGGGCGTGCTGACCCAGCTTGTGCAGCGGACTCTCGGCGATGAGGTCGTCGCGATCCCCACCGACCAGGGACCGACCGGCGACAGCGACGCCGCGTTGAAGAAGGCCGCGCTGCGCCTGGCTGTCCTCGGCGCGCCCATCCACGAGGTCAACCGCGCCGACGCGGAGCCGTTCCGGGAAGTTCCGGCCGAGGGTATGGTCGTGCAGCTCACCGGCCGCGACTTCGTGCCGGAATCCCGGCGCGCGCGGTACGAGGGCCTGATCGGCGAGCCGACGATGCTGGAAGCGGTCGCGGAGGCCGCCGAGGCGGCGAAGCACGTCGCCGCCGCGGGCCCGGTTTCCTCGGCGCTGGCGCGGGTTCCCGAACCGCCCGCTCCGGCCGCGGCTCCCGAACCCCCGGCTCCGGCAGTCCCGGTCGCGGCGGGCCCGAGCCGGGACGAGGTCGTCCACCAGCACCTCGCCCTGCACGAGCGTTACACCGAAACGCAACTCGAAGTGACCGGCGAGCTCGTCTCGGTGCTGCGCGAGGCACAGCAGGCGGGCGCGGTCTCCGACGGCTTGGTGGCCACCGTGTCGGCGATCAAGGACCAGAGCCTCGCGATCGGCCGCTCGCACACCCGGGTCAACGAGATCCTCGCCTCGCTCACCGATCTCGAGCACGCCACCGCCGGGGTCGCTCCGGCACCCGCTGCTTCCCCGGCGCCCGCTGCTTCCCCGGAGCCCGTCGCGGCCCCGGCGGCTCCCGTGTCCACTGTGGTCACGACGAACGGTCACCACCCGGAACTCGCCGCCGCGGCGCCGCCCGAACTTCCCGCCGCCGGGCCGGATGTGGAGTCCGTGTTGGTGGAGGTGGTGGCGGAGAAGACGGGTTATCCGGTGGAGATGCTGGATGTCTCGATGGATCTGGAAGCCGATCTGGGGGTGGATTCGATCAAGCGGGTTCAGATCCTGGGTGCTCTCGGTGAGCGGGTGGAGGGTATTCCGCCGGTGGGGCCGGAGCAGGTGGCGGAACTTCGCACGTTGAGCGACATTGTCGGTTTTCTGTCCGGTGGTGCCGCCCACGCCGCACCGGTGGTGCCGAATGTGGAGTCGGTGTTGGTGGAGGTGGTGGCGGAGAAGACGGGTTATCCGGTGGAGATGCTGGATGTCTCGATGGATCTGGAAGCCGATTTGGGCGTGGATTCGATCAAGCGGGTCCAGATCCTGGGTGCTCTCGGCGAGCGGGTGGAGGGTATCCCGCCCGTCGGTCCGGAGCAGGTGGCGGAACTCCGCACGCTGAGCGACATCATCGGCTTCCTCGGCGGTGGTGCCAAGTCCGCCGGGCCGGATGTGGAGTCGGTGTTGGTGGAGGTGGTGGCGGAGAAGACGGGTTATCCGGTGGAGATGCTGGATGTCTCGATGGATCTGGAAGCCGATCTGGGCGTGGATTCGATCAAGCGGGTCCAGATCCTGGGTGCTCTCGGCGAGCGAGTGGACGGCATCCCGCCCGTCGGTCCGGAGCAGGTGGCGGAACTCCGCACCCTGAGCGACATCATCAGCTTCCTCGGCGGGAAGGCCGAGGCACCTACCACGGAACCCGTCGTCGAGGACGGCGCGGACCCGGTGTTGCTGCGCATCGAACCGGTGCCGCTGCCGGGCATCGACCGGCTCGAAGGAGCGTTCCGCGAAGCCCCGACCGCGCTGGTTGTCGACCACGGCGACCGGACCGCGGAGATTCTCGCGGCGGGCCTGAGCTTGCACGGATGGACCGTCCACACCGTCACGGTTCCGGAGAGCACCGGAAACGAGCTGTCCACTTGGGACGGAACGGAGATCGAGCAGGCCCTCGCGCCGCACGCCACCACGCAAATTGACCTCTGCCTCACCGTGCTGCCCGCGGACCGAGGCGCTGGCGCGCGCCGGATGGCGGACTCCATCCTCACCGCCAAGCTGGTGCGCGAGCGTCTCGAAGCGACCGCCGCGCAGGGGACCCGGGCGGCATTCGCCACCGTCACGCGGATCGACGGCGCGCTAGGCCACGGCGGCGGGCGCCCAGCGGAAGCGGCACTCGTCGGCGGGGTCGGTGGTCTGGTGAAAACGCTGGCCCTCGAAGCGCCCACGGTGTTCTGCCGGGCCCTCGACCTCGCGCCCGAGCTGGGCGACGACGTGCTGGCCGAAACCCTCGTCGCGGAACTCGCCGACGCCGCCCTCGACACCCGCGAGGTCGCGATCAGCGCCGACCGCCGCCGCTGGACAGTACGGCCGCTGCCGGTCGAGCCCACCGCTGCGGGGGCATCGACGCTCACTGCCGACGATGTCCTGGTCGTCACCGGCGGAGCGCGCGGCGTGACCGCGCACTGCGTCCGGGAACTCGCCGCACAGACCGGCTGCGAGTTCGTCCTCCTCGGCCGCACCACACTGGCCGACGAGCCTGAGTGGGCGGCTGGCGTCGCGGACGACGACCTCAAATCAGCCGCGATCACGGCATTGCACGATGCGGGGGAGAAGCCGACCCCGCAGCACCTGACGCGCCTCGTCCGGGATCTCCAGGCACAGCGGGAAATCCGCGCGACTCTCGGCGCGCTGGGCGAGCGCGGGCACTACGTCACCGTCGACATCACTGACGCCGACGCGACCAGCACAGCACTCGCTCCGTACCGCGAACGCGTCACCGGACTGGTGCACGGTGCCGGTGCGCTCGCCGACGGTCTGCTGCAAACCAAGACCGCCGAGGACATCCGGACGGTGCTGGCGACCAAAGTGGACGGTCTCACGAACGTCGCGGCCGCACTCGAAGGCGGCGAACTCCGCCACGTGATCCTCTTCGGCTCCATCGCGGGCGTGCTGGGCAACCCCGGCCAGGCCGACTACGCCACGGCCAACGAAGCGCTCAACCGAGTGGCCGTCAGCTGGAAGCGCGAATCGCCGGCGCAGCACGTCACCGCGCTCAACTGGGGTGCGTGGGACGGCGGCATGGTCACGCCGGAGCTGCGGGAGATGTTCCGCTCCCGAGGCGTGCCGCTGTTGGCGACGGACGCCGGGGCCCGCGCCTTCGCCGCACAGTTCGCGCCGCCGCGCACCGAGGACGTCTCGATGCTGATCGGCCCGCCAGTGCCGCTCGCCCCGCCTGTCCGGACGGGCGCCAGCGCGGCGTTCACCGCGAGCCGCGACCTCGCCGCGCTCGCCTCCGACGCGGTGCTGCTGGATCACCAGGTCGGCGAGCACCCGGTGTTCCCCGCCGCGGCCGGGCTCGGCTGGATGATCAACGCGCTGGAACGCGCCAACCCCGGCCTGCGCGTCGTCGAATGCACCGGATTCGAGGTGCTGAAAGGCATCGTCTACGACGGCGGCCACGACCGCGACCACCGTTTCGAGGCCATGGCCGGGCAGTGGACGGGCGACCGGCTGACGGTCCAGGCCGTGATCCGTTCCGCCGAACCGGGCAAGGCGGTCTCGCCGGCGCACTTCTCCGGCACGTTCGTCCTCTCCGCGCAGGTTCCGTCCGGTCCCGTGCTGGCGGTGCCCGCACTGGGCTCGGGTCCGGAAGACGGACTGGAGGTCTACCAGTCCGCGCACCTGTTCCACGGCCCGCTCCTGCAAGGCGTGCGCCGGATCCTGAAGCGGGAGGAGCGGCGCCTGGTCGTCGAGTGCCGCCTGCCCGACACCCCGCTCGGCCAGGGCAACTTCGCGGGCGCCTGGCACAGCCCGGTCCTCGCCGACGTGGTCCTGCAGGCCGGTTCGCTGCTCGGCGTGTGGTTCCTCGACTCCGGCTGCCTGCCGCTCGAGATCGGCCGGATCGAGTACTTCGCGCCCTTGACCGGCGACACGCCGTTCGTCGTAGTCGTCGACGATCTGCGCGACGCCGGTTCCCAAGTGACGGTCACCGCCACCGCCTGCGCTCCGGACGGCCGCGTCCTTCAGCGCTACCGCGACCTGTCGGTGATCGCCACCCCGGAGATGACCGCGAAGTTCGCCCAGGCCGTCCGCCTGCGGTCCGCCCGATGACCGCCGCCACCCGGAACGGAGCCCCGATGACGGCCCACCTCGACGTCCTCGCCTTCGACGGCGAACCCTTCGACGCGCTCCTGGGGTCAGCCAGCCCCGGCGAGGAAAGGCTGCCCGCCGCGCACAACGAGCCGGAACCGCCCGCCGAACCCCGTCCGGACCGCGACCACCCACAACCGACTGCTTCACCGGCACCACGGAACGAAGCGGCAGCAAACCTGGTCGCCGACCTGATTCGCGACGTGCGCGCCGAACTGGTCGCGACCCACCTGTCGGCCATGGCCGTGCAGTCCGCGCTCCAGCGGCGGGCGCTCGCCGCGCTCGGGCGGACCCGGCGAAACTCCGGCACGACCCAGCCGGTCAAGGTCGCCTACACCCCCGCGACCGGCCTGACGGTGGAGGCCGCCCCGCCCGGGCGCGCGCTCGAACTTCCGCCGCCCGCGACGACGATGAGCGCGTTCAAAGCACTCGCCCGCACCCAGGTGACCACCCTCGACCAAGCCGCCCTCGCGGCGCTGGCCCGCGGGGAGATCGCCGCGGTCTTCGGCTCCGCCTACGACCAGCATGGCGACAACTCCGATGTCCGCCTCGTCTCCGGCGCACACGCGAACCTCACCCGCGTGACCGAACTGACGAGACACGGCGGATCCTGGCACCGTGGCCAACTCCGCGCCGAGTACTTCGCAGGCACCGGCGATGTCCCCGCCGCGATCGAACTCGCCTGGCAGGCCGCCCAGGTGTTCGCTCTCCAGAACGGCCTGCACCTGTGCCTCGCCGGCAGCGGGTTCCACGCCGGGACCGAACAGTCCGAAGTGGACATCAGCGCACCGATCGACGGCGCCGGCGAGCTGATCCTCGATGTGGTCAGCATGGACCTCATCCCGCGCCCGTGGCTGCGGGTCAGGGCCGAAGTGCGCAAAGCCGGTGCCGTCGTGGCGCGGGTGCGCGACCTGGTCCTGGAAATCCGCGAGGCACCGGGCACCCCGGTGGCCCCGGAAACGGGCGGCGTGATCAGCACGTCCTTCGGCCGCTACAACGCCGACGGCGAACGTGCGCTCCTGAACGAGTTCCACATGACTCACAGCGCCCGCGGCGATCTCGGCATCGCACTCGGCCCCGAATTCTCCGCCTACGCGGGCCGCCGCGCGACGCGCATGCCGAACCACGGGCTTCAGCTGTGCGACCGGGTGATGGCAGTCGAGGGCCGCCGCGGCGACCTCACATCGGCGGCCGCTCGCACCGAATACGACTCGCCGGCGGATTCTTGGTACTACGCGGAAACCGCCAATGCCGCCATGCCCAACGTCGTGTACATGGAGACCTCCCTGCAGTCCGCGCTGCTGCTCGGCTACTTCCTGGGCGCCACCCTCACCGCGCCCGACGAGGACTACAGCCTGCGCAACCTCGACGGCACGGCCACCGTGCTGCGCGAGGTCGACCTTCGCGACAAAACCATCCGCCAGAAGACGCAACTGCTGAGCACCACCGTTCTCGTGGGAGCCGTCCTCCAGTCGTTCTCCTATGAGCTGTCCGTGGACGGCGAACCCTTCTACCGCGGGGAATCCCTCTTCGGGTTCTTCAACGAGACCGCGCTGGCCAACCAGAACGGCCTCGACAACGGCGCGTTCGTCCCCACCTGGTTCGACGCGCAGCGGACCCCGCCCGCTTTCCGCACCGTCGACGTCGCCGCCCGCCGCGCCGCTCCCGGCAAGGTCCGTGCGGCACAAGGACATCTGGCCCTGCTGGACACCGTGGACGTGGTCGACGGCGGGGGCAGGCACGGCCGCGGTTACCTGCGCGCCGTGCGCCCGGTCGCCGACGGCGACTGGTTCTTCGCCTACCACTTCCACCTCGACCCGGTGATGCCCGGCTCGCTCGGCGTCGAGGCGGTGCTGCAGGCCCTGCAGGAATGGGCGCTCGACGCGGGCCTGGCCGACGGTCTCGCCGCTCCGGAGTTCGTGGTCCCGGCCGGGCTGCCGCTGTCCTGGCGCTACCGCGGCCAGATCCTCGCCGAGGACCGCGAGATGACGCTCGAAGTGCACATCGAGGACGTGCAGCGCCGCCCCGGCCGGGTGCGGGTGCTCGCCGAGGCGAGCGTCTGGAAGCCCGGCCTGCGGATCTACGAACTGACCGGCGTCGCCGTCGAACTGCGCGACCGCGGCGCCGAACCCTGGTGACCAGAGAGGTTCCGACATGACCGACGTGGAAACACCCCTGCCGCCGGTGTTCGCGCGGCGCGACGGCTTCGACCCGCTGCCGGAACTCGAACGGCTGCGCGACGAGCGGCCGGTGACCAAGGTGGACCATCATTGGGGCGTCGAGACCTGGCTCGTCACGCGCTACGACGACGTCCGCATGATCCTCGGCGACCACAAGCGGTTCACCAGCGCGCCGCCGCCGTACTTCGCCACCGCCGACGGCGAGGACGGCGTGGAGGGCACCGGCTGGTTCATCGTCTACAACCCGCCCGCGCACACCCGGCTCCGGCGCATGCTCGCCGCCGAGTTCACCAAACGCCGTCTCGCCCGGCTCGAACCGCGCATCGAGGAGACGGTCGCCGAGCACCTCGACGAGATGGAGCGCGGCGGCCGCAGCGGCCATGGCGCCGAACTCGTCTCCCAGTTCGCGCTGCGGCTGCCGATGGTGGTGATCTGCGAACTGTTCGGCGTCTCCCTCGAATCCCGCACCGCGCTGCTGCCGCTCAGCTCGAAGTTCACCGACTTCTCGCTGCCGGTCGAAGAACGCCGCGCGGCGTCCGAGCGCGCGGGCGCGATCATGGTCGAGTTCGTCCGCGAGCAGCGCGCGAACCCCGGCGACGGCATGCTCGGGATGCTGATCCGCGACCACGGGGACGAGCTGACCGACCGCGAACTCGCCGGCGTCGCCGACCTGATGGTGCAGGCCGGGTACGAGACCACGATGTCGATGCTCTCGCTCGGCACCCTCGTCCTGCTGCGCCACCCCGAACACGTGCCGCTCCTGTTCGCCGGGGACCGGGAACGGGACCAGGTCGTGGAGGAACTCCTGCGCTATCTGTCGATCACGCACAACCTGTTCCCGCGGGTCGCGCAGGAGGACGTCACGATCTCCGGGCAGCTGGTGCGCGCCGGGGAGCTGCTGATGTGCTCGCCGCCGCTGGCCAACCGCGACGAGCGGCTCGGGCCGGATCTCGACCGCTTCGACCCGTCCCGCGACCCCAGCGGCCATCTCGCCTTCGGCCACGGCATCCACCACTGCATCGGCGCGCCCCTGGCCCGGCTCGAGCTGCGGATGGCGCTGCCCGCGCTGTTCCGGCGGTTCCCCGGGCTGCGCCTGGCCGTGCCGTTCGAGGACATCGCCTGGCGGCCCAACACCAACTTCTACGGCCTGGACGCACTTCCGGTCACCTGGTGACCGGCCGAACGAGGGGAACCCGATGACCTCCGCTGTCGCCACGGACCGGACCACTGCCCGGTGGCTGCCCGTCGTGATGCTGGCGCTCGGCGCGTTCTGCGCCGGCACCGACAACTACCTGATCGCCGGCATCCTGTCGGACCTGGCCGGGGACCTGCGGATGTCCGTCGCCGGCGCCGGGTTGTTCGTCACCGCCTATTCGCTGGCGTACGCGCTCGGCTCGCCGGTCGTGATGACCGTCGCGCAAGTCCGTTCGCCACGGCGGCTTCTGCTGTTCGCCATCGGCGGGTTCGTGCTGGTGAACCTGCTCGCCGCCGTCGCGTGGGCGCCTTGGGTGATGACCGTGGCGCGCATCGCGGCGGGCTGCCTCGCGGGTCTGTACAGCCCGCTCGCTGCCGCAGCCGCGGCGGGCATGGTCCCCGCCGACCGGAGGGGCCGCGCGCTCGCGATCGTCATGGGCGGCATCTCCGTCGCGACGCTCGCGGGCGTGCCGATCGGTGTGTGGCTGTCGCACCTTTGGGGCTGGCGCTCGGCGTTCGTGTTCGTCGCGGTGCTGGCGGTCGTGGCGTTGCTCGGCATCGCGCTGACCGTCTCGGCGGGCGGCGAGACGCCGTCGGTTCCGTTGCGGGAGCGACTGGTGCCGTTGCGCCGCCCGGCAGTGCTGCTCGCGCTCGTCGTCACGGTCACCGGCATGTGCGCCGGTCTCATGGTTTACACCTACGTGGAGCCGATCTTCGCCGCCGCACCCGCGGTCGGAGCCGGCCTGGTCGGGGCGTTGATCATGGCACACGGCTTGGGCGCGCTTGTCGGTCTCGGCTTCGGCAGCTCGCTGGTCGACCGCTTCGGCTCGCGGCCGGTGCTGCTCGCCGCCCTCGCCGTCTTCACCGCGGACATGGCGTTGCTGCCGATCGCCTCGCAGTCGTTGATCGCGACGTTCGCTTTCGTGTTCGTGTGGGGCGTCGTCGGCTGGGCCTTCCTGCCCGCGCAGCAGCACAGCATGATCGCCGACGCCCCGCCGCAGCAGGCGCCGATGCTGTTGTCGCTCAACGGATCCGCGATGTACCTGGGCATCGCGCTCGGCTCGGCGATCGGCGGCGCGGTGATCGCGGGCCTCGGCGCCGGGCACATCTGGATGTTCGCCACCGCGTTCGCGGCGGTGAGCCTGCTGCTTTCGCTGGTCCGCCACCTGCGCCGGCACTGATCGCCAGTGCCGGAAAGCTCCGGCCCGCCGTCAGCGTCGACGGCGGGCCGGAGTCGTTTCCGGACGTCCTACTTCAGGCCCGAGCGGACGAAGGCGCTCACGATGTGCCGCCGCAGCACCAGGTACAGCACGAAGATCGGCAAGCAGGCCAGTCCGGCGACCGCCATCAGCGGGCCCCAGTAAGTGCCCTGCCCGCCCTCGCTGATCATGAAGCTGCGCAGCCCGAGCTGCAGCACGTCGTTGCTGCGCTGCAACACCATCGCCGGCCAGAAGTACTCGTTCCAGGCCGTGACGAACAGCAGAATCGCCAACGCGGCGAGCGGGGCGCGGAGATTCGGCACCACGACCGTCCACAAGGTACGCCAAGAAGAGCGGCCGTCCATTTTGGCCGCCTCCAGAAGTTCCTTCGGGAATCCGTCGAGGTGCTGGCGCAGCAGGATCACGCCGAGCGCCGAGCACAGGTTCGGCACGACCACCCCGCCGAGAGTGTTGAGCAGGCCCAGCTGCAGCAGCAGCACGTAATTGGGCAGCATCGTCACCTGGAACGGCACGAGCCAGGTGCCGACGAACAGCAGGTAGCACAAGCGCTTGAGCGGGAACGACCACGCGGCGAACGCGTACGCCGCGAGCAGCCCGGTGAGCAGCTGACCGAGCGCTGTCAGCAGGGCGACCAGCGTGGTGTTCAGCAGCAGTTGCGGGATGTCGACCAGCTGGACCGCGTCGGCGTAGTTGCCGAGCGAGAGCGGCCACGGGATCGGCGACAGCGACAGCACCTGGTCGGGACGGCGCAGCGACGTCGCGTACAGCCAGTAGATCGGGAAGACGCAGAGCACGCCCAGCAGCCCCAGCGCGAGGTGGCCGGGCACGGCGCGCCACCGGGAGCGTCCGGGGAGGGCGATCGGCACGGAATCCACGGTGTCCAGCTCCTCAGTCGTCGTGGACGGTCAGTTTTTCGCCGAGCAGCACGAGTCCCGCCGCGACGATCCCGAAGGCCACGAACAGCAGCATGCCCGCGGCAGTGCCGAGCCCGGCGTCGAAGCTGTGGAAGCTGTAGTCCCACAACAGGTAATAGACGTTCGTGGTCGCGCCGGACGGGCCGCCCTGGGTGATCGTGTCGATGAGCGGGAAGGTCCATTGCGCCGACAGCAGCACGGTCATCAGCGCGAGGAACACCAACGTCGGCGAAAGCAACGGCAGCGTGATCCAGCGGGTGATCTGGCCGCGGGAGGCGCCGTCGATCATCGCCGCCTCGGCGTAGTCGCGGTTGATGTTCGACAGGCCCGCCGACACCACCAGCACGGCGAACCCGATCAGGTGCCAGCCGGTCACGAGGATGATCGCCGGCTGCGCCCACGCGGTGTCGTGCAGCCAGTTCACGTGCGTGCCGAGCACCCGGTTGACCACGCCGTCGCCGGGCTCGAGCAGCCACTCCCACACCGTCGCGCTCGCCACCGGGGCGACGAGCAGGGGCGCGAACACGAGCGCCTGGTAGACCGCGCGAGCCCGGCCGTGGATGCGCTGGCTGAGCAGGCCGACCGCCAGCGGAACCAGGATCGTGAACGGCACCAGCCCGCCGATCACCTCCAGCGTGCGCAGCACCGACTGCCCGACGGCGGGCAGCTGGAACAGCCGGCTGTAGTTGCCGAGCCCCACCGGCGTCGCCGGCTGCGTGGGCAGCAGGTTCCACGAGAAGAACGACAGCTGCGCGGTCTGCACGAGCGGGCGGTAAGTCCAGATCACCAGCAGCGCCAGCGCGGGCAGGAGGTACAGGTAGGGCGGCGTGGCGCGCAGGACCCGCCGCACGAGGGCCGGGCGGGCGGCCCGCGGCGCCACGACCACCGCGGGCGCGGCTACTTCGACGAACATCGCTCACCCGTTCCCGAAGAACTTCGCGACGGCGTAGCGCACCTGCTGCTCCTTGTCCTGGTCGTAAACCACCGCCGGGTCGCCGATCTCGACCGCGGTCGCGACGAACCGGCCGTCGATCAGGTCGATCCGGCTGATCCCGGCACCGGCCAGCCCGCGCAGCCGACCCGGCGGGGCGAGTGCGTCCGACCGGTAGGCGAGCGCCGGCCCGACCCACACCGGGATGCCGGCGAGCGACCCGCATCCGGTGTGGTGGGCGTGCCCCGAGACGATCAGCCGCACGTCCGTCCCCTTCAGGACCTCGGCGAGGGCGTCGGCGCCATACAGCCGCAGCAGGTGCGCGGACGCCACCGGCGAGGGCAGCGGCGGATGATGCACCACCAGCAGCGTGCCGCGCGGTGCCGGCTGAGCCAGCTCGGCGCGCAGCCAGTCCAGCTGCCCGGGTTCGAGCCGCCCGTCCGGCCGGCCCGGCGTGCTGCTGTCCAGCACGACGATCCGCGCGCCCTGGATCCAGTGCACGGCGTCCACCGGCGCGTCGCCGGGGGAGTCCAGCAGTT
This sequence comes from Amycolatopsis orientalis DSM 43388, assembly GCF_000411975.1. GTDB lineage: Bacteria > Actinomycetota > Actinomycetes > Mycobacteriales > Pseudonocardiaceae > Amycolatopsis > Amycolatopsis orientalis_D. The sequence continues at coordinate 140,704 of NZ_ASXG01000079.1, forward strand.
CGCGGCGGAAGGCGGCGCGGTCGTCGTGATTGCCCATCGCGTAGACCACCTGGGCGCCGAGCCCGGTCGCCGCGGGAGCCACCGCGGCGGCGAGCCGCCGGTAGGCCTCGGGCTTGCCCGAATTCGCGAGGTCTCCGGTCAGCAGCAACCCATGCACCCGCGTGCCGGACGCCCGCACCGTCGCGAGGGCGGATTCGAGCGCGGCGTGGGTGTCGACGACCCCGTGCACGAGCTCCCCTTGCCCGCACAGGTGCGGGTCGCTGAGCTGGATCAGGGTGAGCTCGGGCTCGGGCGTCACTTGCCGCCGCCCAGCAGCGGGGTCGCCTGCTTTTGCGCCGCGGCGAGCGAGGACTGCGGGTCGCCGCCCTGGAAAACGGACTTCTCCACCGCGTCCATCATGGTGTCGCGGATCTGCTGGAAGCTGGCTCCGGGGAAGGCGACCCAGGGTTCGACGCGCTGCAGCTGCGCCACGTTCGGCTTGATCATCGGGTTCTTGTCCGCCCACGGCTTGAGGTGGGCCGGGTCGTCGAGCAGGCCGAGCCGCAGCGGCAGGTAGCCGATCTTGCTGGTGATGATGTCGTAGGCCTGCGGGCTGGTGAGGAACTTGATGAGCTCCCACGCGGCGCGCTGCTTGGCCGGGTCCTTCGAGAACACGTACAGAGCCGCCCCGGAGTTGGTCGGCACCGTCGGCTTGTCGCCGAAGCTCGGCATCGGCGCGGCGCGCAGTTCCCAGCCGGCCCCTTGCGCGCCCTTGAGGTACCCGCCCTGCGCGGCGCTGCTCTCCAGCATCATGCCGAGGTCGCCGCGCGGGAACGCGGCGGTGGCCTGCACCTGGCTGAGCTTCGGCATCGCGCCCGAGGACACCATGTCCTTCATCTGCTGCACCGCCTGCACGACCGGCGGCTGGTCGAAGGTCAGCTGCTTGCGGTCCTCCGACAGCACGCGGCCGCCGGCCGAGCGCACGAGGCTCTGGAAACACCAGTCGCTCGCCGACCGCACCAGGCAGTCGGCGTACGCGCCGTCCTTGCCGGTGGCCTGCTTGATCTTCTGGCCCGCCTGCGCGACCTCGGCCCACGTCTTGGGCGGCGTGTCCGGGTTCAGCCCGGCCTGCTTGAAGAGCGTGGCGTTGTAGTAGAGGACGGGGGTCGAGAGCACGAACGGCACGCCGTAGGTCTTGCCGTCGACGTTGCCGATGGTGCGGATCGGCGCGGCGTAGGGGAACTGGCCGCCGAATTCGTTGTCGACCTCCTGCTGGCCGTAGAGGTCGCTCAGCGGCTTGGCGCCGAGCTGCCCGGCGGCGAAGGCGAGGGTGTCGAAGCCGAGCTGGGCCACGTCGGGCGGGTTGCCCGCGGCGATCTCCGTCTGCACGCTGGCGGTCGAGTTGTGCGCCGGGTTCGGGTCGCTGCCGTTGGGTTTCTGCGGCGTGACCTTGATGTTCGGGTGCTTCTTCTCGAACGCGCCGATCAGCTCGTTGAACGTGCTCGTCCAGGTGCCGGCGAGGCCGAAGTTGTAGCTCTCGAAGACGATCGACACCTGCTGGCCGGGCGCGAGCTCCGGGGCCTGGGCGGCCGCTGCCGGAGCCGTGGTCGACGGAGTGCCGACGCCGCAGGCCGACACGCCGGCCAGCACCGCCGCGAGGAAGAGCGCGCCGCCGGCGCGGGAACGGGGGATGCTCATGCGGGTACTCCTTGTTCGGTGTGCTCGGTGGGGGAGGGCGGAACGGTTTCGGCGCCGTCGTCCTGCCAGCGCAGGCGGCGCCCGGTCTCGGGATGGAACACGTGGACGCGGCCGGGCTCGACCGCCAGGCCGGTCTCGTCGCCGGCGGCGAGTCCGAGCGGGCGCGGGCCGCGCACGCACAAGCGGATCTCGCCGACCGAGCAGTGCGCGATCTCCTCGCCGCCCAGGTTTTCCAGCAGCCGCACGGTTCCGGTCATCGCCGGGCGCGCGCGGTCCGGGCGAAGGTGCTCCGGACGGATGCCGAGCACGACGTCGGTGTCCGGCACTTCTCCGCGCTGGCCCAGCGGAACTTCCAGGCCCGGCGCGACCGCGACGAGTTCGCCGGTGCGGCTGGCGCGGCTGACGATGGTGGCGGGGAACAGGTTCATCGGGGGCGAGCCGAGGAATCCGGCGACGAACTCCGAGGCCGGCTCGTCGTAGACCTCCTCGGGCGTCCCGACCTGCTCGAGCCTGCCCTGGTTGAGGATCGCGATGCGGGTGGCCATCGTCATCGCCTCGACCTGGTCGTGGGTGACGTAGACGAACGTGGCGCGCAGACGGCGGTGCAGTTCCACGAGTTCGTACCTGGTGGACGCCCGCAGTTTCGCGTCCAAATTGGACAGCGGCTCGTCGAGCAGGAACGCGCCGGGGTCGCGCACGAGCGCCCGGCCGAGGGCGACGCGCTGGCGCTGCCCGCCGGAAAGCTCGCGCGGACGGCGCTGGAGCAGTTCGGAAAGCTCCAGCGTGCCGGCGACTTCGGCGACCTTCCGCCGGATGTCGTGGCGGGCCTGGCGCCGAGCGCGCAGCGGGAAGCCGATGTTGCGTTCGACGGACAGGTGCGGGTAGAGCGCGTAGCTTTGGAACACCATCGCGAGATCGCGTTCGCGCGGCGGGGTGTGCGTGATGTCGCGGCCGTCGAGTTCGAGCGCGCCGGCGGTCAGCGGCGTCAGGCCGGCGATCGCCCGCAGCAGCGTGGACTTGCCGCAGCCGCTCGGGCCGAGCAGCACGAGGAACTCTCCGTCGGCGACGTCGAGGCTGACCCCGTCGACCGCTGTCACCGCGCCGAAACGCTTGGTCGCCCCGCGGATCCGAATGTCGCCCACCGCATTTCCTTTCGTTGTCCGTCCCGATGCCGGCGAATTCCAGCAGGGCGGAATGTATAGGGGGTGAACGGCGGGCGAGGGGACGGTCTCGATCGCTCTGAGCTGCGAAAACCCGGTATTTTCCGGTGTTTCCCGGGGCGGCCATCACCGTTTTCAATCGGCTGATAGTCATCGGTTATGGTTGTTCTCGAGATGCCCTCGGCGAGTCTATTGCAATTTCCAATCGGCCGAATCGAAATCGATGAACGTCGATCTTTCCCGCGCGTACGCGGCCACCCTGGACGCATCGGACGGCGGAGGAGGACGCGTGCTGCGGGTACGAGTGACGGCGAAGACCAGGGAAGCCGAAGACGTGGTGTCGTTCACGCTGTGCGGCGACGGGTTGCCGACGTGGACGCCGGGTGCGCACGTGGACGTCGAGGTGCGGCCGGGAGTGCTTCGGCAGTACTCGCTGTGCGGCGACCCGGCGGATTCCGGCAGCTGGCGCATCGCGGTGCTGCGCGAGGACCCGGGCCGCGGCGGCTCCCGGTACCTGCACGACGAGGTGGCGGTCGGCGCGGAACTGCGGGTGAGCGAGCCGCGCAACAACTTCGAGCTCGTTCCAGCTCCGGCGTATTCCTTTGTGGCAGGCGGAATCGGGATCACGCCGCTGCTGCCGATGGTGCGCGCGGCCGAGGCGGCGGGTGCGAAGTGGACACTGCACTACGGCGGGCGGCGCCGCGAGCGGATGGCGTTCCTCCGCGACCTGGCCGGTTTCGGCGACCGCGTGCGCGTGGTGCCTGAGGACGAGCAGGGCTTGCTGCCGCTGGCGGACATCGTGGCTTCGGGCGACGTGGTCTACTGCTGCGGTCCGGAGCCGTTGCTCGCCGCCGTCGAGCGGCTGTGCCCCGCCGACCGGCTGCGGACCGAGCGCTTCCGGCCGCGGGAGACCTCGGGCCCGGCGGAGGAGTTCGAGGTGTTCGCGTCGCTGTCCGACCAGACCGTGCGGGTGGCGGCGACCGAGTCGGTCCTGGACGCGCTCGACCTCGCCGGGGTGGGAGTGCCGTCGTCCTGCCGGGAAGGCACGTGCGGCACGTGCGAGACGCCGGTGCTGGACGGCGTGGTCGACCATCGCGATTCGGTGCTGTCGGAGGAAGAACGCGCGTCCGGCAAGACGATGATGATCTGCGTCTCGCGGGCGCGGTCGGACCGGCTCGTGCTCGACGTGTGAGCGCGATAAGCAGCGCGAATCGGTTGTTAGGACTTTCCCTCCCGGCCCGGCGAGGGCGGTTCGCGCGAGTCAGGCTTCGCGGAAACCCTTCTCCAGACGATCGGAACGCGTCCATGCAACTCACCGTCCTCGGCTGCCGGTCCGGAATGCCCGCCGACGGCCAAGCCAGTTCGGGCTACCTCGTCGAAACCGCCTCCGCGAAGCTCCTGCTGGACTGCGGGCCCGGCATCGCCGCCGCGCTCAGCGCGGTGGCCGATCCGGCCGAGCTGGACGGTGTCGTGATCAGCCATCTGCACGCCGACCACTGCTACGACCTGCTCCCCATCGGCAAGTCGCTGCTCTCCGCGACCCTGGAATTCCCCGGCGGCCCGCCCGCCCGCCGTGCCTCGCCGCGTCCCGTGCCGCTGTACGTGCCCGCTGGCGCCCGCTCGCTGTTCACCCGATGGGCGGCTCTTTTCCCGGTCGTCACCGCACCTCTGCTGGACCAAGCATTCGAGCGGGCCTTCGCCGTGCACGAGTACACGCCCGGCGACCGGTTCGAGGTCGGCGACACGACGGTCGGCTTGCACGAACTCCGCCACGTCGCGCCGAACTGCGGGGTCCGGGTGGAGACCGCCACGGCGGTTCTCGCCTATACCGGCGACACCGGCTTCGCCGACTCCGCGGTCAAACTCGCCGCCGACGCGGATCTCCTGCTCGCCGAAGCGACCCTGAGTGCCCCGGACCGCACCGCACACGGTCATCTGAGCGGCGGCGATGCCGGTCGAATAGCCGCCGAAGCCGGAGCGCGGGCACTCGCCTTGACCCACTTCGCGTCCATCGAACCAACCTGGCTTCAACACCTGTCCGACGACGCCGCCACGACATTCGACGGCCCGATCCGGTTGGTTCGCGCCGGGGAACGCATTCGGGTGCCTGGGTGAGCCGGGGTGCCGGCGCACAGCGCTCGGCGGCGGAGCGCTGCTGACCCGGAGCCGACTGGGCTTTCGCGCTCAGTCCTTTCCGATGTCACGTGCCGACTTGCACGTCGGACAGCCCCGGTCGGGATTGTGTCCGGTGCCGACCGGGGACCGTCCATTGCCGGCCAAAAGCAGGCGAACCTCAGAAAGGCAGCTGGCTGAGCGCGTGCACCAGTTTCTTGGCGGTTGCGACGGCACCGTCGTGTGCTCCGGTGAGCAGGCCCGCCCCGAGCTGGGTCAGCAGGTTTTTCAGCGCGTCCAGGCCGGTGCGGACGATCCCTCGATCCGGTTTCGGCTTGACCACCTCGGCGAGCACGGTGTCGGCGGTCTCGCGGGCTTCGCGGGCGTCTGATTCGGGCAGCCCGAGGCCGCTGAGCTGCCGCTTGACCTCGGCGACGACCTCGGCGACGGTTTCGAACCCGGGAGCCACTTGCTCGGTGTGCGCGAGGTTCTGCTCGACGGTCCGGTTGTTCCACGCCAGCTGCGAATTGTGCACGCTGCCGTGGATCACCGGGCCGTGGTGATGGTGTTCTTCGGTGGGCACGGGTTTCCTCCCGGTCAGCTGCGGCGGTCGGGTGTTGTCTGCTGGACGATGGTGTTGCCCCAGGTGAGCACGGACTGGACGACGTCTCCGTGGATGACCGGGCCGTGGTAATTGTGCACGACCGGCGGCGGTTCGGGCTTCGGCTCGACCTCGATCACCCGCAGCGGCGAGCGGACCTCTTCCAGCACGGCGCTGCCGTTGTGGTGAACGGCGAAGCCCTCGGACCCGGTCACGTCGACGTTGCGCACGAGCGCCGACGCGCCGTGCAAATTCAGGCCTGCGGTCGTCGTGCCGGTGAAGAGGCTGTCGGCGAGATTCAGGTTGGCCTTCTCCGCGACGAAGACGCCCATGGACGCCGGTCCGGAAACAGTGAGCCGCCGGGCGGTCAGCGTCGCTGTGCCCAACACGCCCGCGCCACTGAGCTCGACGCCGCTGACCTGGCAATCGTGCAGGTCGACATGGGCGCTGTTGTTCGCGCTGAACGCGATTTTGCCGCCGGACACTCGGCAGTTCGCGGCGCGGATCGACGAATTCTCGTGCCCGACCAATCCGACGAGGCCGACGTCGCGCACGTGCGCTTCGGTGACGTGAACGTCGGTCGTCCCCTTGGCTTCGACCGCAACGGGGGAGCCCGCGACGTGCAGCCGGGTCAGCTCGGAATTCCCCTGGCCCGCGAACCGCACGGCGGCGTTGTCCAGCCCCTCGACGACGGTGGCGGCGGCGACCAGACGTGCGTTCTCGACATAGATCCCGACCTTGCCGCCAGTGAAGCGGCAGCCGGCCAGGACCGGCGCGCCCTGCGTGGCCACGAACATGCCGAACTTACGCGCTTGCCGGACGGTGACGTTCTCGAACCGCCCGGTGCCGTGGGTGTTCACCTCGATGCCGGCCACCCGGGGTTGTTCGAAGGTGCATTCGCGCACGAGCGGGTCGGCGCCGTCGGTGACCAGCAGCCCGGTGTCGGTCGGTTCGACGTGCGTGCCGGTGATCGTGCCGCGGGCCCGCTGGCTGTAGTGGATGCCGGTGGTCTGTGCGGCCTCGATGCGGCAGTCGGCGACGTCGAGGTGCCCGTTTTGGTCCGCGACGACCGCGGCGTTGCCGGTGCCGGTGAACTGACAGCCGGTAACGGAGACGCGGGAGCCCCGGGAGACCAGGCCGTGGATCCGGCACCGGTCGAATCGGCTGCGGCGGATGATGACGTCGGCGCCGGCGGCGGCCCAGAGCCCATTGTTCGCGGAGTCGGTGAACACGCATCGTTCGATCAGGGCGCGCGAATTGGTGAAGACCGCGCGGCCGTACTGCAGCTCGGTGTCCGTCACCGCGACGGAGCTGCCGGGCGGCCCGTGCAACGCGGCGGTGTCCCCATGTGCGACGAGGGTGCACGCGCTGACCGCGAGGGTGCCGGCAGCGCAGCGGACCACGTCGTTGTCCTGTGCCCGGAGCACGAGGCCCTCCAGCCGGACGACGCCCGAGGCCACGACGCCCGCACCGGTCGGCGGGCAGATTTCCACCGTTCCCGGCCGCCGTGCGGCGATCCGCACGTCACCCTGCACGAACAGGCTTTCCGGATAACGCCCGGGATCCACCTCGACAACGCAGGACCCTCGCCGCCCGGCGACACTCCGCAGTGCCGACCCGATGCTCTGGTGAGCTCTGCGCTTGCCGGGCGAAACCCGGACCCTGACCGCCATCCCGTCCCCTCCCGCGGCTGCGAGCATAGCGGTGAGCGCGCGATCGCACCGGGAATCAGCCAGAGTGCGCCGTTCGGCGGAGCGGAATCAGCACCTGTTCACGGTGTGCCGGGTTGGCCATCGAGGGAAGCTGATGCGCACGCACTTCTTCGTGTCGGCCGGGCACGTCCGTCACGGACCGCGAATCCTTCGGCCACTGTCCACACTGGCCCCCGCGCCACTGGCAGGCCGGTCTTCCCGAACTGCGTCAACCAGTTCGCGCATCCCCGGCGGCCTCGCCCGCACCACGGGCCGGAGCGCTGCCGTTCCGAGATCGGGCAGCGAGGCGAGGCGTCCGGCCGAACAGGAGGCGGACAGCGATAGCCCGGTTGACCTCGACGTGTGCGAGCGCGAGCGCTTCGGCCCGGTCGGCGTCGCGGGCGGCGATTGCGGCGAACAGGTCGCGGTGCTGGTCGACGAGTTCGGCGAGGTTCTCGTTCTGGGCGAACAGCCAGTGCAGCCGGTCCTGCAGCGGAGAGAGCAGGGCAGCGAGCAGTTCGTTGTGCGCCATGAGGATCAGCGCGTCGTGGAACTTTCCGTTGGACGTGCGGACGCCGGTCCGGTCGGCCCGTGCGACTGCTTGCTCTCCTGCTTCGATGATGGTCCCGAGCGCGGCGATTTCCGCGGCGGTGGCTCGTTCGGCGGCGCGGCGGCAGGCGAGGACTTCGAGGGATCGGCGGACATCGAAGAGCTCCTCGACTTCTTGCCGGGACAGCACGCGGACGACCGCTCCGCGACGAGGGTTCACTTGCACGAAGCCTTCGGTCTCCAGCATTCGGAGAGCCTCCCGCACCGGGATCCGCGAGACGCCGAGTTCGGCGGCCAGTTCCCGCTCGACGAGCCGGATGCCCGGGGCGGCTTTCCCTTGGGTGATCCGGCTGCGGATCGCGTCGCGGACTTGGTCGCGCAGGGGAGCGCGCCCGTTTTCCGGGCACGGGAGTGCGCTGTCGAGGGGCACGGGTGCGTCTCCTTTCCGGCCGGGGCAAGCCGATACCCGGGCGCGGCCCGGAGGAACCGCGCCCGGGGCCGCGGTCAGAGGCCGGCCAGCACTCGCTCCGATCCGGCGTCCCAGCCGGGGCGGGCTTTGGCGCGGGGTGCGGCGTAGGTGCGGAGTTTGCTGGTGCGGTGACCGAGCCGGACCAGCGCTTCGGCCATGGCGACCCCGGCGGCGACCGGGTCGATCACCGGGACTCCGAGATGGGCCGAGACCTCCTTGTCCAGGCCGGCGAGTCCCGCGCAGCCGAGGACCAGGGCTTCGGCGCCTTGCTCCAGCAGCGTCCGCGACTGGACGACCAGCGGGCTTTCCGGGCCGATCTCCAGCGTGCCGACCTTGAGCACCGGGAGGTCGGCGGCCCGGACACCGACGCAGTTCGCCGCCACCCCGGCGGAGTGCAGGCTGTCCTGGATCTGCACGATCGCCCGGGGGAGGCTGGTCACCACGCCGAATCGCGGGGCGAGCATGAGGGCGACGTGCACGGCGGCGTCGGTGATGTCCACGACCGGGACCTCGAGCAGTTCCCGGAACGCTTCGCGGCCCGGTTCGCCGAACCCGGCGAGCACGACCGCGTCGTAGGGCCGGTCGTAGCGGCGGACGGCGTCGAGCATGGCGACCGAGGCGAGCTGCCCGTCGAGATAGCCCTCGGCCGACGCGACGCCCCAGGACGGCGCGATGGTCGCCACCTCGGCGTCCGGGCCGGCGGCGGCGCGGGCCGCGGCGTCGATGACCGACGTGATCGATTCGCTGATGTTGCAGTTGACGACAAGCAGCCGGGGAGGGGTCATGCCCGCGATCTCCTTTGCTGGGACAGAACGGAACGAGCCGGGCGGGCGCAGGCGGGCGCGCCCGGCGGGAGGGGCGGACGGAGATCCCGGGAAGGGCCTATTCGCCGGAGTGGTCGAGCCGCACCCGGTAGATCTGCTCGTCCTTGGCGATGTGCTCGTCCATGAGGTAGCCGGCCTGGATCGGCGAGCCGTTGAGGATCGCGGCCGCGATCGCCGCGTGGTCGGTCCAGGCGGAGTCGATCCGCTCTTCCAGGTCGAGCTCGAACCCCCAGGACACCCGCTGAAGGACGCGGTCGATCGCGAGCTGCAGCTGCTGGTTCCCCGAAGCGCGCGCGACCAGCTCGTGGAACTGCATGATCAGCGGCGGCAGCGCGGTCACCTGATGGGCGTGGGCGGCTTCGCGGCCACGCGCCACCACTGCCGCCAGCTGGTCGGCGTCCTCGCCGCCGCGCCGCTCCGCGGCCAGCCGGGCCGCCATGACTTCCAGGCCGCGGCGCACCTGCATGAGCTCGAAGCTGTCGCGGAACGACCCGGCCGACACCGTGGCGCCGCGGTAGGGGGTCAGCGTGACGAAGCCTTCGGTCTCCAGCCGCCGCAACGCTTCCCGGACCGGCACCCGGGACACCCCGTGCTCCTCGGCCAGCGCTTCCTCGGGAAGCCGTTCGCCGACCTGGTAGCGCCCGGAGATGATCGCCTGCCGCAGCTCGTTCGCGATCACGTCGCGGTGCGGACTGCGGATCTTTCGGGGGCCGGCCATGCGGTGAGAATACGCGTGCGGAGGCGGGAACCCGCTCAACCGGCGGGCCGGGCGCGGTCACGGCGCGGGGCTTTCGGTCGCCGAGAGCAGCGCGGTCACCGCGGCGAGATCCTGGATCGGCAGGCCGACCGAGGTGAACACGGTGATCTCGCCGGGCGCTCGCTCGTAGGGGCGCTCGAGCAGGATCTGCCCGAGTTCCAGCCGGATGTCGCCGGACGAGATCGCCTGTTCCGCGATGGCCGTGACGACGGCCCCGGATTCGGCGAGGGCGACGTCGCGCGCGTCGACCACGATCGTGGCGCGCCGCAGCACCTCCGAGTCGATTTCGCGGTGGTCGGGCCGGGGCGGGGAGCCGACGACGTTCAGGTGCTGACCGGGCTGGAGCCACTCGCCTCGCACGATCGGCTCGCGGGCGGGAGTCAGCGTGCAGACGATGTCGCTCGCTTCGACGAGCGCGCGGGCGTCCGGCGCGACGGCGCAAGGCAGGCCGAGCGCGGCGGCTTCCTCGACGACCCGCTCGGCGTTCTCCGGCGTCCGGTTCCAGACGATCACCTCGTGCAGGTCGCGCACCGCGGCGATCGCGCGCAGGTGGCTGCGCGCCTGCGCACCGGCTCCGATCAGGCCGAGCACGCGCGAGTCGGGCCGGGACAGCGCGCGGGTCGCGACCGCCGAGGCCGCGGCGGTGCGCAACTGGGTCACCACAGCACCCTGCACGGTCGCGACGCATTCCCCGGTGTCGATCCTCATCGCGACGATGGTCGAGCGCTGCCTGCCCTGGTCGTTGTCCGGGTTGTCGATCAGGAGCTTGAAGCACACGAGGTCGCTGACCGTCGACGCGGCGAGCATCGGGACGATCACCGCCTGGCTGTCGGGGACGGCGAGCGGATGGCGGGGCGGCTGGACGGCCCGGCCCGCGGCGAGCTCGAGGTGCAGCTGCTCCACGACTTCGATGAGCTTGCCGAGGTCGAGCGAGTCCCGGACGGTGGTCGCGTCGAACGTGAACGTCACGGACGTCTCCTTTGACGAAGCGGATGCCGGCGGCGGCGGGGGAGGCGCCGCCGCCGGCGGTCTCAGGCCTGCGTTTCCCCGGCGGCGTCCAGCGCCCTTGTGTCCACAATGGACTCGAACTTCACCGGGGACACGGTCAGGCCGGCCGTGTGCAGGATCGAGGTCCACCGCTCGACCGGCCCGGGGTCGAGCCGCACGCCCGCCCAGGTGCCGTTCGCGGCGATCTGCGCCGCGACTTCGGACAGCACGCCCGGATCGGCCTCCGGCCACTCCTTTTCGAACAGCGGCGTGAGATCGCCCGCGGCGCCGGTGCGCAGCTGCCGCATCGCCTCGTCGATCGACCGCACGAACGGCACCAGCCGGGGCTGCAGTTCGTCGAGCCGTTCCCGCAGGGCGTAGTAGACGCTGTTGGGCATCCGTCCGCCGGACTCCGCGTGCCGGAACACGATGTGCCCGGTCCCGGCGCGTTCCAGTTCGGTCGCGGTGCCGAGGTCGGTGACGAACGCGTCGCCGAGGCCCGCGACGAACAGTTCGCGGAACATCTGCATCGACAGGTCGTGGACGAACCGGGCGTCGTACGGCGCCAGCCCGGCTTCGCGCATCAGGCCGCGGGTGAACTCGCCGGGCGCGCCGCCGCCCTGCCCGGGGGCGAGGACGGTTTTGCCCAGCAGCCAGGCCAGCGTGAAGCCCTCGACCGGTTCGCGGGTCACGATCGCCATCGGGAACCGGTCGTTCAGCTGGGCGACCGCGACGAAATCGCGTCCGTTGCCGGCATACATCGCCGGGACCCACAGCCCGCCCAGCGCGAGGTCGGCCGAACCGTCGGCGAGATCGTGCATGACGCCGTCCCACGGGTTGCGCGGACGGTAGGGCACGTCCAGGCCGTTGCGGGCGAAGATGCCGTGCTCGCGGGCGAGGTATTCCGGCAGGTAGTTGACGCCGTGCGCGGTCGCGCTGATCGCCAGGGTTTCCATCAGGCGGGGCCTTTCCTTGTCAGGGGGCGGAATCTGGAGCGGCGCTCGGTCAGGCGGTGTTCGCCTCGGGCGCCGGGGCGGCCGCGGGCGCGGTCTCCTGTTGCTCGTTGATGTCCTCGAGCGACCGTCCGAGCGTTTCGGGAGCGAAGCGGGCGGAAACGGCCAGGATCGTGTACATCGCGGCGATCATCAGGAACACGCCCGCCACGCCGGCGTGGTCGAAGGCGAACACTGCCGCGAACGGCATGAGCGCACCGGCGATGTTGCCGACTCCGTTCACCGTCGAGCAGCCGAGCGCGCGGACCCGCGTCGGGTACAGCTCCGGCGACCAGAGGGCGAGCGTGGAGTTGAGGAACAGCGAGAAGAACTGGAAGACCGACCCGTAGATCAGGATCGCGGCCGGGCCGTTCGCCAGTTCGGCGAACGCGATCGCGGAGAGGCAGCCGAGCACGCCGGCGATCAGCACTGTCGTGCGCCGCGGCAGTTTCGCCGCGACGAGCGCGGCGGCGAGCGCGCCGAACATGCTGCCCGCGTACATGATCAGGGTGAAGACCAGGCTGCTGGACACCGAATAGCCTTTGGAGACCAGCAGGGTCGGGAGCAGCACCAGCAGGGTGACCTGCGCGCCGAACGCCATCCACGACGCGACGCTGATCGCGACGGTCCGCTTGAGCAGCGGGCGCTTGAAGATCTCGGTCGGCGAAACGTGCGGTTGGACCTCGGCCGAGGAACTCGTGTCGAGGAACGGAACGACCTCGGCGTCGCTGGGCCGTTTCCGGATGTTGTCCGAGGCGAGGATCGTCAGCGCGCGGTTGGCTTCGTGGATCCGTCCCGAGTCGACGAGGAACCGCGGCGATTCGGGCAGATAGCGCCGGTACACCACGACCAGCAGGGCCGGGATCGCGAGGAAGCCGAGCAGCCAGCGCCAGGACAGCAGGTTGCCGCCGAGGACGTTGTTGAGCGGTCCGAGGACGACCACGAACAGGCCGTAGGCGGCGAAGTTGCCGATGCCGCCGGAGGCGAATCCCATCGAGCCGACCGCGGTGCCCCGGCGTTTCGTGGCGACGATCTCCGAGACCAGGGTCAGCCCGATGGTGAACTCGCCGCCGAGCCCGATGCCGACGATGAACCGGCTGATCAGCATGATCGGGTAGTTCGGCGCGAAGGCGCTGAGCAGGCCGCCGATCGTGTAGACGAGCAGGTTGAAGCTGAGCGAGAACCGCCTGCCTTTGCGGTCGGCGAGGTACCCGCCGACCAGCCGGCCGACGATGCCGCCGACGACGGTGAGCGTGTTGATGGTGACGAGCTCGTCGTTCCCGATGCCCAGGGCCTCCTTGAGCATCGGGCCGATGGCGCCGGGGGCGTCCTGCTGCAGGGTGTCGAAGAACATTCCGGCCATGACCAGGCCCATGACCCAGAACTGGGCCCGGGTCAACGGGAACGCGTCGAGCGCGTCGGCGACGGAGCGGTGCCGGGCGCGGTGCGGCGCCGGCTGGTGGGGAGCTGGTCCTGACACGACCGTCCTCCTCGGGTCGGCTGCGGGCGGCTGGCCGCGCAGCGGAGCGGTGTGATGTGCCTCATAACCCCCTGCTCAGTTTGTATACGAGATGCGGGGAGGGGTCAAGAGGTGAGGTTTCACCGTAACCGGCGGGCGAGCCGCAATCAGCCAAGATCAGAGGTGTTACACAGGCTTAACTCAGACGTCGGCGGGGGTCGGCCGGGCCGGTGAGGGCTTCTGCATCGGCGAAGTCTCGTATACAATCGTCATCTGTCCTTCGGGTGCTCGCCGTCAGCGGCAGCCCGTGTCTGGCCGAGGAGGATCGATGGATCGCATGCACGTGTCGGCGACGTCCCACTGGCCCAACTACCTGCCGGAGTACATCGCCCGCGAGCACGGCTACTTCGCCGACGAAGGGCTGGACTTCGGGCGCAGCGCGCCGCCGGACTGGACGAAAGTGCTCTCGGACCTCCACGACGGCACTGCCGTCGCGGCGCTCGGCGGACTCTGGGTCCCGGCCATGTACTACGGGCGCGGGCAGCACTACGTGCCGTTCGCCGCGCTCAACTCGCGCAACCCCAAGGTCCTCGTGATGCGCGAACCGGACCCGGGGTTCACCTGGCGGTCGCTGGAACACAAGATCGTGCTGGCCCCGGGCGCCGGCGGGACGGCTCCCTACGTGCACACCGCCGGCCTGATGCGCAAGTCCGGAGTGGACATGGCGACGGTGCGCTGGGTCCGGGACCTGAGCGGGCCGATGATGCTCGATCTCTTCCTGGGCGGCCACGGCGACGCGCTCGTGACCGACGCGGTCAACGGCGCGGTCCTGGAGCGAGCCGGCAAAGCCGCGATCGTCGCCCGGCACGACGTCGACGGCGGCCGGATGCCGAACAGCGTCTACTACACGCTGCCGGGAACGCTGGAGAGCAGCGACGTGGTCTGGAGGTTCTGCGTCGCGCTGCAGCGGGCCTACGACTGGCTGCGCGAGAATTCGGCCGCGGGCGTCGCCGATCTGCTGGCGCGAGAGTGGCCGCAGCTCGACACCGGGCACCTGATCGAGATCGTCGACGACCTGCGCGCGCGGGGCCTGTGGGAAGACATCCGGATCGACCGCGCGGCGTACGAGGAATGGCTGCGGATCATGGTCGAAGACGGGCTCGTCAGCGCCGACGTGCCGTACGAGAAGCTGATCGACCCGTGCCCCGCCGACGCGGCCGTCGAACGAGTCGCCGCCGCCCGCTGACCCGCCCAGACCACCTCCGGCCCCCGAGGCCGGGAACGGAGTCCTCATGCCAGCCCCCAGCCCCGGTTACGCGGTCACCCTCCGGGTGGAGGTCAAAGCGGCCTCCCTCACCGGGGAGGTGACCCAGGCGGTGATCGCCGCCGGCGCGGTCCTGACCGCACTGGACGTCGTCGAGTCCGGGCCGGCGGGCCTGGTGGTCGACGTGACCTGCGACGCGGTCGACGCCGCGCATTCGGCGTCGCTCGCCGCCGCGGTCGAGGCGATTCCCGGCGCGTCGGTGCGCAAAGCGAGCGACCGCACCTTCCTGGTGCACCTCGGCGGCAAGCTGGAAGTGGTGCCGACCGTGCCGCTCAAGCACCGGGACGACCTCTCGCGTGCGTACACGCCCGGCGTGGCGCGGATCTGCCGTGCCATCGCCGAAAATCCCGCCGACGCGCGGCGGCTCACGATCAAGCGCAACACCGTCGCGATCGTCACCGACGGTTCGGCCGTGCTCGGTCTCGGCAACATCGGCCCGGCCGCCGCGTTGCCGGTGATGGAAGGAAAAGCGGCGCTGTTCAAGCAGTTCGCCGGAGTCGACGCGTGGCCGGTCTGCATCGACCGCCAGGACGTCGACGGGATCGTCGAGATCGTCCAAGCGCTTTCGTCGACCTACGGCGGGATCAATCTCGAAGACATCTCGGCACCCCGCTGCTTCGAAATCGAACGCCGGCTGCGCGAACTGCTCGACATCCCGGTGTTCCACGACGACCAGCACGGCACCGCGATCGTCGTGCTGGCCGCGCTCAAGAACGCGTTGCGCGTCGTGGGCAAGACCCTGCCGCGCGCCCGCATCGTGGTGAGCGGGGTCGGCGCGGCCGGGCACGCGATCATCCGGCTGCTGCAGATCCAGGGAGCACAGGACATCATCGCGTGCGATCGCCAGGGAGCCTTGCACTCCGGGCGGGCCTACCGCGACGCCGACCGAGCGTGGATCGCCGAGACGACCAACCCCGGCCAATTCGCCGGGCCGCTCGCCGAAGCGCTGCGCGGCGCGGACGTATTCATCGGCGTGTCCGGGCCCGACCTGCTCACCGGCGACGACATCGCGGCCATGGCGCCCGGTGCGATCGTTTTCGCGCTGGCCAACCCCGACCCGGAAGTCGCTCCGGCGGCCGCCGCGGAACACGCCGCCGTCGTCGCGACCGGCCGGTCCGACTACCCGAACCAGATCAACAACGTCCTGGCGTTCCCGGGATTCTTCCGCGGCATGCTCAACGGCGGCGCGAACGAGATCACCGACGCCCACCTGCTGGCCGCGTCCGACGCGATCGCCGACGCCGTCGGCCCGGAGGAGCTGAACGCCAGCTACATCGTCCCCAGCGTGTTCGACCCGCGCGTCGCCGTCCTGGTGGCGGACGCGGTCGAATCCGTTGTCCGCGCCGGAGAAAGGAGCGCCTGAGGAAACTGCCGCCAAGATCCAGACCGCACCGCACGACTTCTGAACCCCGTCGCCGGGGCCGCGCCCGGACGAAGCACTCCGCGCGCGCCCGCCGAACGGCGACTCCGCGGCCGGCCCTCCGCCCAGTTCCGGGCGCCCGGCCCGCATCCCGCCGCGCGCCCGGCGTTTCCGCCGGCGACGCGCACCCGGGCCCTCGCCCGCGCGACCGCTGCGCGCGCCGCCGAGACCGCCCGGAACCCTGCCCCGCCACGGGCAGATTCCTCTGGCACAAGGAGATCGGCCAGATGTCGTCCCCGGATTTCCCCCACCGCACCGCTCCTCGTCCCGCCGCGCCGCCGCCCGCCGCGGCCGGGGCTCCCGGCCGCCTCTCGGAGGTGATGGACCGGATCGGCTGGACCCGCGCGCACGCGATCGTCGCCGGCCTGGTGCTGGCCGGCATGTTCTTCGACGCACTCGAACAGGACACCACCGGCGCCATCACCCAAGGGCTCAAAGCCAGCTTCGGGGCGGGGACCGCGGACCTCGCCTTCGTCAACACCGTGATGATCGTCGGCGGCCTCGTCGGCCGGGTCGGCACCGGCTACCTCGCCGACCGCAAAGGCCGCCGCTACGCACTGGCGTTCAACCTGCTGCTCTACACCTTGGGCGGCGTGCTCAGCGCGGTCTCGCCGAACCTGGTGTTCCTGGAGGTGTCGCGGTTCATCGTCGGCGTCGGGCTCGGCGGCGAGTTCACCGTCGGCCTCGCGCTGGTCACCGAGATGGTCGCGACCAAGTACCGCGGGACCGTCGCGGCGTCGCTCAACATCGGCTCCGGCGGGGTGGGCAACTTCGTCGCCTTCGGCCTGTTCCTGGTCGTGCTCGGCCCGCTGAACGACGCCCTCGGCGGCACCTCGGCGAGCTGGCGCTGGCTGTACGTGCTGCTCGCCGTCCCCGCCGTGCTCGTGGTGTTCATCCGCCGGTACATGCCCGAGTCTCCCCGCTTCCTGCTGTCGAAGGGACGGCTCGACGAGGCGAACGCGGCACTCACGACGCTCGCCTCCGGCCGGCTCCGCCGCAAGAACCGGGGCGAGGTCACGCCGTACCTGACCGAGGCCGACATCCCGGCCGTCGTCGGCCGGACGGTGCCGCTGCGGACGCTGGCGACGGCCGGTTCCCTCCGCCGCACGGCGGCGATCGGCATCGCGTCCTGGATGTCGTTCGGCGCGCAGATCACCTTGCTGGTGCTGATGCCGAGCATTCTCGTCGCCCAGGGCTACAGCATCAGCGACAGTCTCGCGTTCACCATGGTGATGAACTTCGGCAGCCTCCTCGGCGCGTGCGCCGCCGCGCTGCTGGCCCGCGTCGTCGGCCGCCGGACCACAGTGGTCGCCGCCGCCGTCCTCGGCTGCGGCGCGGCTGTCGCGTTCGCGTCCTTCGCGCACGGCACCGTGCTGATCCTCTTGCTGGGCGGGACTTTCCAGCTCTTCGCCCTGCTGCTGAACACCACGCTCGCGGCGTGGTCGCCGGAGGTCTACCCGACCGAGGTGCGGGCGCTGGGCACCTCGATCGTCAACGGCATCGGCAACGTCTCCGGCGCGGTGATGCCGCTCGTCGCCGTCCCGGTCTTCGCGGGCTGGGGGATGTCCGGCGTCTTCCTGATGCTCGCGTCGATGTACGTCGTCCTCGCGATCGCCGCCCGGTTCGCCCCGGAGACCTACCGGCTGTCGCTGGAAGAAATCAACCGGACCCCAGTCTGAGCCCCGTCGCATTCCTCGAAGAAAGGCAGGCCGCAGTGCGGCAATACAGTGCCCCGGTCGACTACCGGCGGATGGAATCCCTTCTCCACGGCTTCGAACCGAGTTTCGCTTTCGAACCGGCGGACCAGATCGCCGAGGCCGAGTACGCGGACCGGATCGAGCGGCTCCGCCGGGACGCGACCGTCGCCGGTCTCGACGCGATCCTGGTGCACGCCAGTCTGGTCGGCTGGTACCACACGTCGAACCCGTTCCTGCGGTATCTCTGCGACTGGATGCGGGAAGGAGTCCTGATCGTCCCCACCGACGCCGGGCTGGCGCCGGAACTGCTGTCGTTCTGGACCGAGTCGGCCGTCGTCCCGCCGGGCGGCGAGCCGTTGCTGGTCGGCGAGATCTGGCAGGTTTCGCCGTTCGGGCGGGAAAGCGTCGACCGGCCGGGCTCGCCGCTGCGCAAGACCGTCGAGGCGGCCGCGGGCGTGCTGCGCCGGCTCGGCCTCGCCGGCGGGCAGCTCGGCCTGATCGGCGACGACACCGCCGCGCCGTGCTGGGCGGGACTGCGGGAACTCCTGCCCGGCACGGGGTTTCGCGACGCCACCGAGATGATTCTCCGGATGCAGCGGATCCGGTCGGCGGCCGAAATCGCCCTCATCCGCTCGGCCGGGCAGCTGATCGACATCGGGTACGAGGCCGCCTGCCACGTCACCCGGCCCGGCGTCACGGACTACGAGGTCTACGCGGCGTTCTCCTACGCGCAACTGTCGCGCGGCGGCGAAACCGGAGACGGCTACCAGATCGGCGTGAACCAGTACGGCACTCACTGCGGCAAGCCCTACGGGCACGTCATCCGCGACGGCGATCTGCTCAACCTCTACATCTCCAACGTCACGTATCTCGGCTACTGCGCCCAGGCCGCGCGCATGATGGTGATCGGCACGGCGACCGACGAACAGGAAGAAGTCCTCGAGATGACCGTCGACGCGGTGCGCCGGGCGGAAGTCCTGATCAAGCCCGGCACGAAGTTCAGCGACCTGCACGACGCCGCCTTCGAGGCTTACGTGGAACGGGGCTACCTGAAATCGAAGGAAACCCGCACCATGCCGTTCAACTGGGAGGCGCTGCCGGACGGCTCGCCTCGCCCGGTTCCGCGCCGGCCCGTCGCCGACCCGGACTGGGAAGCGCAAGGTCGCCGGCTGCTGCACGTGTACCCGGCCGCGCCCGGACCGCACAACCCGAACCTCGGGCACGCGATCGGGATGCCGAAGCTGCCGCAGTACAACGTCGCCTCGCACAACACCGACCGGATGGAGCCCGGGATGGTGTTCGTCCTGCACGCCCAGTGGGTCGATCCGCTGGTCGCCGGTTCCAACCTGGGCGACCTGTACGTCGTCACCGAGACCGGCTTCGAGAATCTGACCTGCCGGACCTCCGTCGAGCCCTTCCGGGCGTGAGCGTCGCCGGGACCGGCAAGGCGACGGTCCCGGCGGCCCCGGGCGGCTTCCTTGAAATGGAAGTCGTTATCATGAGGCCTCGGCGGCGGCGCCGGACGCGGTCGCGGCTGTTCCCGGATGCCCAGGTCGCGCGATCGGTATACCGTGCTGGACAACGTGCAGGAGGTCTCATGTGGAGCCACGTGATCGTCAAGGCGGCATAGGTCGTAGCGACGGGTCTGGCCGGTGCGGCGGCGTATGACGGAGTGAAGAAGGTCGCCAAGTCGAACGCGGTCCGGCAGGCCACGGTGACGGTGACGGCGTGGGGCCTGCGCGGTGCTCGCGCGGCCGAGGCCGGCGCGGAGAAGGCCCGGCTGGTCACCGCGGACGTGGTGAGCGAGGCCCGGGCCCGGATCGGCGAGGAGGCTCCCGCGCCGGGGACGGCGGCCGGGCACGGGCACGAGCATTGAGCGGGCTCGCGACGCTGGTCGCCGACGCCGCGGGGCGCGCGCGGTTCGAGAGCGCCGCGTTGCGCGGGCGTCCGGCGCTGGCGGTCGCGGTCGAGGACGAGGTGGACCGGGTGGCCGGGGTGCGGCAGGTGCACGCGTACCCCCGGACCGGCAACATCGTCGTCTGGTACCGCACTGGCCGTTGCGACCGGGAGCATTTGCGCAAGGTGATCGACGCCGGCCTGCGGGCGGACCCGGCGAGCGCCGCGGGCCGGACGCCGCGGTCGGCGGACGTGCACA
Organism: Amycolatopsis orientalis DSM 43388; assembly: GCF_000411975.1. Classification (GTDB taxonomy): domain Bacteria; phylum Actinomycetota; class Actinomycetes; order Mycobacteriales; family Pseudonocardiaceae; genus Amycolatopsis; species Amycolatopsis orientalis_D. Next base: position 160,578 of record NZ_ASXG01000079.1, read on the forward strand.
ACGGCGATCTCGTGCGGCTGGTCGTGGGCGGTGCGGCGCTGGCGGTGCTGGGGCTGCGCCGGTACGCGCTGCGGCGGCCTCCGCTGCTGGGAGCGCGCGGGCGGGCGGTGGCCACCGGGGTCACGATTTTCACCGGTTACCCGTTCCTGCGCGGCGCGGTCCGCTCGCTGGCGGGCGGTCGCGGCGCGGGGACGGACGCGCTCGTGTCGGCGGCGACGGTGGCCAGCCTGGTGCTGCGGGAGAACGTGGTCGCGCTGACCGTGCTGTGGCTGCTAAACATCGGCGAGTACCTGCAGGATTTGACGCTTCGCCGCAGCCGGCGGGCGGTGTCGGAGCTGCTGACCGGTTCGGAGACCCGGACCTGGACGCGGCTGCCGGACGGCACGGAACTCGAGGTCGACATCGCCGACGTCGAGCCCGGGCACGAGGTGGTCGTCCACGAGCACGTGGTGCTGCCGGTGGACGGGGTGGTCGTCGAGGGCGAGGGCGTCGTCGACACGTCGGCCGTGACGGGCGAGCAGCTGCCGGTCGCGGTGGCGCCGGGTTCGCCGCTGCACGCCGGATCGGTGCTGTTGCGCGGGCGGCTGGTGGTGCGCGCGTCCGCGGTGGGCCGGGACACCGCGATCGGCCGGATCATCGAGCGGGTGGAGCGGGCGCAGGCCGACCGGGCGCCGATCCAGACGGTGGGGGAGAACTTCTCCCGCCGGTTCGTGCCGGCGTCGTTCGCGCTGTCGGCGCTGACGCTGCTGGCCACTCGCGACGTCCGGCGCGCGATGACGATGCTGCTCGTGGCCTGCCCGTGCGCGGTGGGGCTTTCGACGCCGACCGCGATCAGCGCGGCGATCGGCAACGGCGCGCGCCGCGGCGTGCTCATCAAGGGCGGCGCGCACCTGGAGGCGGCGGGCCGGGTCGACGCGGTCGTGTTCGACAAGACCGGCACGGTGACGCTGGGCCGGCCGATGGTCACCAACGTCATTTCTTTCGCCGACGAATGGTCGCCGGAGCAGGTGCTGGCTTACGCGGCCAGTTCGGAGATCCATTCGCGGCATCCGCTCGCGCAGGCGGTCATCCGGTCCACCGAGGACCGCCGGATCGAGATCCCGCCGCACGAGGAGTGCGAAGTCCTGCTGGGACAAGGGATGCGGGTGCACAGCGACGGCCGCGTCCTGCTGATCGGCAGCCTCGAACTGCTGCGGCGGCAGAACGTGCCGATCGCCGACGAGGCGCGGGACTGGGTGCGGCGGCTGCAGGAGGCCACCGAGACCCCGCTGCTGCTCGCGGTCGACGGCAGGCTGATCGGCCTGGTGTCCTTGCGCGACAGCGTCCGGCCGGAATCGAAGGAAGTGCTCGACGCGTTGCGGGCCGACGGGGTCCGGCGCATGGTGCTGCTGACCGGGGACAGCCCGGAGACGGCCGCGGCGGTGGCCGCGGAACTCGGCATCGACGAGTTCCGCGCGCGGGTGCTGCCGGAGGACAAACAGGACGTGGTGAAGCAGTTGCAGGACTCCGGCCACGCGGTGGCGGTGGTCGGCGACGGCACCAACGACGCGCCGGCGCTCGCGCTGGCCGACATCGGGATCGCGATGGGCGTGTCCGGAACGGACGTCGCCGTGGAGACCGCGGACGTGGCGCTGGCCGGCGACGACCTGCGCGCGCTGCTCGATTTGCGCGACCTCAGCCGCCGTTCGGTGTCGGTCGTGCGGCAGAACTACGGCATGTCGATCGCGATCAACACGCTCGGCCTGCTGATCTCGGCCGGCGGCGCGCTCTCGCCGGTGGTGGCCGCGATCCTGCACAACGCGTCCTCGGTCGCGGTCGTGGCGAACAGTTCGCGCCTCATCCGGTACCAGCTCCCGGCAGGCGCCCCGGGGCGTCCGCGCACCGGCGGCTGAACCGGGTTCGCCAGGCGCGGCCCGGAATTCGGCTGCGCAGGTCCGGGATGGCAAACCAGGTCCGGCAAGAGCCACTTTGCCTGCTTAATGGAAACGACAATCATTATCGTGTAGGCTGCGGGCATGCGCTTGCGGCTCACCGTGCTCTCCGGACCCGACGAGGGCGTGGTGGCGCCGGCCTGTGCCCGGCTGGCCGCCCAGGGCGCCGCGGTGCTCGCCTACCGGCACGACGGGCATTCGTGGTCGCGATGGCTGGATTCGGGCGGCGGGTGCCGGGTCGCGCGTCTCGGCGAGGGCGACCGGACCTCCGCGGTGCTCCGCGATCTGCCGGCCGCGGTCGCCGAGGCCCGGGAAGCGGTCGCCGGGCCTGATCTGGTGCTGCGGCTTCCGTTCGCGGTCGATCTCCCGCAGGTGCTGGACGAGGCCGGGGAGCTCGCCGAGGTGGACGCGGTCGTCGTCGCGCTCGATCCGGAGCGGCTCGAAGACTGGCTGTGGGACCCGGCCCCGGTGGACGGGCTCCCGGTCGGCGAACACCTCGTGGACGCGCTGTCGTGCGCGGACACCTGCGTGCTGCCGGCGGCCGGTTCGGGCCGCGGCCGCGGGGAACACCTGCTGGCGCAGCTGGCTCCTCGTGCCCGGGCGGTCCGCGCGGGCGGGAAGCCGGGGCGGCCGGAATTTCGGCTGGGCGCGGGCGGTTACGACGTCGGCGAGGTGATCGCCCGGCTGGCTCCAGGCGCGGTCACGGTTCCGGTGCTGGACGAATCCGGCCCCTTCCGGACTGCGGTGGTGCGGGCGCGCCGGCCGCTGCACCCGGAGCGGCTGGCCCGGGCGATGCCCGCGATGGCCGCCGGGAGCGTCTGGTCCCGCGGCAGGCTCTGGATCGCGTCGGTCCCGGGGAATCGGGTGGTGTGGCGCGGCGTCGGCCCGCACGTGAGTTTCGAGGACGGCGGGGGATGGGACGACGACGGCCTGCTCGATCCGGCTTCGCCGGACGGAGACCGCCGCGGCACCGTGCTCGCGTTCACCGGGGACGAGGTCGACAAGGAGGAGCTGCGGGCCGCGCTGCTGGATTGCGAACTGACGGCGGCGGAATGCGCGGGCGGCCCGCTGGAATGGGCTGATTACCCCGATCCGCTGCGGCTGGCGCGCGCGTTGCCGATGCCGGCGGCGCCGGTGGGTTCGATTTTTTCGGAGATGACGGAGGAGAATCGATGAAGGTGCGGAAATCGCTTCGCTCGCTGAAGAACAAGCCGGGGTCGCAGGTGGTGCGGCGGCACGGCAAGACGTTTGTGATCAACAAGAAGAACCCGAAGTTCAAGGCGCGGCAGGGCTGACGGCCAGCCGGCCCGCATCCAGCCGCTGCCGAGGGGTTCGCGATGACTGAAGTGCTTTTCGAGTCGGGTTTCGCTGTCGTGCTGTGCGATCAGGAGGGATGCCTTCCTCCGCCGGGGCAGCACGACGTGCTCGCCGCGCTGCGCACGGTCGTGAGCACCGCCCGGTATGGCGTCCTGATCCGGTCGGGCTGCCTGTTCCGGTCGCTCCGCGCCGGGGAGGCGCCGTGTTCCCGCGATTGCGGCGGGAACAGCGGCGGCCCGGGTGCGTACGCGCTGGTGCAGCGGTGCGACTCGGAACTGCGGCCGCTCGGCCCGGCCGCGGTGGCCGGGCCGTTGCACGAGCCGGACGACACCGCGGCCCTGTGCGAATGGCTCGAAACCGGTGTCCGGGAAGGGAAACCGCTGCCGGCGCGACTGCGTCCGGTCACAGTCGGCGGCACCGGGTGACCGGTGCCGCGCCAGGTGCGGGGAGGAACGCTCGTGCAGGTGTCCGAGGTGTTCGACGCGGCCGCCGAGGCGTTCGCGCGATGGACTCCGCTGCTGTGGGAGCCGGTCGGCGAGGCCGCGGTCCGGGCCGCGGGACTGCGGCCCGGCGATCGCGTGCTGGACGCCTGCTGCGGCAACGGCGCGGCCGCGATCCCCGCGGCGCGCGGCGTCTCCCCAGCCGGGCACGTCGACGCGGTGGACCTCTCCGGAGCCCTGCTGCGCGACGGCCGGGAACGCGCGGCCGCCCGCGGGGTCGGCGGCATCCGGTTCCGCCGAGCGGACGCGACCGCCTGGACCGCGGACGGGAAACCGGGCTACGACGCGGTGTTGTGCTTGTTCGGGGTGTTCTTCTTCCCCGACCTGGACGCCGGGGGCCGGCACCTGGTGCGGTTGCTCCGGCCCGGCGGCAGGTTTCTCGCGACGACCTGGGAGGGCGGCGCGGTCGAGCCCGTCGTGCGCCCGTTCGCCGAAGCCGCCGCCGCGGAGCGGGCCGCTGCCGGGCTGCCCGCACCCGATCTCTCCCGGCAGCGAAAAGCCAGTGCGCGCTTGGAAAGCGCGGACGGTCTCGCCCGTTGGCTGCGGGAAATCGGCGCGACCGGCCCGGAAGTGCGTTCGGTGACGCCGGAGATCCCGCTCGACGCGGCCCGGGCGTGGGACTTCGTGATCGGCTCGGGAACCCGCGGCCTGCTTTTCGGCCTCGGCGAGGCGGCCGTGTCCAGAATCCGGCGGAGGTTCTGGATTTCCCTGCAAGAGCAGGGAACGACCGTTTTCCGCCCCACTGTCCTCATCGGACACGGCAGCAGGACCCGCACTGCGTGAATCGCCGGCAAAAGCTCCGCCGATCCGAATCGGACATTCTCCATTAACCGCAGAAAAATCAGTCTTTTCGGCGGCATCCGCCGCCGGTCACGAATAGGAAACGGTTGCCATTTGCCATTCCGCGCGGCCTTGAAGTGATAATCACTTTCATCTAGCGTCCCGGTGTCCGCCCGTTCGGGGTACCCGGTCCCGGGCTGTCCCGTCTTGCTGAGGAGAGCGTTCCCGGATGATGTTTCAGTTCGCCGGCTCCGTCCGTCGGCGCGCCGCCGGCCTCGTGCTGGCCGGCGCCGTCGCCGCGGCGGCCACCGGATGTTCCACGACCGCCCCGGCCCAGAACGGCGGCACCAGCGCGGCGGCAGGCTCGAGCACGAAAATCGCCGTGGTCGCGGCGGAGAACTTCTGGGGCAGCATCGCCGAGCAGCTCGGCGGCGAGCACGCGACCGTGCACAGCGTCATCAACAACCCGGACGCCGACCCGCACGACTACGAGCCGACGCCGGCCGACGGCCGGACGATGGCCTCGGCGCAGTTCGCGATCGTCAACGGGATCGGCTACGACCCGTGGGCGCCGAAGCTGATCTCGGCCAACCCCAACGAGAAGCGGACCGTGCTCACCGTGGGCGACGCGGTCGGGGTCAAGGCCGGCGGCAACCCGCACCGCTGGTACTCGCCCGACGACGTGCACAAGGTCATCGACGAGATCACCGCGGACTACCGGAAGCTCGACCCGGCCGACGCGGCGTACTTCGACGCGCAGAAGCAGAACTTCGAGACGAAGGCGCTGGGCCAGTACACCGCACTGGTTTCCGGGATCAAGGCGAAGTACGCGGGAACCCCGATCGGCGCTTCGGAATCCATCGTCACGCCGCTCGCCGAAGGCCTCGGCCTGAAGATGCTCACGCCGGAGTCCTTCCTGGACGCGATCAGCGAGGGCAGCGATCCGACCGCCGCCGACAAGGCCGCCATCGACGCGCAGATCAAGGGCAAGCAGATCAAGATCTACGTCTACAACAGCCAGAATTCGACCCCGGACGTGCAGGCGCAGGTCGCCGCGGCCAAGGCGGCCGGGATCCCGGTGGCGACCGTGACCGAGACCCTGACCCCGGCCGGGGCCACGTTCCAGGACTGGCAGACCAAGCAGCTGCAGGGCATCGAACAGGCTCTCGCGCAGGCGACGGGCAAGTGAGCGAGCCGACTGCGCCGGTCCGGACGGCGGGGCGTCCCGCGCCGCCGCCGGACCGGCCCGGCGAGCCCGATGCGATGCACCGGCCCGAACCTGTCGTCTCCGTCCGCGACGCGGCGGTCCGCGTCGGCGGCCGCACCCTGTGGAGCCAGGTGAGCGCGGACGTCGCTCCCGGCGAGTTCGTGGCGGTGCTCGGCCCGAACGGCGTCGGGAAGTCGACGCTGGTGAAGGTGCTCCTCGGGGAACTGCCCGCGTCCGGCACGGTCCGGGTGCTCGGTGCTCCTGCCGGGCGGGACAACCACCGCATCGGCTACCTGCCGCAGCGGCGCAGTTTCGACGCGTCGCTGCGGATCCGCGGACTGGACATCGTGCGCCTCGGCTGGGACGGCGACCGCTGGGGCGTGCCGCTGCCGTTCGCCTCCCGGTTCGGTTCCCGCCGCCGCGCCGACGCGCGCATCGCCGAGGTCGTCGAACTGGTCGGAGCGCGCGGTTACGCGCACCGCCCGATCGGCGAGCTGTCCGGTGGCGAGCAGCAGCGTCTGCTGATCGCCCAGGCGCTCGTGCGGCGTCCGGCGCTCCTGCTGCTCGACGAGCCGCTGGACAGCCTCGACCTGCCGAACCAGAGCGCGGTAGCCGGGCTCGTCAGCCGGATCTGCCACGAGGAGAAGGTCGCCGTGGTGATGGTCGCGCACGACGTCAACCCGATCCTGCGCCACCTCGACCGGGTCGTCTACCTCGCGCACGGCAGCGCGGTCTCCGGCACGCCGGAGGAGGTCATCACGAGCGCCACGCTGAGCCGGTTGTACGGCACGCCGATCGAGGTGCTGACGACCTCCGACGGGCGGCTGGTCGTCGTCGGCGGCCCGGAAAACCCCGGTGGCCACGGTGATCCGCACGACGGAGGCCGCGATGCTCGCTGACGGACCCGCCGGGCCGAGCTGGAACCTCCTGGCCGACATCCAGGAGCTCTGGTCGTTTCCGTTCATGGTCAACGCTTTCCGGGCCGGCACGATCGTCGCCGTCGTCTCCGCGGTGCTGGGCTGGTTCATGGTGCTGCGCCGGCAGACGTTCGCCGGGCACACCCTGGCGGTCGTCGGGTTCCCCGGCGCGGCCGGCGCGACGCTGCTGGGCATCGGCGCCGGATACGGCTACTTCGCGTTCTGCGTGGCGGCCGCGCTGGTGATCGCCGCGATTCCGCGGGGCGGCAAGGAAAGCCACGGGCACGAGTCGGCCGCGACCGGCACCGTGCAGGCGTTCGCGCTGGCGTGCGGATTCCTGTTCATCGCCCTGTACAAAGGATTCCTCAACGGAGTGAACGCGTTGCTGTTCGGCACGTTCCTCGGCATCACCGACGCCGACGTGCTCGTCCTGCTGGCGGTGACCGCGGTCGTCCTCGCCGTGCTGGCGGTGGTCGGCCGGCCGCTGCTGTTCGCCTCGGCGGACCCGATCGTGGCCGCCGCGCGCGGCGTTCCGGTGCGGCTGCTGTCGATCGTGTTCCTGGTGCTGCTCGGCGCCGCGGTGGCGGCGGCCAGCCAGATCACCGGCACGCTCCTGGTGTTCGCCCTGCTGGTGATGCCGGCCGCGACCGCGCAGGCGCTGACCGCCCGGCCGGGGCTGAGCCTGGTCGTCGCGGTCGTGCTCGCCGTCGCCGTCACCTGGTTCGGCCTCGGTGTCGCGTACTATTCGGAGTATCCGATCGGGTTCTTCGTCACCACTTTCGCCTTCGTCCCGTACGCGCTCGTCCAGTTCGCGCGCCGGTTGCGCCGTCCGGCGCTCCGGCGGGCCGCGGTGGCCGGGAGCGGCGCATGACTGCCTTCGCGTCGCTGCTCGCCCCGCTGGAGCATCCGTTCTTCGCCAACGCCTTGCTCGCCGGCACCGCGATCGCCGCGGCGTGCGGGCTGGTCGGCTACTTTCTCGTCCTGCGCGCGCAGATCTTCACCGGCGACGCGCTCAGCCACGTCGCGTTCACCGGTGCGCTGGCCGCGCTGGCGTTCGGCATCGACGCGCGGATCGGCCTGTTCGCCGCGACCATCGCGGTCGCGGTCCTGATGGGCGCGCTCGGCCGGCGCGGCAACCCCGACGACGTGGTGATCGGCAACATCTTCGCCTGGATCCTCGGCGTCGGAGTCTTCTTCCTCACCGTCTACACCACGCAGCGCAGCACCGGGAACGGCGCGGCGGGCGTGAACGTCCTTTTCGGATCGATCTTCGGGATCAGCGCCGGCGACGCGGTGCTGGCCGCGATCGTCGGCGTGGCACTGTGCCTGCTGATGGCCTTGCTGGCGCGGCCGCTGCTGTTCGCCACCGTCGATCCGGCGGTCGCCTCCGCGCGGGGAGTGCCGGTGCGCCTGCTGGGACTGGTGTTTCTCGCCGTGACCGGTGCGTGCACCGCCGAAGCCGCGCAGGCCGTCGGAGCCTTGCTGCTGCTGGGTTTGCTCGCCGCGCCAGCGGGCGCGGCGCTCTATCTGACCACCCGTCCGTTCCGGGCGCTGGCGTTGTCGGCCGCGCTCGCGGTGGCCGACATGTGGATCGGGCTGGGGCTGAGTTACGCGGTCCCGGTGCTGCCGCCCAGTTTCGCCATCCTCGCAGTCGCGGCCGCGGTCTACGCGCTCGCCGCCGGCGGTTCCGCACTCCGCCGGCGGAGCACGGCGATGGCCGGGCCCGCAGCGACATGACCGGCTCCGGCGCGCGCCGGAGCCGCTACGAGACTCGGCAGCGACGAGCCGTCCTCGCCGAACTCGAACAGGCAGCACAATTCCTGAGCGTCCAGGCGCTGCACGCCCGGATGACCGGCGCCGGGCAGAAGGTCGCGCTTTCCACGGTGTACCGGGCATTGCGCTACTACACCGAGGCCGGCCAGGCGACCGCCGTCCTCGGGCCGAACGGCGAGCGGCGCTATCGGCGCGCTGACGCGCAGGGCGGTTACCTGGTCTGCCGGCGTTGCACCGAGACGGTCCCGATCGATCTGCGGGTCGTCTTGGCCTGGGCTGCGTCCGTGGCGGCGGAACGCGCGTTCTCCCGTGTCGCGGTAGTCGTCTTCGTCACCGGCGTATGCCGGCGGTGCGCGCTTTCGACATCGGCACGGAGCCTCGCGCGGGTTGACTCTGACACTGTGTGAGGCGGTAGACCGGGGGCATGACCGACATATTGCTGCAGTCCGCGACCGGAGTCGCGGGGGAGCTCCGTGCTGGCCGATTGTCCGCGCGGGAGCTGGTGAAACGGGTGCTCGAACGGGTCGACGCGGTCAATCCTGGTTTGAACGCGGTGGTGGAGCTGGGCCGGGAGAGCGCATTGCGTGCTGCGGACGACGCTGACCGAGTGCTGGCCCGAGGCGAGCAGGCGGGCCCGCTGCTCGGGGTGCCGATGACTGTCAAGGAGGCCATTCGCGTCGCCGGGATGCGCTCCACCTGGGGCGATCCGGCTTTCGCCGAGCACGTGGCCGATCGCGACGCGGTGGCGGTGTCGCGGCTGCGTTCGGCCGGGGCGGTGCTGTTCGGCACGACCAACGTCGCGCAGATGCTCGCTGACGTCGTGGAGTGCGTCAATCCGTTGTACGGCAGGACCGTCAACCCGTGGGACCGCACGCGCTCGCCCGGCGGTTCGACCGGGGGAGGAGCCGCGGCGGTGGCCGCCGGAATGTCCTTTGTGGAGTACGGCTCCGACCTGACCGGCTCGATCCGGATCCCGGCCAGCTTCTGCGGGGTGTACGGGCTGAAACCCACTGCCGGCACGGTCCCGCTGGACGGGTTCCAGCCGCCGGGCCCGCCCGCCGGGCCGACGGAGATGGCGTACCTGTCCGCGGTCGGGCCGCTGGCGCGTTCGGCTGCGGATCTGCGCACCGCCCTGCGAGCCACCGCCGGGCCCAGCGGCGCGGAGGCCAAGGCCTACCGCTGGCGTCTGGCGCCCGCGCGGCATGCTCGGTTGGCTGATTTCCGGGTCGGGGTCGTGCTCGATCATCCGGCTGCCGCGGTCAGCTCCGATGTCGGCGCCGTGCTGTCGGACGCCGTAGATTCGCTGGCCGCGGCCGGCGCGACGATCGTGGAGGGCTGGCCGGAGGGCGTCGACCCGATCGGTCAGGCCGAGTCGTTCGGGTTCCAGGTGCGGCAGTTCTTCGCCTTCCACGGCGGCGACCCCGATTTCGCCGGCCTGCCGGCGGTGGTGGAGCAGCACGACCGGCGGATGGCGGCCCGTGCCGCGTGGGACCGGTATTTCTCCGAGGTCGACGTCCTGCTGTGCCCGGCCGTCTGCACCACGGCTTTCCGCCACCTCGGTCCGGACGACGAGCGGCCCTATCCCGAGCTGGGGTTTTGGATCGCGCACGCCTCCCTGGCCGGTCTGCCCGCGCTCAGCGCCCCGGCCGGCCGCACACCGGGCGGGCTGCCGGTCGGCGTGCAGGTCCTCGGCCCGCGGCACGAGGACGACACCGCGATCACCTTCGCCGAACTGGCCGCGGAGGTCATCGGCGGGTTCACGCCGCCGCCCGTGGCGGGATGAGCCAGGCGGCCGAGCAGCGGTCGGCGGGGCGGTTGCCCAAGTCAGGGTTCGTCGCCGCGCGACGTCGGCGTGGCCCAGAACGTCCGTGCAGATGCTCGGCCCGCGGCACGAGGACGACACCGCGCTCGCCTTCGCCGAGCTGGCCGGATGAGCCGGGCCGCCGCGGTAGCGGCGGCGGGGCGGTGCCCAAGTCAGGCTCCGTTGCCGCCCGGCGTCGGCGTGGCGCAGCACGTCCGTGCTGAGCGTCTTCCCCGTCGGCCAGAACGGACAGGAAGCCGTAACCCGCCAACGGTGCCGGTCGCCGCACCCGAGGTCGGGCCCGGCAGGCAAGTGGGCGGCGATGGTATGTATGAGCCATGAGCGAACGGCCCGCGGGCAGCACCCTCGCCGTCATCCGAGCGGCGTTGCCCGCTTTGCTGCCCAGCGAGCAGCGCGTCGCCGAGGTGGTGCTGGCGCGGCCGGCCGAGGTGGTCGACTGGTCGGTCGCGGATCTCGCCGCCGCCGCGAACACGTCGTCCGCTACCGCGGTGCGGGCGTGCCAGCATCTGGGGTTCCGCGGCTTCCAGCAGCTGCGCTTGCTGCTCGCGCGGGACGTGGGCACCGCGGCCGAGCCGGCGAGTCCCGAGTTCGGGCCGGAGGACTCGGCCGAGACGATCGCGGCTGCGGTGTTCGCCACGGCCAGCAGCGTGCTGGCGGGCGGGATGGGCGCGGTCGACCCGGCGGAGCTGCGCAAGGCCGCCGACGTGATGACGACCGCGCGGCGGCTGGTGTTCGTCGCCAACGGCGCGTCCGGGTTCGTGGCTCAGGCGGCGGCGTTCCGGTATGTCGGCACCGGTTTTCTCGCCGAAGCGCCGACCGAGGCGATCACCCAGCAGATCGTGTGCCGGCTGCTCGCGCCCGAGGACGTCTGCGTCGCGATCAGTTCCAGCGGCTCCAACGAACTGACCCTGCGCGCGGCGGAAGCGGCGGCCAAAGCGGGCGCGACCGTCGTCGGGGTGACGTCGTTCGCGCATTCGCCGCTGACCGCGGTGGCCGACCTCACGCTCATCACCGGCACCGCGCCGTTCCAGGGCAACGACGTGCTGGCCGGCCCGATGGCGCAGCTCGCGCTGCTCGTTTCGCTGCAGCTGGCCGCCGGTTTCCGCAGGCCGGACCGTTCGTCGGAAGTGCTCGACGAAGTGTGGCGCGTCGTCACGCCGGACACGCGGCGTAGCTGACGTTCACCCGGACCGGGCCAGTCCTGGCCCGGTCGTCGCGGAAAGCTCGATCCTTCGCCACCCGCTGTTCACGTGTGTCGCCGACACTGCCCGTGTAAGCGCGTACCAGAAATGAAGAAAACTCTGGAACGCGGATTCATGGGAGGAACGCCGTGGGACAGATACACCTCGAAGGCCTCACCCGCCGGTTCGGCTCGGTCACCGCGGTGGACCGGGTGCGCCTGGAGATCGCCGACGGCGATTTCGTCGCGCTGCTGGGTCCCAGCGGATGCGGCAAGACCACGCTGCTGCGGATGATCGCCGGGCTGCTCCCGCCCACCGCGGGCCGGATCCTCGTCGACGGCCGGGACGTCACCCAGTTGCCGCCCAAGCGCCGCGACCTGGCGATGGTCTTCCAGAGCTACGCCCTCTATCCGCACCTGACGGTCGCCGGCAACATCGGCTTCCCGCTCCGGGTGCGCCGCCGGCCGCGCGCGGAAATCCGCGAGCGAGTGTCCGAAGTGGCCGCTCAGCTCGACCTCGAGCCGCTGCTTCGCCGCCGCCCCAAGGAACTTTCCGGCGGGCAGCGGCAGCGGGTCGCGCTCGGCCGCGCGCTCGTGCGGGAGCCGGCCGCGTTCCTGATGGACGAGCCACTGTCCAATCTGGACGCGAAACTGCGGACCGCGACCCGCTCCGAGCTGGCCGCATTGCACCGCAGGCTCGGCTCCACGTTCGTGTACGTGACCCACGACCAGGTCGAGGCGATGACCATGGCGACGCGGATCGCGTTGCTCGACGGCGGGCGGCTGGAGCAGGTCGGCACCCCGGCCGAGGTCTACGACGAACCGGCGTCGGTGTTCGTCGCCGGGTTCCTCGGCTCCCCGCCGATGAACCTGCTGCCCGCCACCGCGCGCACGGTGGACGCCCGGGTGCGGGTGCTCGCCGCGCAGGTCGACGTTCCACTGTGGACCGGAAGCACGCCGGAACAAGAGGTGGTGCTGGGCATCCGCCCCGAGCATCTCTCCTTCGCCCCGCTCACCGAGGAGCCGGGCGCCCGTCCGTTGTTGCGCGGAACCGTTGCCGCGGTGGAAAACCTGGGCAGCGAAGAGGTCGCCCTCTGCACTGTCGGCGGCGCGTCGGTGGCCGTGCGCGGCCCGCGCCCGCTCGGGATCGTCCCCGGCGAGCCGGTCGCGCTGACCGCCTCCGCCGACCGCATCCATCTGTTCGACGCGCCGAGCGGACGCCGGCTCGTCTGGCGGCCGGAATCCGTGCTGGCCGCCGCCTGAAGAATCCGAGGAGAACTCCGTGAGATCACTACGCCGCCCCGGTGCGGCCCTCGTGCTCGCCGCCGCGGCTCTGCTGTCGGCCGCCTGCGGCGGGATCGGCGCGACCGCTGCCGACTCCGGCGCCAGCGCCCCGGTTCCGGAACTGGCCCCGAACCAGCACGTCGACATCACCTTCGAGAGCTACAACCTGTCCACCGCGGGAACGTGGACGAACACCGTCAACGACCTGCTGGCGCGGTTCCAGCGCAAGTATCCCAACATCACCGTGCACGGCCAGCCGCCGCAGGGCGCCGGCGCGGCGGGCTCCAACACCGTGTCCAGCGTGCAGAGCCAGCTGATGGTCGGCAAGGCGCCGGACGTGGCGCAGCTGACCTTCGGGGACCTGGACTACGCGGTCACGAAGCTCAGGCCGAAAGCGCTGGAAGACCTCGTCGGCGCCGCCGCGGTGAAGAACGCGCTCGGCGGCACGCACCCGATCCACGAGCGGGCGCGCGGACTCGCGGCGATGAACGGGAAAACCTACGGCCTGCCTTACGTTTTCTCCACCCCGGTGCTGTTCTACAACGCCGACCTCTTCCGCAAGGCGGGGCTCGACCCGGACAAGCCGCCGTCGACGTGGGCGGAGGTCCAGCAGGCCGCGCTGGCGATCAAGAAGGCCACCGGCGCGGGCGGCGCGTACGTCGACTGCTTCACCAAGGTCTCCGGCGACTGGTGCCTGCAATCGGTGATCCGCTCCGCCGGGGGACGGGTGCTCTCGCCGGACCGCAAGACGCTGACCTTCGCGGACGGGCCGGCCGCGGACGCGGTCACAATGGCCCAGGACATGGTGAAATCCGGGGCCACGCCGGATCTCACGCAGGCCCAGGCGACCGAGGCGATGGGCCGCGGCCAGCTCGGCATGTTCGTGGAATCGAGCGCCTTGCAAGGCACGCTGCAGGGACAGTCGGCCGGTAAGTGGGAGCTGCGCGCGGCGCCGGAGCCATCGTTCGGCTCCCGCCCGGCCGTGCCGACCAACTCCGGCTCCGGGCTGTTCGTCTTCTCCTCCGACCCGGCCAAGCAGCGCGCCGCCTGGGACCTCGTCACGTTCCTGACCAGCGACGAGGCCTACACCCAGATCTCGTCGAAGATCGGCTACCTGCCGCTGCGCACCGGGCTGGTGAACGACCCGGCCGGGCTGAAGCCGTGGGCCGACCAGCACCCGCTGATCAAGCCGAACCTGGCCCAGCTGAACCGGCTCGAACCGTGGGTCTCCCTGCCCGGCGACAACTACGTGCAGATGCGGGACCTGATGATGCAGGCGGTGGAGAACGCCGTGTACCGCGGCGCGGACGTGCGGGCCACGCTGACCGCGGCCCAGCAACGAGCACAGGAGCTGATGCCGAAATGACCACAGTAGACAGCGCCCCGCCGGCGCGGCGCCTCGCACTGCCGGGCACCCGGAACTTCCGCGACGTCGGCGGATACCGGACCCGCGACGGCGGAACGGTCCGCTGGCAGCTGCTGTACCGGTCGGACGCCCTGTCCAAGATGGACGAATCCGGAGTGGCCGAACTGGCCGCCCGCGGCCTGCGGACCGTGCTCGACCTGCGGGAGCCGCAGGAGAGCGACCACGCCCCCGATCCGTTCGCCGGCCCGCTGCCGGAGGTGCTGCGGCGACCGGTGTTCGACGGACGGCTCGAAACCGGAGCCCAGCTCGACCTGGAGGCCGTCTACGAGCGGATGGTGGACGACTTCGGCGCCCAGCTGACCGGCGCGGTCCGCGAGCTGGCCCGGCCGGGCGCATTGCCCGCGCTGGTGCACTGCACCGCGGGCAAGGACCGCACCGGCGTCGTGGTGGCCCTCGTGCTGTCGGTCGCCGGGGTGGACCGGGAGCTCATCGCCGCGGACTACGCGCTCACCGCCGACTATCTCGGCCCCGCGTTCGTCGCCGAGGTGCGGGCCCGGCTGGCGGAGCTCGGCCTCCCGCAAGGACTGCACGACAACGCGATCGCCTGCCCGCCGGAACTCATCCTGCGCACGCTGGAGCGGATCACCGCCGCGCACGGCAGCGTCGAGAACTTCCTGCGCGCGCACGGCGCGACCACCGAAGAACTGACCGCGCTGCGCACCGCGCTGGTCGAAACCCCGTGACCGGAAGGAAAACCATGTCCGCTCCCACCCACACCGTCGTCCAGATCAGCGACACCCACATCGTCGCCGAGGGCAAACTGCTGCACGACAAGGTCGACACCACCGCGAACCTGAACGCCGCGCTGGCCGGCGTCGAGGCGCTCGGCGGGGCCGCGGCGGTCGTGCTGACCGGCGACCTGGCCGACACCGCCGACCTGGCGGCCTACCGCCGGCTGCGCGGAATCGTCGACGAATTCACCGCTCGGACCGGGATTCCGGTGCTGTACATGATGGGCAACCACGACGAGCGCGCCGCGTTCCGCACCGGACTGCTCGGCGAAGAGCCGGACGTCGCGCCCTACGACCACAGCACCGTCATCGACGGACTGCGCTTGATCGTCATGGACAGCACCGTGCCCGGGCACCACCACGGCGAATTCTCCGCCGAACAGCTGGCCTGGCTGCGCGACGAACTGGCCACGCCCGCGCCGGCCGGCACCGTGCTCGCGCTGCACCACCCGCCGATGCCGTCGCCGCTGCCGATCATGGACGAACTCGGCTTCCGCCAGACCGAGGAGCTCGGCGAGGTCATCCGCGGCACCGACGTGCGGATCGTGCTGAGCGGGCACGCCCACCACGCCGCGGCGGGCGTGCTCGCCGGGATCCCGGTCTGGATCAGCGGGGCCATCGCCTACACCCAGGACGTCTTCGCCGGTCCGGAACGGTTGCGCGGCATCGCCGGCGCGGCCTGCACCCGGGTGGACGTCTACCCGGGCACGGCCACCGCCACCTCGGTCCCGGTCGGCGCGCCCGACGTCGTCTACGACGTCGCGATCAGCGAGATGCTGGCCATGGCCGCCGAGTACACGCACTGACCGCCGTGCTCGTCCTCGCCCCGGCCCCCGCGCCGGCGCCCGCCGCCGAAGGCCGCACCCCGCGGCCCTCGGCGGCGCGGCGCCTGCGCGGCTGGCTCGTCCCGCTCGCGTACCTGGCACCGGCGCTGGTGTTCCTCTTCCTGTGGACCTACCGCCCGCTGGCGCAGACCTTCCAGCTTTCCTTCTACAACTGGAATCTCCTCCCGACCTCGCCGATGGTCCCGGCGGGCACCGGCAACTACGCCCGGGTCCTGTCCCTGCCGGAATTGGGCCAGGCCGTGGGGAACACACTGGTCTACATCGTCGCCCTGCTGCCGTTCACCGTGGTGATTCCGATCGTCGCGGCGCTGCTGACCCGGCGTGTCCGCGGCCGCGCGAAGACGGTGTACCAGGCACTGATCTTCTTGCCCACCCTCGTCACGCCGGTCGCCAGCGCGGTGGTGTGGCGGTGGCTGTTCGATCCGCAGAGCGGACCGGTGAACCGGGCACTCGGGCTGTTCGGCGTCGAGCCGGTGAACTTCCTGCGCGATCCGCACGCGGCGATCATCGCGATCATCGTGGTCGCCGGCTGGAGCCTGCTCGGCTTCGCGACACTGGTCATTTCGGCCGGGCTGACGGGGATCAGCTCCGACTACCCGGCCGCCGCCTCGCTCGACGGCGCTTCGCGCTGGCAGATCACCCGGTGGATCACCCTGCCGTTGCTGTCGCCGACGGTGCTGTTCCTGGTCCTCACCACGACGCTGCTCTCGGTCCAGATCACGTTCCCGCTGATCGACCTGCTTACCCAGGGCGGCCCGGACGGGGCCACCACGAATGTCTACTACCTGCTGTGGCAATACGGTTTCCGCAATTTCGACGCCGGGTTCGCCGGCGCGGCCGGGACCGTGTTCTTCGCCGGATTCGGACTGCTCGCCCTGCTTTTCGTGTGGCTGTCCGACAAGCTCAGCTTCTACGACAACTGAGGAAGACCCATGCCGCTCGCTGTGCTCGACCCCGCCCCGGCCGCCGAACCGCCGCTGGAACCGGCGACGCGCGATCCGGGCGACCTGCCGGTCGGGGAGGCCTCCCGCCGCCGGGCGCTGCCCGGACACCTGGTGCTCGTCGCGTTGGCAGTGTTCGCGGTGTTCCCGATCTACTGGATGTACGCGACGTCGCTGCGCCGCCCGGGCGACGTGCTCGACGTGTCGCCGCTGCCGTGGCCGCTCTCCGGGGCGAACTACGAGTACGTCCTGAAGGCCATCCCGATAGCGAAGATGCTGCTGAACACGTTCCTGGTAGCGGCCTCGACGAGCGTGCTGCAACTGCTGGTCGCGCTGCTCGCCGCGTACGCGTTCGTCGCCTGGACCTTCCCCGGCCGCAAGCTGCTGTACCTGCTGTTCGTCGGGGCCTGGCTGGTTCCCTTCCAGGTCACGATGATTCCGAACTATGTCTATCTGTCGCAACTCGGCCTGCTCAACGCGTTGGCCGGCGTGGTCGTGCCCACCGTGTGCTCGACGATGGCGATCATGCTTTTGCGCCAGCACTTGCAAGCCTTTCCTACGGAACTGCTCGACGCGTCCCGGATGGACGGACGCTCGTCGTGGCTCACGCTGTGGACGGTCGTGGTCCCCAACCTGCGCCCGGCGCTGGCCTCGCTGACGATCCTGCTGTTCATCTCGGCGTGGAACGACTACTTCTGGCCCGCGCTGGTGCTGCAGCGCACGGACTCCGTGGTGCAGATCGGCGTCCGCGGCTTCCTGTCGGCCGAAGGCGACAACTGGGGCGCGGTGATGGCCGCGTCCGGCATCGCGTGCCTGCCGATCTTCGCGCTGTACCTGTTCCTGCAACGGCAGGTGATGGACGCGTTCGTGCGGTCCGGACTTCGCTGACGCGGGCGCGGACGTACAGTTCAATCATGCCGTTCGGCATGACTCGGCCGCTCAGAGCGGCGCTTCGCGGGGTATCGACGCCCGCTGAACTGCTCTGCCGTCTCTCGCATCCATCTCTGGCATCGCGGTACCCGCGCGCGGCGACCCTGGAGCAACTCATGGCCGCCGCCGCGCACGAGGCAGCGCTCCGGCGGCACCCGTACGTCTCGCCGGAACACGTCGTGCTGGCTGCGGCCCGTCAGGCCGGAGACACCCGGGTGGCCGCCAGTCTTGCGGCCCAGCTGGAGGCTCGAGCGGTGGCGACGAGGAGCTGGTGGCGCCCGCTGGGCCGGAATTCCGCCCTGCGGCCCCGCAAGCAGCGGTTGCTCGACGATCAGCAACGGGCTGCGCGGGAGCTTGAGCTGGACCCCGACCTTCCAGATTCGCCGGGCGGGTGATTCGCGTGGCTGGCCCGATGCAGGCCACCGCTGGAGGTCCGCAGGGAACTCACCAGACGAGGTGCGGGCCGCGACGCGCCGGCCGATGGCCGAAGGCGCGGACGTGATCAAGGTGTGCGCGACCGGCGGGAGCTCGCACACCCGGCACGGTCAACGCCGCCGGGTTGCTGGGCGTGTCGGACCGTCTGGGCAGCATCTCCGCCGGGAAGATCGCGGATTTCGTGGTGCGCGAAGGGGATCCGCTCACGGACATCGAGATTCTCGGCGATCGGCGGGCGGTTTCCTTGATCGTGCAGGACGGCGAGGTGAAGCAGGACTCGCTGGAGTAGTTCGGGGTTCCGGATCGCGGCGCCGCTTCGCGAAACTGAAAGGGCGGAGCTGATCCGAGCGCGGCGACGAGCGGCGCGATTCAGCGTGGAGGCTCATGTCAGTGCGCGCGTATCGCGGCACGCGAGGCCGAGCGGCGTGGCAGCAGCACGGCCAGTGCGAGGAACCAGGCCATCCCCAAGTAGCGGCCGAGCGGCAGAAGCGGGGTGGCGTCCTTGAACAGCAGGGAAAGCACGGACAGCACCGACAGGGCGGCTGCCGTGAGGCCGAGCCAGTTGAGCCACGAGGGGAGGCGGCCGGCCGTGCGGGTGGCGGCTGCGATGGCGCCGATGAGGATTCCCGTGGTGGTGACCTGGGCGGCCGCGCCGGTGATGAAGCTCAGGTCCAGGACGGCGCGGTAGACGGACGGGGCGTCGCCGGTGTTGGGAAGCGAGAGAATCCATTGAACGCTGGCGGACAGGAGCAGGAACGCGGCGGCGACAGTGCCGGATGTGCGGGTCAGCGTGGCCGAGGCGGCGTGCCCGATCCGGTGCACGTAGTCGGCGGCGCAGCCGGCGAAGACCAGCAGCGCCAGGGCACTGATCGCTTGGCAGAAAGCCGCGACCGGAACGGTGCCGTGACCGGCGATGGCCAGATAACGGGCCAGGTCCGCGTTCGTGGAGTAGGGCGTCACCAAGGAAGCGCCGCCGTTTTGTCCGAGGACGTTCGGCAGGACGAGCGAGGCGAGGAAGAACAACACGTAGCAGGCTCCGGCCAGCGCGCCGATCCGAGGGCGGGTCTGGGCATCGCTTGTGGTGGGCATGGAAGCAGTTCTCCTTGGGGAGTAATGGAAAGAGTGCGGGTTCGCCTGTCAGCGGCTGACGGTCTGCCAGAACGAACAGTGATGCTGCATCGCGAAGTCGACCTGCCGCGCGCCGTCCGTGGACAGGGACGGCATGGGCATCCCCGGGCGGTATCGCGGCCATGTCGGGGCTGCGTCGCTGTTCGGATTTCCGGTTCTGGCGAATGAGGTCCAGTAGCTGATCATCGTCTGGGACAGGGCGGGGCTGGGCGGTGCCTGGCGGGGGCCGGCGAAGGTGCCGTCGAACAGGTAGGGCAGTTCCGCTCCGTGCGCGGCGCCCATCGGGAAGGTCCCGATGCGCTGACCGTCGTCCTGCGCGAATTCGTAGGCGTAGACCGGGGCGTGCCGGGCGGCGGCGGTGTCGGCGGGCGGTGCTGCGCAGGAACCGAGTTTGGCTCCCCAGTCGGTGAGCACGGTCGCCAGCGCGAGGCC
Organism: Amycolatopsis orientalis DSM 43388; assembly: GCF_000411975.1. GTDB lineage: Bacteria > Actinomycetota > Actinomycetes > Mycobacteriales > Pseudonocardiaceae > Amycolatopsis > Amycolatopsis orientalis_D. The sequence goes on from NZ_ASXG01000079.1 coordinate 180,157, forward strand.
TGGTGTCGGGTAGCGGCCGGCTGGATACTCGGCGAGCGCCCGGTCGGCGTCGGCACCGAAGACCTGCCGCAGGATCGCCGGGTAGCGTGCCAGCGTCACGGGTTGCCCGCGAGCGTCGTTGTCGAGCGCGACGAAGGGACGCATTTCGTCGCGGGTGGTGCCCTGGATGAGGGGGATGCCGCGAGCCGTGGCGCTGCGCAGCGCGTCGAGTGGCTGCACCGGCAGAGCGGGGGTGCCCGCCACCGGCGTCCACGGCATGTCGCGCAGTCGGCCGGTGGAGCTGAAGGCCTGGTCGTCGTCCAGCCCGACGAGGTCGTCGGCGGGTTTCGCGCGCAGGCACGCGCCGACATCGGCGGCGACGGCACAGCCGAGGCGGGCTGCGACGCGGGCACCTCGGTCCTGCGCGTCCGCTTCGGACACGAAGGAGTTGCCGCAAGGTCCGCTCTGCACGATCGCCTTGTCGAACAGGCCGCGAGCTCGTGGCGAGGCTAGTTGGGCGCACACGCTGAACGCGCCGGCGGACTGGCCGAACGCCGTGATGTTGTGCGCGTCGCCGCCGAACGCGCCGATGTTGTCGCGGACCCAGCGGAGCGCGGCTTGCTGGTCGGCCAGCCCGTAGTTGCCGGTCCAGGCATCGTCGCCGAGGGCGCGGTCGTGGAGGAATCCCAGCGCGCCCAACCGGTAATTGATCGTGACCACCACGACGTGGCCGGCGACTGCCAGTCTCGTCGGGTCGTAGTCGCTGCCGGCGCCGCTGACGAACCCACCGCCGGGGATCCAGACCATGACCGGCAGATGCGCGTGCTCGTCAGTCGCGGGCGTTGTGACGTTCAGATACAGGCAGTCCTCGCTGCCGATGGTCGCTGGCCTGGTTGAGGAACCCTGGCCGAGCTGGGCACAGCGGTTTCCCGGCTTCGTGGCGTTTCGTACGCCTCGCCAAGGGGTGACCGGTTCGGGAGCCCGCCATCTGCGGTCGCCCACCGGGGGTGCGGCGAACGGGATTCCGGAAAACGTGCGGTGCCCGGCGGAGAGCACGCCCCGGAGCACGCCGTCCCGGACCTTGATCAGATCCGACATTGGCGGCGGAGAGGCCGCAGCGCTTGCCGCGCAACCGGAACCGGCCAGCGCGACGCAGACGGCGGCGGCCACCCTCAGGGCTCGGTGCCGCCACAGAGAAGCGATCATGCCGGTCATGGTGCGTCGTCGACCGGGGTCGCCGCGTCGCGTCACGGAAGTATCCATCCGTACTCCACCTGGTGTACCGAACCCGGGCGCGGCTGGCGTTCGATCAGCAGTACGCCTGCGGACGTACGCGGGAATGCGCTTGTGGGACGACGCCCTCGCGAAACGCGCCGTGGAGGATGAGCTGGTGGGACATCGCCGTGGGCTGGGAGTGCCGGGTGCGGACACCGGCTGGAATGGGCGGCGACGCGCGCTGCGCTCCGGTACACGCCTCCTGCCGCCTCGCGGTGACCTGCTGTTCGGGGCGGTGGTGATGACGGTCGCGGTGGCCACGGCGGCGGCGCTGGCCGTCCACCACGGCCTGGCGTGGACAGCGGGGTGTCTCGTGGCCGCGGTCGCCGGGGCCACCGTCGCCTGGTGGCGCGTGGGGCCGACGCCGGCCCTGCTGACGGCGTTCGGCATGTATCTGGCCGACACCGTGCTGGGGGTGGCGGCAGCGCCGGTGTTCCTTCCGCTGATCGTCACCTTCGTGGCCGCCGTGGTCATCGGCCGCCGGTGGATCGCCTACGTGGTGCTCGCCGCTGGCTATCTGGTGGCCGTCGGAGTTCCGGTCCCGGGCTGGAGTGCGCCGACCGTGCTGTCCTCGGCCGGCTTGGCCGCGTGGTTTCTGGTGCTGGCCGCGGGCGCGGAAATCGTCCGGGTGCGTCGCCAAGCCCGCCGCGCGCGGGCAGCGGAGCTGGCCAGCGAGACAGAGGCCCACCAGGAGCAGGCGTTGCGCCGTGCCGGGGAGGAACGCCTGCGGATCGCGCGCGATCTGCACGACGTGCTCGCCCACCAGCTGGCGCTGATCACGGTGCAGGCCAACGCCGGGCTCGCCCTCCTGCCCCGCGATCCGCTCGCCACCGAACAGGCCCTGATCGCGATCAAGGACGCAGGCAACGCGGCCCTGGGGGAGCTGCGCAGCGTGCTCGACACCCTTCGCGCGCCGACGCCGAACCGTCCCAGCCCACGGATCTCGGGAACCCGCGACCTCGCCGAGTTGCTCGACGCGGTACGGGCGGCGGGACTGGCCGTCCACGCGCACACCGCCGGCGCGCTGCCGGACCTGCCCACCCCGGTCGACCAGGCCGCGTACCGGATCGTGCAGGAAGCAGTCACCAACGCGATCCGCCACGCGGGTGCCGGCACCCGCATCGAGCTGCATCTGGCGCTCCGGGCGGATCAGCTGGAGGTGACCGTGACCGACGACGGTGCCGGATCCCCGGGAAACCGGGCGGACGGCAGCGGCAAGGGGCTGCCCGGCATGCGGGAGCGCGCCACCGCGCTCGGCGGGACCCTCGCCGCCGGGCCGCTGCCCGGCGGCGGTTATCAGGTCGCCGCCGCCTTGCCGATCCGCGAAGACGCGACGCCATGACCGCGCGCCAGCCGACCCCGCCGATCCGGGTGGTGCTCGCCGACGACCAAGCCCTGCTGCGCGCGGGAATCCGGGTGCTCTTGGAAACCCAGCCGGACATCGCGGTGGTCGGCGAGGCCGGGGACGGCGAAGCCGCGATCGCCCTGACGACCCGTCTGCGCCCCGACGTGGTCCTGATGGACATTCGCATGCCCGGCCTCGACGGCTTGGCCGCTGCCAAGCGGATCGCCGCCGGCCCGGACTCGTCGGGCACGCGGGTCGTCATCCTGACGACCTTCGACCTCGACGAGTACGTGTTCGAGGCGCTGCGGATCGGGGCCGCCGGATTCCTGGTCAAGAACAGCGAACCGGACGAACTCGTGCGCGGCGTCCGCGCCGCCGCGGCAGGAGACGCGCTGCTCGCCCCCGGCGTCACCCGCCGCCTGATCGCCGAGTATTCCCAGCGCGCCAAACCAGCCCCTGCGGCGGCGGCTGGCCTTTCCGCGCTCACCGAGCGGGAACGCGAGGTGCTGGTGCTGGTCGGGCTGGGACTGTCCAATGACGACATCGCCGCCCGGCTCGTCGTCAGCCCGCTGACCGCGAAAACCCACGTGTCCCGCATCATGCTCAAACTCGCCGTGCGCGATCGCGTGGGACTGGTCGTGCTCGCCTACGAGACCGGCCTCGTCCGCCCGGGCTGGACCGTGAGCTGAGCGGGCGGGGCGTACTCCCGCGGGAGTACCCGGCAACGCTTCCCGCGGGCGACGCGGCGATCCGCCCGGCCCTCGCACCATGACCGCATGACTTCGCTCCCGCGAACCCGCCGGAGGACGCGGCGCATCGCCCTCATCGCGCATCTGGCTACCTCCATGAGCTGGCTGGGGCTGGACATCGTGCTCCTCACCCTCGGAGTGCACGCCGCCGCACATCCGCCCGACCGGCACGCGAGCTACCTCACGGCGCAGTTGCTGCTGAACACCCTGCTCCTGCCTCTGGGCCTGGCCTCGATCGCCACCGGCCTGCTCCTGATGCGCACCGGGCCGTGGCGTTTCCGGCGCGACCACTGGGCCACCGCGAAACTTCTGATCAGCGCAGCGGCGGTCCCGCTGGCCTGGCTGGCACTGCGTCCCAGAGCCACCCAGGCCGTCGCTGCCACCGCAGCGGGCGCCGACCCGCACCCGCTGTTCGCCAACCTCTATGCGCCGGGCCCGACCCTGATCATCGCTCCCGCCGTGGCCTGCGCGCTTTACCTCGCCGCCACCGCGCTCGGCGTGCTCAAACCCGGACGCACCCGCCGCCCGGTCCGCCAGTAACGCCCGAGGGTTGGTCGCCGACTACCGCAGAAGCGCGAAGGACGTTCGCGCCGCGAGTGTTGGCTGGGTCTCCGGTCCGTTCCGCGGCGGGCTCGGGGCCGCAGGGGGTTTCGCGACGGGAGCCGGGGATCGGAGCGAGGGTCATGGATCCATCGAGCGGGTCGGCGGGGATGTCGGCCGAGGATGCGAAGGCGTTGTGCCGGCGCAGCATCGAGATCATGGCTGACGGTGGGTTGG
>NZ_ASXG01000080.1 GCF_000411975.1 Amycolatopsis orientalis DSM 43388
ACGACTACTCTCACACCAACAAACACCAGGTGTTGCAACCACCACGTGAATCCGCCGCTCCTTGAGGGAATCAGATTCCCTCAAGGAGCCCTTCACGGACTTCGATCCGGCCCTGCGAAGCGTCAGCCGATCGCCGAGGTCAGCGGCGCGTAGTAGCCGCCCCGCTGCCCGGCGGCAGTCGGGTGGTACGACTCGTCCACCGGCCAGGTCAAGCTGTGCAGATAGTCGCTGGCCGCCGAGCAGATGTTGTGCCCGACGAACGCCTGGCGGACGTCCACGAACTTCCCGCCGGCGGCGGAAACCCGGGACGAAATCACCGAAGCGAGCGTGTCCGCGCCGGAGTTGATCGCCGACCGCTTCGTGTCGCTCAGCCCGACGCTGCACGAACCGGGCACGGTGTAGAAGCGCGGATAGGACAGCACCACCAGCTGCGCCCCCGGGGCCTTGCTCCTGGCCGCCGAGTACACCTTGTCCAGCAGCCCGGGCAGGGTGTTCTGGACGTAGGTCTTGGCGGTGTTGACCCGGTCCACGCAGGTCTGGTCGCTTCCCAGCGTGCAGGTCTTGATCACGTCGGTGAACCCGGCGTCGTTGCCGCCGACGGTGAGCGTGATCAAGGTGGCGTCGGACGGCATCGAGCTGATCTGGGTCAGCACGTCGCTGGTCTTCGCGCCCGAGCAGGCGAGGAAGGTGAAGTTGGTGCCGGAGTGGGCGTTGGCCCACAGCTGGCCGTATGCGTTGGCGCTGCGTTTGCAGCTGCCGGAATCTCCGTAGCTCCCGGCGCCCACCCCGGAGGAGTAGGAGTCGCCGAGCGCGACGTAGTTTTGCGACGCAGCGCTCGCACCGGTGGCGAAGCCGAGCGAGGCAGCGAGAGCGACCCCCAGGGCCGCGCACATCCGAAAGATGCGTCGTGATGGTTGACGGGTGTTTGCAGCCATAGGTCACTCCTGTCGTGACAGCTTGACGCGGTAAAGCTTTACCAGGTGCAATCCCCACGAGACACCCCTGAAATCCGGGTGCGTCCACTTGGCTCAAGCAGGAAGTAGGACCGGAAGTTAGCGCTCGCTAACCGCGGGACCTACTATGTGCGGATGTCGGCGAATTCCCTCCCACTGGTGAACGGCGCGAAGCCGAACAGACGGGAACAGATCCTCTCCGCCGCCGCCGAGCTGTTCGCCCACCACGGTTTCCACGGCGTCGGCATCGACGACATCGGCGCGGCCGTCGGCATCTCCGGTCCCGCGCTGTACCGGCATTTCCGCAGCAAGGACGCGATCCTCGGGGAAATGCTGAACTCGATCAGCCACTACCTGCTCGAAGGCGGCACCGCGCGCGCCGAGGCGGGCGGCTCCCCGGACGAGCTGCTGGCCGCGCTCGTGCGGTTCCACGTCGACTTCGCGCTCGAGCATCCGGCGCTCATCACCGTGCAGGAGCGCAATCTCGCGAACCTCACCGACAGTGACCGGAAACAGGTGCGCGCGCTCCAGCGGCAGTACGTCGAGGTGTGGGTGCGGGCGATTCGCGAAGCTGTGCCCGGCCTCGGCGAACGCCAGGCGCGGTCGGCGGCACACGCCGTGTTCGGCTTGATCAACTCGACGCCCTACAACCGCCATCTCGGTGACGGCGCGCTCGCCGATCTGCTGTGCCGTCTCGCGCTGGGTGCGCTGTCCGCGGCGGGCTGAGGCCGCGATCCGGGGTATCCCGCCGGCCGCCGGTCTGGTGTTTGATAGGCACGTGACCGCGGACCGGAGCGAAGGCGAGCAGCGTCTCGTCGAGAAGGCACAGCGCGCGCTCGTCGCCATCAGCCTTGGCGAGGACACGGAGGCGCTGGAAGAGGTCACGCCCTCGTCCGACGAGCCAGGCGAACGCGACGAGGAAACCAAAGAGCTGATGCTGCTGCTCTTCGGCGAGTGCAGCGCGATGGTCTCCACGCTCGGCGACGGCGGCACCGCTCCGGTCAAGGTGCAGGTTTTCGACGAAGCGGGCGAAGAGGTTTCGATCGACCAGGCCGACCCGCCGGTCCGCACCGCCGTCCGCACGCTGCTCGCCGAGGTGCACGGCAATACCGCCGCCGCGCGCGAGCAGGTCGAGATCGCGTTGGCCAGCGCCGCCCCGAACGAGGTGGACAGCCTTTTGCTGCAGGCGCTGCGCTGGACCATCCGGCTGTCGGTCGAGTGTCTCGAACGGGATCTGCCGGTGGCCGGCTGGATCTCCGACGCCGTCGCGGGCTGAGCGTTTCCCCTTTCCCCCGGTCGCGTGGCCGGGGTGCTTCGTGCTGGGCTGGACACGACGGTTAACGAGCACTAACATCTCCGACGGAGTTAACGACCGCTAACGTCTCGACGGAGAGCCATGGACACGCCGGTATTGCGCAGTTCCGCGGATCCCAGCAGCGACACCTTCGCCCGCAGCGTCACCTCGCACGGAGAACTGGTCGAGGATCTGCACAAGCGGCTCGCCGCCGCCCGGCTCGGCGGGCCGGAGAAGTCGCGCGCCCGCCATGTGGAACGCGGCAAGCTGCTGCCCCGGGACCGGGTGGACACGCTGCTCGACCCCGGATCCCCGTTCCTCGAGCTTTCGCCGCTCGCCGCTAACGGGCTGTACGACGACGAGGCCCCGTCGGCGGGCATCATCACCGGGATCGGGCGGGTGTCCGGCCGCGAATGCGTGATCGTGGCCAACGACGCCACGGTCAAGGGCGGCACGTACTACCCGATGACGGTGAAGAAGCATCTGCGGGCGCAGGAAGTCGCCCTGCACAACAACCTGCCGTGCATTTACCTGGTCGACTCGGGCGGCGCGTTCCTGCCGCGCCAGGACGAGGTCTTCCCGGACCGCGAGCACTTCGGCCGGATCTTCTACAACCAGGCCACCATGTCCGCGCGCGGGATCCCGCAGATCGCCGCGGTGCTCGGCTCGTGCACCGCGGGCGGCGCGTACGTCCCGGCGATGAGCGACGAAGCGGTCATCGTGCGCAATCAGGGCACGATTTTCCTGGGCGGCCCGCCGCTCGTGAAGGCCGCGACCGGCGAGGTCGTCACGGCGGAGGAACTGGGCGGCGGCGACGTGCACGCCCGCCAGTCCGGCGTCACCGACCACCTCGCGGACGACGACGCGCACGCGTTGCGCATCGTCCGCGACATCGTCTCCACGCTCGGCCCGCGCCCGCCGCGGCCGTGGGACGTCCAGGCGATCGAGCCGCCGGCAGTGGACGAACGCGAGTTGTACGGCGTGGTGCCGACGGATTCGCGCACCCCGTACGACGTGCGCGAGGTCATCGCCCGCATCGTCGACGGCAGCCGGTTCGCGGAGTTCAAGAAGGAATACGGCTCGACGCTCGTCACCGGCTTCGCGCACATCCACGGCCACCCGGTCGGCATCATCGCGAACAACGGCGTGCTGTTCGCCGAGTCCGCGATGAAGGGCGCGCACTTCATCGAGCTGTGCGACCGGCGTTCGATCCCGTTGGTGTTCCTGCAGAACATCACCGGCTTCATGGTCGGCCGCGCGTACGAGGCGGGCGGCATCGCCAAGCACGGCGCGAAAATGGTCACCGCGGTGGCCTGCGCGCGGGTGCCGAAGTTCACCGTGATCATCGGCGGTTCCTTCGGCGCGGGCAACTACTCCATGTGCGGCCGGGCGTATTCGCCGCGGTTCCTGTGGATGTGGCCGAACGCGCGGATTTCCGTGATGGGCGGCGAGCAGGCGGCGTCGGTGCTGTCGACGGTCCGCCGAGACGCGATCGAGGGCCGCGGCGGCGAATGGTCCACTGAGGACGAAGAGGCCTTCAAGGACCCGATCCGCGAGCAGTACGAGCAACAGGGCAGCCCGTACTACTCCACGGCGCGGCTGTGGGACGACGGCGTGATCGACCCGGCGGACACCCGCACGGTGCTCGGCCTCGCGCTGTCGGCCGCGGCCAACGCCCCCTTGCCCGAAGTCAACTACGGCGTCTTCCGGATGTGATGAGGGTGTTCGAGACTGTTCTGGTCGCCAACCGCGGCGAGATCGCGGTTCGCGTAATCCGGTCGCTGCGGGCGCTCGGGATCCGTTCGGTCGCGGTGTACAGCGACGCGGACGCCGATGCCCGGCATGTCCGCGAGGCCGACACCGCGGTGCGCCTCGGCCCGGCCGAAGCGGCGAAGAGCTATCTGTCGATCCCAGCGATTGTCGCCGCGGCAACGGAAACCGGCGCGCAGGCGGTGCACCCCGGGTACGGCTTCCTCGCCGAGAACACCGCGTTCGCCAAGGCGTGCGCGGAGGCCGGGCTGGTGTTCATCGGCCCGCCGCCGGAAGCGATCGACAAGATGGGCGACAAGATCCGGGCGAAGGCCACGGTGTCCGCGGCCGGCGTGCCGGTGGTACCCGGCGCGTCCGATGTGGACATTCCGGAAGGCGGTTTCGCCGAAGCGGCCGCAAAGGTCGGCTATCCGCTGCTGCTGAAGCCGTCCGCCGGCGGTGGCGGCAAGGGCATGCGCCTCGTGCACGAAGAGTCCGAACTGGCCGCCGCGGTCGAGTCCGCGCGCCGGGAGGCGAAGAGTTCGTTCGGCGACGACACGCTGCTGATGGAGCGGTTCGTCACCACGCCGCGGCACATCGAGATCCAGGTGCTGGCCGACACTCACGGCACTGTGCTGCACCTCGGCGAGCGCGAGTGCAGCCTGCAGCGGCGGCACCAGAAGATCATCGAGGAAGCGCCGTCGGTGCTGCTGGACGAGGCCACCCGGGCGAAAATGGGCGCGGCGGCCGCGGAAGCGGCGCGGTCGGTCGGGTACGTCGGCGCGGGCACCGTCGAGTTCATCATGTCCGCGCACAACCCGGACGAGTTCTTCTTCATGGAGATGAACACCCGGCTGCAGGTCGAGCACCCGGTCACGGAAATGGTGACCGGCCTCGACCTGGTGTCCTGGCAGGTGCGGGTGGCGGCAGGGGAGCCGCTCGGGCTGACGCAGGACGACGTGCGCCTCGACGGGCACGCGATCGAGGCCCGGGTGTACGCCGAGGACCCGGCGCGCGGGTTCATCCCGACCGGCGGCACGGTGCTGGCCGTGCACGAGCCCTCCGGCGACGGCGTGCGGGTGGACTCGTGGATGTCGGTCGGCGCGGTGGTCGGCTCCAACTACGACCCGATGTTGGCGAAGATCATCGCGCACGGCCCGGACCGCGCGTCGGCGCTGCAGAAGCTGGACCGCGCGCTGGCCGACACCGCGTTGCTCGGGCTCGGCACGAACATCGCGTTCCTGCGCGGCCTGCTCGCCGACGAGGACGTCCGCGCCGGACGGCTGGACACCGAACTGGTGGACCGGCGACTGTCCGAATTGGTCTCCTCGGACGTTCCGCCGGAGTTCTTCGTCGCCGCGGCCATGGACCGGCTGCTCTCGCTGCAGCCGACCGGCGCGATCGTGGACCCGTGGGACATCCCGAACGGATGGCGGCTCAGCGGCCCCGGCGGGATCACTTTCCGGCTGCGGACTGGGGAAAACCAGGCCGTGGTGCGGGTCGAGGGCACTCCGTCGGACGCTTCGGTGCGGGTGGACGACGCCGAACCGGTGCGGGTGTCCGCTCGCCGGGAGGGCGATCTGCTCGAGGTGCGCCGCGCGAACGGCGTGGAGCGGTATCGCTGCGCGGACGGTCCACAACGGACAGTGTGGCTGGCCCGCGAAGGCAAGTCGTTCGCGTTCGCCGACCAGGAAGTGACGCTGTCCGCGCGCGGCGAGGCGGCGGGCGCTGGTCCGGTGAAGAGCCCGATGCCGGGAACGGTGCTGGTGGTGAAGGCCGCCGAAGGCGACGTGGTGAGCGCGGGGACGCCGCTGCTGGTCGTCGAGGCGATGAAGATGGAGCACACCGTGACCGCGCCGATCGACGGTGTGGTGACTGAGCTTTCGGTGCGGGTGGGCCAGCAGGTCGCGCTCGACGAGACGCTGGCCGTGGTGAGCGCAGCAGAGGAGAAGCAGTGATCGACTTCCGGCTGGACGAGGAATACGAATCGCTTCGCAAGACGGTCGAGGACTTCGCGCAGGCGGAGGTCGCTCCGGTGATCGGGCCGCTGTACGAGAGGGAAGAATTCCCGTACGAGCTGGTCGCCAAGATGGGCGAGATGGGCCTGTTCGGCCTGCCGTTCCCGGAGGAATTCGGCGGCATGGGCGGGGACTACTTCGCGCTCTGCCTCGCGCTGGAGGAGCTGGCCCGGGTCGATTCCTCGGTCGCGATCACGCTGGAGGCGGGGGTTTCGCTCGGCGCGATGCCCATCTACCGCTTCGGCACCCAGGAGCAGAAGGAAACCTGGCTGCCCATGCTGACCACGGCCGAGGCGCTCGGCGGATTCGGCCTCACCGAGCCCGGCGGCGGCTCCGACGCCGGCGCCACCCGCACGCGCGCCCGGCTCGACGGCGACGAGTGGGTGATCAACGGCAGCAAGGCGTTCATCACCAACTCCGGCACCGACATCACGAAGCTGGTCACCGTCACCGCGGTCACCGACGTGATGGAGAACGGCCGCAAGGAGATCTCGGCGATCATCGTCCCGTCCGGCACGCCGGGCTTCGCGGTGGCCCCCAAGTACTCGAAGGTCGGCTGGAACTGCTCGGACACGCATGAGCTGTCCTTTTCCGACGTCCGGGTGCCTGCGGAGAACCTGGTCGGCAAGCGGGGCCGCGGCTATGCCCAGTTCCTGTCCATTTTGGACGAAGGCCGGGTGGCGATCGCCGCGCTGAGCGTGGGTCTCGCGCAGGGTTGCGTGGACGAATGCCTGAAGTACGCGAAGGACCGCGTCGCGTTCGGCCACCGGATCGGCGAGTACCAGGCGATCCAGTTCAAGATCGCGGACATGGAGGTGCGCGCGCACACCGCCCGGCTGGCGTACTACCAGGCGGCGTCGAAGATGCTGCGCGGCGAGCCGTTCAAGAAGGAAGCGTCGATCGCGAAACTGGTGGCGTCGAACGCGGCGATGGACAACGCCCGCGACGCCACGCAGATCTTCGGCGGATACGGCTTCATGAACGAGTTCCCGGTCAGCCGCTTCTACCGCGACGCGAAGATCCTGGAAATCGGCGAGGGCACCAGCGAGGTTCAGCGGATGCTCATCGCGCGCCACCTCGGGGTCGGCGCCTGAGACCCAGCGCCGCCGGGGCGTCCGGGCGGAGTCCCGGCGGCGCTGCTTCACCGTCCGGCCTGGGGTCGCTGCCGACGCCGTCGGCTCGCGGCTGCTTGAGCACTCGACGAACGAGGTGAAACGACGGGGGGTCGACGTAGACCTGCCGCGCTGCTACGAAAGCCAGGGCTTCAAGGCGACCGAGCAGTTCACCGTCGACGGCTGGCTCGGCCAGGTCCCCGAACAGCGGGTTGGGGGATAGCGGCCGGTCCGGATCCGGAGGACGATATTGGCTAAGTGTCAATAGACCGAGGAGTCCGCCATGGCCAGGCAGTCGCTCTCCGGAAAGGTCGTTGTCGTCACCGGCGGCGCGCAGGGCATCGGGGCGGCCACCGCCGCCGCGCTGCACCGGCGCGGCGCCCGGCTCGTGCTGGGCGATCTCGACCGGGTCCGGGCCGAGAAAACCGCGGGCGAGCTGGGGCCGGACGTGGTCGCGTCGCCGCTCGACGTCACCGACACGGCCGGCTTCACCGCGTTCCTGGACGACGTCGAACGCACCATCGGGCCGCTCGACGTGCTGATCAACAACGCCGGCATCATGCCGCTTTCGCCGCTGGACGAGGAGGACGACGCGGCCACCCGGCGGATGCTGGAGATCAACGTGCACGCCGTCGTGCACGGCACGCGCGAGGCGGTCAAACGGATGAAGCCGCGCGGGCGCGGGCACATCGTGAACGTGGCGTCGATGGCCGGAAAGTCCGGATTCCCCGGAGCGGCTACGTACTGCGCCACGAAACACGCCGTGGTCGGGCTGTCCGAGGCGGTGCGGCTGGAACTGCGCGGCACCGGCGTCGAGGTGTCGTGCGTGATGCCCGCGGTGGTGCGCACGGAACTCGCGTCCGGGCTGGGCGAGGCGAGGTTCATCAAGTCGGTGGGGCCGGACGACGTCGCGGCGGCGATCGTGGACGCGGTCGAGCGGCCGAAGTTCGACGTGTTCGTCCCGAAATCGCTCGACCTGACCGGCCGGATCACCCGGCTGTTCCCGCGCGCGTTCGGCGAATGGCTGGTGCGCGCGCTCGGCGGCGACCAGCTGCTGGCGTCGGCGGCGCATTCGCCGGAGCGGGCCGAGTACGAGGGCCGGGCGGCCCGGAGCGCGCCGTCGGCCGTCCCGCCTGGTGGGAGCGTCTGAGGCGGACGTGCGCTTGCCGGGTGCTTGCGGGAGTGGCGTGTTGATGCCGCGCCCGCGCGGCGGCAAGATGCCCGGCAACGACGAGTTCCAGGAGGCGCGAGATGGTTTCCCCACCAGCCCGGTTGGCTGCCGCGGCGGCCAATGTCGTGGGCAAGGTGTTCCAGGGTGGGGTCGCCGATCTGCGGCCGATGCCGAGGGTCTTGATCGACCAGGGGCCCAACCGGTCGGTGTACCGGATGACGCACGGCGCGTCCGAGACCTCGGGCCCGCCGGTGCTGCTGGTGCCGCCGCTGGCCGCGCCCGCGCTGTGCTTCGACCTGCGCCGCGGCTGCAGCCTCATCGAGCACCTGGTCGAGGGCGGGCGGCCGACCTACCTCGTGGACTACGGCATGGTCGCGTTCTCCGACCGCCGCCTCGGCATCGAGCACTGGATCGACGAGGTGCTGCCGAGGGCGATCCGGAAGGTCAGCGAGGACGCCGGCGGACAGGGCGTGCACCTGGTGTCGTGGTCGCTCGGCGGGATCTTCTCCATGCTGGTCAGCGCGGACCAGCCGGACCTCCCGATCGAATCGATCACCGCGGTCGGCTCGCCGGTCGACTTCACCGCGATCCCGATCGTCGCGCCGTTCCGCCCGCTCGTGGACCTCACCGGCGGGCATCTGCTGACCCCGGTGTACCGCGTGTTCGGCGGCGCACCGTCCTATTTGGTCACCCGGGTGTTCCGCGCCACAGGGATCTCCAAGGAGATCACCAAACCGCTGGCGATCCTGAAGAACCTCGACGACCGCGACTACCTCGCGCAGATCGAGGCGGTGGACCACTTCATGGACAACATGTACGCCTATCCCGGGCGGACGTTCGGCCAGCTGTATCACCGCTTGTTCCGGACCAACGACCTCGCCGAGGGAACCGTCGACCTGAACGGGCGCAAGATCAGCCTGTCCGACGTGAAGAAGCCGATGCTGGTGGTGGCGGGCGAAAACGACACCATCGCGCCGCGAGCGTCGGTGGAGCGCGTGGTGCAGCTGCTGGAGAACGCCCCGGAGGTCCGCTTCCGCACCGCGCCCGGCGGGCACCTCGGCGTGCTGACCGGACGCCGCGCCCGGGGCACGACCTGGCGGTACCTGGACGAGTTCCTGGACGACCGGGCCGGCTGAGGAGCGGCGGACCGGGCAGCTCTTGCCCGTGCGACACCGGGAAAAACCGGCGGTACCGTGGGCCGGTGATCGCTGCATACGTGACGTCGCTCGGCGACAGTTCCGAGATCAAGGTCGGTCAGCTCCCGGACCCCGAGCCGGGCCCGCGCGAAGTGCTGGTGAAAGTGTCCGCGGTGACGGTGAACCACGTCGACACCTTCATCCGATCGGGCGCTTATCCCACGGCGCTTTCGTATCCGTTCGTCATCGGCCGCGATCTGGTGGGCACTGTTGTCTCCTCGCCAGCAGACCGTTTCGCGCCCGGCGACCGCGTGTGGTGCAACAGCCTCGGCCACGACGGCCGGCAAGGCTCCTTTGCCGAATACTGTGCGGTGCCCGAGGAGCGGCTTTATCCGTTGCCGGATGGGGTTTCCGACGACGCGGTGGCGGTCCTGCACACCGCGGCCACCGCGTATCTGGGCCTCTTCGAACACGCTGGCGCCGGATACGGCGAGACGATCGCGGTGTTCGGCGCGGGCGGCGGAGTCGGCAGCGCGGTCGTCCAACTTGCTTCGACCGCCGGCCTGCGCGTGCTCGCGACCGCCCGCGCCGAGGACGCGGAATGGTGCCGGGAATGCGGTGCCGACGAGGTTTTCGACTATTCCGATCCCGACCTTTACCGCAAGCTCCCGCCGGTGGATCTGTGGTGGGACAACTCCGGAAAACACGATCTGGTGTCGGCGGTGCCGCTGCTGTCCCGCGGCGGCCGCATCGTGGCGATGGCCGGAATGCAGTCGGCCCCGACGCTGCCGATCGGCGAGTTGTACACGCGCGACGCCAGCATCCGCGGGTTCGCCATCAGCAACGCCGGGGTCACCGCGCTGGGTTCCGCTGCCCGCGTCATCAACCGGGCGTTGACCACCGGAATCCTTCGCCCTCGGATCGGGGTTCGCCTGCCTCTCTCCGAAGCCGCCGAGGCGCACCGGTTGCAGGAATCCGGCGAAGCGCGAGGACGGATCGTGCTGACGGTTTAAGCCACCGTGAGGACGAGCTTGCCCTGAAGATGCCCGCCGTCGAGCAGCCGATGTGCGTCGACGATGCGCTCGAACGGGAACGTCTCTTGCACGTGGACCCGAAGCTTGCGCTGCTCCACGAGGGCGACCAGCCCGCGCAGGCCAACCGGATCGGGGTCGACCGCGATGCCGCTGAACCGCATCCCGGCCGCCTCGAACTTGGCGATCAGCTCGGTGTCTTCGTCTGCGACGGCCGTCACCAGCTGCCCGCCGGGACGGAGAACTCCGAGCGACCGTTCGGCGACGTCGCCGCCGAGAGTGTCGAGCACAACGTCGATGTCGCGGACCGCTTCGGCGAAGTCGACCTTCCGGTAGTCGATGACCTCGTCGGCACCGAGCCCCTCGACGAACTTCCGTTTGCTCTCGCCCGCGGTCGTGATCACCTGCGCGCCAAGGGCTTTCGCGAGCTGGATCGCGACGTGCCCGACCCCGCCGCCACCGCCGTGGATCAGCACGCGACTGCCCGCGGTGACGCCGCCGAGGTCCACCAGCCCCTGCCACGCCGTCAACCCGACCACTGGCAACGCCGCTGCCTCGACGTGCGAAAGCTGCTTCGGTTTGCGGATCAGGTGCAGCGCCGGAGCGGCCACCACCTCGGCATACGCGTTGGCCGCGCGGGGAAACAGCGGCATGCCGAACACTTCGTCGCCCGGCCGGAACCGCCAGGTCAACGCCTCCTCGACCACGCCGCTGACGTCCCAGCCGAGCACGAACGGCGGCTGGCCGAGCAACGGAAACTCGCCCTCGCGCAGCCGCGCTTCCAACGGATTGAGCCCGATCGCCTTGACGCGCACGAGGACTTCGGTCGGCACTGCCCGGGGCTCCGGCGCTTCCACGATCGTGAGCACTTCGGGGCCGCCGAGCTTCTCCTGGGTGATGACTCGCATGACTCTCCTGGTTTCTGGAGGGGTACGAAAACCAGGCTAGGATTCCGATAGGTACCAGCGGGTACCTTGGATTCCATGAGCGACTACGGTCCCGGCGGGGTCTTTCTCTCCGATTGCCCGGCACGCTTGGCAGTCGAGGTGATCGCCGACAAGTGGACAGTGGTCGTGCTCGCCGGCCTCAGCAAGGGCCCGGTCCGGCACGGCGACCTGGTCGCGCTGATCGGTGGCATCTCTCGGAAAGTGCTCACCCAGACGCTGCGGCGGCTGGAGGCGCATGGACTCGTCCGCCGCCAGGCCTATGCCGAGGCGCCGCCGCGCGTCGAGTACGAGCTGACCCCGCTGGGAGCGACGCTGATCGAGCCGATCCACACCCTGACGGAGTGGGCACGGGCGAACGGGGACGCGGTTCTGGACGCGCTGGATTCCGCCGCGCAGAACGGCGACGACAAACTGCAACGGCAGGCGGTCGATCACGCTGGAGCTCAGGAGTAATTGCACCGGAAGGTCACTGAGGTCGAGGCGCGGGGATTCGCGCTGATCCGTCGGGAAGCAGCGACCGGACTAACAGGACCGCTCGGCCCGCCTCGGCGAAGCGGGCCGAGCGGTCTCGATCACTTCAGCTCAGCGCTCGTCTTCCCGAGAATCCGGCGAGCCACGATCAGCTGCTGAATCTGCTGCGTCCCCTCGAAGATGTCCAGGATCTTCGCATCCCGGGACCACTTCTCGAGCAGCGATTCCTCGGTGTACCCGTACGCCCCGGCAAGTTCGACGCACTTCAACGTCACGTCGACCACCGTGCGGCCCGCCTTCGCCTTCGCCATCGAGGCCTGCAGCGAGTTCGGCTGGCGGTTGTCCGCCATCCACGCCGACTCCAGCGTCAGCAGGTACGCCGCCTCGTAGTCCGCTTCCAGTTGCAGGAACGTCGCGGCCGCCGCGTGTTGCGTCAATGCTGGGCGGTCGTAGTCGATGACCACTCCGGCTTCGGTCAGGATGCGGCGGGTTTCGTCCAGCGCGGCGCGGGCGACGCCGATCGCCATCGCGGCCACCAGCGGGCGGGTGTTGTCGAAGGTCTGCATGACCCCGGCGAAACCCTTGGCCGTGTCGATGTCCGGCGTGCCGAGGAGGTTTTCGGCGGGGACGCGGCAGTTCTCGAAGCGCAGCACGGCGGTGTCGGACGCGCGGATGCCCAGTTTGTGTTCCACGCGCACGACCTCGAAGCCGGGCGTGCCCTTCTCCACCACGAACGATTTGATCGCGGCGCGCCCCTTCGTGCGGTCGAGCGTCGCCCAGACCACGACGGCGTCGGCGCGCTGGCCGGACGTCACGAAGATCTTCTCGCCGTTCAGGATGTAGTCGTCGCCGTCCTTGGTGGCCGTCGTGGTGATGGCCGCCGAGTCCGAACCGCAGCCGGGTTCGGTGATCGCCATCGCGGCCCACAGGCCCTTGAACCGCTCGAGTTGCTCGTCGGTCGCCACCGAACTGATCGCGGCGTTGCCCAGGCCCTGCCGCGGCATGGACAGCAGCAGGCCCACGTCGCCCCAGCACATTTCGATCGTGCCGAGCACCACGTTCAGGTTGGCGCCATTGCGATTGCCCTTGGGACCGTCGTCGTCCTTTTCGGACCGGCGCACGCCAGCCGCGCCCGCGCCGCCCTCGCCGGAGGAGTTCAGGCCGTCCAGCAGCGCGGCGAACATGTCCAATTCGGACGGATAGGTGTGCTCTGCGCGGTCGTACTTGCGCGAGATCGGCCGGAACACCTCGGCCGCGGCCTGGTACGCCTGGTTGATCAGCGCGCCGGCCTTCTTCGGAGCTTCCAGGTTGATCATGGGGGGTGCCTTTCGGAGGGTGGTCGTGAGTGGCGATGCCGGTTAGAACCGGCGTAAACACTCACGAGTCAGAGGAGGACGGCGCCTTCCATCACGCCGATCGCCCGCAGGTCGCGGTACCAGCGCTCCACCGGGTGCTCCTTCACGAACCCGTGCCCGCCCAGCAACTGCACGCCGGCGTTGCCGATCTGCATGCCCTTTTCCGTCGCGAGCTTGCGGGCGAGCGCCGCTTCCCGCGCGTATTCCTTGCCCTGTTCGGCCCGGGCCGCCGCGCGCAGCGTGACCAGGCGCAGGCCCTCCAGTTCGATCGCGATGTCCGCCACCGAGAACGCGACCGCCTGCCGGTGGCTGATCGGCTCGCCGAACGCGGTGCGCTCGTTCACGTACGGCACCACGTAATCCAGCACGGCCTTGCCGACGCCCGCGGCGAGCGCCGCCCAGCCCAGCCGGGAAAGCCGGACCACCTCGGTGAAAACGTCCGCCTTGCCGCCGCCGAGCAGCGCGCCCGCGGGCAGCGAAACCTTCTCCAGGTGCAGCTTTCCGGTGGCCGCGCCGCGCAGGCCCATCGCGGGCTCGGACTCGATCGTCACGCCCGCGTTGGACGATTCCACCAGGAACAGCGCCGGGCCGCGGCCTTCCAGATCGGCCGAGACGAGGAACAGCTCGGCCTCCGCCGCGCGCGGGACGAGCGACTTCACCCCATCGAGCTGGTAGCCCTTCGGAGTGCGCTTCGCCTTGGTGGCGGGCTTGAACGGGTCGAACAACGGCGTCCGCTCCAGCAGCGCGAGCGCCGCGGCGGGCACCTGCTCGCCGGTGAACGCGGGCACGTAGTCGGCCTGCTGCTGCTCGTCGCCCCACGCGACCAGCGCGGTACTGACCGCCGACGGGGCCAGCACGGCCACCGCCAGTCCGAGGTCTCCGTGCGCGAGCGCCTCGGCGACCAGCGCGTTCGTCACGACCGAACGCTCGGTGCCCGCACCGCCCAGCTCTTCCGGAATCCCGACCAGGCTGACGCCCAGCTCCGCCGCGCGGCTCAGCAAGCCTTCCGGCGCGGCGAGCTTCTCGTCGGCGTCGGCGGCGGCCGGACGCAGCTGTTCGGCGGCGAACTCGCTGACCGTCTCGACGATGAGCTTCTGGTCCTCGTCCGGCGTCAGGTCGAACAGCCCGCGGTCGTCCGGTTTCGCCAGCCGGGCCGGTTTGCCCAGCCGCTGGACCGAGGTGAACGACCGGGTCGCCGCCCCCGCCGCGCGGAAACCGTTGCGGGTCCCGGCTTTGACCAGGTTCTGCACCGGCCCGCGCAGCCCGACCCGGTCGATCGCCTTGCTCCCGGCCAACCGGGTGAGCGCGGCCAGGCCCAGGCCCATCGCGTCTCGTTTCCTTGGCGCAGCCATGCAGCATCTCCCTCGCGTTACCTACTCACGAGTAGGTTAGCGTGGCGATCCGGAATCCGCCAGTGCGGCCCGGCTCACTCGACGACCGGCCGCCGGGCCAGCGAAGTGCGTTCGAAGGCGATGAGCAGCAGGACCGAGGCCGTGACGATCAGCAGCAGCAAGGCCGCGGGCACGTGCGCGAGGAGCGGCGTGAACGCGAGCAGCACCGCCGCGAGCACGAGCCGCTGCCGGTTCCAGCTGCCGAGGTTGCGCCGGCGCAGCGAGCTGAGCGCCACCAGATACAGCGCGAGCCCGCCGGTCAGGGCCCACAGCGCGACGCCGTGCAGCGGCGCCGCGGGGTTGCCGTGCAGGGTCGGGAACGTCCTCTTCAATCCCAGCGCGACCAGCACGATGCCGGCGATCAGCGGCAGGTGCAGATAGGTGTAGGAATCGGTGGCGATCTTGGTCCGCGCGATGCCTTCGGCTCGGGCCAGCCTGCTCTCGGCGACGTGCGCGACCAGGTCGAAGTACGTCCACCACATCCCGGCCGAGAGCGCGATCCCGCAGATCGCCGACCCGGCGACCAGCCGGGTGATCGGCACGTGCCCGATCCCGATGCCGATCGCCACGATCGATTCGCCCAGCGCGATGATCACGATCAGTCCGAAGCGTTCGGCGAAGTGCGCGGGCGAGTGCAGCCGCCAGCCCGCGGGGCCGGACAGGTAGACGTTGAGGTAGTCCACCGCCAGCGCGACCACCCAGAGCGCGGGCTGCCACGGTCCGCCCACGACGGCGGCGACGGCCAGCAAGGCCAGGCTCGGCAGCAGTCCGCGCAGCATTTTCAGCAGCACCAGGCGCAATTCGGCATCATGCCGCGCGGCCCCGAGATAGGCGACGATGTGCAGCACCCGCACGACCGCGTAACAGGCGACGAACAGCAGCGGACCGTCGAGCCCGCCCGGTTCGTTGGTGAGCGCCTGCGGCACCGCGAGCGCGACGAGGAACATCACCGCCATCGCGCCGAACATCGCCAGCCGCGCGATGCCGTGGTCGACGTGGATCATGGTGCCGAGCCACGCGTAACTGCACCAGCACCACCACAGCACCATCAGCACCAGCAGTCCCTCGCCGACGCCGAGCAGGCCCAGCCGCCCGGCCATCAGCTCGGTGGTCTGCGTGATGGCGTAGACGAAGACCAGGTCGAAGAACAGCTCAAGGGTCGTGACGCGGTGGCCTTCGTCCGCGCGAACCAGATGCAACCGTCTCGTGGGCACGGCAGATGTTTACCCGGCCGAGGGGATCGGCGGGGCCAGTTTCGCGGAGAGCGTTCAGCTGAGCCCGAGGACCGCGTGCAGCACCGCCGTCAGCTCGGTCTCCAGATGCGGCCTGTTCTTGATCCGCCCGGTCCGGCTGAGGTCGTTCGCGATCGTCAGCGCGGCATGCACCCGGATCTTCGCCTCGCGCGGCGGCAGGTCCGGAAACACCGCGCACAGCAAGGAAACCCACTGGTCGACGTAGTCGCGCTGGACGCGGCGCAGATCGGCTTTGTCGCGTTCTGGCATGGTCACCCGATCCGCGGTGAAGGACACCAGCAGCTCGGGCGTGCGCAGCAGGATGTGCACGTACGACGCGGCGAGCCGGCGGAGCGCGGATCGTTCGTCCGGAGCCCGCAGTGCCTGTTCGGCGGCCAGCGCGAGCCGGTCGGCCGCCCGGTGTCCGATCGCGACCATCAGCGCGGCCTTGCTGGGGAAGTGCCGGTACACGCTGGGTCCGGCGATGCCCGCCGCCGCGCCGATGTCCTCCATGCTGACGGTGTGGAAACCGCGTTCGGCGAACAGGCCGGTCGCGGCGGTCAGCACCTGCTCGCGGCGGGACGGCGTGCCGAGGCTGCTCGTGACCGGCGGCGCGGGCTCTTCCGGAACGGGAAGCGTGATGTCGAGCACGGTCAGCGCCAGCTCGACCAGCAGCGACACGAAGCGTTTCCGCGCCACCGTCGTGTGGTGCACCGCGACGCTGCCGAACACGGACAGCGCGGCCCAGCACAACAGCTCGGCGTCGTCCGCGGACAGCTCGGGACGCAGGGTGAGCAGGGCTTTCGTCCACGCGTCGAGCACCGCGCCGGACCGGCGGCGGATCTCCCGGCGCTGCTCGCGCGGCAGATGCGGGCCTTCCCACCGCCACAGCGCGGCGATCTCCCGGCGCTCGACCGCCTGTGTCGCGAGGCCGGTGAGCAGGGCGTTCAGCTGCTCCGGAGGCGGTGCGGAATCGGCGAGGGCGGCCGCGGTGGCCGACTCCATGTCGTCGATCCCGGCGAGCACGACGTAGGCCAGGATCGCCTGCTTGTCGGCGAAATGCCGGTACAGCGCGGGGCCGGTGACGCCCGCCGAAGCCGCGATGTCGTTGATCCCGACGCCGTGGAACCCCCGCGCGCGGAACAGCTCGGCCGCGACGGCGGCAAGCTGGGCCTTGCGGTCGCGAGGCCGCGAGCCGCGAGCGGAAGACGTACTCATGGTGAACTGACCATAGCGCGTATCGGAACTAGAGCAACCCATTGACACCATGGGGTTCTCCGGGCTTATGTTAATGGCCATTAGCACCTACCGGCCGGTATAGTCGGCCGCGAGATACACCGCAGTGTCCAACCATGCCGCTTCGCGGAGGAGTGTTCAGTGAGTAGCGAGGCCTACATCTACGAGGCGTTGCGCACGCCCCGGGGCAAGAACAAGGGCGGTGCCCTGCACGGCACCAAGCCGGTCGACCTGGTGGTCGGCCTCATCCAGGAGCTGAAGGTCCGCCACCCGAACCTCGATCCGCAGGCGATCGACGACATCGTGCTCGGCGTCGTGTCCCCGGTGGGCGAGCAGGGCGCGGACATCGCGCGCACCGCCGCGCTCGTCGCGGGCCTGCCGCAGACCGTCGCGGGCGTGCAGCTCAACCGGTTCTGCGCGTCCGGTCTCGAGGCCACGAACGTCGCGGCGCAGAAGGTCCGCTCCGGCTGGGACCAGCTGATCATCGCGGGCGGCGTGGAGTCGATGTCGCGCGTGCCGATGGGTTCCGACGGCGGCGCGCTGTTCATGGACCCGGCCACCGCCTACGACCACTACATCGCCCCGCAGGGCATCGGCGCGGACCTGATCGCGACGATCGAGGGCTTCTCCCGCGAGGACGTCGACGCGTTCGCGGTCCGCTCGCAGGAGAAGGCCGAGGCGGCCTGGTCCGGCGGCTACTTCGCGAAGTCCGTGGTGCCGGTGAAGGACATGAACGGCGTCACGATCCTCGACCACGACGAGCACCGCCGTCCGGGGACCACCCTGGAGGGCCTGGCGAAGCTCAAGCCGGCCTTCACCACGATCGGCGAGATGGGCGGGTTCGACGCCGTCGCGCTCCAGAAGTACCACCAGGTCGAGAAGATCGACCACGTGCACACCGGCGGCAACTCGTCCGGCATCGTCGACGGGTCGGCCATCGTCCTGATCGGCTCCGAGCAGGCGGGCAAGACCTTCGGCCTCACGCCGCGGGCGCGCATCGTCGCCACCGCCTCGATCGGGTCCGAGCCCACGATCATGCTGACCGGCCCGACGCCGGCCACCGAGAAGGTGCTGCAGACCGCGGGCCTGACCCCGGAGGACATCGACCTGTGGGAGCTCAACGAGGCGTTCGCGTCCGTCGTGCTCAAGTGGCAGAAGGACCTGCGCCTTCCGGACGAGAAGGTCAACGTCAACGGCGGCGCGATCGCCATGGGCCACCCGCTCGGCGCCACCGGCGCGATGCTGGTCGGCACCGTGGTCGACGAGCTGGAACGCCGCCAGGCGCGCCGCGCGCTGGTGACCCTGTGCATCGGCGGCGGCATGGGTGTCGCGACCATCATCGAGCGGGTGTGAGGACCGAGATGACCGAGAGCAAGACCATCCGTTGGGACAAGGACTCCGACGGCATCGTCACGCTGACCCTGGACGACCCGGACCAGTCGGCCAACACGATGAACCAGGCCTTCCGCGAGTCGCTCGCCGCGACCGTGGACCGGCTCGAGGCGGAGAAGGACGACATCACCGGTGTCGTGCTCACCTCAGCGAAGAAGACCTTCTTCGCCGGCGGCGACCTGCGCGACCTGATCCAGGCGAAGCCGGAGCACGCGGCCGAGATCACCGCGTCCAGCACCGCGATGAAGGGCCAGATGCGCCGGCTCGAGCAGCTCGGCAAGCCGGTCGTCTCGGCGATCAACGGCGCGGCGCTCGGCGGCGGCCTCGAACTCGCGCTGGCGACGCACCACCGCATCGCGGCCGATGTCAAGGGCAGCCAGATCGGCCTGCCCGAGGTCACCCTGGGCCTGCTGCCCGGCGGTGGCGGCGTGGTCCGCACCGTGCGGCTGCTCGGCATCCAGAGCGCGCTGCTGAACGTCCTGTTGCAGGGCCAGCGGATGAAGCCGCGCAAGGCGCTCGAAGTGGGCCTGGTGCACGAGGTCGTGGACACCGTCGAGGAGCTGGTGCCCGCCGCGAAGGCGTGGATCAAGGCCAACCCCGAGGGCGGCGTGCAGCCGTGGGACGTCAAGGGCTACAAGATCCCGGGCGGCACCCCGTCGAACCCGAGCTTCGCGGCGAACCTGCCCGCGTTCCCGGCGAACCTGCGCAAGCAGCTCAAGGGCGCGCCGATGCCCGCGCCGCGCGCGATCCTCGCCGCCGCGATCGAGGGTTCGCAGGTCGACTTCGACACCGCGATCACCGTCGAGACGCGCTACTTCGTGAGCCTGGCCATCGGGCAGGTCTCGAAGAACATGACCAAGGCGTTCTTCTTCGACCTGCAGACGATCAACTCCGGCGGTTCGCGTCCGGACGGGTTCGAGAAGTACACCGCCAAGAAGGTCGGCGTGCTCGGCGCCGGGATGATGGGCGCCGCGATCGCCTACGTGTCCGCCAAGGCGGGCATCGACGTGGTCCTCAAGGACGTTTCGCTGGAGGCGGCCGAGAAGGGCAAGGGCTACGCGGTCAAGCTCGAGGAGAAGGCGCTCTCGCGCGGCAAGACCACGCAGGAGAAGTCGGACGCGCTGCTGGCGCGGATCAAGCCGACCGCCGACCCGGCCGACTTCGCCGGCGTCGACTTCGTCATCGAGGCCGTGTTCGAGAGCGTCGAGCTGAAGCACAAGGTGTTCGGCGAGATCGAGAACATCGTCAACGCGGACGCGGTGCTGGGTTCCAACACCTCGACGCTGCCGATCACCACCCTCGCCGAGGGCGTGCAGCGGACCGAGGACTTCATCGGGATCCACTTCTTCTCGCCGGTGGACAAGATGCCGCTGGTCGAGATCATCTGCGGCGAGAAGACGTCGCCCGCCACGCTGGCGAAGGTCTTCGACTACACGCTGCAGATCCGCAAGACCCCGATCGTCGTCAACGACAGCCGCGGCTTCTTCACCTCGCGGGTCATCGGCACCTTCATCAACGAAGCGGTCGCCGCGCTGGGCGAAGGCGTCGAGCCGGCGTCGATCGAGCAGGCGGGTTCGCAGGCCGGTTACCCGGCGCCGCCGCTGCAGCTGATGGACGAGCTGACCCTGACGCTGCCGCGCAAGATCCGCGCGGAGACCCGTGCCGCGATCGAGGCCGAGGGCGGCACCTGGACGCCGCACGCGTCCGAGGCCGTCATCGACACGATGATCGACAAGTACGACCGCAAGGGCCGCAGCAGCGGCGCGGGCTTCTACGAGTACGACGAGAACGGCAAGCGCACCGGTCTGTGGCCGGGCCTGCGCGAGGCGTTCAACTCGGGTTCGGCGGACGTGCCGTTCGAGGACCTCAAGGAGCGCATGCTCTTCGCCGAAGCGCTGGAAACGGTGAAATGCTTCGACGAGGGCGTCCTGACCTCGGTCGCGGACGCCAACATCGGGTCCATCTTCGGCATCGGCTTCCCGGCCTGGACCGGTGGCGTGATCCAGTACATCAACCAGTACGAGGGCGGTCTGCAGGGCTTCGTGGACCGCGCCCGCGAGCTGGCCGCGCGCTACGGCAGCCACTTCGAGCCGCCGCAGTCGCTGGTGGAGAAGGCCGCCAAGGGCGAGATCTACGAATAGCAGGTGCGCTTGCGCCGCGGGGCCGTTCCGGGGGATTCCCCTGGGGCGGCCCCGCTTTTTTCGCGGAGGGGACGATGACGGAACAGCAGCTGCCGTTCTTGGACGAGCATCGGGTCGTCGTGCCCGCCGACGCCGAGACCGCGTGGCGTGCGGTCAACCAGGTCGTCGAACGTTTCTCCGGCGCCTTGGCCACCGGATACGCCTGGGCGGTGGGAGCCGCCGACTGGAGGGCGAGCGGCCCCCGTCCCCTCGCCGAGGGTTCGACGGTTCCCGGATTCCGGATCGCCGCCGCCGAACCGCCCCGCCTGCTCGTGCTCGCCGGGCGGCACCGGTTTTCCGAGTACCGCCTCACCTTCCGGATCGAGCCCCAGGCCGAAGGCAAGACCCGGATCCGGGCCGAGAGCCGGGCCCGGTTTCCCGGCATCCTCGGGACTGCCTACCGCATGGTCGTCATCGGGACCGGCGGGCACGTGCTCGGCATGCGGAGGATGCTGCGGACAATCGCGCGCTTCGCGAACAGTTGATTCCCCATTTCTGAAGTGCTGATTCCGCGTTTTTCGCAGTCGTGGCTCAGCGCAACCACGCCGCGCACGAACGGCGGTACCCGGGGCACCCGAATGGCCGCACCCCTCGGGAAACCGGAAAACCGTTGCCGTGTCGGCATAATTCCGGGACCGCTCCCGGCGGGCGCATGGGATCATTCGGTATGGACCAGACGGTGGCCGTCGCGGGGGAGCAGCTCGCGTTCGCTGGGGCGGATCGGCTCGTCAAGCTCATCGGGGCGCTTTATCAGCGGCCCCGGCTCGGCGACCGGCCGCGGGAATTGCGAGACAACGGGGAATGGCAGCCCGGTTACCACCGGGAGCGTGCCGAGCGGCGCGGACTGCCCATGGTGTGCCTCGTCGGCGACGCGCGCGGAGGGGTGCTCGAAGAGCTGGGCTCGCGGTTGCGGAACGCGAAGCCGGCGGGCACCGTGCGTTCGGTCTACCTCTCGCTCGCCGATTGGCCGGACCTGGACGAGCCGGGCAAAGCGACCGAGAACAGCGTCAAGGTGGTGCGCGACATACTCTGGCAGGTCCGCGACACTCTCGTCAGCAACTCCCGCACGCGGGAAAACCGGTTGCGGTTCCGGCTGTTCACGCTGGTCGACCAGCTCATGGCGAAGCAGTTCCCGCCGCGGGAAACCGATCCCGAGCGAGTCCTGCTGCGCGAACTGCAGGAAAACAGCCTGCTGGTCCGTTTCCGCGGGGCCATCGACAGCGTCAGCCGCGAGCTGGTTCCGCAGCATCCGGCATGGCGGTTTCCGTTGCTGCTCCTGCGGTGGCTGACGTTCGGCGTCTTCCGCGTCGCCGTCACCGGGCGCGTGCCGGGGCTGTCCGGGCGGTACCGGTGGTTCCTGCGCCAGCCGCACCTCGCGCCGGAGATGTCCGGCAGCTTCGTGCGCTTCGCGATGCGTCTCACCGACGGCGAATGGCAGAACGAATCGCCCCAGTATGTCGCGCGGCTGCTGGTCAACTCGTTCCTGGAAGACCTGCGCCGCGAGTACCGGCTTCGGCCGTGGCAGTTCTGGCGGCGGCGCCGGATGACGTATCCGGTGCTGCTGCTCGACGAGGTAGGCCCGGCCAACGGCGGCTACCGGCTGCTGGAGCTGATCAACGAGGTCCGCAACCAGGTCGGGCTCTTCGATCCGCTGCTCGTGGTGAGCGCGAGCCAGGGTCCGCCGCCGGACGCCGAGCCGAGCGAGGAGCGGCCGAAGTTCGACGCCGTCGAGGCCGCCCGCGCGTACCAGGTGTGGCAGAACCGGCTCGGCGCCGACCGGCGCGCACGGCGCCCCACCGCGTGGTACCTGCCGATCGGCCTCGACGCGCCGCAGACCGAGAACGAAAAAGCCAAGGTGCGCAAGCGAATGCTGGCCCTCGGCGAGCATTACGACCTGTCCGGCGGACGCGGGCGGGCGGCGTGGTGGACCACTCGCTGGGTGCGGGCCGGCGTGCCCGCGGTGGTGCTCGCGCTGGCCGCCGGGTTCGCCGCCGTGCGCTACCAGTCCGTTTTGGACAGTCACTGCGGCACCTCGAGCGAATGGCTGACCCGGGTGGACGACCAGTGCGTCGGCGTGTCCGACGGCACCTTCACGCTGTTCTCCCCGGTCGACCAGGAGGGGACGATCCAGCAGGTCGAAGCGGTGATCGCGGACCAGAACCGGCGGGCTGAGGAACTGCACCAGCAGTATCCGGAACGGCCGTACATCACGCTGGTCGACCTGGAAGCGCTCACGTCGTCCAACGGCACCGCCGAAGGGCTCACCGCGGAACGGGAATCGCTGGAAGGTTTCGCGGTCGCCCAGTCGCGGCAGCTCGACGCGACCGCCGCGGCCGAACCGATCGTGCGCGTGCTGATCGCCAATGGCGGCAAGGGAATGCTCCAAGGCGCGCAGGTGGCGCACACCTTGCTGGAGATGGCGAAACAGGATCCGAGCATCGTCGGGGTGGTCGGGCTCGACATGAGCAGCGAGCCGACCGCCACCACGATCCGCGCGCTGGGCGACGCGGGCATTCCGGTGGTCGCCGCGACTCTCACCGCGGACCAGCTCGCCGACCAGAATCCGATCTACTTCCAGGTCGCGCCGCAGAACCGCCGGGAAGCCGCGGTGGCGGCGGCGTTCGCTGCACAGCGTCCCGGCCCGCGTTCGCTTCGCGTGTACTACTCCGACGACGACACCGATTTCTACGGTCCCAACCTGCGCGACGATTTGCTGAAAGCGTTCAAGGACAAGGGGTTCTCCGTCGAAGCGCGCGCGTTCGTCCCGGACGAAGGGCAGACGGCCAGGTCCGCGCATCTTTGGTACGGGGACCGGCTCGTGGGCAATGCGGGCGCCGCTGGACGCGACAGTTGTTCCTACGACGGGTACGCGTTCTTCGCTGGCCGAGGCGTCCCCGATTTCGGGGCGTTCCTGAGCGGGGCCGCGCAGTGCGGCAGCACCGCGACGATCATCGGAGACGACGACGTCGCGCGTTTCG
Organism: Amycolatopsis orientalis DSM 43388; assembly: GCF_000411975.1. Classification (GTDB taxonomy): domain Bacteria; phylum Actinomycetota; class Actinomycetes; order Mycobacteriales; family Pseudonocardiaceae; genus Amycolatopsis; species Amycolatopsis orientalis_D. Next base: position 23,647 of record NZ_ASXG01000080.1, read on the forward strand.
TCGCCGATTCCGTTGCGCGAGAGGATCATCGTGCGCTGCCGTACTACTACTTCGCGCTCGCGAGCGCTCCCGCCGCGCCCGCGAAAGGCCTCGCCCGCGATTTCTACGCCACGCTCAACGCCAAGTTCGCCTTCGAGCACACCGAAAAAGGCCGGTCATTCGACGGGCACGCCGCGCTCTCCTACGACGCCGCGCTGGTGATGATCACCGCGACCGCGTATCTGCGCGAGACGTCGTCGAAAATCCCGGTGACGCCCGGCGCGGTGTGGCGTGAGATCGCCGCGATCCACACTTCGCGGCCGGACGCCGACCAGACCAACAAATACATCGAGGGAGTCAGCGGGACGATCGACTACGGCGGAGACATCGGCCGGCACGTACCGCAGGACAAACCGCTCGCGGTGCTGCGCGTCCAAGGCGGGGAGGTCGATCCGGAACCGCAGGGCTTCTGCGGCAAGACGGTCGCCCGGGCGCCGGACTCGTGGTGCCCAGCGGACGGCTGAGCCGTTGTAACAGTTTCCGGTGGTTTGTCGACCTTTTCGCATTGGACTGCGAGGAGGTGCCGCATGCTGCGGAAACTGGGGATGGCCTTGGCTGCCGGCGTTCTGGTCGCCGGATGCGGAGCGGCGCCGGCCGGGAACGCCCCGTCGGCTGTCCCGAGCGAGTATTCAACGCCGACGACGACCTCCAGCGCGCCGGAGACATCGGCGGTGTCGTGGGCGTCAGCGACACCGGAAACGTCGGCAACGCCCACGACGCCGGCGACGTCGATCGCGGTGCCGGTGACCACGCCGCCGGTCGCCCCGCCGACTACGGCGGCCAAGCCCAAGACCCAGACCGCCCCGCGGCTCACGACGCCTAAGGCCGACGTGCCGGACCAGGCCGCGCCGGATCCCGGGCCCGCCGAATGCGGTGCCGACTACTACCGCAACTCCTCCGGAAACTGCGTCCACCGCCCCGATTCGAGCCCGTCCGGCGCGACCGCCCAGTGCAACGACGGCACCTACAGCTACAGCCAGCACCGTTCCGGCACCTGCTCGCACCACGGCGGCGTCAAGCAATGGCTTTGACCCGGCCCGGCGTTGGGCCGAACGGAGCAGCCCGGTAAGTCGGATCGGTCACGAACCGCCCGGTCCGCCCGCCCCGACCGGTAGCGTGCGGATCCGGTACGGCATACGGGACGGGGGACGTGGTGGCGCGGGCGAGTTCGGGGCCGATCATCGTGGTGCTCGCCTCGTGCGGGCTGGTCGCGTCGTTCATGCAGACGCTGGTCATCCCGTTGATCCCGGCGTTCCCGAGATTGCTCAGCACGACGGCGACGGACGCCTCGTGGGTCGTCACCGTCACCCTGCTCGCGGCGGCGGTGTGCACGCCGGTCGCCGGGCGGCTCGGGGATCTCTACGGCAAGCGCCGCGTGCTGCTGGCGAGCCTGGCGGTGCTGATCGCCGGGTCGGTGGTCTCGGCGCTCACCAGCTCGCTCGCGCTGATGATCGTCGGCCGCGGGCTGCAGGGCTGCGCGATGGGCGTCATCCCGCTCGGCATCAGCATCATGCGCGACGAACTGCCGGCAGAACGCGTCAGCGGCGCGATTTCGCTGATGAGCGCGACACTCGGCGTCGGCGGCGCGATCGGGTTGCCGGTCGCGGCGATCGTGGCCCAGCACGCGGACTGGCACGTGCTGTTCTGGGGCGCGGCCGGGCTCGGACTCGGGTGTGCGCTGCTGATCCTGCGCTTCGTGCCGGAATCGCCGCTCCGCACGCCCGCACCGTTCGATTTCCGCGGCACACTCGGGCTGATCGTCGGCCTGACCAGCCTGTTGCTGCCGATCGTGAAGGGCGGCGAGTGGGGCTGGGGCAGCCCGGCGACGCTCGGGTTCGCCGCGACCGCCGTGGTCGTTCTCGCCGCCTGGGGCTGGTATCAGCTGCGCCGCCGGGATCCGCTGGTCGATCTGCGCGTTTCGGCGCGGCGGCCGGTGCTGTTCACCAACCTCGCGTCGATCCTCGTCGGCTTCGCGATGTATGCGATGTCGTTGTCGTTCCCGCAGTTGCTGCAGGCGCCTTCGGCCACCGGTTACGGCCTCGGGCTCAGCATGGTGGAAGCCGGTTTGTGCCTCGCGCCGAACGGCCTGGTGATGATGGCGCTGTCGCCGGTTTCCGCCCGGCTGACCAACCGCTACGGCGCCCGCGTCACGCTCATGACCGGTGCGATCGTGATCGCGGTCGGCTATGTCTTCGCGATTTTCCTGATGGCCAACGCGGTCGAGCTGATCATCGCGTCGGTGATCATCGGGGCGGGCGTCGGCATCGCTTACGCCGCGATGCCCGCGCTGATCATGAGCGCGGTGCCGGTGACCGAAACCGCGTCGGCGAACGGGCTCAACTCGCTCATGCGGTCGGTCGGCACCTCGACGTCCAGTGCGGTGATGGCCACGATGCTCGCCCACCTGACGATCACCGTCGGCTCGTTCACCGTGCCGTCGCTCGCGGGTTTCCGCGCCACGTTCGCGGTCGCCGCGGCGGCGGCGGTCGCCGGGCTGGCGTTGACCGCGGTCGTGCCGCGCCTCCGTGCCGCCAGCCCGGAACTCGCTCGCGTCTAGAGCAGCGGCGGAACGGCCGCGTCGATCAGGTGCGGTCCCGGTTCGGCGACCGCGCGCCGGAACTGCTCGGCCAGCTCCTCCGCGGTCGTCGCGCGCGTCGCCGGAACTCCCATGCCCTCGGCGATCTTCACGAAGTCCAGGTCCGGACGGCCGATGTCCAGCAGGTCCTTCGCCCGCGGCCCGTCCCCGGACGCACCCACGCGCTGCAGTTCCATCCGCAGGATCGCGTACGCGTTGTTGTTGAGCACCACCGTGGTCACGTCGAGGTTTTCGCGGGCTTGCGTCCACAGCGCGGAGATCGTGTACATCGCGCTGCCGTCGGATTCGAGGTTGATCACCGGCCGCTTCGGGGCCGCGATCGCCGCGCCGACCGCCACCGGCATTCCGTAGCCGATCGCGCCGCCGGTCAGGGTCAGCACGTCGTGTCGCGACGCGCCCGCGGTCGCGGCCGGGAGCATCAGGCCGGACGTGTTCGCCTCGTCCACGATGATCGCGTTCTCCGGCAGCAGCGCGCCGACCACGTCGACCCAGTTCTGCACAGTGAGCGGGCCGCTCGGCAGCTCCGGCCGGCCGGCTTCCTGCACGACCGGTTCGGTCTCCGCGGCGACCAAGGCGGCGACTGCGTCCAGTGCGGCCGGGACGTCCTGGCCGACGGTCGCGAGGACGTGGACGTCCGCGCCCTCCGGGGTCAGCTCGCTCGGCATGCCGGGGTAGGCGAAGAACGACACCGGAGCCTTCGTGCCCGCGACGATCAGGTGCTTGATCCCGTCCAGCTGGTATTTGGCCTGCTCGGCGAGATATCCCAGCCGCTCGATGTTCGGCAGGCCAGCGCCGCGCTCCAGCCGCGCCGGGAACGTCTCGACGAACGCCTTCACTCCGGTCGCGGCGGCGATCCGGCTGGTCGCGCGCAAACCGGCTTCGTGGCAAGCGGATCCGCCGATCAGCAACGCCGCCGGTTCGCCGCTGCGCAGCACGTCGGCGATCTTCCGCACGGTTGTCGCGTCGACCGCGTGCGGCACGCGCGGCGGAATCGGCTCGCACGTTTCGCCGCCCTCGCCCCACGACGCGTCGGCGGGGAGGATCAGCGTCGCGACCCGGCCCGGCGCGTCCTGCGCCGCCGCGACCGCCGCCGCGGCGTCCGCGCCGACGTCCTTCGTGTGCCCGGAACGGCGCACCCAGCCTTCGAGCGAGCCCGCGATGGCGTCGATGTCCGACTCCAGCGGAGCGTCGTACTGCTTGTGATAGGTGGCGTGGTCGCCGATCACGTTGACCACCGGCGTGTGCGCGCGCCGCGCGTTGTGCAGGTTCGCCAAGCCGTTCCCGAGTCCCGGGCCGAGGTGCAGCAGCGTCGCGGCGGGTTTGCCGGCGATCCGCGCGTACCCGTCCGCGGCACCGGTCACGACGCCCTCGAACAGCGCGAGCACGCCGCGCATCTCCGGTACCGAATCGAGCGCGGCGACGAAATGCATCTCCGACGTGCCGGGGTTGGAGAAGCACACGTCGACCCCGCTGTCGACGAGCGTGCGGATGAGGGACTGGGCGCCGTTGAGCGTGCTCACTGTGCTCACTTTCCGGTTTGCGCGAACAGAACGCCGGGGTTCAGGATCCCGGCCGGGTCGAAGCTTTCCTTGACGCGGCGCAGCAGATCGAGCTTCGCCGGGTCTTCGAGTTTCGCGTAGTACTTGGTTTTGGTGCGGCCGAGGCCGTGCTCGCCGGAGATCGCGCCGCCCAGCTCGTACGCGTGGCCGAAGATGTCGGTCAGCAGCTGCGATCGCGTGTCCGGGTCCTTGCAGAAGATCGCCAGGTGGACGTTGCCGTCGCCGGCGTGCCCGCAGCCGATCGCGCCGCCGCCGGCGGCCATCGCCAGCTCGCGGGCTTTGGCCAGGAAGGACGGCATCGCGGTGCGCGGAACCACCACGTCGATCACGTCGTCCGCACCCGCGGCTTTGGCGTTCCAGAAGGCTTTTTCGCGGGCTTCGATGAGCTTGCGCGCGGCTCCGCCTTCGAGCACGTACGCGTCGGCGGCACCGAGTTCGACGAGCAGTTCGCCGAGCGCTTCGACGTCCTCGCCGAGCCGGTCGGCCACCCGGTTTTCCAGCGCCACGGCCAGATACGCCTGGGTCCGGTCGCGGATTTCCGCCGGGACGCCCAGCTCGAGCTTGTCGTTGTAGACCATCGCGGCCATCGTCATGTTGTCGATGTACTCGAGGATCTGCGGGGCGAGACCGCTCGCGGCGATCTTCGGCACCGCCGCCATGACCTGCTCGAAATCGTCGAACGGAGCCAGCACGGTCGCGCCGTGCGGCAGCCGGGGCTGCAGTTTCACGATCACCTCGGTCACCAGCGCGAGCGTGCCTTCGGACCCGATGATCAGCTGGGTGAGGTCGTAGCCGCTGGAGATCTTCGACATCCGGCCGCCGACGCGGACGATCTCGCCGGTCGCGAGCACCGCCTGGAGACCGGAGACGTTGCCGCGGGTGATGCCGTAGCGGATCGCGCGCATCCCGCCGGCGTTGGTGCCGACTGTGCCGCCGACGCTCGCGCTCAACTCGCCGGGATAAACCGGGTAGGTGAGGCCGTGCTCGGCGGTCTTCGCGTCGAGTTCGGCGAGCGTGACGCCCGGCTGGACCACGGCGACGTGGTTGCCGGTGTCGATCTCGAGCACCGAGTTCATCCGCTCGAACGAGACGACCAGCCCGCCTTCGACCGGACGCGCCGCCGCGGACAGCCCGCTGCCGGACCCGCGCGCGGTCACCGGGATGCCCTCGGCGGAGGCGATCTTCAGCAGCTCGGAGACTTCTTCGGCAGTGGCCGGCTTCGCGACATACGCCGGTTTCTGGCCGGGCGTGCTGAGCGCCTCGTCGTGCGCGTAGTCGTCGGAAATCGCGTCACCGGTCAGCAGGTTCCCCGCTCCGACGGCCCCTGCCAGCTGTGTAGCGACCTCGCTCATGCCACTCCTTCGTGCGCGCGTGCTTCGTGGCCGAGCCTAGCCGCTCTGGCCCGGAACTGGCCATGAATAGTTTTCACGTTAGCCGACGCGGGCACGAAAAAGGCCACGCCGCGCGCGTGGCCACAGGGGGAGCGAACCCAAGCAGGGACCGGCCCGCGCCAACAGGCCGGCCCCTGGGTTAATCCTCGGTGCCGGTCAGACGAGCCAGCCGAGCACGTGCGCCAGGTGCGCGAGCAGACCCGAGATCAGGTCGTGGCCGTGGTGCACGTGCTGGGTGAACATCTGCATTGAGGGGCTCCTTGTTGGGATTGTTCTTTCTCGGTGCTCTCGCGAGGAGCCATCGCAGATTTCCACCGGCCCGCTCGCGGTGTCAAAGCGCGGTTTTCCCTGTGCTGGCAAGGGATCGGCGGCCGGGGGAATCTTCCCATGTTAAACATGTAAGGCTTTCGGGTTTGTCGCCGGGGGTGCACTGTGGACTCTTCGCCACGGTTCGTAGCGAACGGCGGCTCCGATCACCCTGGGTAGCAGAAACGCGCTGCGGCAACCGGGCGGCGTGGCCCCTCGAACCGGTGAAGGCGAAGCCACGATTGGTGAGTTCCCGAGGTTCACACCGCCGGGTGATCATCTGGCTCGGGTCCCTTGTCCGGCAGCGAATCCCGGGTCGAGTTCATGATCGCGGAGGGTTAGCTCGGCTTCACTCTGGCGGACCGAACCTGCCTGATCGGGGCACGAAAAGGGCCGGTCCCTCCGTGGCGGAGGAACCGGCCCTTGCCGGGTGAGCTGTCAGTCCGCGCGGGCGAACGACAGCGTCTCGCCTTCGACGCCGCGCAACCACAGGTCCTGCGCGGCCGCGGCCATTTCGGCCAGGCCCTCCTCGATCGTCGCGAACACGTTGCCGGGAACCCAGCCCGCGTCGCCGTTGATCAGCAGGTTGTTGCGGCCGTAGAAAATCGCGAGATCCGTGGCACCCTGGTCGCTGTGCGCCTCGCTGCCCTCGTCGTAGCCGTACGCCGGGTTGCCGATTTCCCACGCCTCGAATCCGAAGTAGACAACGTCGCCCGGAATCGGGGTGACGGTCGGATTCTCGCGCCCCGGCTTGGGTTCCGCGAAGGGCGGCACGAGCGTGTAGACCTCGTTGCGCGCGTACTTGGCGTGGTAGGCCGAACCGCTCTGCGGCAGCGCGTCCCACACCGCCTTGCAGGTGCGCGGTGCTTCGTCGTCGAGCAGCCGGGCGCGGCAGGTGACGCCGCGCTTGTCGAGACTGATCGTGATGTAGCGCGCCATGCCTCAGCTCCCCGTGACCGACGCGACGACCTCGCCCCAGATGCGCAGGGCGTCGTCGACCTGTTCCGCATTGACGACCAGCGGCGGCACCATGCGCACGACGTTCGAGTACGCGCCGCAGGTGAGCAGCAGCAGTCCGCTCTTCGTAGCCGCTTGCTGCGCGGCCCGCGCGGTGGCCGTGTCCGGTTCACCGTCTGCGGTAGTGAACTCTGTGCCCACGAGAAGCCCGAGACCGCGTACGTCGCCGATAGCGGGCGTCTTGTCCGCGATGACGCGCGCGCCTTCGAGAAGCTGACGGCCGCGTTCGGCGGCGTTCTCGACCAAGCCTTCGTCCTTGATGACGTCGAGCGTCGCGATCGCTGCCGCGCACGACACCGCGTTGCCGCCGTACGTGCCGCCCTGCGAACCGGGGTACGCCTTCGCCATCAGCTCTTCCGAAGCGGCGATGCCAGACAGCGGGAAGCCGCTCGCGAGGCCCTTCGCGATCAGCACGACGTCCGGGTGGACGTCGAAGTGGTCGTGGCCCCAGAACTTGCCGGTGCGGCCGAACCCGGCCTGGACCTCGTCGAGCACGAGCAGGATGCCGTGCCGGTCGGCGCGCTCGCGCAGCCCGGCCATGAACTCGGTGTTGGCCGGCACGTAGCCGCCCTCGCCGAGCACCGGCTCGATGAAGAACGCGGCCGTCTCGCTCGGCGCGGAGACGGTCTGGAAGAGATAGTCCAGCTCGCGCAGGGCGAACTTCGTCGCCGTCTCCTCGTCCCAGCCGTAGTGGTAGGCGTACGGGAACGGGGCGACGTGCACGCCGGACATCAGCGGCGAGATGCCCGCGCTGAACCGCGTGCCGGAGGTGGTCATGGTCGCCGCGGCGACCGTGCGGCCGTGGAAGCCGCCCTGGAACACGATGACGTTCGGCCGCTTCGTCGCCTGCCGCGAAAGCCGCAGCGCGGCCTCCACGGCCTCGCTGCCGGAGTTCGCGTAGAAGAGCGAATCGAGCCCGGACGGCAGCACGTCGCCGAGCTTGCGGGTCAGTTCGAGCAGCGGCTGGTGCATCACCGTCGTGTACTGGCCGTGCACGAGCTTGCCGATCTGCTCGCGCGCGGCTTCGACCACGCGCGGGTGGCAGTGCCCGGTGCTGGTCACCCCGATGCCCGCGGTGAAATCGAGATGACGTTTCCCGTCCACGTCGTAGAGGTAAACCCCTTCACCGTGGTCTACGACGACGGGCGTTGCCTGCTTGAGCAGCGGGGAAAGCTGGGCCATGCGGCGCCCTCCTGGGATGCGGGTGGAGACGGTTGTCGATTGTTGACAATATCCATAGCATGAGTTCGGGACAACAGGAACAGGAGCGAGCTGGATGAGCGGGATCACCGAGAACGGCGTCGTGGACGCGGTCGGCAAGGAACTCTTCATCGGCGGCAAGTGGGTCTCGGCGCGCAGCGGCAAGACCTTCGACGTGCAGGACCCCTCCACCGGCGAGGTGCTGTGCCAGGTCGCGGACGCCGGACCGGAGGACGGTCTCGCGGCGCTCGACGCGGCGTGCGCGGCACAGGCCGGCTGGGCCGCCGTCGCCCCCCGGGAGCGCGGCGAGATCCTGCGCCGGGCGTACGAGAAGCTCATCGAGCGCCGCGACGAGCTGGCGCTGCTGATGACCCTGGAGATGGGCAAGCCGCTGGCCGAGGCCGCCGGCGAAATCACTTACGCCGCCGAGTTCTTCCGCTGGTTCGCCGAGGAAGCGGTGCGGATCGACGGCGGTTACGCGGTGGCCCCGAACGGCAACGGCCGGTTCCTGATCACGCGCCAGCCGGTCGGCCCGACGCTGCTCATCACGCCGTGGAACTTCCCGATGGCGATGGGCACGCGCAAGATCGGCCCGGCCGTCGCCGCGGGCTGCACGATGGTGATCAAGCCCGCCGCGCAGACGCCGCTGTCGATGCTGGCGCTCACCCAGATCCTCGCGGACGCCGGGCTGCCCGAAGGCGTGCTCAACGTCGTCACCACCAAGGACGCGGGCGGCGTGATGGAGCCGCTGATCCGCGACGGACGCGCGCGCAAGCTGTCCTTCACCGGTTCGACCGCGGTCGGGCGCAAGCTGCTGGAGCAGTGCGCGGAGAAGGTGCTGCGCACGTCGATGGAGCTGGGCGGCAACGCGCCGTTCGTCGTGTTCGACGACGCGGACCTGGACGCCGCGGTCGAGGGCGCGATGCAGGCCAAGATGCGCAACATCGGCGAGGCGTGCACCGCGGCCAACCGGTTCTACGTGCAGCGCGGCGTGGCCGAGGAGTTCTCCCGCCGGCTCACCGAGCGGATGCAGGCGCTGCCGATGGGCCGCGGCACCGACGAAGGCGTCGTGGTCGGTCCGCTGATCGACGAGGCCGCGGTGAAGAAGGTGACCGAACTGGTCAAGGACGCCACGGACAAGGGCGCGCGGGTGCTCACCGGAGGTTCGCGGGTCGACGGCCCCGGGCACTTCTACCCGGCCACCGTGCTCACCGACGTGCCGGTCGACGCCCGCTTGGCCAGCGAGGAAATCTTCGGGCCGGTCGCGCCGATCACGCCGTTCGACACCGAGGACGAGGCGGTCGAGAAGGCCAACGACACCGAATTCGGCCTGGTGTCCTACCTGTTCACCAGCGACCTCAAGCGCGCGCTGCGGGTGTCGGAACGCTTGGAGGCCGGGATGATCGGCCTCAACCAGGGCATCGTGTCCAACCCGGCGGCTCCGTTCGGCGGCGTCAAGCAGTCCGGGCTCGGCCGCGAGGGCGGAACGGTCGGCATCGACGAGTTCCTGGAGACCAAGTACATCGCGGTGAGCCTGTGACACACCGGATCGCCAGCATCCCGGGCGACGGCATCGGGGTCGACGTCACCATCGAAGCGCGCCGGGTCCTCGACGCGGCCGCGGACAAGTACGGCTTTTCCTTGGAGTGGACCGAATTCGACTGGAGCTGCGAGCGGTACACGAAGACCGGCGCGATGATGCCGGAGGACGGCGTCGAGCAGCTGTCGGGCTTCGACGGCATCCTGCTCGGCGCGGTCGGTTTTCCCGGCGTGGCTGACCACGTTTCCTTGTGGGGCCTGCTGATCCCGTTGCGGCGGGCGTTCCAGCAGTACGTCAACCTGCGGCCGGTCCGGCTGCTGCCGGGGACGACCTCGGTGCTGGCCGGGCGGAAGGCCGACGAGCTGGAAATGGTGATCGTCCGGGAGAACTCCGAGGGCGAGTACTCGGCGATCGGCGGACGGCACAATGCCGGGCGGCCGGACGAGTTCGTGCTGCAGGAGTCGGTGTTCACGCGGGTCGGGGTGGAACGGATCATCCGGTACGCCTTCGAACTCGCGCGCACGCGGGCCGGGCACGTCACGTCGGCGACCAAATCCAACGGGCTCATCCACTCGATGCCGTACTGGGACGAGATTTTCGCCGAGGTCGCGGCGCGATACCCGGACGTGCGCGCGGAACAGTGCCATGTGGACGCTCTCGCCGCGCGGATGGTGCAGGCCCCGGACCGGCTCGACGTGGTGGTGGCGTCGAACCTGTTCGGCGACATCCTGAGCGACCTCGCGGCCGCGATCACCGGCGGACTGGGCATGGCTCCGTCGGGAAACATCAACCCATCAGGTGAGTTTCCGTCGATGTTCGAGGCGGTCCACGGGAGTGCTCCGGACATCGCCGGACAGGGCATCGCGAACCCGGTCGCGCAGATCCTCGCCGGGGCGATGCTGCTCGACCACCTCGGGGAAACCGTTGCCGCACAAGCGATCCGCGCCTCGGTCGACGAGGTGCTGACCGCGGGCGAAACGCTCACCCCGGATCTCGGCGGAACCTCTACCACAACCGCGCTCGGCGCCGCGGTGGCCGCTTCGCTCCGCTGATTTTTCGTCGGTGCCGCGCGGTTGACTCTTCCCCGACCCGCCGACGGGTCCCCGAGGGGAGGAGGGCGCGATGTGCCAGAGGTGCCAGGAACCGGACAGACCGGAGGAGCAGTACCTGATCGAGGTGCTCGACGAGATCAGGGAGAACGGGTGGTGCGTCCAGGGCGTGCTGGGAACAGGGTCCCGGCCGTCCTGGGCGTACACCGCGGGACTGACCGTGCAGGGCTTGCCCGAGCTGGTCGTCACCGGATTGCTGCCGCACCAAGCGGTGCCGTTGCTCAACGCAGCGGCCGAACAGTCGCTGCACACCGGTCCGCCGGTGCCGGGGGAACAGTGGCTGCTGCCCCGGTTGCCGCGGCTGGAAATCGTCGAGTTGAGCGCGCCCGCGGCGCACCTGCACATCGCGGTGTGCTGTTACGGCGCGGGAATCGAAGCGAGGCAACTGGTCTACGCGGACGCCGCGGGCTGGTTCCCGTGGTCGCCGCAGTTCAACCTCGGCCGAGGCGGACAGCCCGTGCTGGGGGTGCGCCGTGGCTGAGATTCTCTTGCCGGGCCAGGGTTTTCTTCGCTGGCGGCCGGTAGGATCGAAGCATGCCCGAACTGCTGGCTCCCAGCGTCCGCTTGCACCGCGCCTGGCTGGAAGCGCATCGCGAATGGGGCCCGGGCGCGCACGAGGACGGCTTCGGCCTGTCCGCCTCGGACCAGGTCGATTCCCCGGCTGGCTTCGCCGCCTGGGTCGGCTCGTTGGCGCGAGAGAACGCCGTGCCTCGCTGGATAGTCGAAGACGGACAGGTGCTCGGCGGAATCGCGCTGCGCACTGGACCGGCCGAGTACGTGCGCTGGGCCGGTCACCTAGGCTTCGGCATCCGCCCCTCGGGACGCGGCCGTGGCCTCGCTGCCTGGGCGCTGCGCCAAATGCTGCCCGAGGCTCGGCGGCTGGGCCTGTCCCGAGTGCTCTTGGTGTGCGCGGGGGAGAACCTGGCGTCCGCCAAGACGATCGAACGCGCGGGCGGCGTGCTGGAGGAAGTCCGTCAGACCGGCCGCGGATCGGTGCGGCGGTACTGGATCGCACTGGAATCGCGCTGAGCCGCGCCTGCTGTTCGCCATCGCGGAGCAGTGGGGGCTCGGCCTTGAGCTGCCGAGACCTCAACGAGAACTCGGCCATTCGGTCGTTCCTGCTCGCGGTGGCTGACGGCACTTTCGGTTTGGCGGTCTGTTCCGCAGCGAATGCCAGCCGGAGCGGTCTGCCAGCGGCGCATAGGTTCGCCACCACGGGAGCACGGGGCCAGATCAGGCGCGGAGGCACCCGTCTCGGCGCAGATCAAGCGCGGATTACAGGTGTCCCTGCGGTAATCGGACAGCGCGCCATGAGTTCAGGCGGTGCGCTCCGTACGGTGCGCGAGTCGCGCGGCAGCCGCTCGAAAAACCCGCCCATCTCACTCCGCGGCCGCGACGCTGTCCTTCAAACTCCGTCCCGGAAGCAACCGGCTGATCGCGTCCTCCATGTGCGCGTCCAGCAACTGCAGCGCCGTCTCCTCGTCACCCGAGCGCAGGGCTTCGATGATCCGCGTGTGCTCCTCGAGCCGGTCCTCCACGCCCTGATACGTGCTCTGCAGCAACGTCAGGCACATCCGCGTCTCGATCAGCAGCGTCCGGGCCATGCGCACCAACCGCTTGCTGCCGGACGCGTTGATCAGCGCCTCGTGGAAGCGCAGATCCGCCTCCGACAACGCGGCCGGGTCGTCCGCGGCCGCGGCCATGTCGGCGACGTTCTGTTCCAGCATCGCGGCCACCGCTTCGTGGTCTCCGCGGAACGCGCGCAGCAGGGCGGCTCGTTCCACCGCCGAACGGGCCAGATAGATGTCGAACACGTCCTCCGGTTCGAGGTCGATCACGAACAGGCCCCGGTGGCGTTCGCTGCGCAGCAAACCCTCGGAAACGAGGTGCTGCATCGCTTCCCGCAGCGGGCCGCGCGAGACCTGGAAGCGGGCGGCCAGGTCGGTTTCGCCGAGCTGGGTGCCCGGCGGGAGCGCGCCGGTCATGATCGCGTCGCGCAGCTGGCGCGCGATCACGGCCGCGGTCGATTCCCGGCTCACCGGTTCTATGTCAGGCAGTGCGACCACGGGTCAGCCCTTCGTCCGGAACAACGCGCCCAGCGAACGCACCAGCCGGGTCGTGCCGGTCAGCCGCAGGCCTTCCCACACGGTCACCTGGTTGGCGGTCAGCACCGGCTTGCCGAGCTTCGCCTCGATGGCGGTGATCTCGCCGAGCGTGCGCATCGCGGTGTCCGGCACCAGGACCGCGTCGGCGTCCGGGTGGTCGTGGCTCACCGCCAGATCGACCACGGCCTCGGGCGCGAGCCTGCCGACCTCGGCGGCGGTGTCGATGTCGGCGCTCGACATCGACAGCACCTCGACACCCCCGGCGGCGAGGAAGTCCACGAACAGCCGCGCGACGTCGTCGGGGTAGCTCGCGGCCACCGCGACTCGTCGCACGCCAAGGGCTTTCGCCGCGTGCACGAAGGCGAAGGACGTGCTCGAAGCCGGCACCCCGGCGGCCTTGGCGAGCTGGTCGGCCTGGTTGCGCGCGCCGTCCCAGCCGTACACGAAGCTGCCGGACGTGCACGCCCACACCACCGCTTCCGGCTGGTGCTTCGCGAGCAGCCGGGCGCCTTCGGCGAGGCGGGCTTCGCTGCCGAGGTCGAGCAGCTCCGGCACGGCGTGCAAGTCGGTGCCGTAGATGTGCGCCACCGGCAGGCTGATGTCGCCTTCCGTCGAATCGGAGCCACCGAGAAGCTGTTCCGCGAGCGGGTAGTCGTCCTCGGCCGCGTGGTCGGGGTAGATGAAGCCGATCGTGGTCACGAAACCTCCGGGATGCGCAAATTGTCGACAATATTACCGGGACCGGTCAAGACACCTCCCGCAGCCACTGGCCGGGGCCCACCACGGGCAGCCGCATCCGGCGCAGGCAGGCCCACATGGTCAGCTGGTTGGCGGTCAGCACGGGTTTGCCGAGCGCCTTCTCCAGCGGCTCGATCAGGTCGAACGTGGGGAGGTTGGTGCAGCTGACGAAAATCGCCTCGGCGTCGCGGTGGTCCGCGCCCAGGATCCGCTCGGCGATGGTGCGGTAGCTGACCTTCCAGATGCCGCCGCCGAGTCCGAGGTGGTCGCTGGACACGGTGGTCACGCCGACCTCGGCGAGGAAATCGTGGAGTTTGCCGGTGAGGTCGGCGTCGTACGGCGTGAGCACCGAGATCCGGCGCAGGTCGAGCTGGTGCAGCACCTCGACGAGGGCGCCGGAGGTGGTGACCGCGTCCGGCGCGCCCGCGTCGCAGATCGCCTTGGTGAGGGAGCGTTCGTAGTCGATGCCGTTCACGAAGCTGCCCGAGGTGCACAGGTACGCGACGACCTCCGGCTCCACGTGCAGCACGTCGCGCGTGGCCGCGGCGAGGTGCCTGCTGTCGCTCACCAGCTGCGCCATCTCCATGCTGACCGGGACCGGTTCGTATGGCGTGCGGGCGAGATGCAACGACACCTCCATCGGCACCCAGCGCCACAACTCGCGCTCGAGCGCGAGGTCGAACGGCGCGATCACGCCGATGCCTCGCTGGGCGAGCGGGCCCTCGAACGCGAGGAAGTCCAGATCCAAGGTTCAGCCTCCGGAATACGCCTGTGCCGATGCCCGTCCGGTGCTCCGGGGGTAGTCCTCGGATTGTTGACAATCATACGAGCCACTTTTACCGTGTCAATCGTGATCGCCCCGGAAAACCCCGTACTGGCAGTGCTCTGCGGGGCAGACCATCCACCGGACATGGCCGCTATCGAAGACGCGGCGGTCGTTCGTTACACCGACGAGCGCGGCCTCGCCGGTGCGCTGGCCGGTGCGGACGCCCTGTTTGTCTACGATTTCCTGTCCGGGGCGGTCCCGGGGGCATGGCACGCCGCGGACCGGTTGCAGTGGCTGCACATCGCGAGCGCCGGCGTCGACCCGGTGCTGTTCCCGGGGCTGCGCGAGAGCGACGTCGTGCTCACGAATTCGCGCGGGGTGTTCGACGACGCCATCGCCGAATACGTGCTGGGTGTCGTGCTGTCGTTCGCCAAGGACTTCGCGCGTTCGCTCGACCTGCAGCGCGCCGGCACGTGGAAGCACCGCGAGACCGAGCGGATCGCCGGGCGGGCGGTGCTGGTGGTCGGCACCGGGCCGATCGGCAGGGCCATCGCGCGGATGCTGCGCGCGGCCGGGATGCGCGTGTCCGGAGCGGGGCGCCGGGCCCGCGTCGGGGATCCGGATTTCGGCGTCGTGCACGAATCCGCCCAGCTGCCGCGGTACCTGCCCGAATTCGACTACATCGTCGCGGTCGCGCCCCTCACCGACCAGACCAAAGGCATGTTCGACGCCGCCGCGTTCGCCGCGATGAAGCCGTCCGCGCGGTTCGTCAACGTCGGCCGCGGCGAGCTGGTGGTCACCTCCGACCTGATCGCCGCGCTTCAGGCCGGGGAGATCGCCGGTGCCGCGCTCGACGTCTTCGAAACCGAGCCGCTGCCCCCTGAGAGTCCACTGTGGACTATGCCGGACGTCCTGCTGTCGCCGCACATGTCGGGTGATTTCCTCGGCTGGCGGAGGACACTGGTCGAGGTGTTCGCGGGGAACTTCCGGCGCTGGCTCGCCGGGGAACCGCTGTGGAACGTCGTGGACAAACGGCTCGGCTACGTGCCGTCCGAATCGCAGGGAGGCGCCGGATGGGCGACCGGGAACTGACCGCCAGCGAACTCGTCGCCGCCTACGCCACCGGCGAGCTGTCGCCGGTCGAGGCGACGAAGAGCGCCCTGCAGAACATCGAGGACCGAGACGGCGAGATCAACGCCTACTGCCTCGTCGACGCCGAGCGCGCGCTCGACCAGGCGAAGGCGGCCGAGGCCCGGTGGCGCGACGGGAATCCGATCGGCGCGCTCGACGGCGTCCCGGCGTCGATCAAGGACATCTTCCTCACCCAGGGCTGGCCGACGCTGCGCGGTTCCACGAGCATCCCGGTCGACCAGCCGTGGGAGGTCGACAGCCCGGTGATGGCGCGGATGCGCGAGGCGGGTCTCGTCGTGCTCGGCAAGACGACCACGCCGGAGATCGCGTGGAAGGGCGTCACCGACAGCGCGCTGTCGGGCATCACGCGCAATCCGGTGAACCCGCGGATGACGGCGGGCGGGTCCAGCGGCGGCAGCGCGGCCGCGGTCGCGGCGGCGATGGGCGAGTTGTCCGTCGGCACCGACGGCGGCGGCTCGATCCGGATTCCCGCGTCCTTCTGCGGAATCGTCGGCATGAAGCCGACGCACGGCCGGGTCCCGCTGTTCCCGGCGAGCCCGTTCGGGCCGCTCGCGCACGCCGGGCCGATGGCGCGCAGCGTGGACGACACGGCGTTGCTGCTGGACGTCCTCGCGCTCCCGGACCACCGCGACCCGACCGGCCTGGAGCCGCCGATCAGCGCGTACCGCGAGGCAGCGCGACGGGACGTGCGCGGGCTCATCGCGGCCTTCTCGCCCACGCTCGGTTTCGTCGACGTGGACCCGGAAGTCGCGACGATCGTCCAGTCGGCCGTGCAGTCGCTCGCCGACGCCGGACTGCAGGTGGAGCAGGCCGATCCCGGGTTCGCCGATCCGAAGCCCGCCTTCGACGTGCTGTGGTCGGCCGGTGCGGCGAAGTCGCTCGAAGCGTTCCCGCCGGGCAGCGAACAGCGAGTCGATCCGGGCCTGCGCCGCGTGTGGGAAAAGGGCCGCACCTACTCGGCGAGCGATTACCTCGACGCCACCGCGGAACGCGCCGCACTCGGCATCCTGATGGGCGAGTTCCACACCCGCTACGACGTGCTGCTCACCCCGACCGTCCCGATCCCGCCGTTCGAGGCGGGCCACGACGTGCCGCCGGGCAGCGGGATGACCGAATGGCCGGAGTGGACCCCGTTCACCTATCCGTTCAACATGACGCAGCAGCCGGCGATCAGCGTCCCGGCCGGGCGCACCGAATCGGGCCTTCCGGTCGGCCTGCAGATCGTCGGCCCGCGCCATTCCGACGACCTGGTGCTGGCAGTGGCGAAACTGCTGGAGGAGGTCCGGCCCTGGGCCGCTCCGTGACGTCCGCGCACCCGGCTGTGGCAGGCTGTCGCGCATGACCGAGTTCACCGCGCCCATCGACGACCGCTGGTTCGAGGACTATCCCGAAGGCGCGGTGTACGAGTTCGGCGACACGACCGTCACCGAGGCGGAGATCATCGAGTTCGCCGAGAAGTACGACCCGCAGAGCTTCCACGTCGACCCGGCAGCGGCGAAGGAAGGCCCGTTCGGCGGCTTGATCGCGAGCGGCTGGCACACGTCGAGCCTGATGATGCGGATGTTCGCCGACCACTACCTGTCGTCGGTCGCGAGCCTCGGCAGCCCGGGCGTCGACGAACTGCGCTGGCCGCGCCCGGTGCGGCCGGGAGACCGGCTGCGGATGCGGGCGACGGTCCTCGAAGCACGACTGTCGAAGTCGAAGCCCGACCGCGGTCTCGTGCGCACCCGGATGGAGCTGTTCAACGGCGACGACGAGCTGGTGTTCAGCGCCAGCGCAGTCAACTTCCTGTCGGTACGGCCGACCGGTTCGTGAGCTGCCGGACCTCGCGGCTGCACAGCGCGAGCCCGGTCGCGACGAGGCTCAGCACTCCGCACGCGACGAGCACCGGCTCGCGGCCGAAATGCGGCACGAGGGGACCCGCCGCGATCTGCCCGAGCGGCATCGCGGCGATCGGCCCTGGGATGTCGTAGGAGTACCCGCGCGCGAGCCGGTCGGCGGGATGTGTTCCTGCAGCGAAACGTCCCACGCGACGCTGAACTGCTCCATCGCCCAGCATCGCGACCAGCAGCGGGACGAGCGACGGACACCAGCCGAGCGTCAGCACCGGCAGCGCGTCCATCGCCACCAGGGCCACCACGAGGAACAAGGCGTGCCGCGGTTGCCACTGCGCGGCGATGATCCCGCCCAGGAGCGCGCCCGCGGTCTGCGCCGCCAGTGCCAGCCCCCATCCGGAACGCCCGAATGTCTCGCCCGCGACGACCGGTTCGATGACCACGAGCGTGCCGATCCCGGCAGCGTTGACGAAGCCGAACTGCGCCACCACCGCCCACACCCAGGTGCGGGACCGGAACTCGTGCCACCCGGCGACCAGGTCGGCGAGCGGCCTGCTGCCCGACGCTCGTTCGGCGCGCGGCAGCCGGACCGCGTGGTAGGCGAGTGCGGCGGCGAAGAACAGCAGCGCGTTCACCGCCAGGGCCCAGCCGGACCCGGCCGCTGCCACCGTGACCCCCGCCGCGGCGATGCGGTCGCCGTTGACCAGCAGCCGCAGCAACGCATTCGATGGAGCAAGCTGCTCTCACGGCACCGTCTGCGGAGTGATCGCTCCCGCGCCCCGTTGACCGCGCTCAGCGAGACGAGAAACGGCATCGACGAGAATCCACAAAGGACACTCGCGGCGATCAGCGCCTGGCCGCGATCTCGGTACCCTGCGATCACCGGGCGCGGCTGCTTTTCGGCGAGCACCCCGCCGAAAAGCAGCAACAGCACGGTCGCCAGCGACCGCGCCCTGACGACCAGTCCGAGGTCGACCGCCGACCCGGTGCGGTCGAGCACCGCCAGCGCGACCGGAGCGACCGCATTGCCGAAGGTGCCGAGCGTCCGCCCGGCTGCGAGAGCACGGAAACTGCGGTGCCGCAACGGCTCCAGGAGGCTCACCGGCCAAGCTTCCTGCGGTTGTCAACTGGATAATCAGCAGCTGGGAGCGCTCGCGCCGGGCCGGCCGCGATGCTGTCCTCGGCTCATGCGGACGACGACCCTTGGCCGCAGCGGCCTCGAAGTGTCCCGGATCGCCTTCGGCACCGGCGGGTTCGGCGGACAGTGGGGCAGTTTCGACGAGGGCACCGCGATCGCGGCGATCCGGCGCGCGCACGAACTGGGCATCACCCTGTTCGATACCGCTCGCGCTTACGGGACCGCCGAATCTCTCCTGGGCAAAGCGCTGCGCAGCGAGCTGGACCATCGCCGCGACAGCGTCGTCATCGCGACGAAGGGCGGGACTCATCCCGGCTCCGCACGCATCCGCGATTCCCGTCGCGAATGGCTCGCCAAGGGGGTGGACGACAGCCTGCGCGCGCTCGGCGTCGATCACCTCGACCTGTACCAGATCCACTGGCCGGACTCGCGGACTCCGGCCGACGAGGTCGCCGGAACGCTGCGGAAGTTCGTGGACGCCGGCAAGGTCCGCCATGTCGGAGTGTCGAACTACGACGCCGCGCAGCTCCGCGCGTTGAACGAGACGGTGGAAACCGTGCAGGTGCCGTATCACCTCTTCCGCCGCGGCGCGGAAGCCGATCCGCTCCCGTATGCCCGCGCGCACCACATCGGCGTGCTCGCCTACAGCGCGCTCGGCAGCGGCCTCCTCACTGGCTCGCTGACCGCGTCGACGGTCTTCGACGCCTCGGATTGGCGGTCACGTTCGTCCGCGTTCCGCGGAGAATCGTTGCGGCGCAACCTGAAGATCGTCGACCAGCTCTCTTCTTTCGCCGGCGAACGAGGCGCGACGGTGAGCCAGCTGGCCATCGCGTGGACGCTGGCGAAGGTCGATGTAGCCATCGTCGGCGCCCGCCGTCCGGCCAGCATCGAAAAGAGCGCGACCGACTTCGCGCTCACCGCGGCCGACCTCGCCGAAATCGACCGGATCGTCGCGGACGCGGCGCCGGTCGGCGGGGCCAGCCCGGAAGGCATCGACTGAGCTAACCCCGCGTCGCGAACTCCAGCTCGGCGAGCGCCGTGTCCAGGTGGGTCAGGATCCGCTGGAGGTGCGGGACACTGCGCCGGCACCCGGTGACGCCGAAGTCGAGATTGTCTCCGTTGCTGGTCAGCGTGATGTTCAGGGCCTGGCCGTCGAGCAGCACGGACGCGGGGTAGATGCCGTCGAGCGCCGCGCCGTTCCAGTACATCTGCTTGCGCGGGCCGGGGACGTTCGAGATCACCAGGTTGAACGGCGGCCGCGTGTTGCTGACGACGCCGGGGATCGGCGACGCGCCCAGCTGCGCCACGTTGATCCCGGACAGCAGCAGCGTCTGCAGCGGCGACAGCTGCGAAAACAGCTTCTTGCCGTTCGACATCGACTCGGAGATCGCGGCCAGCCGCTGCGCCGGGTCGGTCAGATCGGTGGCTAGGTTGCACAGCAGCGCACCGATGTTGTTGCCGGTCGCGTCGCCGGAGTCGCGACGGCGCAGCGAGACCGGGACCATCGCGACCAGCGGCGCGTCCGGCAGGGCGCTCTGCTCGATCAGGTAGTCGCGCAGCGCACCGGAGCACATGGCGAGCACGACGTCGTTGCGGGACACTCCCGCGGCGGTCGCGACCTCGCGCACCCGATCGAGCGGCCAGGACTGCGCGGCGAACCGGCGCGCGCCGCCGATCGGCACGTTCAGCATGGTCTTCGGTGCCTGCATCGGCAGCGTGAGCCGGTGCTCGCGGAACGCCTCGCGCGCCACCTTCGCCGCCGCCGGCGCGATCCCCGCGATCTGCTCGAACGTCTTGCCCACCAGGGCGAACGGCGACGCCGGGGCACGGCCGTTGCGGTCCGAGGCGGGTTTGTCGCGCGAACCCCACGGCGGCGGGCAGTCCAGGTCAGCCGGGTCGTCGGACAGCGTGCCCTGCAGATGCCGCAGCGCCGAAACGCCGTCCATCAGCGCGTGGTGGATCTTCGAGTACACCGCGAACCGGCCGTCGCGCAGTCCTTCGATGAGGTGGGTTTCCCACAACGGCCGGTGCCGGTCGAGCAGCTCGCGGATCCGGCCCGGCTGCGGCAGCGCGGAATGCCGGAAGTGGTAGTCGAGTTCCAGCTCGGCGTCGCGCGACCAGCGCACGTGCCCGACGGTGTTCACCGGGCGGCTCGGCCGCATCCGGAACACGCTGCGCATGTTGTCCGATTCCAGCAGCGAGCGGCGCAGATCGCGCAGATAGTCCTCTCCGGCGCCGTCGGGTTTGCGGAACAGCTGGAGCCCTCCGACGTGCATCGGGTGCTCGCGGGTCTCGACCATCAGGAACATCGAGTCGGTCACCGGCATCAACGGCATCGCGCCACCCCTTTCCGCCGCGCCGGGCACCTCGGCGTGCCCGGCACCCGGAGTGTACGCACGAAAAAGGCCGCGTTTCAGATCTCGCGGCCACCTGGGGGACAACCGGGCCGCGCGGCGATGACAAACCCTGTCCGGTGACGTGTCTGCAGCTGCTTACGCGAGGCGGATACCATCGCGGTCGTGGCAGGACGGACTGGAGCTCAGCAGCTGGGGGACGCGCTCACGGCTCTCGGGACCGAGGTGGTGTTCGGCCTGCCGGGAGTCCACAACCTGCCGCTGTGGGAGGCGTTGGCGGACACCGGGATCCGGCTCGTCAACGTCCGGCACGAACAGACCGCGGGTTATGCCGCCGACGGTTATGCGCGCAGGACGGGAAAACTCGGTGTCGCGCTCGTGACCACCGGCCCCGGCGCGGCGAACACACTCGGCGCGGTCGGCGAAGCGATGGCGTCCGCGGCTCCGGTGCTCGTGATCGCCACGGACATTCCGTCGACGTTGCGCCGTCCGGGGGTCGTGCGCGGCGTGCTGCACGAAACTTCCGACCAGCAGGCGATGTTCGCGCCGGTCACCAAGGCCGGGTTCACCGTGCACCGCGCGGACCAGATCGCCGCGACGCTGCACCGGGCCGCGCGGCTCGCGCTGATGCCGCAAAGCGGTCCGGTGTATTTGGGCATTCCGACCGATTTTCTCCGCGAGACCATGCCGCCGCGCGAACCTCCCGCACCGCCGGCCGAGCGAGTGCTCGACTTGCCGGACCTGCCGCGCGCGGCGGAGCTGCTGGCGGCTGCCCGCCGTCCGCTGATCTGGGCGGGCGGCGGCGCGTTGCGGTCCGACGCCGGGGAAGCGATCGGGAATCTCGCGCGGCGGCTGGCCGCTCCGGTGCTCACCACGTTCGGCGCGCGCGGCCTGCTTCCGCTCGATCATCCTTGCCTGGCACCGAATCCGGTGCACGCGCCGGAGGTCGGGCAGCTGTGGGACGAGGCCGACGTGGTGCTCGCGATCGGCACCGACTTCGACGGCCTGATGACGCAGAACTGGCAGATGCCCGCGCCGCCGAAGCTGATCGCGATCAACGTCGACGCGGCCGACGCGGCGAAGAACTACCGGCCGGACGTGACCCTGGTCGGCGACGCCCGCCGCGTCGTCGAATCCCTGCACCCGGAATCGCGGCCCGGCCTGGACGAGCTGACCGCGCGGCTGGCCGGCATCGGCCGCCGGGTGCGCAGGCGGATCCGCGACGAGGAACCGCAGGCCGCCGACTTTCTGTCCACTTTGGAGGAAGTGCTTCCGGAGGACGGGACGATCGTCGCCGACATGTGCGTCGCCGGGTACTGGATCGGCGGCTTCCACCGGGTCCGCGCGCCGCGGCGGCTGGCGTATCCGATGGGCTGGGGCACGCTCGGTTACGGCTTCCCGGCGTCGCTCGGCGCGGGCGCGGCGGCCGAGGCGGCCGGCGGCGGACGCGTCCTGTGCGTCACCGGCGACGGCGGTTTCCTTTACGCGGTAGGGGATTTGGCGACACTGGCGGAGGAACAGCTGCCGGTGACGGTCGTGGTCGTGGACGACGGCGGCTACGGCATGCTGCGCTTCGACCAGGACCAGGAAGGCCTGCCGCACCGCGGAGTCGACTGGGACAGCCCGGATTTCGTCGGACTGGCCCGTTCGTTCGGCGTGCACGCGGACCGGGTGTCCGGCTTCGGCCGTGCGTTTCGCCGGCTGCTGAGCGAGTTCGTGGAATCGGACGAGCCGAATGTGCTGGTGGTGCGCGCGAAGCTCAAGCCGCCGCTGAACACTTCGCCGCGGTGGTACCGGAAACCGCGCGCCTGAGCTGAATTTCACGGTCCGTGAGGGGAACCCGGAGGGAAGCTGCTCCTTCCGGGTTCCCCTCACTCGCGTCTGCGCAAGGCAGCCGTGCTTGCTCTTGTCAGGTTCCTGACATACAGTGATTCATGTCAGGAACCTGACACTGAACGGAAGGAGCAGCACCATGCCCGCCATCGGCCCCGATTTCCTCTCGCTCCAGGCGCGTGACCTGGACGCTTCGCAGGCGTTCTACGAGCGCTACCTCGGCCTCGCCCGCTCGCCGGCCGGACCGCCGCACGCCGTCGTCTTCGAAACGAAGCCGATCGCGTTCGCGCTCCGTGAGGTCATTCCCGGCACTGACCTCGCCTCCGCCGCCCAGCCCGGCATCGGTGCCGCGATCTGGTTGCTCGCCACCGACGTCCAGGCGATTCACGACGCGCTGGTCGCCGACGGGCACCGCATCGTCTCCGCGCCGATCGACGGTCCCTTCGGCCGCACGTTCACCTTCGCCGACCCCGACGGCTACCACGTCACCCTCCATGACCGTGGCTGACGCGAACGCGACACGGCGCTCGCGCCAGGGGAGGTGACGCCACGGTGAACGACAGTCCTTCCGGCCAGCGATTCTGGATCAACACCGTCACTCTGGATCACGTGGAAGCGGCCATCGAGGGCGGTTTCACGCAAGCGGAGCACGGTGCGGGCAACCGTCTTCGCCAGCCCCGCCCGGGCGACGAGATGATTTTCTACTCCCCGCGCACCAGCTTGCGCGGCGGCAAGCCCGTCCGGCAGTTCACCGCGTGGGCCACCATTACCGGCGAAAAGCCTTACCAGGCCTACGTCAGCGACGACTTCCGGCCGTGGCGGCTCGCGGCTTCCTTCCACGAGTGCGCGCGGGTCGACGCGAAGCCGTTAGTCGGCCAGCTGTCCTTTGTCCCCGACCCGACGAATTGGGGACTGCCGTTTCGGCGCGGCTTGTTTTCCGTTCCGCCGCGGGATTTCGCGACGATCCTCGCGCGGATGACGGCGGTCCTCAGCCGTGGCGGGAGTCCGCTTCCCAGCTGAGGAACGCGTCCAGCGTCGCTGACCGGTGCGCCCGTGCGCAGTGCTCGATCCATTCCGCGCCGGAACCGGAGCGGATCAGGTCCAGCAGCTGGTCGTGTTCGGCGACTGAGGCGAGCGCGCGGGAGGGCACGAACGAGAACGTCGAATCGCGGATCGCGGCGAGCTGTGCCCAGCCCTTCTTGACCAGGTCGACCAGGCTCGGGTTGGGGCAGCGGGTGTAGAGCACCTCGTGGAACTCGTGGTTGAGCCGGGTGAATTCGACCGGCTCCAGGCGGTCGAGGCCGGCGCGCATCCGGTTGTTGAGTTCGGCCGCCTCGGCGAGGTCGTCGGGCGTCAGGTGCGGCGCGGCGAGTGCGGTCGCCGCGCTTTCCACGATCGCCAGCATCTGCATCGTGTGCTCGTAGCCGACCGGGTCGATCGCCGCGACGGTCGCGCCGACGTTGCGCTCGAAGTGCACCAGGCCCTCGGCCTGCAGCAGCCGCACCGCCTCCCGGACCGGGACCGTGCTCACGTCGAATTCCTTGGCCAGCGCACCGAGGACCAGCCGGTGCCCGGCCGGGTACTCGCCGGCGGTGATCCGGGATTTCAGCACCTGGTAGGTGTGCTGGCTCTTGCTGAGCCCGGCCTGTTCGTGCGTTGTGGACATCCCTGTCGCCTCCCCTTCGCAACCCGCCGGGGCGGGGTGTCCAGGCCACGGTAGCCGGTCCGTTCGTTGCGCTAAATAATATACTATCTGACCCCCTCGGCTGCTGGCTGGAATCCGGCAGTTCAAGCCATGGCGGCCAAAAGCCTGATCAGTTACCACATTGAGGCTTGCTGGGATGGCGACTGATTATATACGATCTGGCCGGTCTGGAGCACCGTCCGCAGCAGGGGAGGCGCAATGCCGCGCACGACCGGGATCAGCAGAGAGCACCGCCGCGTCGTGCTGGCGGCCATGGTCGGCACGACTATCGAATGGTTCGACTTCTTCATCTACGCGATCTGCGCCGGGCTGGTCTTCGCGACGCAGTATTTCGCGGTACTCGGCAAGGACGCGCTGATCGTTTCGTTCGCGACGGTTGGCATCAGCTTCTTCTTCCGCCCGATCGGCGCGGTGATCGCCGGGCATCTGGGCGACCGCCTCGGCAGGCGCGCGATGCTGATCCTCACCCTGCTGCTGATGGGGATCTCGACAGTGCTGATCGGCCTCGTGCCGAACACCGCGTCGATCGGGGTCTGGGCACCGATCGTCCTGGTGCTGTTGCGCATCGTGCAGGGCCTGTCGGCCGGCGGCGAATGGGGCGGTGCCGCGCTGCTCGCGGTCGAGCACGCGCCCGCGGACCGACGCGGGTTGTACGGCGCGTTCCCGCAGATCGGGGTGCCGATCGGGTTGCTGCTGGCCAACGGCGTCCTCGCGCTGGTCACCGGGCTCACCTCCCCGGAACAGTTCCTGGCTTGGGGCTGGCGGATCCCGTTCCTGCTGAGCGTGGTGCTGATCGTCGCCGGGCTGCTGATCCGGTCCCGGGTCGCGGAAAGCCCGGTGTTCGAGGAGGTCCGCGAGAAGAAGGCGCGGTCGAGCATGCCGCTGGTGCAGTTGTTCCGGCACCACTGGAAGCTCGTCGTCGCGGGCGCGCTGCTGTTCGCGGCCAACAACGCCGTCGGATACATGACCACCGGCGGATACGTGCAGTCGTACGCGACCAAATCGCTGCACCTGGACCGTTCGACGGTGCTGATCGCGGTGATGATTTCCGCCGTCGCGTGGTTGGTGAGCACGCTCGTCGGCGGTTGGCTCGCCGACCGGATCGGCCGCCTGCGCACGTATCAGGCCGGGTTCGTGCTGCAGCTGGTGTGGATGTTCCCGTTCTTCGCGCTGGTCAACACGGGAAGCGTCGGGCTGCTCGTGCTTTCGCTGGTGGTGTTCTCGATCGGGCTCGGGTTCACCTACGGCCCGCAGTCGGCGCTGTACGCGGAGATGTACCCGACCTCGGTCCGCTATAGCGGCGCGGCGATCTCGTACGCGATCGGCGCGGTGCTCGGCGGGGCGTTCGCGCCGACGATCGCCGAAGCACTGCAGACCCGCACCGGCACGGTCTACGCGGTCGGCGGCTACCTCGCCGTGATGACCGTGATCGGCCTGGTCACCAGCTTCTTCGTGAAGGACCGGAAGGGCGCGTCGCTCAGTTCCGCGCCCTCGAACGCACCGGAAACGACCGTCGAAAACGTCTGAGCGGGGGCGCGCGATGCGGACCCAGACCCGAAGCGACTACTGCGCGTGGCTCGACGCGGCCGCCCGGGACGCGCACGACGCGATCAACCGGATCCACGTCGAGGCCTACGCCGATCTGGTCCGCACCGCCGAGCTGTACCGGGGAGAGCTGGCGTGCCGCCGTCCGGCGCGGCGGTCCGCGTCCGGTCTGCCCGGCCGGGGACAACGCCATCGGACGCCCGGGCTGCGGAGTTCCGCGATGGCGCGCGCCGAGGGGTCGCGGTTCGCCGATCCCCGGCCGGGCGGGTAGAAAGGGCGGCGGCGGCCGGTCGCCGCTCCCCGCGGCGCCGGCCGGTTGAGCCGACCCCGAGGAGGAGCAATGCCGGACCAGCAGCCGAACCCGCTGTGGCACCCGTTCGCGGACATGGGCGCGGTCGACGGGAACCGGTTCGTGGTGACCCGCGGCGAGGGGTCCTATGTGTGGGACGACGCGGGCCGTCGCTACTTCGACGCATCCGCCTCGCTGTGGTACTCGAACCTCGGCCACGGCCGTCCCGAGATCACCCGCGCGGTGACCGAGCAGCTGGAGAAGCTCGACGCGTACAACCTGTTCGGCGGCGTCGCGAACGAGCCGGCGCTGAAGCTGGCGGCACGGCTGTCCGAACTGGCTCCGGTGCCGGGGTCGAAGGTGTTCCTCGGCTCGGGCGGCGGCGACATGGTGGACACCGCGGTGAAGATCGCCCGGTCCTACTTCGTCCACACCGGACGCCCGGACAAGACCCACGTCATCAGCCGCACCCAGGGCTACCACGGCACGCACGGATTCGGCACCGCCGCGGCCGGGATCCCGGCGAACGCGGAGGGCTGGGGCCCGCCGGCCGCGGATTTCTCGCAGGTGCCCTACGACAACGCGGCGGCCCTGGAGGAGGAAATCCTTCGGGTGGGCCCGGAGCGGGTGGCCGCGTTCTTCTGTGAACCCGTCATCGGCGCGGGCGGCGTGCTGTTGCCGCCGGACGGGTACATCGAGGAAGTGGCGGCGATCTGCCGCAAGCACGAGGTGCTGTTCGTCGCGGACTGCGTGATCTGCGCGTGGGGCCGGCTCGGCACCTGGTACGGCATCGACCGCTGGTCGGTGCGGCCGGACCTGGTGACCACGGCGAAGGGCGTGACGAGCGGGACGATTCCGCTGGGCGTCCTGCTGGTCGCGCCGCACGTGGCCGAGCCGTTCTTCACCGGCCGCGCGGGCGCGCCGATCCTGCGCCACGGCGCGACGTACGCCGGGCACCCGGTCGCCTGTGCCGCGGCGAACGCGACGCTGGACATCTACGAGCGCGACGACATCATCCCGCGCGGCAAGGCACTGGAGAAGCCGCTCGCGGACGCGCTTTCCGGAGCGGTCGGGCACCCGGCGGTGGCGGAAGTGCGGGCCGGGCTGGGTTTCCTGGCCGCGGTGGAACTCGCGCCGGACTTGCTGGCCGCGGACCCGGGCGCGCCCGGCCGGTTGCACAAGTTCCTGCTTGAGGAGGGCGTGATCGTGCGCTCGCTCGGCAAGGGGATGGCGGTGTCGCCGCCGCTGGTCGCCGAAGAAGCCGAGCTGGATCTGCTGGCGGCGGCCGTTCCGCGGGCGTTGGATCGGTTGCTGAAGAACTGACGACACTGCGGCGGCGCCGGGTTTTCGGTGCCGCCGCAGTCTGTCCGCGCGGGCTACTTACAGGCGAGCGTTCCGGTGCGCAGCGCGTGGTTGTCGTCGTTGTCGTCGTCGGACCACGCGACCTGCTTGGTCCCGTTCGCGCACGTCGGCGCGATCGCGAAGCCCTCGTTGTTGTAGTTCGCCATCCCGGACGGGCGGTCGTACTGCGCGGTGACCGCGAACGCGCCGGCGGAGTTGACGTCGAGCGTGGTGGTGCGGCCCTTGCACGTGTTGTCGCATTCCGCCCACAGGTGCCCAGTCGATGGCTCGTATTCGAGGTCCATCACCGTCGGGAACCCGCTGTCGATGGTCGCGACGCGCGTGTACTTGCCGCCGGTTTGGTCGAGCGCGTACGCGTAGATCTTCCCGTTGGCCTCGAGCCCGACGAAGTACAGGCCGGTCCCGTGGTTCGGGTAGCTCGCCGGGTTGTAGGCGGTTTTCGTGTGCTCGTCCCGGAATTTGTGCGCGGTGAGCGCCGAGTCCGGAACCCAGGAGATGGCCTCGAGGCCCTTGTTGGGCTCGACCGACGGGAGGTCCGAGGTGAGATCCCATTCCCCGGTCGCTTTCAGGGATGTGCTCGTTCCGGACGTCGAGTACCGGAGCACGGCGGGCTTGCTCGTGTTGCCGTCGTCGTTGTCCCGCTCGGTCGAGGTGAAGACGCCGTCCGGGGTGACGACGACCCCTTCGGCGTCCGGGTCGCCGCTGCCGTCGGGATAGTGCATGGCCTTGCCCTCGGACCAGCCGTTGGCGGTGTCCGGCCGCCACTTGGTGCCGTCTTGGACGAGCCGGTACAGGGTGCTCGGACCGTTCTTCACCGCCCACAGCACGGTGGGCGATTCGTACGACAGGCCGCTGAGGTTGCTGCCGAAAAACCCGGCGTCGTCGGCGATGGCCACCTTCGACCCGCCAGGCCACGCCGTAGCCTTCGGGGCGGCGGCGGGCGCCGCGTGGGCCGTGCCGGCCCCGACCGCGAGCGCGAGGACCGACAACAAGACGGTGCCCCGGATTTTTCCACGCCGATGTGTTCCACGCTGGTGCGCAAGCAAAGGAGCCGCTCCTTCTGTCCGTCTGGCACGGTGCAGGTTCGTGCCGAGGTGGTCTCTGCTGACAAGCGGCGGTCCCGCGTCGCGGGACTTACAGCAGTGGGTGATCAACAGTGGAGCACACGGCGTGGCCGGTAAGCAACAAGACGTTGTCCCGATGATCGGTACGGTCGTTTCTCAGCGGGCCGAGCGCCGTGCGGTCAACGGGCAAACGGTCCTCGTTGGCCTGCGATCGGGTGCCCTGTTAGCTTGGCCCGCTTGCCGATCGGGTGACGGCTTCGGCGGCCGCCGAGCGGACGTTGCTAGGCGGGCGGTCGCCAGAAGACGGTCCGCGAGCACACCGGGGCGGCAGACGAGCGGCCACCGGGAATGCCGCCACCACGCGATCGCCGGGCCACCGGCGACAGCCGCCGGGCGAGTGTGCCTAGCGGCTGTCGCCGTGCGGGAGCCGGGTCGCGGTTGCTGGAGACGGCCGCCGCCCGCGGCGCGAACCGTCATCGGGCGAGTCCGCCTAGCAGCTGTCGCCAAGCGGAGCCGATCACCGGAGACAGCCGCCGCCCTCCGGGCGAACCGCAACTGCAGGAGGCCCCTAGCGGCTGTCGCTGAGCGAAATGCCAGTGATCATCGACGACAGCCGCCGGGCGAAGCGTCACCGGGCGGCAGTCCGCCACACCGGCACGTTGACGACCGCCGCGGGCATTCCGGGGGCACCGCTGTCCCCGGGGACGATCGTGAATCGCCATTTGTCGACTCCGCCGCCCATGATCTCGGCATACCGGCGGGCGCCGTCCGCGTTCGCGAAGCGGACCTGCTGACCACTGGCGAGATGGGTGATCTTGACCGCCACACTGCCTCCTGGGGATCGATCGACGGACGGATGCCGGCCCGCGGAGCTTCCCCCTCCGGGGCCGGCCCCACCAGTAGAACACGTGTTCGATTACCCGGGCAATCCAGGTCCCCCTCCCGAGCGACCCGCGTCCGGGCCCGCTGGCGAGGCCGCGGCGGAAGGCAGTTCCCGGACGGGGGTTCGAGGCGGTGAGACTGCCGCCCATGGAGCGGGAAATTCCCCGCGATGTCGCCGAGTTGGCCGACGGGATGCACCACGGCCGGCGAGTCACGTTCCTGTTTTTCTGGGGCCGCCGGCCGGAGCGCGACGGAAGCATCGGACGAGGCTGCTTGAGTCAATGGTGGCCTGCGTAGTTCACCGCGGACGGCCGGACCTTCGCCAAGGACGAGCATTACCTGAGGTGGCGGAAGGCCGTGCTGTTCGATAACGAACGGACTGCCGGAGGCCAGGCATCCGCGGCAGGCGTCGTGGGCTTCGACCAGGACCAGCGGGAGGCCGCCGCGGCGAGATCGTGCTCGCCGGCAGCATCGCCAAAGTCGGGCAGCACACGGATCTGCTGCGTTTTCTGCTGGGCACGGGCAAGCGGGTGCTGGTGGAGGCGAGTGGGGCGTCGGGCTGGCCACGGACGACCCGGACGCGGAAAACCCGGCACGGTGGCGCGGCCGGAACCTGCTGGGCTTCGCGTTGACGCAGGCGCGCGAGATCCTGGCGGAATCAGCCTGAACCGCTTAGGCCGCAACGAAAACGCGAAAAAACCTCACCGCGCCCGCATCATCGCCACCCGGGGCCACCGGTCCAGCCCTCGCGCGATCTCCGCCCGCCGGATTTGCCGCAGATCCGGACCTTGCTCCTCGTCGGCCAGCACGCGGAACCCGAGCCGCTCGTAATACGGCGCGTTCCACGGCACCTCAGCGAACGTCGTCAGCGTCAGCCCGGGCAATCCGCGTTCGGCGGCCCACCCGTCGACTGTCTCGATCAGCGCTCGGCCAATTCCTCGGCGGGCGTGGCTCGGCAGCAGGGAAACCTGTTCCACGTGACCGAAACCGTCGACCTCTTCGGCGAGTACGTACGCGGCGATCGTCCCGTCGTCGTCCCACACCCAGCAGCGGCCCGCGGACTGGAATGCCGCGAGGTCTTCGACCGAAGGCGGTGCGTCGTCGGCGATTTCGGCCATGCCGACGGCCCGGAACGGTTCTCCGGCAGCACGTTCGAGGCCAGGCAGCACAGAAAGATCGGCGGGGGCGGCGAGACGGATCACTGCCCTGATTTTACGGCTACACGGAGTACTCGGAAATCGCTTTTCCGATCTGCTCAGCGTAAGCGCGCAAGGCCGTGATGGCCCGCTCGCGCTCCGCGTCGCCGATACGGGTGGCCGGTCCGACGAAGGTCAGTACGCTCGGCCGGTGCCGGTCGACCTCCACCGGCACGGAGCAGCACCACACGCCGTCCTCGATCTCGCCCCAGCTTTGCATGTAGCGATTGGCCAGCGCGAGCTTGAGGTCGTCGCGCACCTCGGCACCGCGTTCCCGGGAGATCCGGGCGACCTGGCGTTCGCGTTCGCCGTCGGGCAGCAGGGCGAGCAGCATCTTCCCGGTCGCGCCGACGCCGAGCGGGATCGAATGCCCCGGCTGGAACGTGAACCGCATCGGACGGTCGCATTCGACCCGGTCGCTGCACACCGCGACGTCACCGAAGTGCTGGAACAGCAGGACGGTCTCGCCGAGTTCGCGCACCGCCTCCTCCATCACCGGCAGCGCCACCCTGGCCAGGTCGTTCGCGAGCCGGGCGGCGCGCGCGAGCGGCATGACGCGGCTGGTGACGTGGTAGCGCCCGGACCGCGACTCTTCCAGCAGTTGCAGTTCCTTCAGCAGCTGCACGTAGCGGTATGCGGTGGCGACCGGGCTGCCGATCGCTTCGGCGAGTTCGGCCACGCTGGCCTCCCAGCGCTGTTCGGTGAACGACAACAGCAACTGGAGCACTTTCCGGGAACTGTTGGCACCGGCCGTGCGACGTAGTCCGGGTTCAGACATCCTGAGACCTCTTCCGGAGAGCGCCGAATTCAGTCACGAACGCGTCGGTAAATTACCACAGGTCCCGGTTTTTCCGCCCCCGGCGAGAAACGGCGTCAGCAATCCGGGGACCGCGGCGTCGGCGAGCGCGAGCCCGGCGCTCTCCTCGACGTCCAGCACGCGGTAGTGCCCCCGCCCGGCGGCGACCGGCGCGATGACGGTGACCAGCCCGGCCCGCCGCTGGAACAGCGACCGGTGCACGACGATCCCGGTGAGCCGGTCCCGCCGGACGGCGACCGTCGCCCTGGCCAGCGACCCGGAACGGGTCACGAGGTACCGGCCGGTGATCGCGTGGCCGAGCGAGCGGTACCGGTCGAAGCCGACGAGGACCGCGAACGGCAACAGCACGAGCGCGGCCTGCCACGGCCATTCCGGCAGCACATTGAGCCGGGCCAGGCCGAACAGCGCGGCCGACAGTGCCAGTACGGCGAAGACAGCGCGGGTGATCCGGCGGGTCAGCGCGCGCCGCGAATGCCGCACGAGGGGGACCTTCGCGAAGTCTTCGCCGAGCACCTCGCTCGTGATCTCGCGGGCTTTCCCCGCCGGAGCCGGCGGCAGCAGGAGGCTGCCGCCGCGGTCCGCGCCCTTGCCCTCGCGCAGCCCGGCCGCGACCGCGACGCATTTCGCGCCGCCGACCATCCGCAGCGGCAACGGTTCCTTGATCTCGACGCCGCGCAACCGGTCTTCCTCGATCGAGACCGACCGCGTCGTGATCAGCCCGCGCCGGATGTGCAGCGTGCCGCCCGGTTCGCGGGTGAGCCGGAAGTTCCAGAACGACAACACGTATCCGCCGACCGAGAGCACCGACACGAGCACGAGCAGTCCGGCCGCCGCCAGCACCACGGTGAGCCACACCGGTTGTTCGAGCGCGCGGGCGGTGAGGTCGCGGAGCGGCCCGAAGCTCGTCGGATCGAAGTGCAGTTCGTGCGCGAAGTGGTACACCGTGCCGAGGATCGCGGCGACCACCGCGAGCCCGGACAAGGTGAACGGCGCGTACCGCACCCAGCGCTTGTCGACCTCGGCGACGAGCGACTCCGGCGGTTGCGGCGCTCGCGCTTCCGCCGGTTTCCGGTGCAGCAGCAGCGTGCGCAGCCGCTGGGCCTCCGCGCCGGTGACCGCGTCGAGCACCAGCTGGTCCTTGCCCGGCCCTTTGCCGTGATCGTGCCGTCCGGTACCGATTCGTACCGCGGAAAGCGAGAAAAGCCGATGTTTCGGTTCCGAAAGCACGTCTACGGTACGGATTCGATCGCGGGGAATCGCGCGTTGCTTGCGCAGCAGCAACCCGGTGTGCCATTCGAGCTGGGTCGCGGTGACGCGGTAGCGCGACGTGAGGCAATGCGAAATGCCGACGCCGATCGTCACCGCCGTGGCGGCGAGACCGATCCACTGCCACTGATTCCCGTGCCCGAGCACCAGTGCGCCAACGAGCACCGGCAGCGACTTCACCAGGTCGAGAACCGGGCGGATCAACAACATCCGGCGGTCGAGGCGATGCCAGGGCGCGTCTTCGGTGCCTTCGGCGGCGACCGGCGCCGACGGTGCGGTCGCGTTCACGTCGCGTCCCCGCGAACGGCCTGCGTGGTGTGGGTCAGCTCGTCGGCCAGCGCGACCGCGACTTCGCGATCGAGCCCGGAGATGCGCAGCGGCCCGGCGGCGGAGGCGGTGGTGACGGTGAGCCGGGCCAGCCCGAACAACTGCTCCAGCGGGCCGCGTTCGACGTCGACCGTCTGGATCCGCGAGACCGGCGCGATCCGCCACTCCTGCTTCAGCCAGCCGGACTGGGTGTAGACGGCCTCGCCGGTGACTTCCCAGCGATGCACGCGGTAGCGCCACTGCGGCATGACGAGCAGGTGCAGCGGGGCGAGCACACAGGAGAGCAGCAGCGTCACCGTGAGCCACGACGGCGGATCGTCCGCGGTCGCGACCACCACTGCCTGCACCGCGACCACGACCAGCCAGCCGGCCCCCGCCGACGCCGCCCAGTGTCCCATCGCCCGGCGGCTCACCCGGTGTTCCGGCGGGCGCAACCGCAGTTCAAGCGTGGTCGATTTCTCGGTGTTCACCTGCTCAGAGTGCCCGACCGCGGGGTTCGCTGCCCACGACAAGTGTCACGATGCCCCGATCCGGGTGGCTGCTGAGTGCGGGGCGTTACCAATCCGGCCAAAGGTAGGCCGACCCCCAACTCGGCACGTAACGGTTGCTACGAAGTCATGAGGCCGTGGCTGTGGTCGGGTTGGTAACCATCGGCACAGTACTATTTGCGCCGCGCGCGGGATGGATTTGCAGCTCGGCCGCGTTGTACCGCGTACGTCCGTGCAAAGCGAGCAGCAGGAGGATCCGGTGGGACTCGATCCCGAGGAACTGTACGAGGTGGACTCGGACGTCCCCGACCTGGACGGAGCGGTGCTCCTCCACTTCTTCGAGGGCTTCATGGACGCGGGCTCGGCCGGACGGCTGGTCACCGACCACCTCGCCGGAGAGGTCGAGAATCGGGTCATCGCGCGGTTCGACGTCGACCGGCTCATCGACTACCGGTCGCGCCGCCCGGCGATGATCTACGCGGTCGACCACTGGGAGGAATACGAGACCCCCGAGCTGGTCGTGCGCCTGCTGCACGACGACGACGGCACCCCGTTCCTGCTGCTGTCCGGCCCGGAGCCGGACCGCGAGTGGGAGCTGTTCGCGGCGGCCGTGCGGCAGCTGGTGGAGCGCTGGGGCGTGCGGCTGACCGTCGGGTACCACGGGATTCCGATGGGCGCCCCGCACACGCGCCCGCTCGGCGTCACCGCACACGCGACGCGCGAGCATCTGATCGGTGAGCACCAGCCGCTGCCGAACCGCATGCAGGTCCCGGGCAGTGTCGCCGCGATGCTGGAGTACCGCTTCGGCGAGTGGGGCCACGACGCCATGGGCTTCGCCGCACACGTGCCGCACTACCTGGCGCAGTCGACCTACCCGGCCGCCGCGGTGACGATCCTCGACGCGATCGGCAAGGCCACCGGCCTGCGCCTGCCGGACGGCGAATTGCGCACCGCGGCCGAGGTGGCGAAGGCGGAAATCGACCGTCAGGTCGCGGAGTCCGAGGAATCCGCCGACGTGGTGCGCGCGCTGGAACGTCAGTACGACACGTTCACCGAAGCGTCCGGGCACAGCCTGCTCGCCGAAACGCAGGAGCACATGCCGACGGCGGACGAACTGGCCTCGCAGTTCGAACGCTTCCTCGCTGAACAGGGCGGGGACGGCTCCGAACGCTGAGCCGAGAGGTAAGCAACGCCCGCGGACCGGACCGTCTGCCAGGCCCACCAGAGCCGGGCCGCCATGATCGCCACGCCGGTCATGGTGCGGCCCGCACGTTGCCGCGAGGCTGCGGGGACGGGTGTGGCGGATGACATCTCTGGAGAAACTAGCCGGTTCGCGGTGAATCGGACACCCGGACAGGCCCTGATGGGGTCCGCCGCCGTCGGCGAGGAATCAGGGGTCTTCCCCGCAATCTGCAGGTGAGGCGCGGCTCAGCCAGCCCAGCCCGCCAACTGCCGCAGCGCCTCGCTGGTCGGCCCGAACGCGTCCCCGAGCAGGGCACGCAGTTCGCGGTTGAACGACTCGATCACCGGCCGCAACCGGGCGAGGGTCTCCTTGCCGTCCGGGGTCAGGTCCAGCACCAGCGCCCGGTGCTGTTCCGGATGCGGCTGCCGGACGATCAGCCCCGCGTCGATCAGCCGTCCGGTCATCGCGGTGATCGCCGATTCGCGCTGGCCCAGCTCCGCGGCCAGTTCCCGCTGGGTGAGGCCGGGCCGGTCGTGGACCGCGAGCAGCGCGCCGAGCTGCGGGGTCGTCACGCCGCCCGCGGCGAGGCAGCGCCGGTCGCCCTCGACGCGCAGCCGGTGCGCCGCGCTCTGCAGCAGGAAGAAGAGACGTTCGTCGGCGGCCATGCGGGGATCTTGACAGGGTTCTCTGCTCCCCGCCATCCTCGCTTCACTACTGAAGTACTTCACTGCTGAATCGAGGAGGCGAAATGAACCTGGACTTCGCGCGCGCCGCGCTCGGCGCGCAGCCGTTCAGCGTCCTGCTCGGCGCGCGGGTCGAGGAGTTCGGCGACGGGCGCGCGGTGCTGGAGCTGGACGTGCGCGACGACCTCCGACAGCAGAACGGCTATCTCCACGGCGGCGTCCTCGCCTACGCGGCGGACAACGCGCTCACCTTCGCCGCCGGAACTGTGCTCGGTCCGCAGTTGCTGACGAGCGGCTTCTCCATTGATTACCTCGTGCCCGCCGACGGGGTGCTGCTGCGTGCCGAAGCGACGGTCGTCCAAGCGAGCCGTTCTCGGGCCACGTGCCGCTGCGATCTGTACACAGTGGACGGAGAGGGAAACTCGGCTTTGTTTGCTGCCGCGCAGGGATCCGCGGTGGTCCGGCGCTCGGCTACTGCCGCGTAGACCGGGCAGTGCGGGGCAGCGACCGGTGGTCGGTTATCGTCCCGGGATGAACCAGGAAAGCCAAGATCGGCTGACGACCAGGACTTTGGGCCCTGCGCTGCGCCGGAAGGCCGGCCTGGTGCTGCGCCGGGCCGCGGCCCGCCTGCACGATCCGCACGCCGAGCAACTCGCCGAGCAGTGCGCCGGACTGCGCGCGGAACTGGAACGGACGCGGGCGGACCTGCGGGCGGAGATCGTCCGGCAGGGCGACCGGCTGCTGGACCGCGTGGTCGAGTTCGAGATCCGCAGCCGCCGCGACATCGTGTACGCCGGCGACCAGGACGCGGCGTTGGAGAGCAACGTCTTCGCGCGCGAAAACCTGATTGGCGCGAAGCATTTCGGCAGCCCCAAGGAAACGCTGGAGTACGCGCTTTCCCTCGCGCCGACCGGCGGGATGGCGCTTGAGTTCGGGGTCGCGTCCGGCAACACCTTGCGCACCATCACGGCCGCGCGCAAGGCGACCGAGGTGTACGGCTTCGATTCGTTCGACGGCCTGCCCGAAGCGTGGCTCAACGGCATGCCCGCCGGCGCCTTCGCCCGCGACGATCTGCCCGACGTGCCGGGAGCCGAACTCGTCGTCGGCCTGTTTTCCGACAGCCTGCCGGGGTTTCTGGAGAAGCACCCCGGTCCGGTCGATTTCGTGCACGTCGACGGAGATCTCTACAGCTCCGCGAAGACCGTGCTGGACAACGTCGGCCCGCGGCTGCGGGTCGGCAGCATCGTGCACTTCGACGAGTTCTTCAACTTCCCCGGCTGGAAACGGCACGAGTACCGGGCGTGGACCGAACACGTCGAAAAGACCGGCGTGGAGTTCGCGTACGAGGCCTACACCTACAACGACAACCAGGTCACCGTGCGGATCACCGGCGGACCGGGGCTCATGGAGTGAAGCAGCCGTGCTCGTTGAGCGGCCCGACCGCGGGCAAGATCAGGCCGCACAGGTAGCCGTCGATCCACCGGCCGTTGCCGGTGAGATTCGCGGCGAGGCGGACGAGCGGGGCCAGCTTCCGGATTCCGTCCGAGAGCGACGCGCGGTTGCGTTCGAGCAGCGCGGTCAGCCGGTCGAGCTGGACGAGCACCGGGCCTAGCTCGCGGTCGTTGTCGGCGACCAGCCCGGACACTTCGCTGCTCAGCCGGCGCGCTCCGGCGAGCAGCGCCTGAATGGCCGATTCGCGGTTTTGGACTTCGGCGAGCAGTTGGTTGCAGTCAGCGAGAATCCGGGTCAACTGGGTGTCGCGGTCGGCGAGGGTGGCGGAAACCGTGCGCGCCTGAGCCAAGAGGTGAGCCAGTTTCGCGTCGCGGGCGGACAGGGAATCGGACAGCCGCGACAGTCCGGTCAACGTGGCGCGCACGTCGGCCGGGGTGCGCGCGAACGTGCCGGAAATGGCCTGGAAGCTCTGCGCCAGCTGAGTGGTGTCGATCGCGTCGACGGTCGTGGCGAGCTGCCGGAACGCGGGCAGGACGTCGTACGGAACGGTGGTCCGGCCGCGCGGGATCGGCGTAGCCGGATCCAGCGATCCGGAACCGGCCGGGTCGAGCGCGAGATATTTCTGTCCCAGCAACGTTTTGATCCGGATCGACGCGGATGTCCGGTCCCCGAGCCACGCCCCCGACACCCGGAACGACACCCGGACGGACGCACCGTCGAGCGAAACCCGCGACACCCGGCCGACTTTCACTCCCGCGACCCGCACGTCGTCACCGGTTTGGAGTCCGGCGGCTTCGCTGAACTCGGCGGCATACGCGGTGCCGTCGCCGATGATCGGCAGGTTCGGCGCCTGGAGCGCGGTGAGGACGCCGAGGACGAGCACGGTCATCCCGAGGAGAGCGGTGCGCACAGGGCGCCGGTCGGGATGCACAGCGTGGATAGTGGCTCGCCCAGCCGGGTGAGGCCACTTACCTCACCCGAACGGGCGCATTCCGGCAGTGTCCACTTAGGACTTATGGCGGCCCTGCCCTGCATACGCCCCGTTTCCTGGCGCCGCACCCGACAGCGGGGCTCGGGTGCCATCCTGGCGCGGCTGGCCGACGTGACCGGGGTCATCGGAACATCCGGTGCGGCTCGGCCGTTGAAGGGGTGTGGAGCGAGCGCGGAAGACCCGCGCCCACGCCAATCGGGGAGGAGCCACCATGCGAGACCTGACCACCGGATTGCACCCGGCGCCGGACCTCGTGGACGACACGGACGCGGCCCGGCAGGAGGAACGCCGCCGCAAGGCAGCGCTGGCCGTCGCGTCCCAGGCCAAGGACGCGCAGGAATGCGCCATGCTGCTGGACATGCTGGGCCTGCACGCTCCAGGCGGCAGCCGCACCGAGGTCGCCTGAGGCGCTCCGGTTCCGCCCGGGGTTTCCGAGGTTACGGGGGAGAATGCGCCGCGGCCGGGGTGCGGACCGGCCGTCGGTTTGCCTGCTTGCGAACTGGCCTGGGCCTGGGGAGGCTGGGCTGGTTGTTGACGCGATGACGAGCTGGACGGCTCGGCTGCCGGGGGTGGCCGGGCTGTTTGGTGTGGGGTTACGGTGTTGGCCGGTGGGGTAGCCCGGGCATCGGCTGCGGTGACGGCGCTGGTGGAGTGCGCGAGTTCGCTGGGCGGCGTGGTGGGGTTTGCGTTTGCGGGTGGGTTGGCCCGCTGGGGATCGGCTGTGGTGACGGGGCTGGTCGCGTGAGTGAGTCTGCTGGGCGACGTGCGGGTGCGTTGGGCTCTGGGAATCGGCTGGGGTGACGGTGGCTGGTCGCGCGAGTGAGCCTGCTGGGCGACGTGTGCGGTTGCGGGTGCGTTGGGCTCTGGGGACCGGCTGGGGTGACGGTGGCTGGTCGGGTGCGTGAGCCTGCTGGGCGACGTGTGCGGTTGCGGGTGTGTTGGGCTGTTGGGGATCGGCTGGGGTGACCGGGGCTGGTCGCGTGAGTGAGTCTGCTGGGCGACGTGCGCGTGTGTTGGGCTCTGGGGACCGGCTGGGGTGACGGCGGCTGGTCGAGTGCGTGAGTCTGTCGGGCAGCGTGGCGCGGGGTTTCTGCGTTTCTGGGGCTAGCTCGTTGGGGTGTCGGTGGCTGGTCGGGTGAGCAGGGGTCTGCCCAGGCTTCGGTTGACACCGGAGCTGACTGTTTCTCAGGCCGCTGCTGCGGTGG
>NZ_ASXG01000081.1 GCF_000411975.1 Amycolatopsis orientalis DSM 43388
CACTTCGTCAGCTGACATGGTTACGGTCAGTAACCCAACACCTTATTTCATTACCCTGACAGACCTGAAAATAGGTGGAAAAGTAGTTAAAAATCAAATGATTTCCCCCTTTGATAAATACCAATTTTCTCTGCCAAAGGGGGCCAAAAATAGCAGCGTAACGTATCGAACCATCAATGACTACGGGGCGGAAACGCCGCAACTCAACTGTATCTCGTATGCCGTCTTCTGCTTGAAAAAA
>NZ_ASXG01000082.1 GCF_000411975.1 Amycolatopsis orientalis DSM 43388
ACCACCCTCAGACCGCAGAGAGGCTTCGTATCGGGGTGCAGGGCCAGGGCTGGGTGCCTCGATGGGTGGGTGCAGCGGTTGCGGTTGGGTGGGGCTAGCGCCCCGAGGCGGCATGGGGGCATGCGACGCACCCCATGCCGGGCGGGCGGCAGGGTGCGCGGGGTCGTCAGCGGGCCGTGAAGGGCTCCTTGAGGGTTCCTCTGTGTTTGTCAAGGTGTGTGGTTCGGGGCGGTAGGG
>NZ_ASXG01000083.1 GCF_000411975.1 Amycolatopsis orientalis DSM 43388
CCGCAGCAGCGGCCTGAGAAACAGTCAGCTCCGGTGTCAACCGAAGCCTGGGCAGACCCCACCCTCACCCCAGCCGCCTAACATGAGACACAACAACCGAGACAACCCTGCGACAGATCAACCGAGACACAACAGGGAATCAGGGTCCGTGAAGGTGGCCCTCACGGACCATCGGCGGGGGGCGAGGGAGGCTTCAGCCGGGTAGGTCCTTGCCGCCGAGGGAAGTCAGGTCAGGTCCGCTGGGCGGGTGCCGGTGGAGGTTAGGGGCAAGCCCAGGGCTACGCGTTCGGTCAGCCAACTGGCCGGGCGGTAGCGCGGATCGCCGGTGGCTCGGTGCAGGCCGTTCAGGATGCGGAGGGCTTTTTCCGGTCCGATCAGGTCGCCCCATTCCAGGGGGCCTCGGGGGTAGCCCAGGCCTAGGCGGACTGCGGTGTCGATGTCGGCGGGGGCGGCGAGGCCTTGGTCGGCGATGTAGCAAGCCGTGTTGATGATCGAGGCCAGCAGGCGTTGGGCGATGGGGGCGGCACCGTCGCGGACGACCGTTACCGGGGTTCCGGTGGCGGCCAGGGCACCCCAGGCGGCGCGGCCGTAGTGCGGGTCCAGTCCTGGGTGGACGGACATCGTGAAGCGTGATTCGTAGCCCAACGCATCGACGCCGACGACGCGTGCGGCGGGCAGTTCCAGTTGTCGCGCAGCTTCCACAGTGGACTCTCCGCGCAGGGTCACCAGAAGAACGGTGTCGGGGTAGGCGTCTGGGACTACGTCGATGCCTGCCGCGGAGAGGAGGCGGCCCAGGCGTTCGTCGGCGGCGTAGACCGGCATGGTCGGGGCGGGCGGGGCGCTGGGCTCGGGAGGGAGTTCTTGCTTTCCGTCGACATAGCGGTAGAAGCCTTCGCCGGTTTTGCGGCCGAAGAGACCGGCGGCGACGCGGGGGCGGGTGAGCCACGACGGCCGCAGGCGCGGCTCGCTGTGGAAACCGCTCCAGATGCTTTCCAAGACCGCGTGCGAGACGTCCAAACCGGTCAGGTCCAGCAGTTCGAACGGGCCTAGTTTGAGGCCGAGGACGTCGCGGGCGATGCGGTCGACTTCGGCGGGCTCGGCGAGAGACTCGGAAAGGATCTGCAGGGCTTCGGTGTTCAGGCCGCGGCCGGCGTGGTTGACGAGGAACCCGGGGGCGTCCTTCGCCAGCACGGGTTCGTGGCCCCAGCCGCGGACGAGTTCGAGGGCTTCGCTCGGCAGCCAGTCGGCGGTGCGCGCGCCGGGGACCACCTCGACCAGGCGCATCAGCGGCACTGGGTTGAAGAAGTGCAGGCCGACCATCCGCGTCGGATCGGTGAGGCCGGCGGCGATTTCGGTGACGGACAGCGAGCTGGTGTTGGTCGCGAAGATCGTGTCCGGTCCGCAGATCTTTTCCAGTCCGGCGAAGAGGGTCCGCTTCGTTTCGAGGTCTTCGCGGACGGCTTCGATCACCAGATCCACGCCCTCGGCGGGAGCGAGCGGGCCGTCGACCGGGACGAGGCGTTCCTTCGCCGCGCGGCCGGCCTCCTCGGTCAGCTTCTCCTTGGCGACCAGCCGGTCGACCATCGCGCTGACGTGGTCGATCGCCGCGGTGACCGCTTCCGGCTGCACGTCCGCGAGTTCCACGGTGACGCCGCCGGTCGCGGCGAGCTGGACGATGCCTCGTCCCATCACCCCGGTGCCGATCACCCGGATCCTGTCGACCCGCCCGGCCCATCCCGTCACGTCGAACCCACCTTTCACTCTGGCGCCACGGCGAACTTACCCCGGACTACAGCCCGACGAAGTCCGCCATCTGCCCGACGAGGTGCTCGAAGTACGCGTCCGCCGGATCGACGCTGCCGACGTACTGGCCGAACAGCTCGAAGCTGAGCGCGCCGAACAGCTGGGTCCAGGCGGCGATCGCACGCATCACGACCTCGGCCGGCGCGTCGATCTCGAGGATCTTGGCTAGCTGGCCGGCCTGTGCGCGCAGCTCGTCCGACATCGGCGCGGTGACCGCCGGCTCGTGCGGATGTGCGTCGCGCAGCACCGCGACCAGCGCGAAGGCCACTCGCCCGGCGGGGCCGACGGTGTCCTGCGGAGCTTGGTAACCGGGGATCGGCGAGCCGTAGATGAGCGCGTATTCGTGCGGGTTCGCGCGGGCCCATTCGCGGGTCGCGCGCCAGATGGCTCGCCACCGTTCGCGCGGGTCGGCGGTGTGCGGATCGGCTCGTTCGGCGGCCTCGCCGATCGCGTTGTACGCGTCGACGATCAGCGCGGTGAGCAGGTGATCGCGGCTCGGGAAGTACCGGTACAGCGCCGACGACACCATCCCCAGCTCCCGGGCGACCGCGCGCAGGGAAAGCCCGTGCGCGCCGACCTCGGCCAGCTGGCGGCGGGCTTCGTCCTTGATCTCCCGGGTCAGCTCGGCGCGGACCCGCTCGCGGGCGGTTCGGGGGGCGGCAGTCATGCGCTCAGTGTGCCTGGGAAGAGAGCGCTGCGCAAAACCGAGAGCACTGCTCTTGACTCGAGACAGGCTGCGGGTGTTCACTGTTCACAACAGAGAGCACCGCTCTCGGAACTGAGGAGGATCCCATGGCCAGCACTCGTTACCTCGAACCGGGCAAGGCGACGGCGGCGTTCAACGGCTGCGTCCGCTGGCTCACCAAGCGCGGCCTCAGCGTGTGGGGC
Organism: Amycolatopsis orientalis DSM 43388; assembly: GCF_000411975.1. Lineage (GTDB taxonomy): Bacteria > Actinomycetota > Actinomycetes > Mycobacteriales > Pseudonocardiaceae > Amycolatopsis > Amycolatopsis orientalis_D. The sequence goes on from NZ_ASXG01000083.1 coordinate 2,692, forward strand.
AGCCGGGTGCTGGGCGTCCGCGGCCGCAAGTCCGGCGAGCTGCGCGAGGTGCCGGTGAACCTGCTGCCGTTCGAGGGCAAGCAGTACCTGGTGGCCGCGCGCGGCGAGACCCAGTGGGTGCGGAACCTGCGTGCGGCGGGCGAAGGGCAGCTGACGGTCGGACGCCGCACCGAGACGTTCACCTACCGCGAGCTGCCGGACGAGGAGAAGCCCGCCATCCTGCGCTCGTACCTCAAGCGCTGGGCGTTCGAGGTCGGCACGTTCTTCGAGGGCGTCGACGCGAAGGCCCCGGAGGAGAAGCTGCTGGAGATCGCGCCGGGCTACCCGGTGTTCGAGGTCTTCCCCCGGTGAATCAGCGTGTGCGGCCGCGGAACGTGGTGGCCGCGACGAGAACCACGCCGACCAGGAACGCGACCAGCCCGATCAGGAACCAGAGCTTTTGGCCGGTCATGAAACTGCCGGTCAGCACGCCGGCGCCCTGCAGCACCCACACCGCGCCGACGAGCACCAGCACCACCCCGCACGCCAGCGTGATCCACCGCTTCACGACCATCTCCTCGCTCGGGAAGGGAACCTCGAGGAAGTCTCTCAAGGTTCCCTTCCCCGCGCGCTACCCGCGGCGGCGAGGCTGTCCGTTGCCGAACTGCTGTGCTTCGCCGAGCGAGGTCGCGGTGGCCGTGGTGCCCTGGACCTTCGCGACCACGGTGACGTTGTCGCCGGACTTCGGGGAGCCGGTCTTCTGCGTGGACGAATCCAGCGTGTAGGTCTGCTTGTAGCCGTCCTTGCTGGTCAGGGTCACCGAGGTGGCGCTGAGTTCGGTGATCGTCCCGGTCTGCAGGCGTTCGGTCACGTACCCGCCGGCCGGATCCGCCACCACGAAATCGCCGTGCAGCGCTTCCCGCAGCGCGGCCATTCCGCCCATCCCGCCCCGGCCGGCGAAACCGCCCTGCCCGCCGGGTCCGCCCGGTCCGCCGAATCCGCCCGGACCCTGCTGCGCGGTCGCGTCGCCGCCGCTGGTGCCGGCCCAGATCGCCAGTCCGCCGCCCACCGCGATCACCACGGCGACGCCCGCCGCGATCGCGGTTTTCCGTCCCGACCACGCCTTCCCCGGGCCGCTGCCGCCGGATGCGGGAGCAGGCTGCTCTCCCCAGGTCGCGCCCTGTGCTGGATCGGTCGTCATGGTCTCCTCCGGAACGTTCGAGCTTGTCCTTCCCGAGCGTCGGGGCGGCCGCTGTGCGGAAGCTGTGCCGGACGTGGGGGACACCTGTGCACCTCGGCCGGGGAGCGCTGCACAGGAAACACACAGCCAGGGCACAGCTCGACCTGAAGACGGGGCCCGAAGATGGCACCATGAGCAGTGTGAACGCCGCTTCTGCCGGCCGGGGCAAGGCCGAACTGCGGCGCGCGGACGGCAGCCCGGTCCGCGTGCTGGTCGTCGACGACGAGTCGACGCTGGCCGAACTCGTGTCCATGGCCCTGCGGATGGAGGGCTGGGAGGTGCGCAGCGCGGGCACCGGCGCCGAGGCGGTGCGCATCGGCCGCGATTTCCGGCCGGACGCCGTGGTGCTCGACGTGATGCTGCCCGATTTCGACGGCCTCGAGGTGTTGCGCCGGATGCGCGCCGAAACGCCGTATCTGCCGGTTCTTTTCCTCACCGCGAAAGACGCGGTGGAGGACCGGATCGCCGGGCTCACCGCGGGCGGCGACGACTACGTGACCAAACCGTTCAGCCTGGAAGAAGTGGCGCTGCGGTTGCGCGCGCTGCTGCGCCGGGCCGGCGGCGTGTCCGGGGCGACCGGATCGCAGCTGGTGGTCGGCGATCTGACGCTCGACGAGGACAGCCGCGAGGTGCACCGCGGCGGCGACCTGGTGCCGCTCACCGCGACCGAGTTCGAACTGCTGCGGTACCTGATGCGCAATCCGCGCCGGGTGCTGTCGAAGGCGCAGATCCTCGACCGCGTGTGGAGCTACGATTTCGGCGGCCAGGCCAATATCGTCGAGCTGTACATTTCCTACCTCCGCAAGAAAATCGACGCCGATCGGGAACCGATGATCCACACCATGCGCGGCGCCGGGTATGTCCTCAAACCTGCCGCGGGCTGACCGCCGTCGTCCGTGGTCCCTGCGCCGCCGGCTGATCGTGCAGCTGGCGGCGCTGCTCGCGCTGGTCTGCCTGGTGGTCGGCGTGGTCACCGAATTCGCGTTGAACAGCTTTCTCGTCGGACAGCTCGATGGGCAGCTGGCGGCGGCTAGCGATCGCGGGTTCCGCCACGGCGTTCCGCGGCCGCCCATCACCGGTACCGGGAAACTGCCGCCGGACCCGCTGCGCGTGCTCGGCCAGCCCGAGGGGACGCTCAGCCTGGTCGTGCACGACGGAACGGTCAACGGACAGGTGATCGGCCCGCTCGGTCTCGTTCCGCTGACGCCGGAACAAGACCGGCTCCTGCTCGTGCTCGCGCCGAACGGCCAGCGCCGCACGGTCGATCTTCCCGGGAATCTCGGCAAGTACCGGGTGGTCGCGACGTATTCGCCGCGCGGCGAATTCACCGTGATCGGGCTGCCGATGGACCGGGTCACGGAAACGTTGTGGCGGCTGGGATTCATCTTCGGCGGCGTGGCGCTCGGCGGCATTCTCGTCGCCGGATTCGCCGGTGCGGTCACGATCCGGCGCACGATGGCCCCGCTGGACCGGCTCGCCGCCACCGCTTCCCGGGTGTCCGAGCTGCCGTTGGACCGCGGCGAGGTCGCGCTGTCCGAGCGAGTGCCCGAAGTGGACACTGACCCGCGCACCGAGGTCGGCAAGGTCGGCTCGGCGATCAACCGGATGCTCGGCCACATCGCCGAGGCGCTCAACGCCCGGCACGCCAGTGAAAGCCGGGTCCGGCAGTTCGTCGCGGACGCCAGCCACGAGCTGCGCACGCCGCTCGCCGCGATCCGCGGGTACGCCGAACTGACCCGGCGCGGCAGCGAACAGGTGCCGCCGGACATCGCGTTCGCGATGAGCCGGGTGGAGTCCGAATCGGCGCGGATGACGACGCTGGTGGAAGATCTGCTGCTGCTCGCCCGGCTCGACTCCGGACGTCCGGTGGTGCACGAGCCGGTCGATTTGTCCCGCCTGGTCGCGGATGCGGTCGCCGATTCGCACGTCGCCGGTCCGGACCACAAGTGGCTGCTGGAGCTCCCCGGCGAACCGATCGCGGTGCTGGGCGATTCCGGGCAACTGCACCAGGTGGTGCTGAACCTCCTCGGCAACGCCCGGACGCACACTCCCGCGGGCACCACGGTGACCACCGCACTGTCCACTCGCGACGGATGGGTGACTTTGTCCGTTGTGGACGATGGGCCGGGAATTCCGCAGGACATCCTGCCCGAGGTGTTCGAGCGGTTCGCCCGCGGCGACAATTCCCGTTCGCGGGCTGCCGGGAGCACCGGACTGGGCCTGGCGATTGTCGCCGCGGTGGTGGCCGCGCATTCCGGACGGGTGATGGTCACCAGCGCTCCGGGACGAACGGAATTCGTGGCTTCGTTCCCGCAATTGCGTGACGGTGGCAACACTCCTTCGTGAGGAATTCACAGCCCGCGCACAGCCCGGGCCGTGAGAATGGCGGGCATGACGACTGTCGTCGCGCCGCGCTGGGTGCGCCCCTCGGTCGCGGTGCTGCTGCTCGGCACCGCCGCGTTGTATCTCATCAACGTCGCGATTTCCGGATGGGGCAACGATTTCTACGCGATGGCCGTGCAAGCGGGTACGTGGGACTGGAAAGCGTGGTTCTTCGGTTCGCTGGACCCGGGCAATGTGGTCACCGTCGACAAACCGCCGCTTTCCCTGTGGGTGATGGGATTGTCCGGGCGGGTCTTCGGGTTTTCCAGCTGGAGCATGCTGGTGCCGGACGCGCTGGCGGGCGTGGCCTCGGTCGGCCTCCTGTATCTGGCGGTGCGGCGGCTTTCCGGGCCTGTCGCCGGGTTGCTCGCCGGGGCCTTGCTCGCGCTCACGCCGGTGGCCGCGTTGATGTTCCGCTTCAACAATCCGGACGCGTTCCTGGTGCTGCTGCTCGTCCTTGGCGGGTATTTCCTGGTGCGGGCGCTGGAAAACGCCGGCACGAAGTGGCTGTTGCTGGCGGGCGTCGCGATCGGCTTCGGGTTCCTCGACAAGATGCTGCAGGCGTTTCTGGTGTTGCCCGCCTTCGTGCTCGCCTACGCGGTCGCTGCCCCGACTTCGTGGGGACGGCGGGTGTGGCAGTTGCTCGCGGCCGCCGGAGCGGTGGTGGTTTCCGCGGGCTGGTGGGTGCTCGCGGTGGCGTTGTGGCCGGTGTCGGATCGGCCGTACATCAGCGGGTCGACGAACAACAGCGTGCTGGAACTGGCCTTCGGGTACAACGGGCTCGGCCGGATCTTCGGGCAGTCGCACGGCGGGGACGCGCGACCGAAACTGCCGGAGTTTTCCGGTGCCGGGCACGGTTTCGGCGGCCAGGCGGGCTTGACTCGCTTGTTCACCGAGCAATTCGGCGGCGAGGCGTCGTGGCTGTTGCCGGCGGCGTTGCTCGGACTCGTCGCCGGATTGTGGTTCACCCGGCCCGCGCCGCGTATCGACCGGACTCGGGCGGCGCTGCTGTTGTGGGGTGCCTGGACGGTGATCAGCGCGCTGGTGTTCAGCTATATGAGCGGCATCATCCATCCGTACTACACGGTCGCGCTCGCTCCTGGAATCGCCGCCACGGTCGCGATTTCCGCGACTGAGCTGTGGCGCGGCCGCGCCTACTTCGCTCCGCGGGCGGTGCTCGCGGTGATGCTGGCGGCGACCGTCGCTTGGAGCTTCGTGCTGCTGTCTCGGACCCCGAACTGGCAACCGTGGGTCCGATACACCGTCCTGGTGCTCGGCGTCCTGGGCGTGGTCGGGCTGTTGATCGGCACGGCGCGTCGAGCCGTCGCGGTGCTGGCGCTGGTGGCGGCCATGCTGGGCATGGCGTCTTTCGCCGTGGCGACGGCGTCGACCGCGCACACCGGAGGGAGTCCGGCGTCCGGGCCGCCAAGCCAGCACAAGGGCCGCAGCAGCTTCGGCGGACCGCAACAGTCCAATGTGGAACTGAACCGGTTGCTGGAGACCACCACGACGAAGTGGGCCGCCGCGGAAACCGGCGCGATGCAGGCCGCCGGGCTGGCGTTGAACAGCGGCAAGCCAGTGCTCGCGGTCGGCGGGTTCAGCGGCAGCGACCCCGCGCCGACGCTCGCCCAGTTCCAGCAATACGTGGCGAACGGCGAGATCCACTACTTCGTGGTCGGCGCGCGCAACGGCCGCTTCGGCCCCGGTGGCCCAGGAGGCCCAGGAGGCCCCGGAGGCCGCGGTGGCGACCGCGGAACCTCGGCAGCGATCACCACCTGGGTCGAGCAGCATTTCCGCTCCACCACGTTCGGCGGCGCGACGGTGTACGACCTCACGCAAAAGTGACTGAGGTATTGGCTCCGCACAAGACAAAACACGGCAGCTCGGCCGGGACGCGTCCAGCCAGCCAAGCGGCCAGCGGAGCCGCGGCGGCTGGTTCGACGACGAGCCGGAAGTCGCGCCACAGCAGGTCGCGCGCGGCGAGGAGTTCGGCGTCGGACACGAGTACCGACGTGACGGACGGCGAGTCGAGGATGCCGAACGCCAGCTCGCCGACGCGGGTGGCGCCGAGCGCGGAAGCGGCGACCGAGTCGATAGTGACGTCCACCGGCGCGCCCGCGGCGAGGGCGGCGTGCAGTGCCTGGCAGCGCTCCGGCTCCACCGCGAACACCTGACGTCCGTCCGCGGCCAGCGTCGCGCCGGACGCCAGCCCGCCGCCGCCCACCGCGACGGCGATGGCGTCGACGTCCGGTGCGTCGGCGACGATTTCCGCTGTCACGGTTCCTTGCCCGGCGATCACATCGGCGTCCTCGTACGCGTGCAGGTAGCGGGTGCCGGGGTCCTCGGCGACCGCCAGCGCGGCTGCCGCGGCTTCGCCGTACGTCGCGCCGTGCCGGATGAGCTTCGCGCCAGCCGCTTCGATGCCGGCTGCCTTCGCCTCGGGGACAGACTCCGGCACGTAGACGACCGCGGGAACCCCCAGCGTCTGCGCGGCGGTCGCGACTCCGAGACCGTGGTTGCCCCCGGACGCGGTGACCACGCGCTTCGGCTTGGGGCCGTTGAGCAGGGCGTTTACCGCGCCGCGCAGCTTGAACGAGCCGGACCGCTGGAGGTGCTCCAGTTTGAATACGAGCGGACGACCGTCGATTTCGGTGCGTAACAGCGGTGTCCACCGGACGTGTGGTCGAAGGCGGAGGTGGGCAGCGGCGACGTCAGCGGGGACAGGTGCGGTGCGCATATCGGTCATTCTCCTCCCGGCGCGTTCCGGTGCGTGCCGCTCGGCGGGAAAACCGCAGCGTGTCAGGGCGCGACACGGGGAAGAGGGGCATTGTCCATCTCTTGCGGATCTCGCTAAGCTCTGCGCAGACGTGGGGTGTCCGACCATGTGCGTACCGCGACGAGTACTACCGAGAGTAGTAGCGTCCTGCGGGTGTCCCCGTTCGGTGCACTTCACGCCTCGGTCTCGTCGGGACTCCTCGGGAACGGAAGGTGACGTGGATGCGCGACGGCTCGGCCCGGTCGCCGGAATCCGCTGCGCGGCTGCTCGACCGCCTCGGGATCCGCACTGTGCGGGCGCGAGCGACCGTGCTGGTCGTGGCTCCGCTGGCGCTGGCCGCCGCGGCGGCGATTCCACTGGTGTTTTCCCAGGTCACCGCTGCTTCGAGCGCGGCGACCGCTTCGGACGTCGCGGCCCGGGCGCAGCGGGTGGGCGGCCTGGTCGGGCAGTTGCAGCGGGAAAGCCTGCTCACGGCCGCGTTCGTCGCGGATCCGTCGGCCACGAATTCGGCGCTCGTCCGGCAGCAGGAGGCGGTGGACCGCGCCGCGCACGGGGTCGTGGACAGCCTGGCCAGTCCGGGTGGCGCACTGTCGAAACTGCGGCAGAACGCGCTCAATCGTCAGATTTCCGTAGCTGATGTGTCCACTGGCTACGATTCCACGTCCGTCGGCGTGATCGACGCGCTGGGATTGGCCACTTCGGACAGTGCTGATGCCCGGGCGCTCGACGCGTTGCTGCGCGCGGACGAGCAGCGGGCGGCCCGCACGACCGCCTTGCTCGCGTCCACCGGAGCCGACCGCGCGGGTCAGCGTGCTGCGGTCTACGGAGAACAGTTCGCCCGGCTGGCCGGGAACGCGGACGCGGCACAGGTCGCCGCGGTCGAGGCCGGGGCGACGGCCCAGCAGCTCGACCGGCTGGCCGCGGCACCCCGGCAAGACCGGCAGTTTGTGTCCGATGTGGTCACTGCCGGTACCCAGCTCGCGGATCAGCGCGATGCGATGGAAACCCGGCTCACCGGCGCGCTCGCCGATGCTGCTTCCGCGAAAGCGTCCAGCGCGACCCGGACGGCGTTCCTCGTCGGCGGTGCCGCGATTGTCCTTTTCGGACTGGTTGCCGCGTTGTCCGTGCTGGCCGCGCGATCCATTGCCCGGCCGCTGCGCCGGCTGGGCAGCCAAGCCCGCTCGACCGCCGACCTGGCCGCGGCTGAATTGGTTCAGGCCGCGGAGCCGGGAACGGATTCGCCGCAACCGGTGCTGCCCGCTCTCGAAGCGGGCACCGGCGGCGAACTGGCTGAGCTGGCCGATGCGTTCAACCGGCTCCGCACCACGGCGGTGGAAGCGGTGACCGAGCAGGCGAACGCGCGCCGCGCGGGAGTTCAGTTGCTGGTCGGGGCGGCCAAGCGGACGCAGAACCTGGTCGCCGGTCAGCGCACCGCGGTGGAGGAGCTGACGCGCGGCGCCGACGATCCGGTGGTGCTCGCCGGGCTGCATCGAGTGGGGCACGCCGCCCTCCGGCTGCGCCGCACCGCCGACAATCTGCTTGTGGTGACCGGAAATCGGGACGAATCGCGGGTCGGCGGCCCGATCGAACTGGCCACCGCGCTGCGGTCGGCCGCCGCGGAGATCGACGACGAATCCCGCATCCGGATGGGCGAGCCGGCCGAGGCGCTGCTCGCGCCGTCGCTAGGCATCGACCTGGTGCTGTTGTTCGCCGAACTGCTGGAAAACGCCGCCGCGTTCTCGCCGCCGGAGTCGCTGGTGGAGATTTCGACGGAGTTCGAGGCCTCCGGCGACCTGCTCGTGCGCATCGCCGATCACGGCGTCGGGCTTTCCGTGGAGCGGCTGGCGCAGGAGAACCACCGGCTCGCCGAACCGGTCGAGGCGGCGTCGGGGCAGCAGCTCGGCCTGGCTGTCGTCGGGCGGCTCGCGCGGCGGCATTCGCTGCGCGTCGAACTGGAGTCCACTCCGGACGGTGGGGTGACGGCGAAGGTTTCGGTGCCGCAGGCGTTGTTCACCCGCGACGTCGATTTCCGGCGCGGGCCGGGGCTTTTCGAGCCAGGTCAGGTGCCCGACCCGCGGCCGGTGCTGCTGCCCGCGCCCGCGATCGCCGCGCTGTCCACGCCGGCTCCGCCCGGGTTCCGGTGGTTCGCCGATCCGCCGGAGCCCGAAGCCGGCGAAGCGAAGCCGGAAGAGGCTCCGGAATGGCCGGAGGCGGAGCCGGAATTCGCCTCCCTGACCGGAACTCTGGAACTCCCCGACGCACCCGAAGAGTCCACTGAGAACACCCCGGACGTCGCGGACCCGTCGCCGACGCACCAGTTCACCGTGGTGCCCCCGGAATCCCGGGACGGTGTCTTCCGCCGAGTCCCCGGCGCCCAGCTGGCTCCCGGGCTCAAACTGCCGCAGCTCGTCCGCACCCCGTTGCCGCGCCGCGAACTGCGCGATCCGGCCGCCGAGCGGGCCACCTTCGACTCGTTTTCCGACGGGGTCGCGAAAGCACAGCAAGTCACCGCTCGCCAGGCCGATCAAGGAGGATCATGACCGTTCCCGCCGCCGCGCAGAACTTCAACTGGCTGGTCAACCGCTTCGCGCTGCACACCGCGGGGGCGATCGCCGCGCTCGCGGTCTCCGCGGACGGGCTGTTGATCGCCGCGTCGCAGGATCTCGACCGCGCGGACGCCGACCGGCTCGCGGCGACCTGCTCGGCGATGCTCGCGCTGGCCCAGAGCGTGTCCGAAAGCCATCCGCTCGGCGATCCGGACAAGGTCGTGGTCGAACTGGAACGCGGCTACCTGGTGGTCTGCACCATCAGCATCGGCTGCTCGCTCGGCGTACTGGCCAACAAGCAGGCCAGCCTCGGCACGATCGCCTACGAGATGGCGATGTTCGCCAACCGCGCGTCCGAAGTCCTCACCCCCGCGCTGGTCGAGGAGTTGAAGAACACCGCGTTCGCCTGACCCGTGAAGATTCTCGTGCTTGGCCCGGCCGGAGCCGGGAAAACGACGGCGGTGCAGGCCGTTTCGGAGATCGCGCCGGTGCGCACCGACGCCGGCGACACCACCGCGGCGCTCGACTTCGGCAGGCTCGGCGAGGGCGAGCGGCGCCGCTACCTGTTCGGCGCGCCGGGACAGGCCCGGTTCTGGTTCCGCTGGCCGGACCTCGTGCGGGGCGCGGACGCCGCGCTCGTGGTGGTCGACCCGCGGCGGATCGCGGACGCCTACCCGGTGCTCGACGCGGTCGAGGGGACGCGGCTGCCGTTCGTGGTCGGGGTGAACTGTTTCGACGGCCTGCTCACCCGGCCGCTGCCCGACGTGCGCTGGGCGTTGACCGTGCGCGACGGCGTCCCGGTGCACCCGTTCGACGCCCGCGACCCGGCGTCCGTGCGCGAGGTGCTCGACCTGGTCGCGGCGGGGGTGCCCGAGGGGGCGCGGGCGCGGCAACCGAGTCCGCTATAGTCGTCTGCGGGGACCCCCCGTGGCGTCCACCCTGTGAACTTCCCCAGGGCCGGAAGGCAGCAAGGATAAGCGGGCTCTGGCGGGTACGGGGGGAACCCGCTTTTTTTATGCGCTAGAAGAGTCCGAGGACGTCGTCCGGCGGCGTCGGCGAGGGCAGCGCTTCCCCGTCGAAGACCGGAGCGGCCTTCCCCCGAAGCTGCCGTAGCTCAGCGCCGTGCACCACCCGCGCCGGATACGGCGAGGACGCGGCGCGCCGGGCGAGCTCCGCCGTCGGCAGTTCGAGCCGGGAAGCGGCCAGCACGAGATTGCCGAACCGGCGGCCGCGCAGCACGCTCGGCTCGGCCAGCAACACGACGTGCGAAAACACCTCCGCCAGCGTCGCGAGGAACCGGCGCGCGAACGGCAGGCCAGGGCCGTCGGAGATGTTCGCCAGCATCGTCGCGCCCGGCCGCAGCACGCGGGCCGCGTCGGTCACGAACTCGACCGTCGCCAAGCCGCTGGCCAGCGTCGCGCGCTCGAAGGCGTCGAGCACGATCACATCCGCCGTCGCGTCGTGCCGGCTGCGCACGCCCGCGCGGCCGTCCTCGATCCGTACCCGCAGTTTCGGGACGCTGCGCAGGTCGAGCTGCTCGCGGACCAGGTCGATCAGCGGCTCGTCGGCGTCGAACACCAGCTGCCGCGAACCCGGCCGCGTCGCGGCGACGTAGCGCGGCAGGGAACAGCCCGCGCCGCCGACGTGCAGCGCGTCGAGCGGGCCGGGCGGCAGGAAGTCGACCAGGTCGCCGAGCCGGCGCACGTAGTCGAACTCCAGGTTGGTCGGGTCGTCCAGGTCGACGTAGGACTGCGCCACCCCGTCGACCGAAAGCATCCACGCGTTCGGCCGGTCGGCGTCGCGCAGCAGCTCGGCGGTCCCGAACCGCACCGGATACGTGCCCGGTCGCGGGCCGCTAGGCGCACGGCCGCGACCGGAACGGGAGGGGCTCACCGTGCTCACTGTAGTCTCGGGTCCGTGGCTCTCGCGCTGTACCGGAAGTACCGTCCGGCGACCTTCGCCGAGGTCGTCGGCCAGGAGCATGTGACCGAACCGCTGCGCACGGCGCTGGCCGCCGGGCGCATCAACCACGCGTACCTGTTCTCCGGGCCGCGCGGGTGCGGCAAGACGTCGAGCGCGCGGATCATGGCGCGCTCGCTCAACTGCGCCAAGGGCCCGACCCCGGATCCGTGCGGCGAGTGCAACTCGTGCCGTGCGCTCGCGCCGGAAGGCCCCGGCAGCGTCGACGTCACCGAACTCGACGCGGCCAGCCACGGCGGCGTGGACGACGCCCGCGAACTGCGGGACAAGGCGTTCTACGCGCCCGCCGAATCGCGCTATCGCGTGTTCATCATCGACGAGGCGCACATGGTCACCACGCAGGGCTTCAACGCGCTGCTGAAGATCGTCGAAGAACCGCCAGAGCACCTGATCTTCATCTTCGCCACCACCGAGCCGGACAAGGTGCTCACCACCATCCGCTCGCGCACGCACCACTACCCGTTCCGGCTGATCCCGCCGAGTTCGATGCGGGAGCTGCTGGAACGCAATGTCGCCGCCGAGGGCGCGACGGTCGAACCGGCGGTGTATCCGCTGGTGATCCGGGCCGGCGGCGGTTCGGCCCGCGATACCCAGTCGGTGCTGGACCAGTTGCTCGCCGGAGCCGGTCCGGAAGGCGTCACCTACCCGCGGGCGGTGGCGCTGCTGGGCGTCACGGACACCGCGCTGATCGACGCGGTGATCGACGGGCTCGCGAACGACAACCCGGCCGAGGTGTTCGGCACCGTCGAGAAACTCGCCGAAGGCGGACACGACCCGCGCCGCTTCGCCACCGACCTGCTCGACCGGCTGCGCGACCTGCTGCTGATGCGCGCGGTCCCGGAAGCGGGCGAACGGGGTCTGGTGTCCGCGCCGGACGACGAACTGAAGCGGATGACCGAGCAGGCCGAGAAGCTCGGCCCGGCCACGCTGTCCCGCTACGCCGACATCGTCCACAATGGACTTCTCGAGATGCGCGGCGCGACGTCGCCGCGGCTCGTGCTCGAACTGCTCTGCGCGCGCATGCTGTTGCCGTCGGTCACCGAGGCGGAGAAGGCCTTGCTGGCGCGGATCGAGAAGCTCGAGCGGCGTCCGGCGGGTGCGCCCGCGGCGGCTGGACCCGCTGCTTCCGCCGCTCCTGCTGCTTCCGCTGCACCGGCGGAGGCTCCGGCGCGGTCGTTCCAACGGCCTTCGCAGCGTCCGGCTCAGGAAGCTCCCGCGGCACCGGCCCGTGCGGCGGAGGAACCGGCGCGTCCGGCTCGGCCGGAGGTCAGCCGTCCAGCTCCGGCTCCCGCCCCGGCTCCGGTGGACCAGCCTGCCGCGGCCCCTGCTCCGGCCGTGGAGGAAGCGCCGGCGGCGGGCGGGATCGACGCGGCCAAGGTGCGCGAGAAGTGGCCGCAACTGCTGGCGTCGCTCCGGAAGTTCACCGGCGGTCGCGCGCTCGAAGCCATGCTCACGCAGGCGACGGTCGCCGAAGTCGACGGTTCGGCCGTCACGCTGACGCACAAGTCCGAACCGCTCGCCCGACGGCTGAGCGACCAGGGCAACGCGAGCAAGATCGCGGCTGGGCTGAGCGAGGTGCTCGGCGGCGAATGGCAGGTCCGCTGCGTGCACGGCGCGGCCCCGGCCGCCGCTCCGGCACGGCAGGCTCCCCGGCAGCAACCGGCCGCCCCGGCTCCGGAACGGTCGTTCACGCGCCCGTCCGCGGCCGCCCAGGCCCCGCCCGCGCCAAAGCCCGCGCCGGAAGCCCCGAGCCGTCCGCGGGTCACCACGAGCGAACCGGACATCCCGCTCCCGCCCGAGCCCGCGGACGAGGACGACGACATCTACTCCGAGGACTCCAGCCCGGTCCCACCGCCTCCGCCGCCGCCCGCGGAGGAGGACCCGGAGCAGATCGCCCGCAAACTGCTCTCGGACCACCTCGGCGCACGTCCGCTGGACTGACCGCGTCGTGAGCGGCGTGGCCGGTTAGAACCGGCACCGCCACTCACGACCACGCGAGCCGCACCTTCTGCGGGTGCTGCGTCGGTGTCGTCTGCACGGTCACGGTCCGGGTCGCCGCGTCCCAGCTCCAGCTTCCGCTGCGCCGCCCGTCCACGTACACCGCGGCGGGCGCGCTGGCATTCGTGAACCGGACCGTCCAAGCGCGCTGCGAGGCACCGATCGCGAGCGTCGCCGAGTGGGCATTTTCGGTGTACCGCAAGGCAGTTGGGGCGGACCCGTCGTTGAGCGTGAAGGTGCCATCGTGGCCGCCAGCCACCGTGGCCGTCGCTCCGGTGTGGGGATCCTGCGCGTCCCCGGCCACGTTTCCGCTGCGGGTGACCAGGATTCCGCCCGAGCGCACGAACACCGGCATCGTGTCCCAGCCCGTGGTGATCTGCGCGGTGCTGCCGCCGCGGTAGGTCTTGCCGGTGAAGTAGTCCGTCCAGTCGCTGCCCGGCGGGAACCAGACGCTGGTGGTCGCGGTGGCGCCCGGGCTGGTCGCCGGAGCCACGAGGACGTCCGGGCCGTACAGGTACTCCCCGCCAGCCTGGGCGTATGCCTCCTGCTGATCCGGATATCGCAGGTACAGCGGGCGCACGATGGGCATTCCCGTCGCGGTGGCCTGCTGCGCGAGCGTGTACGTGTAGGGCACGAGATTCTCGCGCAGGTTGAGGAATTTCGTCGCGGACGCGTCCGCCTCGGCTCCGTATTGCCAGGGCAGCCGGTCGCTGTGGTTGGAGTGCAGCCGGTCGATCGGCTGGAACGTGCCGAGCTGCACCCACCGCGCGTACAGATCGTCCGGCAGCTTCGTGCTGCCCGGTTCCGTGCCCGGCTGCTGCAGCCCGCCGGTGTGGCCGCCGATGTCGTGGCTGATCGAAGCCAGGCCGGTCGCGGCGGATTCGCCGGGCGTGTAGCCGACCTCGAAGGCCAGCGTGGCCCAGTCGGAAATGGTGTCCCCGGTGAAGTGCAGTGTGGTGCGCTTGTCCGCCCACGGCCCGGTCGGCACCGCGGTCGGCGAGCTGTATCCACCGGCTTGCAGCGAGCCGTAGGCACGGGAGAACGCGAAGCTGCCGCGCTGTGCGTACTGCTGGTTGATCCACGCGTCCGGAGTGACGCCGGCGAGGCTGGATTTCGAGCTGTCACAACACCAATCGAGCCACCAGACGTCGTTGCCCTGCTGTTCGATCGGCCGGTGCAGGTCGAAGTAGGCGCGCAGCTGGTCGGGGTCGCCGAAATCGAAGACGTAGCAGTCTTTCCCGCAACCGGGCTGCAGTTTGCCCTTCGCGGTCGCCTGCGCGGCCGGGAACTGCGGGTCGTCGGCGCGGATGCTCGGGTGGATGTTCAGCGACGTGTGCAGGCCCTGGTCGTGCGCCCACTGGAAGAACGCCTTCGGATCGGGGAAGCGGGTCGGGTCGATTTCCCAGCCGTTCCACCGGTCCGGCGATTTGAAGTCGGTGTCGACGACGAGCAGGTCGAGCGGCACGTGCTGTTCGCGGAATTTCGGCACGATCGTCTGCTGGAAGTCGGCGGCCGTGCGGTCGTAATACTCGGAGTACCAGACGCCGTAGGCCCAGCGGGGCAGCAGCAGCGACGGCCCGGTCAGCTGCGCGAGTTCCCGCAGCGCGCGGCCGTAGTCCTGGCCGTAGGCGAAGACGTAGCCGTCCTGGTAGGTCTGGCTGCTGGGCCGTTGGGTGACGACTTTGGTGCGCGGGTCGTACAGCGCGGATGCGGTGTCGTCGAGGAGCGACCAGCCGTCCTGGTAAAGGATTCCGGGCGCGGAGACCGCACTTCCGTCGACCCCGTCGAGACCTCGTCGGTAACCGCCGAGCGGCGCGTGCGGGGCGAGCAATGCCGAATGCGCGGCGGTGACGGCGACGGTGTCGAGGTTGACGTGGCAGTTCGCGTCCGGGCAGGACAGCGTGACGGTGTTGGCGCCAGCCTTGAGCTTCACCGGGATCGCGTTGGTACGCCACGAATTCCAGCTGCTGGTCGGTGGCAGCGTCAGATTGGTCGAGGTGTCTCCGGCTTGGAGCGTCAGCGAGGTCGGCTGGGTTTGGCCGGAAACGGCGGTCGCGTCCGCGTAGCGCAGCTGCAGATCGTAGGCGCCGTCGGCGGGGACCCCGGTGATGGTCAGCGCGTCCGACGCGCCGGGTCGCTCCATGCCGGCGAGGAAGGCCTTGCCGGAGTGGCCGTCGTGGTCGCTGGCCGGGTGCGCGCCGCCGGACAGCGCGCCTTGCTCGGCCTCGCAGAGGACGCCGAACGCGCACGGGGTCGGCGCGGGTGGCACCGGGGACGGGTATTGGGCACCGGGGTTGACCACGGCGAGACTGTCGATGTTGACGTTGCCCGAATCGGCGGTATCACGCTTCACGGTCACCTGGTGCTGCCCCGCGGGCAGAGTGAGCGGCACGGTCGCGAGGGCCCAGGTGTCCCAGTCCGCGGTGGCTGGAAGGGTGACGATGTGCGCGTTCGTTCCGTCGACGAGGACGGTGAGCGTGCGGGTGGTGTGCTGTCTGTCGCCGCCGGTTCCGTTGGCATAGCGGAGATCCAGCTGGCGATCACCCGGCGCGGTGACGCGGAAGGACAGACTGTCGCCAGCGTTGATGAAGCCCGCCGCGAACCCGTCGCCGGTGTAACCGCGGTGGTCGCTGGCCGTGCCGGGCCCGTTGAGCTGCAGTTGTTCGGCTTCGCAGAGGGTGCCGAAAGCGCAGCTCGGCGTCAGCTTGCCCGCCCACGGCCGCGCGGTGACGTCCTGGGCGCCGGTGCGCAGCTGAACGGTGAGGTTGTCGTCGGAAAACGCGCCCGAGTCGAGCTTGTAGCGCAGCTGGACGGCGCTGGTCCGAATGGTCAGCCAGCCGTCGCGTTTCGTTGCGGTGTACGGAGTTTTGGGGAAGCTGTCGCGGCCGACCGCGTTGAACGTGCCGGCGTCGACGAACTTGGCGTCGCCCGCGTATTCGGTGCGGATGAGCGTCGGCGACAGGACCTCGAACCGTGCTTGCCCGGCAGTCACCGCCTGCGGATCGGCCTCGGCGACTCCCGTCGACACGAGAGTGCCCGCCATGGCGGTGACGGCGAGCAGCCGTACCAGTCGTCCTCGGAGTGATGTGGCCACCGGCGCCTCCTCGACAGGTCCCCAGCGACGGTAAGTCGGGACCGATCAAGAGAGAAGGCGGTGTCCGGTGTTCTGTCCGCTCAGTAGCCCTTTCGGCTCCCTGCGTCAGGAACCGGCCAGGTACGCCTCGATGGCCTTAGCGATGGCCTGCGCGTAGTGCGCCCGGCCCGCCGCGGACGACATCTGGCTGGCCTCGTCGGCGTTGCGCATGTTGCCGCATTCGACGAGCACGGCCGGCCGCGTCGACAGGTTGAGCCCGGCCAGGTCGCTTCGCGGCGAAAGGCCCGCCGAACCGATGTACGTGGAGGTGGCGAAGCCGTCGTCGCGGATTCCGTCGCGCATGATGCGGGCCAGCTTCAGCGACGGTTCGCCCTGCGCGGCGTTCAACGGCGGGGCCGAGTACGCGACATGGAAGCCGTGCGCGGTCGGCGAAGTGGCGCCGTCGGCGTGGATCGACACCACGGCGTCGGCGTTCGCGTCGTTGCCGATCTTCGCGCGCTCGTCGACGCACGGGCCGACGCCGGAGTCGTTCTGCCGGGTGTAGACGACCTTGATTCCCTTGGCCGCCAACGCGTTCCCGACCTCCTGCGCGACGGCGAAGGTGAAGGCGTGCTCCGGATACCCGGCGTTGGTCGACGTGCCGGTGGTGTTGCACGGCTTCGTCTGCCCGCGCCCGGCGGGCACCTGCCGGTTGATCTCGCCAGGGTGCGACGCGTTGCCGCCGTTGTGGCCGGGATCGAGGACCACGACCTTGCCCGAGCCGACCGGCGGCGCCGCGGACGTCGAAGGCGGACTCGAGGACGAGGACGGCGCCGGTGGCGGGCTGGACGACGCCGAGCTGGGCGGCGGGGTCGCCGACGTCGGCGCGGCGGCCGGGGAGGGAGGCGTCCCGCCGCCGCCGGAACACGCTGTGAGCAGCAGCAGGCCGGTCAGCAGCGGGAGGGTCTTCGCACGCACGCGACCACGGTGCCACAGCATCCGCGTGCCGCCAGGGCGGACGCGCCGGGCGCGCGGCTAGGCTGGGGAGGAACACCCAAACGCGGAAGGACCGAGTGCGATCATGGTGCAACCCGGCGGCGGCGGCTTCGACCTGTCGCAGATCATGCAGCAGGCCCAGCAGATGCAGCAGAAGCTGGTGGAAGCCCAGGAGGAACTCGCCAACACCGAGGTCACCGGCACCGCGGGCGGCGGACTGGTCACCGCGACGGTGTCCGGCGACAGCCAGCTGAAGAGCCTCGCCATCGACCCGAAGGTGGTCGACCCGGACGACGTCGAAACCCTGGCCGACCTGGTGGTCGCCGCGGTGCGCGACGCGTCGGCGAGCGCGCAGAAGCTCACCGAACAGAAGCTGGGCCCGCTGGCGGGCGGCCTCGGCGGCGGCATGCCGGACCTCGGCAGCCTCGGCTTCGGCGGCTGACACTTGTACGAGGGTGTCGTCCAGGACCTGATCGACGAACTGGGCCGGTTGCCCGGCGTCGGTCCGAAGAGTGCCCAGCGCATCGCGTTCCACCTGCTGGCCGCCGACCCGGCGGACATCGCGCGGCTGCAGGACGTGCTGGGCAAGGTCAAGGAAGGCGTGCAGTTCTGCGAGATCTGCGGCAACGTCTCGGAACAGGAAACGTGCCGGATCTGCCGCGACGAGCGCCGCGACCTCACGGTCATCTGCGTGGTCGAGGAGCCGAAGGACGTGCTGGCGGTCGAGCGGACCCGCGAGTTCAAGGGCCGCTACCACGTACTGGGCGGCGCGCTGGACCCGCTGTCGGGCATCGGCCCGGAACAGCTGCGGATGCGGCAGCTGCTGCAGCGCATCGGCGAGGCGGACGTCAAGGAGATCATCATCGCGACGGACCCGAACACCGAGGGCGAGGCGACGGCGACCTACCTGGTGCGAATGCTGCGCGACTTCCCCGGGCTTTCGGTGACGCGACTGGCGTCTGGGCTGCCGATGGGCGGAGACCTGGAGTTCGCGGACGAGCTGACCCTAGGCCGCGCCCTATCCGGCCGACGAGCTTTGTAAACCCTCGCCCCCCGTCGCCCCTATCTTGCCAACGCACCCCAAACGCGGGATCGCGTCGGCGTCTGACGGAGCTGCGTGCACGGCCCCCCGGGCCGGGTGCGCAGCTCCGTCAGACGCCGACTTGAAGGCGATCCCGCCCGCGCCGACGAAGTCGGCGCCGAAGACTCAGCAGTAACCGAGCTGTGCCAACGAGTTCACCACGATGTCCGACGGGTGGTACTTGTCCATCCAGGACTCTCCGCGCCGGTTCTGGTACGTGTCGAGGAATTCCTGCAGCCGGTCCGCGCGCATTTCGGTCAGGACGACGTTCTCGCCGATGCCCACGTGCCGTTCCGTGCGGGCTCGGTGGACCGCGCACGGGAGGCCCAGGTAGCCGCATTCTTCCTGCAGGCCGCCGGAGTCGGTGACCACGTACTCGGCGCGCGCGACGAGCGGCAGGAACTTCAGGTACCGCATCTTCGGCTGCGCGATGAACTTGTCGTCGAAGAGATCGTCCAAGCCCAGCGACCGGATCTTCTCCCGCTCCGGCGCACCGGCCAGGTACAGGATCGGCATCGTGCGGCTCTGCGCGCGCAGGATTTCCAGCACCTCGCGGTATTTGTCCGCCCGCGACACCAGTTCGAACCGGTGCAGCGTCGCCAGGCCGAACTTCTCCGGCAGGCCCGGCACGTCCAGCGGCTGATCGATGACCTGGCGCATCGAGTCGATCGCCGTGTTCGCCTCGGTGTTGACCACGACGCCGCGGGCGCCCCGCAGGTTGTGCACCTCGCGCTCGCTCGGCGAGAAGTGGATGTCCACGAGCTTTCCGGCGATTTTGCGGTTCAGTTCCTCCGGCAGCGGCGAGAGAATGCTGCCCGACCGCGTGCCCGCCTCGATGTGCCCGACGCGTGCCTTCAGGATCTTCTTCCCGAGCAACGCCCCGTACGGCGTGGTGAACGTGTCGCCGTGCACCAGCACCAGCGGCGGACGGCCGTCCGAGGCCAGCCGGGCGCGGAGTTCGGCGCGGCGGCTCCACGCGGTGCGCAGGACCTGCGCGGCCCAGCCGGGGACCTGCGCGGGGGATTCGAGGTTGTGCGCCCGTTCCCGTGGCACGAACCACAGCGCGGGGTCCGGCAGCTTCAGATCCGAGAGCACGTCCGCGACCTCGTCCACGTGCTGTGCGGTGAACCAGATCTCCGGTTTCGCTCCGCGCTCGGCGACGCGGTGGAACACCGGCGCGATTTTGATCAGTTCCGCGGTGGTGCCGACAACGAACGAAATCACCGTGGATTACCCAATCTCCGGACCGGCCGCAGCCGGGTAAACAGCAGGTCAACGCCGCGGGTCAGGATGCTGCGCACTCTGTCCCGGCCGGTACAGGGTAGCCTCGCCGGCGTGAGTGCGAATCCGCCCCTCCCGTCGCTCAGCGTCGTGATTCCGGTCTACAACGAGCAAGACTGGATCGACCGCAGCGTCGGCGCGCTGATCGCCTCGGCCGAGGCGGCGCGGTGGCCGGTGGAAATCCTCGTCGTGGACGACGGGAGCACCGACGACACCCCCTCCCGGCTCGCTCGGCTGCGCGACCGGCACGGCATCACCGTGCTGAGCCAGGCCAACAGCGGCCGGTTCGAGGCCCGCCGGGCCGGGATGGCGAAGGCGTCCGGCGAATGGCTGCTGCTGCTGGACAGCCGGGTCATCGTGGACGCCGGCAGTCTCGTTTTCCTGCGGGACCAGCTGACCGAACACCCCGAACGCACGGCCTGGAACGGCCACATCAACGTCGCTTCCGAGCACAATCCTTACGCCGGTTTCATGGCCGGTCTGGTCGCGTTTTCGTGGCGCAAGTACTTCGCGGATCCGAAGCTCACGTCATTCGGCATCGAGGAATTCGACCTCTACCCGAAGGGCACCGGTTTTTTCTGCGCCCGCCGCGATCTGCTCGAGGGCTCGGCCGCCGCTTTCGAATCGCTGTACGACGACGTCCGGCTGGCCAGTGACGACACCCGCATGCTGCGCTGGATCGCCGAACGCGCGCGCATTCACCTGTCCCCGCAGTTCGCCGGGACTTACCACGGCCGCGATTCGCTCAAGAAGTTCTGGGCGCAATCGTTCTTCCGCGGCACCACGTACGTGGATTCCTACCTCGGTTCGCCGGGGCCGGCGCGCACCGCGCTGTTCGGCGCGCTCGCGGTCGGCGCGGTCGGTGCCGGGCTGGCCGTGAAGAAGCCGAAAACGACCGCCGCGCTCGGGATCGCCGGGTCGGCGGCGGCCGCCGCGGCGGTCAAGAAGTGCGGGGCGAGCACCGCCGAGGCGCGTGCGGTCGGCACCTTGCTGCCGGTGTTCGCGGTCGGATTCGGCTCGGGCGTGCTCCGCGGTCTGTCCCTCGCCCTGCGCGCCCGGCTGCGGCGCCGATGAGCGTGGCGGACACCGGCGAGGCGGCCAACGGGGTCGTCCGGGACACCCATCGCACCGCGGGCAAGCTCGGCGGCTCGCTGGTCGCGGCGATCCTCCTCGGCTACGTCCTCACCGTCGCCTGCGCGCGGCTGCTGCCCCCGGACCAGTACGCCACTTTCCTCACGTTCTGGGGCCTGCTGATGGGCCTCGGCAGCGCGTTGTCCCCGCTGGAGCAGGAGCTCTCCCGGCAATCCGCGACGGCCGCGCTGACCGGCGGCGTGGCCGGTCGCGGGGCACTGCGCGCGGTGGCCGTCTCGGCGACGGCCGCGGCGGCGTTCGGGCTGGCGCTGCTCATCCCTCCGATCAACGACCGGCTGTTCCACGGCAGCTGGGAACTCGCGCTGGTGGTGGTGGCCGGCGGGATCGCGTTCGCCTGCCAGTTCGGCGTCCGCGGCCTGCTGATCGGCCAGCACCAGGTCAAGCACTTCGCCTGGCTGATCGTCGCCGAACCCGCGGTCCGCGCGCTGGTGCTGGGCCTGCTGGTGCTCGCCACCGCCTACCGGCTGGTGCCGCTGGCGCTGGCGGTCGCGGCCGGATCGTTCGCCTGGCTGCTGTTCACCCGGCAGGCGTGGCGGCTGCTGGACGTCCGCGCCGACGGCGACGGCTGGGCGGTGACCAGCCGCCGGATGCTCATGCTGCTGCTCGGAGCGGCGCTCACCGCGACGGTCATCACCGGGTATCCCGCGCTGGTCGGCCTGCTCGCCCCCGGCGGCGACCGGGACAAGCTCGGCGCGGTGTTCGCCGCGCTGGTCATCGCCCGGCTGCCGCTGACGCTGGTCGCGCCGGTGCAATCGCTCGCCGTGCCGTTCGTGGTGCGGCTCTCCGCCACCGCAGACGGCAGGCACCGGTTGCGCCGGGTGCTGCTGCTGGGCACCTTCGCCGCGCTCGCGCTGGCCGCGCTCGGCGCGCTGGTCGGCATGCTGGTCGGCCCGTGGGCGGTGGAACTCGTCTACGGCGCCGACTACCAGGTCGACGGCTGGGCGGTCGCCGGGCTCGTGTGGTCCTCGGTGCTGCTGGTCCCGATGCAGTTGCTCACCGCCGTGCTGGTGGCGCGCGCCCAGGCGAACCGAGTGCTGGTCACCTGGGCAGTGGTCGCGGTCACGGCTTCGGCGTTGCTGCTCGCCATTCCGGGCGACACCGTGCTGCGCGCCGTCGTTTCGCTCGCCGTCGCGCCGATGGCCGGGCTCGCCGTCGTACTGGTGTTCGTACTCGCCAATTCGCCCGCGAAGGCAACCTCCGACACGGATGAAGCGTGTTCTTAGCGGCGCAGTAGTGTGAGTTCCGAGCCGCCGGTTCCCGGTGCGCCTCGGATGGCGAAAGCCGGTCAGGTTTGGATTCGAATTCGATGAACGTTGTTTTGGTGCTGCTTGCATTCTGGGTGCCTGGGCTCGTTTTCGGAGCGGCCATCCAGTTGCGCGGGTGGACGCTCGCCGCGGCGGCCCCGCTGCTGACGTTCGGCGTCATCGCGCTCGGCGTCCCGGTGCTGGGCGGCCTCGGCATCCGCTGGTCGCTGCTCAACGTCGTGGGGTGGACGCTGGTGCTCGCCGTCGTCGGCTTCGGGCTGGCGTTCGCGGTGCGGCGGCTGCGGGTTCGCCGGCACCCGGACTGGACGGGCGAGGACCTGGAGAAGCTGCCGCTGCGCGACCACCTCGTGATGGCGGCGGGCGTGCTCGTCGCGCTGGGCGTGGGCACCGTCACTTTCTTGCGCGGCACCAACGGAATCAACACCGTCCAGCAGGGCTGGGACGCGCCTTTTCACGGCAACCTGGTCCGCTGGATCGCCGAACACGGCGACGCCCGGCCGTCCACTGTGGGCACCATCGCCAACCTGCCGAACCAGGCCAACTACTTCTACCCGGACACGTATCACGCCTTGCTCGCGCTGGTTTTCGGCAAGGGCGGGCTGACCATGATGCCCACGCTGAACCTGGCCGCGCTCGCGGTGATCTTCACCGTGCCGTTCGGGGTCGCCGCGCTGTGCCGGGTCTGGGGCATGCCCGCGCTCGGCGCCGCCGCGGCCGCCGCGGTCAGCACGTGGTTCAGCGCTTTCCCGTACGACTCGCTGTGGCGCGGCCCGCTGTGGCCCTATGTCGCCGGCGTCGCGTTGATTCCGGCGATGCTGGCGCTCGGCCGTTGCCTGCTGAAGCCGAACGGCATCGCCGGCCCGGTCGCGATCGGGGTCGGGGTGGCCGGGTTGTGCGGTCTGCACACCAGCGTCGTGTTCGTGGTCGTTGTTTATTTCCTGCTCATTCTCGTCGCCGTGCTGTGCCGTTTCGAGAAGATCGAATGGCGGCGCAGCCTGTCCTCGCTGATCGCGACCGGCGTGCTGGCGGTCGCGCTCGGCGTGCCGCTGGTGCTGCCCTCGCTGTACAACGCCGGCGGGGTGACGAGCGCGTACTGGGCGCCGGAGACCACGCTCGCCGGCGGCTTTGGCCAGACGATCACGTTTTCTCCGATGTCGGACTTCCCGCAGTGGTGGATCGGCGTGCCTGCGTTCGCCGGGCTCGTCCTGCTGGTGCGGCACCGGCGGATGCTGTGGCTGGTCGGCGCGTACGTCGTGTTCGGCGGCCTGTTCATGCTGACGGTGTCCATCAACTCGCCGATCATGCAGACGCTGACCAGCATCTTCTACAACGACCACTGGCGGATCGCCGCGCTGGTGCCGCTGGCGGGCGCGGTCGCGTTCGGAGAATTCGCGCACACCGCGGCCGCCTGGTTCGCGCGGAAGGCGCAGCCGCGGGTCAAGCTCGCCCCGGCCGCCCTCGGATTGGTCGGCCTCGTCCTGCTCGGACTGGTGTGCGGCGGCTTGAGCAAGGGCGGCTACGTCGGCCGCAACGCGTCCCGGCTGGCCGCCACCTACCAGGACGGGCCGACCGTGTCGAAAGGCGAGGAAGCCGCCTATGCCTGGCTCGGCCAGCACACCGTGCCGGGCGAGCGGGTGATGAACGACCGCGCCGACGGTTCGGCGTGGATGTACGCGCTGGCCGGGGTCCAGCCGGTCGAGTGGACCTTCTACGGGGCCGAGGCGAACACCAAGGCCGCCTACCTGAGCGCGTGGGTCAACGACATCGACAAGTACCCGCGGGTCCGGGCGGACCTCACCGATCTGCGGGTGCGCTATCTCATCCAGGGCAAGGGGAAGGCCGCGGAAAACGCGATCGATTCCGTCGGCGTGACGCGAGTCCGGCCCGGCCCGGAATTCCGCGTGGTATTCCACAACGAGGACGCGACGATTTACGAAATCACCGGACAGTCCGGCGTGACCGGCCCTACCACCGCGAACGGTCAGTGAGCGGTTATGGTGGCTGCCGTGTCCAGCACATCCGTGAGCACTCGACGTGTGCTCATCGTGATGCCTGCGCTCAATGAGCAAGACAGCATTTCCGCGGTGCTCGACCAGGTCAAGCAGTCCCTGCCGACCGCGGACGTGCTCGTGGTCGACGACGGTTCGACCGACCGCACCGCCGAACTCGCCCGCGGCCGCGGGGTCCGGGTGGCCCGGCTGTCGGTGAACCTGGGCGTGGGCGGCGCGATGCGCACCGGTTTCCGCTACGCCGCCGCGCGCGGCTACGACGCCGTCGTCCAGGTCGACGCCGACGGCCAGCACGACCCGGAAGAGGTCGGCGCCTTGCTGCAGCTGCTCGACGAGGGCGCTGACATCGCGATCGGCTCCCGGTTCGCCGGCAAGGGCGACTACCGCGCGGTCGGGCCGCGCAAGTACGCGATGGTCGTGCTGTCGCTGGTGTTCAGCCGGCTGTCGGGCAGCAAGCTCACCGACGTCACCTCCGGGTTCAAGGCGATGGGCCCGCGCGCGATCCGGCTGTTCGCCGGCTACTACCCGGCCGAGTACCTCGGCGACACGATCGAGGCGCTGGTGATGGCGATCCGGGCGAAGCTGTCCATTCGCGAGACCCCGGTGGTCATGCGCGAACGGGCGGGCGGCAGGCCGAGCCATTCGCCGGTCAAGTCCGCGGTGTACCTGGGCCGGGCGGGGCTGGCCCTGCTGCTCGCGCTGGTGCGCCGTCGTCCGTCCGTTGACTCGTCCGACGCGGCGTAGGGAGGCTGCATGGCAGGCTGGCAGGTACTGAGCATCGTCATCGCGGCTCTGGTGCTGCTCGTCGTCATCGAGATGATGCGGCGGCGGAAGCTGCGCGAGAAGTACGCCGGCATCTGGCTCGTGGTGGCCATCGGCGTGGTGGTGCTCGCGGTGGTCCCGCCGGTCGCGGAGTTCCTCGCGCATCTGACCGGGGTCGCCACCCCGTCGAACTTCGTCTTCTTCCTGGCCGGAGTGGTCCTCGCGCTGGTGGCGCTGCAGCTTTCGAGCGAGGTCGGGCACCTGGAGGAAGAGGTGCGGACCGCGGTCGAGGAAACCGCGTTGCTGCGCTGCGAACTCGAAGACACCCAGCGCGCCCTCGAAGCGCGCATCGCCGAACTGGAGAAGCGCACGTCCGCGCCGGACAACGTGGACGGCCTGCCCGAAGCGAGCCCGGCACGCTCTCGCTGATCTCCGCGCTCCTCGCCGCTCCGCCCCGGCTCGGCGGCGTCCGGGTGCTCGCCATCGACGGTCCGTCCGGGGCTGGCAAGTCCACTCTCGCCGCCGAGACGGTCGAAGCTCTCGGTGCGCGCGCCGCGCTGGTCAGCACGGACGCCTTCGCCACCTGGGACGATCCCGTCGCGTGGTGGCCGCGACTGGAGGACGGCGTGCTGACGCCGCTGGCACAGGGCCGGCCCGGAGAGTATCGGCGGATGGACTGGACCTCCGGAACTCCGCGTCCCGGCGAGCTGGTGCGCGTCGAGGTTCCCGAGGTGCTGGTGCTGGAAGGCGTGTCGAGCGGCCGCCGCGCGTTGCGGTCCCGGCTGTCGTGGCTGTGCTGGATCGAGGGCGGCACCGAAGACGAGCGGTTGTCCCGCGCGGTCGCCCGAGACGGCGAGGCAGCGCGCGCCGAACTGCGCCGGTGGCAGTTGTTCGAACGCGGCTGGTTCGCGGTGGACGGCACGCGCCAGGCCGCGGACCAGCTGGTCTGAACAACCGGAATCCCCGCTCGACCTTCGGTTCGCGCGGCCGAAAGCCGCTATTGCGCGAATGCGCGAGCGCCGGAAACTCGAGTACATTCGGGCGCTTTAAGTGTCCTTCGCGGGCACCTTCGAGCGTCCGGCCGGAGGGGTTCCGGAACATCCACGGCACCCGGAACGGACAACCCGGCCGGTTACGCCAATCGGGTGAGCAAACCACCACTCAACGTACTAAACCGGCGCATTTCGCTACGCAGCGCGCACATTTGCCGACACGTTGCGGTCAATTTGGGGTTTACGTAGCGCGATCGTAACCTCACGTGCTTAAGCGGAGGCCGAGTTCCCGCTAGTGTCACCGAACACACCGATCGCACTGGTCTTCCCGAACTGACCGCCGACGACGGTGCATTTCGAGACACCGAACATTCCCAAGGGGTGCCAGATGCAGCAATTGCGGCTGACCCGAACACGCCGGGCAGCTCTGATCGGGCTCGCGGGCGCGCTCGCGGTCTCGCTGTCCGCGTGTGCGGAATCGAAGCGCGACGAGGCCGGAGGCGGTGGGTCCGGAGGCACCATGGTCTTCGGCAACACCGGCAACCCGAAGATGTTCGACCCGATCTTCAACGACGAGGGCGAGACGTTCCGGATCACCCGGCAGATGCTGGACACGCTGATCCAGAACAAGCCGGGCACCGCGGAGCTGGCCCCGTCGCTCGCCACGAAGTGGACGCCGAGCAACGACGGCAAGACCTGGACCTTCGACCTCAAGCAGGGCGTGAAGTTCAGCGACGGCACCCCGTTCGACGCCAAGGCCGTCTGCTTCAACTTCGATCGCTGGTACAACATGAAGGGCGCCACCGCCCAGAGCCAGATGATCTACTACGGCGACGTCTTCGAGGGCTTCGCGCACAACGAGGGCACCACCAAGGGCCAGCCCGTCTACAAGAGCTGCGAGGCGAAGGACGACCACACCGCGGTTCTGAACCTGACCCGCGCGAAGGGCGCCTTCCCGGCCGCGTTCACGCTGCCGTCGTTCGCCATCCAGAGCCCGACCGCGCTGCAGAAGTACAACGCGGACAAGATCACCGGCTCCGGCACGTCGATCACGTATCCGGAGTACGGCTACAAGCACCCGACCGGCACCGGCCCGTTCAAGTTCGACAGCTGGGACCAGGGCAACGGCCAGATCACCTTGGTGCGCAACGAGACCAGCACGATGCCGCAGCCGGCGAAGCTGGACAAGCTCGTGTTCAAGGTGATCCCGGACGAGAACGCCCGCAAGCAGGCGCTCAAGGCCGGCGACATCAACGGCTACGACTTCCCGGCCCCCGCGGACTACGGGCTGCTGCGCAACGACGGCGAGCAGGTGCTCATCCGCCCGTCGTTCAACGTGCTCTACCTGGGCATCAACCAGAAGGGCAACCCGCTGCTCAAGAACGACAACGTCCGCAAGGCGCTGGCGTACGGCATCAACCGGGAGCAGTTCGTCCGCTCGAAGCTGGCCGAGGGTTCCGAGGTCGCGACCGAGTTCGTGCCGAAGGCGATCAACGGCTACACCGACGACGTCGCCAAGTACCCGTACGACCCGGCCAAGGCCAAGCAGCTGCTGAAGGACGCCGGTGCCGAGGGCATGACGCTGAAGTTCTACTACCCGACCGAGGTCACTCGGCCCTACATGCCGAACCCGGCCGACACCTACACCGCGATTTCCGAGGACCTGAAGGCCATCGGCATCAACGTGCAGCCGGTCGCCGAGTCGTGGAACGGCGGGTACAAGGACGACGTGCAGCAGAACGGCAAGCAGGACATCCACCTGCTCGGCTGGACCGGTGACTACAACGACGCGGGCAACTTCGTCGGCACCTTCTTCGGCCGCCCGAAGCCGGAATTCGGCTTCGACAACCCGGATCTGTTCAAGGCGCTCGAAGACGCCGACGCCGCGCCGGCCGGCGACGCGCACACCAAGGCGTACCAGGAAGCCAACAAGAAGATCATGGACTACCTGCCCGCCATCCCGATCGCCTACCCGACGCCGGCGATCGTGGTCGGCCCGAAGATCAAGGGCGTGGTGGCCAGCCCGCTCACCGACGAACGCTTCGACAACGTCACGATCGGCTGACGTGCTCCACTGAGCAGCCAGGCCAAGGGCAGGTGCTACCGCGCCTGCCCTTGGCCTCGTTCCCGGGCTGTACACAAAGGACTACTCGTGCTCCGTTTCCTCGTGCGTCGGCTGCTACAAGCGATCCCGACGCTGCTCATCCTGTCCATTCTGGTGTTCGCCTGGTTGCGTTCCCTCCCCGGCGGGCCCGCGTCCGCGCTGCTCGGGGACAAGGCGACCCCGGAAAAACTGGCGAACCTGAACCACGTGCTCGGCCTTGACCAGCCGATTTTCGTGCAGTACTTCAAATTCCTCGGCCGCGCGGTCACCGGCGATTTCGGCTATTCGCTCGTGTCGTCCCGTCCGGTGATGTCGGAGATCGGCACGTTCCTTCCGGCCACCATCGAACTGGGCATCACGGCGATGATCATCGCGGTGGTGTTCGGCATTTCGTTCGGCTACCTCGCCGCCCGGTTCCGCGGGCAGCTCGTCGACAACGTCATCATCGTGCTGACGCTGGTCGGCGTCGCGGTGCCGATCTTCTTCCTCGGCTACATGATGCAGGACCTGCTCGCCTCGCCGTTCGGCCTGCCGTCCCAAGGCAGGCAGGCTCCCGGCATCAACGCCACCGTCGTGACGCATTTCGCCATTCTCGACGGAATGATGACCGGCGAATGGGACGCGGTGTGGGACGCGATCAAGCACCTCATTCTTCCCGCGCTCGCGCTCGCCACCATTCCGCTCGCGGTGATCACCCGGATCACCCGCGCGTCGGTGCTCGACGTGTTCAACGAGGACTTCATCCGCACCGCGAACTCGAAGGGCCTTACCCAGCCCGTGGTCCGCCAGCGGCACGTGCTGCGCAACGCCCTGCTGCCGGTGATCACCACGATCGGCCTGCAGACCGGCGCGCTGCTCGGCGGCGCCGTGCTGACCGAGCGAGTGTTCAACTTCCGCGGCCTCGGATTCCTTCTCGCCGAAGGGATCGACAAGCGGGACTACCCGCGGCTGCAGGCGCTGCTGCTTCTCGGGGCACTGGTCTACGTGCTCGTGAACATGCTCGTGGACATTTCCTACGGGCTCATCGACCCGAGGGTGCGTGTGCGGTGAACACTCTGCTGAACAAGAAGAAAGAACCGATCGACAAGCTCGCCGCGGCTTCGGCGGGCGGGCGGAGCCTCGGCGCCGAGGCGCTGCGCCGGATGCTGCGCAGCCCGGTGGCGATCGTCGGCGGCGTGATCACCCTGCTGTTCCTGCTGCTGGCGATTTTCGCGCCGCTGCTCGCACCGAAGGACCCGCAGGTCCGGTACCTGCAGGACAAGGTCGTGCTCGGCCGGGGCATCATCCCGGGCGCCCAGCCCGGTTTCCCGCTCGGCGTCGACGACTTCGGCCGCGACTTCCTGTCCCGGCTGCTGATCGGCGCGCAGCAGACGCTGCTGGTCGGCGTGCTCGCCACGGTGATCGGCGTGCTGCTCGGCGCGCTCATCGGCGGGCTCGCGGGTGCGTTCGGCGGCTGGGTCGACACCGTCCTCATGCGGGTGGTCGACGTGCTGCTGGCGTTTCCCTCGCTGCTGCTGGCGATTTCGATCGCGGCGCTGTTCGCGAAGCCGAGCCAGTGGACGGTGATCATCGCGGTGTCGATCATCGGCGTGCCGATTTTCGCCCGTCTGCTGCGGGGTTCGATGCTCGCCCAGCGCGAGGCGGACCACGTGCTGGCGGCGACGTCGCTCGGCGTGAAGCGGACGACAATCGTGTTCCGGCACATGCTGCCGAACTCGCTCGGCCCGGTGATCGTGCAGGCGACGCTGACGCTGGCGACCGCGATCCTGGAGGCCGCGGCGCTGTCGTTCCTCGGTCTCGGCGACCCGGACCCGACCCGCGCGGAGTGGGGATTGATGCTGGGCAACGCTTCCCAGCACTTCCTCGACATCCGGCCCGAGCTGGCCTACTACCCGGCGATCGCGATCATCATCGTGGCGCTCGGGTTCACCCTGCTCGGCGAGTCCCTCCGCGAAGCCCTCGACCCGAAGAACCGGCGGTGACCCCGTGGCACTTCTCGAAGTCCGCGACCTGAAGGTCGTGTTCCAGCGCCGCGGGGAACGTCCGTTCACCGCGGTCGACGGCGTGAGTTTCGACGTCGAACCCGGCCAGACGGTCGGGCTGGTCGGCGAGTCCGGCTGCGGCAAGTCGGTGACCTCGCTCGCGATCATGCGGCTGCTCGCCAAGCGTGGCAACACCGTCACCGGTTCGGTGCGCTTCGAGGGCACCGACCTGCTGACGCTGTCCGACCGCGAAATGCGCGACCGGCGCGGCCGCGATCTCGGCATGGTGTTCCAGGACCCGCTGTCCTCGCTCAACCCGGTCATCCCGATCGGGCTGCAGATCACCGAGGTGCTGGAGCGCCACCGGGACATGCCGCGCAAGAAGGCGCGGGTCGAAGCGGCGGAACTGCTCGACAAGGTCGGCATTCCCGACCCGACGCGGCGGCTTTCGGAGTACCCGCACCAGCTTTCCGGCGGGATGCGCCAGCGCGCGCTGATCGCGATCGCGCTGGCCTGCCGTCCGCGGCTGCTCATCGCGGACGAGCCGACCACCGCGCTCGACGTGACGATCCAGGCGCAGATCCTCGCCCTGCTGCGGGAACTGGTGCAGGACACCGGAACCGCGCTGGTGATGATCACGCACGACCTCGGCGTGGTCGCCGGGCTCTGCGACGAGGTCAATGTGCTGTACGGCGGCCGGATCGTGGAGCGCCAGGAGCGGCATTCGCTGTTCGCCAGCCCGCGGCATCCGTACACGCACGGCCTGCTGTCCTCGATCCCGCGGCTCGACGAGGGCCGCGGCGAGAAGCTGGTGCCGATCCGCGGTTCGGTGGCCGACAACATCCCGTGGGACGGCGGCTGCGCGTTCGCGCCGCGCTGCCCGAACGCGCTCCAGACCTGCCTGGAGCGTTCGCCGGAGCTCGTTCCCGAGGGGAACGGCTTGCTGCGCTGCCACAACCCGGTGCGACCCGCCGTGGCGGCAGGAGGAGGAACCCGATGACGGTGGCGAACACCGACGAGGTACTGCTCGAGGTCACCGACCTCAAGGTGCACTTCCCGATCAAGCGCGGCATCGTCGTGGACCGCACGGTGGGCCACGTGTTCGCGGTGGACGGGGTCGACCTGTCGATCCGCCGCGGCGAAACCTACGGCCTGGTCGGCGAATCCGGCTGCGGCAAGTCGACGCTGGGCCGTGCGATCCTGCGGCTCAACGAACCGACCGGCGGCAAGGTCGTGTTCGACGGAACCGACGTCGCCCAGCTCAAGGGCGAGCAGCTGCGCAAGGCGCGGCGGCGGATGCAGATGGTGTTCCAGGACCCGATGTCGAGCCTGGACCCGCGCCAGTCGGTCGAGTCGATCCTCGTCGAGGGCATGCGCGCGCACGGGCTCGACAAGGACAAGGAAGCCACCGCGAAACGGCTGCGCGAGCTGCTGAACGCGGTCGGCCTTCCGGAGACGTCGCTGCGGAAGTACCCGCACGAGTTCTCCGGCGGCCAGCGGCAGCGCATCGGCATCGCGCGGGCGCTGTCGGTGGAACCGGACCTGATCGTCGCCGACGAACCGGTGTCCGCGCTGGACGTTTCGGTGCAGGCACAGGTGGTGAACCTGCTGGAGGATCTGCAGGACGAGCTCGGTCTCACCTACGTGGTGATCGCGCACGACCTCGCGGTGGTCCGGCACATCTCCGACCGGATCGGCGTGATGTACCTCGGCGCGCTGGTCGAGGAGACGACGTCGGAGGAGCTGTACCAGAATCCGCTGCACCCGTACACGAAGGCGCTGCTGTCGGCGATCCCCGTGCCGGACCCGGTGGTGGAGGACAGCCGCGAGCAGATCCTGCTCGCCGGCGACCTTCCGTCGCCGGCCAATCCGCCCTCGGGCTGCCGGTTCCACACGCGGTGCCCGTGGAAGCAGGAAAGCCGGTGCACCACCGATCGCCCGCAGCTGCGCGAGATCGGCGACGGGCATCGGGTGGCCTGCCACTACGCGGAGGACATCCGCGACGGGCGGATCCAGCCGCACCGGGTCGAGGTGGAACTGGTCGACGCCGGGGCGCTGAACCCGGACCTCGGTCCGCCGGACGTCGGTTCGGCCGCCGAGATCCTCTGAGCAAGTCCGGGAAGGGCTCCTTGCGGGAATCCCGCAAGGAGCCCTTCGCGCTTTTCAGGGCTGGAGGTCGACGGCGGCGCGGAACGAACCGTCCATGTGGAACGGCGTCGAGTTGTGCTCGTGCGTGATCCGCCAGCCGTTTTCCGTGCGCCGCAAGGCGAACGTGGTGCGGAACCAGAGCGTGAACGATTCGGTTTCGCCTCGCGGCGTCGCGGTCAGCTTCGCGAGCGCGGCCACCACCGCGAGGTCGCCGGACACGGTGATCTCCTCGTCGTGGTACGTGTAGGAAATCGGCCCGTCGAAGGTGCTGAGCCACTGCGCGACGTACTCCGCGGAAGCGCCGGTGGTGCGCAGCGGCGGCGCGAGATCGAACTTGACCGCCTTCTCGGTGTAGCTCGCGACGACCCGCTGCGGGTCCTTCGCGTGCATCGCGGCGGTGCGCTCGGCCAGCAGGTCGCGGATCTCGTTCTCGGACATTCTGTGGTCTCCTTTTCCCGGAAGCGGGGTTGCGTCCGGGACGTCGAAGCCGTCCGCCCGGCTTCGACATCAGGAGTGGAAGAACTTTTCGAGGAGGCTCCCGATGAAGTATCTGGTCCTGATCTACGGCAACCCGGCGTCGCGCGCGGCCTGGGCGGGGATGACCGACGAGCAGAAGGCCGAGGGCCTTCGGGCCTACCAGCGGTTCCACGAGGAGCTGGAGGGCACCGGCGAGCGGATCGTGTCCGAGCGGCTGGCCGCGCCGGAACTGACGAAGCAGGTGCGCGTGACCGCCGACGGGGTGAGCACCACCGACGGCCCGTTCGCCGAGATCAAAGAGCAGCTTGCCGGCTTCTACCTGCTGGAATGCGCTTCGGAGGCCCGCGCGCTGGAGATCGCCGCGCGGATCCCGGAGGCCCCGTTCGCGACGATCGAGGTGCGGCCGGTGATGGGCTTGACCGGCGACGTGGACTTCGAGCTGTGATCGACCGCCTCCTGCGCGAGCTCATCCCGCAGGTGCTGACCGCGCTCGTCCGCCGCTACGGCGACTTCGGCAAATGCGAGGACGCCGTGCAGGAGGCCCTGCTCGCCGCCGCCGTGCAGTGGCCGAAGGACGGGGTCCCGGACAACCCGAAGGCCTGGCTCATCACGACCGCTTCCCGGCGGCGGATCGAGATGTGGCGCAGCGAAGCGGCGCGGATCCGCCGGGAGGAGACGGTGGCCGCGCTGGAGCCGCCGTCCTTCGAACTCGTTCCGCAGCAAGACGACACCCTCACGCTGCTGCTGCTCTGCTGCCATCCCGCGCTGACCCGGCCGTCGCAAGTGGCTCTCACCTTGCGCGCGGTCGGCGGCCTGACCACCGCCGAGATCGCGCGGGCGTACCTGGTGCCGGAGCCGACGATCGGCCAGCGGATCAGCCGCGCGAAGCAGAAACTGCGCGGTGCGGAGTTCGCTCTTCCGCCGAGGGAAGAGCTGCCGGAACGCGTCGCCGCGGTGTTGCAGGTGCTGTATCTGGTGTTCACCGAAGGCCACACCGCCAGCTCCGGCGCCGAGGTGAACCGCGTCGAACTGACCGCCGAGGCCATCCGGCTCGCCCGGCAGCTGCACGCCCTCCTGCCCGCCGACGGCGAGGTCGCCGGACTGCTCGCCCTCATGCTGCTCACCGACGCCCGCCGCCCGGCCCGCACCGGGCGCGACGGCATCCCGGTGCCGCTGGCCGAGCAGGACCGCTCGCTCTGGGACGCGTCCGCGATCGCCGAAGGCAGCGCACTCGTCGAACACGCGCTGGCGACCACCCCGGTCGGCCCGTATCAGCTGCAGGCCGCGATCGCCGCCGTGCACGACGAGGCCGCGACCGCCGACGCCACCGACTGGCGGCAGATCCTGCTGCTGTACGACCTCCTGCGGCAGGTCGCGCCCGGCCCGATGGTCGCCCTCAACCGGCTGGTCGCGCTCGCCCGCGTCGAAGGCCCGGAGGCCGCGCTGGCCGAGCTGGACGCGAGCGAGCACCTGGACCACTACCGGGCCGATGTGGTCCGCGCGCATCTGCTGGAACTGTCCGGCGATCCCGAAGGCGCGCGCGACTGCTACCTCCGGGCCGCCCAGCGCACCTTGAGCCTTCCGGAACGGGAGCACTTCGAAACGCGCGCTTTGCGAGTTATGTCGGAAAAACCCTGAAAACCCGGCCGGAAGACGGACCCCACCCCCGACTCCAGGTGGACGCGAGAGTCGTCGTCAGCTGGGTACCCTGCGGAGACCAGGCATGAATCGCAAGGGGGTTGGCAGTGAACATCGACCACGTGCTGGAGGCGATCCCTCCGCTGTCGGTCTACCTGTTGGTGGGCTTGGTGGTGATGGTCGAGAGCCTGGGCATTCCGTTGCCGGGGGAGATCGTGCTGGTGAGCGCGGCGCTGCTGGCGTCGTCGCACAGCGGGCTGAATCCGCTGTGGATCGGCGTGCTGGCCTCGGCGGGCGCGATCATCGGCGACAGCATCGGGTACCTGATCGGCAAGAAGGGCGGCAAACGGCTGTTCGCCTGGGCGGGCCGGAAGTTCCCCAAGCATTTCGGCCCGGACCACGTCGCGAGTGCCGAACGGATGTTCCACAAACGCGGCATGTGGGCCGTGTTCTTCGGCCGGTTCGTCGCGGTGCTGCGCATCCTGGCCGGCCCGCTCGCCGGATCGCTGAACATGCACTACCCGCGCTTCCTGCTCGCGAACGCCCTCGGCGGCATCATCTGGGCGGGCGGGACGACGGCGCTCATCTACTACCTGGGCGTGGTCGCCGACAAGTGGCTGAAGGGCTTCCAGTGGGCCGGCCTCGGCGCGGCGCTGGTGATCGGCGTGGTGGTGACGCTGGTGTTGAAGAAGCGCATGGCCCGCAACGCGACGTCGTCGTCCTCGGCGGAGGAAGAGAAGAACGACGCGGTCGCCTGAGTTCAGCGGACTGAATTCCCCCGGCGGGTCTTCGGACTCGCCGGGGGTTTCTGTTCCGGGCCGGCACCGCTCACACCGGGAGCAGCTCCTCCGGCGTGACCGCGGGCTTCCGCCGCAGCGAGCCCAGCAGTACCCCGCCGATCACCACCGCCGCGGCGACCAGGGTGAGCACCGTCGGCACCTCGCCGAGGAGGAAGAACGACGCGGTCAGCCCCACCACCGGCACCAGCAGCGAGAACGGCGCGACCACCCCCGCCGGGTTGCGGCGCATCAGCGTGGTCCAGATGCCGGAGCCCACGACCGTCCCGAAGACGACCACGTAGGTCAGCCCCGCGATCCCGATCAGGCCGGTTTTCGTGCCGAGCGTCGTCAGCGAGTGCCAAGCCGCGCCGGGACCCTCGAAGATGCTCGACAGCGCCAGCATCGGCAGTGGCGGGACCACCGACATCCACAGCGTCAGGTGCAGCGGGTTGTCCGGCTCCGCGCGGCGCATGCTCAGGTTGCCGACCGCCCAGCTCAGCGCGGCCAGCAAGGTCAGCAGCACCGGCACCAGCGCGGCGTGGGCGGACTGCTGCCAGGCGATCGCCGTCATGCCCGCCACCGCGAGCAGGATCCCGGCCAGCTGCCGTCCGGAGACGCGTTCCCGCAGCAGCACCGCGCCCAGCAGCACGGTGAACGGCGCGGAAGCCTGGAGCACCAGCGACGCCAGCCCGGTCGGCATGCCCAGGTGCATCGCGACGAACAGGAACGCGAACTGCCCGGTGCCGAACCCGAGCCCGTAACCCAGCAGGTAACGCAGCTTCACCCGCGGCCGCGGCACGAGGAACACCGTCGGAATCGCGATCAGCAGAAACCGCAGCGCGCCCGCGAACATCGGCGGGAACTGGCCGAGCGTGGCGTGGATCGCGATGAAATTCAGACCCCACAAGACGGCGACGAACACAGCGAGCAAACGGTCCCGGATGGCCATGCCCTCAACCTTGCCCAGGCGAACCTTGAAGCACCAGCGAGAAAATCTGCACTGACTGTGTAGCGGTGCTTCACATAGACTGCGCGGATGGACTTGGGCAGGCTCCGCACGCTGCGCGAATTCGCCGATCGGGGCAGCGTCACCGCCGCCGCTCGGGCGTTGCACTGCACGCCGTCGGCGATTTCGCAGCAGTTGCGCGCGTTGCAGGCGGAGGTCAGCATCGCGCTCACCGAACCGGCCGGCCGCGGCCTGCGGCTCACCGACGCGGGCCGCGCGCTGGTCGCCCGCGCCGACGACGTCCTGGCCGCGCTGGACCGCGCCGAAGCCGAACTGGACACGTATCGCAGCGCCCCGCGCGGACGCGTGCGGATCGCGATCTTCCAGTCCGCCGGCCTGATGCTCCTGCCCGGCCTGCTCCGCCGCATCGACCAGCACGAAAACCTCGAGGTCGACGTCCGCGACGTCGACATGGTGCCGCCGCAGGTGCCCGGCCTGGTGGCCGACTACGACGTCGTCGTCGCCCACCGCGACGAGCACGCGCCCGAATTCGACCCCGAACGCCTCGACGTCTTCCCGCTGCTGCGCGAACCGCTCGACGTCGCCCTCCCCGTCGGCCACCGGCTCGCCCGCAACCGCCGTGTCGGCTTGGCCGACCTCGCGGACGAACGCTGGATCTCGGTAGACCACGGCTTCCCGGTGGACGACGTCCTGCGCTCGCTGACCGTGCGCACCGGCGTGCGGCCGCAGATCGTCCAGCGCATCAACGATTTCCGGATCACCGAACGGCTCGTCGCGGCCGGGCACGGCATCGCCCTGATGCCGCGGTACACAATGGACACTCGGCGGGGCAGCGGCCTGGTCGGCCGCCCGCTGGCCGGAATCCGCGCGGCAAGGCTGGTGGAAGTCGTGTGCCGCACCGGTGCCGCGAACCGCCCGGCTGTCGCGACCGTGATCGACGAGATGCGCGCCGAGGTCGCCGCCCTCACGACCTAGCCGGGTTCCCGGGCGGGCAGACCCCGCAGCAGCGTGTCGAGAAACAGCTCGAACCGCGGTGCGGCAGGGCCGAGATCGAGGGGATTTTCCCGCACCGCGAGCCAGCTCACCGTGCACGTGATGAAGATGTACCAGCTTTGCTCGGCCAGTTCCGGCGGCACCCCGGCATTGGTGAACGCCGTGACCACCTGAGTGCGCAGGCGGCCGAAGGAAGCCGCGTTGTGGCGGTGCGGCCGGGACAGCCGAGTCGCGTAGCCGGGTACGGCGAGGAACTGGTCGTGCATCGCCCACGCGACCTTCGCGAGCCATGGACGCCAAGCCCGGCGCGGCGGGCCCTCCTCCGGAAGCACCCGCTCCAGCACTACCTCGCTGATGAGATCGAACAGCGCGTCCCGATTGGCGACCCAGCGGTAGAGCGCGCCGTGCGTGACGCCCAGCCGTGCCGCCAGTTCGCGCATGGTCAACGCGTCCAGGTTCCCAGCGGAGAGCGCCGCGTCGACGATTCGCTCGCGGTCGAGCTGGGCGGGGCGGCCGGGCCGCGGTCGGGTCATGGTTCCGGACTCTACGAGACGAGGTTAGTGACCAATGGTTACTAATAGGCGTACAGTCGTGGCATGGCAGAGATCGAAGGCACGGTGCGGCCCGGTTTCGAACCGGTGCGGGAGACGTTCGCGGCAGTCGCGGACGGAGCCGCTCAGCTGGTGGTGTACCACCGCGGCGAGCGAGTGGTCGATGTGCGGACCGACCTCGACGGGGATGCCCTGCTCGGAGCTTATTCCGCGACGAAGGGCGCGGCGCACCTCGTGGTCGCGCTGCTGGTCCAGGACGGAGTGCTGGACCTGGACCAGCGGGTGCGGCACTACTGGCCGGAGTTCGCCGCCGACGTCACCCTGCGGGAACTCCTGGCCCATCGGGCCGGGCTGGTCGGCTCCGACGAAGGCTTCCCGCGCGCGGACCTCGCCGACGACCGGATCGTCGCCGAACGACTGGCCCGCCAGCGCCCGTTCTGGCGACCCGGCAGTGCGTTCGGCTACCACGCGCTGGTCGTCGGCGCGCTCAGCGGCGAGGTCGTGCGGCGGGCAACCGGCCGCACCATTCAGGAACACTTCGCCTGCCGGGTCCGCGATCCGTACACAGTGGACTTTCACCTCGGGCTCCCCGCCGAACTGGAGCCGCGGTTCGTCAGCGCACAGCCGATGCTCCAGGCTCCCGAGCGGCGGATTCCGCTGCCCGCCGCGAACAGCCTGTCCGGGATCGCGTTCAACCGGCACCACCCGGACGGCCCGGAAGTGTGGGAACTGCCGAACTTCCCGGAGATCCGGCGGCTCGGTTCGGCGTCGTTCGGCGGCGTGGCTTCCGCCCGCGGGCTGGCCCGGATGTACGCGGCCGCGATCAGCTCACTGGACGGGGAACCGCCGTTGCTGAAGCCGGAAATCGCCGCCGAGTTCGCGCAGATCCAGTCCATCGGGCACGACGTGGTGCTGGGCGAGCACAAAGCGTTCGGCGTCGGCTTCCACGCCATGAGCGAGCGCTACCCGGAGCTGGGCCAGGGCAGCTTCGGACACAGCGGCGCGGGCGGCCAGCAGGCGTTCGCCGACCCGCGCAACGGCATCGCCTATGGCTACACCCGCCGCCGCGTCCCGTTCCC
The DNA here is from genome assembly GCF_000411975.1 of Amycolatopsis orientalis DSM 43388. GTDB lineage: Bacteria > Actinomycetota > Actinomycetes > Mycobacteriales > Pseudonocardiaceae > Amycolatopsis > Amycolatopsis orientalis_D. Next base: position 40,922 of record NZ_ASXG01000083.1, read on the forward strand.
CGCCGCGGCCGCTCCGGAGAACGAACCGCTGATCAAGGCGCTGTACTCGGCGCTGCGTGCCGTCGAATCCCGACCGTGATCGCCGTCCCCAGTAGCACCGCGACGGTCAGCGACAACGCGAGGCTCAGTCCCGGCTCGGCAACCAGCTGCCCGCCGGCGTAGCCGAGGAACGCGACGTACGACGTCCACAGCAGCACGCCGACCGCGGACGCGGTCAGGAACTCGGCGAACCGCCACCGCAATGAGCCGGCCAGCAGCGCGCCGACCGTCCCGCCGGACGGGAGCCATCGCGCGACCACCAGGATCGGTCGCGGATGCCGCTGCAGACGTCCGTCGAGCCAGTTCAGCCCGGCGGCCAGCTTGCGTCGCCGGCCCAGCCGGGCCAGCACGCGAGCCCCGCCGAACCGGCCGAGCGCGTACAACACCTGGTCGGACAGCAGGCAGCCGAGGCTGGCGATCGCGATCACGACGGCCAGCGAGGTCCCGTGTTGCGCGGCAGCCACGCCCATGCCCAGCAGCGTCACCTCGGTGGGCAACAGCGGCACCAGCGAGACGACGAACAGCACCACCAGTCCAGCCGTCGTAGCGTTCATGTCTCTATTAACCGTCCTGCGGGCCCCGACGAGTCCCAATCACCGGCACTTCACAGCAAGGCACAGCCGGGGCACAGATTTCCGCGGAACCCGGACGGAGGATGTCAGGGTTCACCCGCACGCTGGTGGTCCACCGAGAGAAAAGGGGACGAACGGAATGAGCGGGGAACTGGCCGGCAAGGTCGCGCTCGTGGCGGGCGGCACGCGCGGGGCGAGCCGGGCGATCGCGGTCGAGCTGGGCCGGGCCGGAGCGTACGTGTACGTCACCGGTCGCACGACGCGGGCCGGGCGGTCCGAAGTGGACCGTCCGGAAACCATCGAGGACACTCTGGAGCTCATCGAAGCCGCGGGCGGCAAGGGATGCGCGCTGCGGGTCGATCACCTGGTGAGCGACGAGGTCGCCGCGCTCGCCAAGCGGATCGACGCCGAGCACGGCGGCCTCGACATCCTCGTCGACGGCATCTGGGGCGGCGACCGCTACCTGGAGTGGGGCAAACCGATCTGGGAGCATTCGCTGGACGCCAGCCTGCGGATGATGCGGCTGTCCCTCGACGCCCACCTGATCACCAGCCACCACCTGTTTCCGCTGGTGATCCACCGTCCGGGCGGGCTGGTGATCGAGCTGACCGACGGCACCGCCGAGTACAACCGGAAATACCGCGAGGGCACGTCGCTGCCGTACTACCTGTCCAAGGCGGCGATCAACGTCCTGGCCGTCGGCGAAGCGGCCGAGCTGAAGGCGCACGAGTGCACCGCGATCGCGTTCACGCCGGGCTGGCTGCGTTCGGAAGCGATGCTGGACCTCTTCGAGGTCACCGAGGAAAACTGGCGGGACGCGACCGTGCGCGAGCCGCACTTCGTGATCTCGGAGTCGCCGACGTTCTCCGGCCGCACGGTCGTCGCGCTCGCCGCCGACCCGGAGCGGCATCGCTGGGCCGGCCAGACCGTCTCCAGCGGCCAGCTGGCGAAGATCTACGAGATCGACGACGTGGACGGAAGCCGCCCGGACGCGTGGCGGTACGTCGAGGAGGTCCAGGACTCCGGAAAGCCCGCCGACGCCAGCGGTTACCGCTGAGGCCGACGTTCCGTGAAGGGCTCCTTGAGGGAATCTGATTCCCTCAAGGAGCCCTTCACGGACGGTTGCGGTCGGCGAGGGCTCGGCCGAAGTCCGCGACCGCGGCGCGGATCTCCGGCGGGGTGAGCACCTCGACGCCGGGGCCGAGGGAAACCAGCTGCACGACGGCGACTTCCTTGCCTTCCATGGCGAACTCTGCCTCGGCCCACCCGTCGTCGCCGGCCGGGCCGAGCGACACCAGCACCTCGTGCACGTGCTCCGGTCCGAAAACCCGGCGCAACGCACCCGCCGCGGACCGGTCGAGCCGGGCCGTCACCTTCAACGGCAACGGCATCTTCTCGAACTGCGCCGACGACGCCCGCCACCAATCGGCGAGCGAGAATTCCTCCGGCCGCGCAAAGGTTTCGCCGGTTTCGGCGACCCCGTCCAGTCGAGAGACCCGATACGTCCGAAGATCGGCGTCGACCCGCGCCACCAGGTACCACACCCCGGCTTTCAACACGAGCCCCAGCGGATCGAGCGTCCGCCTAGTGACCTTGTCGCGGCGCCGATAACGCACATCGAGCCGTTGCTGCGTCCACACCGCCTTCGCGACCGCGGGCAGCGCGGCCGCGTCGTCCGGCGAACTGAACCAGGCCGAGGCGTCGAGATGAAACCGCCCGGCGACCGTCCGGGCCTGTTCCTGCAGCTGAGCCGGCAGGCTCGCGGACACCTTCGCGTGAGCCGCGGCCACCGCGGTGCCGAGGCCGAGCCCGGCCAGCGCGTCCGGCACGTCGAGGGCCAGCAGCGCGACGGCCTCCCGCGAGGTGAGGCCGTCGAGCCGCGAACGCCAGCCGTCCACGAGCCGGACGCCGCCGTGCCGCCCTGGTTCGCTCCAGAGCGGCACGCCGGCTTCGCGCAACGCGGCCAGATCCCGCCGCAGCGTCCGCTCGGTCACGCCCAATTCGCCGGCCAGTTCCCCGACCGTGCCCGCGCGTTTGCGGTGCAGCGTGAAGAGAAGCGCGACCAGGCGCTCGGCTCGCATCAGGCTCGGGTCAGCGGTTGGCCCGGTTGACCGCGCTGACCACGGCACGCAGCGAGGCGGTGACGATCGACGGGTCGACGCCGATGCCCCAGAACACGCGGTCGGAGATCGCGCATTCGATGTAGGACGCGGCGCGCGAGTCGTCGCCCGGGCTCAGGGTGTGCTCGCTGTAGTCCAGGAGCCGCAGGTCGTAGCCCACGGTCGACAGCGCGTCGAAGAACGCGGCGATCGGCCCGTTGCCGCAGCCGGTGATCTCGTGCTCGTCGCCCTCGACCTTCACCGTGGCCTCGAGGTCGTACTCGCCGCCGCCGTTGTCGGTGACCCGCTGCTTGATCAGCTCCAGCGGGGTCTTCGACTCCAGGTACTCGGCCGAGAACGCGCGCCACATGGTGGCCGGGTCGACCTCGCCGCCCTCGCTGTCGGTGTAGGCCTGGATGACCTTCGAGAACTCGATCTGCAGCCGCCGCGGCAGGTCGAGCTGGTGCTCGGCCTTCATGATGTAGGCGACGCCGCCCTTGCCGGACTGCGAGTTCACCCGGATCACGGCCTCGTAGGTGCGGCCGACGTCCTTCGGGTCGATCGGCAGGTACGGCACCTCCCACGGGTGCTCGTCGACCGGGACGCCCTTCTTGTCCGCGGCGTCCTTCATCGCGTCCAGGCCCTTGTTGATCGCGTCCTGGTGGCTGCCGGAGAAGGCGGTGAACACCAGGTCGCCGCCCCACGGGGAGCGTTCCGGGACGGGCAGCTGGTTGCAGTATTCGACGGTCCGCTTGATCTCGTCCATGTCGGAGAAGTCGATCTGCGGGTCGATGCCCTGGCTGTAGAGATTCATGCCCAGCGCGACCAGGTCGACGTTGCCGGTGCGCTCGCCGTTGCCGAACAGGCAGCCCTCGATCCGGTCCGCACCGGCCTGGTAGCCCAGCTCCGCGGCGGCGATGCCGGTGCCGCGGTCGTTGTGCGGGTGCAGCGACAGGATCACCGAATCGCGGCGCTCCAGGTTGCGGCTCATCCACTCGATCGAGTCGGCGTACACGTTCGGCGTCGCCATCTCGACGGTCGCCGGCAGGTTCAGGATCACCGGCTTCTCCGGCGTCGGCTGCCAGATCTCGGTGACCGCGTTGCACACCTCGAGCGCGTAGGACAGCTCGGTGCCGGTGTAGGACTCGGGCGAGTACTGGAAGCGGAAGTCGGTGTCCGGCTGCTTCGCCGCCAGCTCGACGACCATTTCCGCCGCCGACGTGGCGATCTTCTTGATGCCTTCGCGCTCCTCGCGGAACACCACGCGGCGCTGCAGGATCGAGGTCGAGTTGTAGATGTGCACGATCGCCCGCGGCGCGCCCTCGAGCGCCTGGAAGGTGCGCTCGATCAGCTCGGGACGGCACTGGGTCAGCACCTGGATGTGCACGTCGTCGGGGATCGCGCCTTCTTCGATGATCTCGCGCACGAAGTCGAAGTCGGTCTGCGACGCGGCCGGGAAGCCGACCTCGATCTCCTTGTAGCCCATGCGGACCAGCAGGTCGAAGAACTTGCGCTTGCGCGCGGGCGACATCGGGTCGATCAGCGCCTGGTTGCCGTCGCGCAGGTCGACCGCACACCACAGCGGCGCGCGCTCGATGCGCTTGTCCGGCCAGGTGCGGTCGGGCAGCTCGATGTTCTCGACTACGTCGTACCAGGGGCGGTAGCGGTGGACCGGCATGGACGTGCCGCGCTGCGGGTTCCACGAGGGCTGTCCGGCGGGCGCGGGACGAGAGGGCGTGCGCAGACGGGAGTTAGTGGTACGGGGGTCGGTCCTCATCGCGGGAAATTCTCCTGAAGGGATCGGTGCGGACGACCGGCACCACAAAGCCCCGCGACGAGGAGCCGGTCAGATCAGGCCCCGTCGCGGCAGCGAAGCAGGAGTTCACGCGCCACGGGGTCACTGTAACCACCCGACGCGCGGAAAGGAAAGCCGCCCGTCGCGATCGAACTGTTACGTCGGGTGGCTGATACCTGTTACTAGCGGGTAGCGGCCCGCGAAACGACGTGTCAGACTGCCCGGCATGGGCGAGCACGCGGAACAGGCACAGGAAACCGAGGCGAAGGCGCGACCCCAGCGCACCCCGGTGGACTGGGGGCGCACCCGGGAACGCGCGGTGTCCTTCCTCGCGTCCCTCGTGCGATGGGCGGGGCTGCTGTTCGCCGCGGTCTTGGTCCTGCACGTGATTTTCGTCATCGGCGAGGCCAACCAGGGCAACGGCATCGTCTCGTTCGTCCGCAACTGGGCCGACGGCCTGTCGCTCGGCTTCAAGGACCTTTTCACGCCGAGCGACGCGAAGCTGCGGGTGCTGGTGAACTACGGCATCGCGGCGGTGTTCTGGCTGATCGTGTCCGGGATCCTGGCGAAGATCATCCGCCGCGTCGGGGGCGCCGGCGCCTGACTGGTCAGTTTTCGGCCAGTTCGTCGGACACTCGGTCGCAGACGTACTGGCACCCGTAGTTCCCGCCGGTGATCTCGCGGAGGAAGCCAGCCTCCTCGAGCCTTTTGATCGCGTTGCTCGCGGTCGGGTACGACACGCCGAGGTCCAGAATGCAAGGAACCGCCCGAAGCCTTGAATTCACCGCGTCGGGCGCTGGTGCCTGACCAACGCCCGACGCTGGGTCAGGACTGCCAGGTCACCGCGTCCTTGCCGTAGTCGGTTTCCGGAGCCAGGTCGCGGTAAGTGCTGGCGCTGTAGCTCGCCCCCTTGACCTCCGCGCCCGCCGGAGCCAGGGCCAGCACGCAGCTGTCGTACGAGGCCCCCGTTGTGGTGAACGTCTTGCCCGCGTTGCCGCTGTCGCACTTCTCGAACTTGCCGATCACCGTCACGTGCGGGCCGCTGGTGCCGTCCGCGAGCAGGCCGTTCATCAGGCCCAGCGAGCTGTACGAGAAGTCCGTGCCGGTCTCGTTCGTCACCTTGACCTGGAGGTAGTACGGCGTCATGCCCTTGGCTCGGTCGCCGAGCTTCAGCGGGGCCAGGTCGGCCTCGGCGCCCTTGTCGATGCGGGTCACTGTCACGCCGATCGCGCCGGTGTTCTTCTGCGCCCTGAACGGCACCACGGCCTTCTCGCCGAGCTTCAGCTTCGTGCCCTGCTTCGTGTAGTCCGCGGAGGCGGGCGATTCAGCGGCGGCCGAGGAAGACGGGGCGGCCGAGGACGGGGCGGCGATCGGCGGCGTGGTCCCCTCGGAAGAGCTGGAACACCCGGACAGCGCGAACGCCATCGCCGTCGCGGAAATCGTCAGCGCGACCGGCATCGAAGTACGCATTTCGTCACTCCTTGAGAACTTTCCCACCGATTCAGCGATCTGACCGGGTTAGTGCCCATCTGACCTCTTCGGCGGGACTCCGGTTCCCTCGAATGCTCACGAAACGGTCACAGCGCCGGAGAGCCCCACTTCTCCCCGAAGGCGAACTCCGCGAGCGGAAGCCGGCGCCGAGGGCCCAGTTCGCGTTCGATCCGGCGCGGGTCGTCCAGCACGGACGGGTCGGCGGGCGAGCCGACGGCGATCGCCACCCGGGCCACCGCGTCGGCGGGCAGGCCGAATTCCTCGTGCACCCGCTCCGGCGAGAAGCCCGCCATCTGGTGCGCGATCAGGCCGAGTTCGACCGCTTGCAGGACGAGGTTCTCGGTCGCCAGCCCGAGCCCGTAGTCGGCGTAGGGCACCTCGCCCTTCTCGTTCGTGGTGACCATCACGCCGATCAGCAGTGCGCTCGCTCGGAACGCCCACGCCTGGTTCCCCGAGTTCAGCGTCGCGAGGATGCGCGGGAACACCGGACCGCCCCGGCGGCCGACGAGGTAGCGCGCCGGCTGGGTGTTGCCGAAAGACGGCGCCCACCTGGCGGCTTCGAGCAACGCGGTCAGCTGGGCGGCGGTGATCTCGGCGGTCTCGTCGAAGGCTCGCGGGCTCCAGCGCTCGGCGATGGCCGGCGCGACGGGGACACTCGTCTCGGCTGGTTTGCGCATGCGGCGAACGTAGTACGGCCGGGGAGTGCTCTCCGTCACTCCGGAGGAAGGGCTTCGAGCTTTCCCCTGGCGTTAAGGAAAATTTACTTCCGATCGCTCCGGACGGGCGGTGGCGGACCACTCGATGGGGTGGCGAGCGCCGTTCGCGCCGGTAGGCTCTTCCCCAAATGAAGGGCCGTGGGCGCTCCTCGGTGCCCTCCAAGGAGTACGCCCCGGCCCGTCAAGGAGGTTCGGGCGTGGCCCTCGTGGTCCAGAAGTACGGCGGATCGTCGCTGGAAAGTGCCGACCGGATCAAGCGCGTGGCTGAACGGATCGTCGCGACCAAGAAGGCGGGCAACGACGTGGTCGTCGTGTGCTCGGCGATGGGCGACACCACTGATGAGCTGCTCGATCTGGCGCAGCAGGTGAACCCGGCTCCGCCGGAGCGGGAAATGGACATGCTGCTCACCGCCGGTGAGCGCATCTCGAATTCGCTGGTCGCGATGGCCATTTCCGCGCAAGGCGCGCAAGCCTGGTCGTTCACTGGTTCCCAAGCCGGCGTGGTCACCACGTCGGTGCACGGCAACGCGCGCATCATCGACGTCACTCCGAGCCGCGTCACCGAGGCGCTGGAGCAGGGTTACGTCGCGCTGGTGGCCGGTTTCCAAGGCGTGGCACAGGACACCAAGGACATCACGACGCTCGGCCGCGGCGGTTCCGACACCACCGCGGTGGCGCTCGCCGCCGCGCTGAACGCGGACGTCTGCGAGATCTATTCCGATGTGGACGGTGTGTATTCGGCCGACCCGCGGATCGTGCCGGACGCCAGGAAGCTCGACACCATCCCGTACGAGGAGATGCTGGAGCTCGCGGCGAGTGGGTCCAAGATCCTGCATCTGCGTTCGGTCGAGTACGCGCGCCGCTACGGCGTGCCGATCCGAGTCCGTTCTTCCTACAGCGACAAGCCGGGCACCACGGTGGCCGGATCGATCGAGGAGATCCCCGTGGAACAAGCGCTGATCACCGGTGTGGCACACGACCGCTCGGAAGCGAAGATCACCGTGACCGGCGTGCCGGACCACGCCGGAGCCGCGGGCCGGATCTTCCGGGTCGTCGCCGACGCCGAGATCGACATCGACATGGTGCTGCAGAACGTGTCCAGCACGTCCTCGGGCCGCACCGACATCACTTTCACGCTGTCGAAGGCCAACGGGGCCAAGGCGGTCAAGGAACTCGAGAAGATCAAGGCGGAGATCGGCTTCGAGTCCGTGCTGTACGACGACCACGTCGGCAAGGTCTCGCTCGTCGGCGCCGGGATGCGTTCGCACCCGGGCGTCACCGCGACGTTCTGCGAGGCGCTGGCCAACGCGGGCGTGAACATCGAAATCATCAACACCTCGGAGATCCGCATTTCGGTGCTGATCCGCGACGCGCAGCTGGACGAGGCCGTGCGCGCGATCCACGAGGCGTTCGAACTCGGCGGCGACGAGGAAGCCGTCGTCTACGCGGGGAGTGGTCGCTGATGGCGCGGGGTCTTCGCGTCGGCGTGGTCGGGGCGACCGGCCAGGTCGGCGCCGTGATGCGCAAGCTGCTGGACGAGCGGGACTTCCCGGTCGAGCAGATCCGGTATTTCGCCTCGGCCCGCTCGGCGGGTCGCACGTTGCCGTGGCGCGGCGAGGAAATCACCGTCGAGGACACCGCGACCGCCGATCTGTCCGGATTGGACATCGCGCTGTTCTCCGCGGGCGGCGCGACCTCGCGCGAGCACGCGCCGCGGTTCGCCGAGGCGGGCGCGATCGTGGTCGACAACTCGTCGGCGTTCCGGCGCGACCCGGACGTGCCGCTGATCGTCAGCGAGGTCAACCCGGAGGCGATCAAGGAGGTGCGCAAGGGGATCATCGCGAACCCCAACTGCACCACTATGGCCGCGATGCCGGTGCTCAAGCCGCTGCACGACGAAGCCGGGCTGGTGCGGATCGTCGCGAGCACCTACCAGGCGGTGTCCGGCAGCGGTCTGGCCGGCGTCGACGAGCTGGCCGCGCAGGTGAACGCGGTCGCGTCGCGCGCGGCCTCGCTCACCCACGACGGTTCGGCGGTCGAATTCCCGGCCCCGGCCAAGTACGTCGCGCCGATCGCGTTCAACGTCCTGCCGATGGCCGGGTCCATTGTGGACGACGGTACGTTCGAGACGGACGAGGAACAGAAGCTGCGCAACGAAAGCAGGAAGATTCTGGGCATCCCGGACCTGCTGGTGTCCGGCACCTGCGTCCGGGTCCCGGTGTTCACCGGGCACTCGCTGTCGGTGAACGTCGAATTCGAGCGGCCGCTGTCGGTCGAGCGGGCGACGGAACTGCTGTCGAACGCGCCGGGCGTGCAGCTGGCGGACGTGCCGACCCCGCTGCAGGCCGCGGGCATCGACCCGAGCCTGGTCGGGCGCATCCGCACCGACCCGGGCGTGCCGGACGGCCGCGGCCTCGCGCTGTTCGTCTCCGCGGACAACCTCCGCAAGGGGGCGGCGCTGAACACGGTGCAGATCGCCGAGCTGGTGGCGCAGAACCGCTGAGTTTCGCTGGGAAACTGCCCGGTCCCTCGTCGGAGGGGCCGGGCAGTTTTCATTTCTTCTTCTGCCGCGGCCTCATCGGTTTCAGCCCGAACGCGGCCCGGAACTCCGGCTTCTGCAGCGGCCTCAGCACGGCCTGCATCAGCAACCCCCACAGGATCAGCCCGATCGGTGCGCCCCCGGACCCAGAATTCGTGGTCAGCGACAGAATCAGGCCAAGCAGCAGCATCGCCATGAACCCGCATTCCAGCCAGACGACCGCGAGCACGACCGTGCGCTGCCGCTTGCTCAGCAGAACGGCGCACCCCACGAGCGCGATGGTCAGCGCCGAGTTGATCGCCACGATCGTCACCGGCAACGCCGCGGCGCTCGTCGTGCCGCCGAGGCTGAGCAGGAACCCGACGAACGCCGCGAGAGCGAGGTAGAGCACGGCCTGGCCGCCGATCGCCCAGCGCATCGACCGGATTCCTCGCCGCACCTCCTCCTCCGCGTGCGCGCCGGACGCGGGCATCGGCTGGTCAGGGCTGGACGGAAACACCTCGCACACCACCTCTGGCTCGGGAACCGGGCCAGAAGACCACTGGTCGTCCGGGACCGGTCCCCGCTGCTTGGCGAGCCGGCAGGCCTGGTTGCGGTGCGTCCGGAATTCGTGAATGGCTCCGTAGCCGCTGTAGGACCGCACTCGTCCGGACGCGCTCCGGCCGAGGTGACGGAACTGCTCCACCGCCTCGGAACCGCGCCGGAGTTCGACGAGCGCGCGGGCCGCTGTTCAGCGTGTCCGGGGCGTCCCAGCCCTCGCTGTCGAGCCACGGCAGCAGCCGGTCGAGCGCGGCTTCGACGCGCTTGTCCCGCCAAGCGTCCTTGACCCCGGCGAAAGACGCTTCGAACGCCGCGGCAAGCGGCAGAGACGCCAGTTTCGGATGCTTCGCCGCGCCTTCCTCGGCGAATGTCCACATCAGATCGTCGCTGCCGAACCACTTGCCGCACCAGTACTGCAGAGCGCGTGGGCATGCGCGTGCAATGGATCGCGGGCCATCGCACCGTCCCACATCGCGCGGAATTCTTCGCGATCACACACCGCGTCGCCCACGGCGTCGGGTCTTCCGGGGCGAGGCCAGCGGCGGTCTGGCTCGCTTCGTCAGCCTTGCCAAGGACGCGCTGGAAGCCCGCGAAATGCTCCGCTCTGACGTACTTCGCCCGTCGCGCGCTGCGGATTTGCCAGGCCACATTCGTGAGCGCGTCGGCGTGCACCGCGGCGGCGTCCGCATCGTCTGGACGGGCCGTCCGCCAAGCCTTCAACGCGGTGTCGTCGTCGGCCGCGACGCACGGAGCGCGGCGGTGTCCCCGTCGATCGCCGCGCCGACGGCGGGATCCAGTTCGGTGGCATACGGTTCGGTCAGCACCAGTTTCGCTGGTCCAGATCAGGACAGTTCCCAGTGCGCCGCACCGGCTTTGGCCAGCTACGCGTGCAGCACAATGGACAGTCGACTGTGGACTTGCGGACGGTAAAGCTCGCGCTTCGCCCGCCCCTGCGCCTCCGGCGGTGCGGTGGGATCGGCGATGTCCTCAAGGCATCCGGCGTCGAGCAAGTCCAGCAGGTTTTCGAGGCTGCGGCTGCGGAGAATCCGCAGCGCCTCGGCCTGATTCGAGTCGCGTACCCCGACGTCGACCAGGCTGGCCCAGTCGAGGTTCTTCTTCGAAGACGCTTCGGCGGTGAAACCGGTCGCCAGCACCGCGTCGAGCAGCGCCGTCGCGTCGCGGAGGAGATCCGTCGCCGGTCGCTCGTCGCCGGGTGGCACGGGGACAGCCGGAGCGGCTTCCAGCAGCGCGATCCGTTCGGCGGTCGGCGGGTGGCTGTCGTACTTCGATCCCGGCTCTGAGGAAGGATTTTCCCGCAGGGAAGCGAACTCCTCCGCACGTTTGGCGAGCAGCGACTGGTAGCCCTCAGTCATCCGCTGCGGCAGATAGCCCGCGGCCCAGCCGATCGTCGCGCAGTGCGTCTCCTCGTACGCCGCCGCGTTGGCCTGGGGAATCAAAACCGGCCAGCAAGAAGACAGCGAGCAACGCCCGCGACGAGTTCGTCATCGAGAAACGGAATCCTCCCCCAGACCGGCACCCTGGGCGAACCCGTCGTTCGAGCCCGTTATCGACGGAGGCGCCGATTTCGTTTCACCGATGCCCCGGTGTCCGAAAACCCGTTGTCGCGATCGCCCCGATGGCGGATGCTGAGCGGGCAAACTTCGTTCCGGGAAAGGAAAGTCATGTACACGGCGGTGGACGGCGAGCGGGTTCCGATCCGGATGTGGGCAGACCCCGCGTCGGTCGAAGACCAAGCGATGCGCCAGCTGCGCAACGTCGCCAACCTGCCTTGGGTGCACGGCGTCGCGGTGATGCCGGACGTCCACTACGGCAAGGGCGCCACGGTGGGCAGCGTCATCGCGATGCGCGACGCGGTCTCCCCGGCCGCGGTCGGCGTCGACATCGGCTGCGGGATGAGCGCGGTGCGGACCTCGCTCACCGCGAGCGACCTCCCGGACGACCTCGGCAAGCTGCGCAAGCGGATCGAATCGGCGGTGCCGGTCGGGTTCGGCCTGCACAAGACGCCGGTCAACCCGGCGAAGGTGCACGGCGCCGGGGGCTGGGACGCGTTCTGGAAGGCGTTCGGCGACCTGCACGAAGGGGTCCAGGACCTGCACGACCGCGCGGCCCGGCAGATCGGCAGCCTCGGCGGCGGTAACCACTTCATCGAGGTCTGCCTCGAACAGGGCGGCGCCGACGAGGGCCGCGTGTGGCTGATGCTGCATTCGGGTTCGCGCAACATCGGCAAGGAACTCGCTGAGCGGCACATGGCGATCGCGCGGAAACTGCCGCACAACCGGGACTTGCCGGACCCTGACCTGTCGGTGTTCGTCGCGAACACGCCGGAAATGCAGGCGTACCGGCGCGACCTCTTCTGGGCGCAGGACTACGCGGCGCGCAACCGGGCGACGATGATCGCGCTGGTGAAGCTCGCGGTCGCGGAGGTGGTCCCCGGGACGACCTTCGACGACGCGGTTTCGTGCCACCACAACTACGTCGCCGAGGAAACCTACGACGGCGTCGACCTGCTCGTCACCCGCAAGGGCGCGATCCGGGCCGGCTCCGGCGACCTCGGGATCATCCCGGGCAGCATGGGCACGGGTTCGTACATCGTGCGCGGACTGGGCAACACCGCGTCGTTCGAATCCGCGTCCCACGGCGCCGGACGGCGGATGTCGCGGACGAAGGCCCGCAAGACCTTCACCGCCTCCGACCTCGCCGCGCAGACCGCGGGCGTGGAATGCCGGAAGGACACCGGGGTCGTCGACGAGATCCCGGCCGCGTACAAGGACATCGAGACGGTGATCCAGGCACAGACCGACCTGGTCGAGGTGGTCGCCCACCTCAAGCAGGTCGTGTGCGTGAAGGGATGAAGGCCCCGCGGGCGAATCGCGCTGATGCGCCCGCGGGGCCGCTACCCTGAGGTCATGAAAAACAGGGGGGTTGCGGTCGCCTTGGTGGCGGCCGTGACGGTGCTGGCCGGATGCGACCAGGTCGATTCGGCGGTCAACCAGACGAATTCCGCAGTGGACAAGGTCTCCACGTGCACCGAAGCGCTCGGGCTGGCGGACCTGAACCCGTTGGTGGACGGCGACAAGCTCAAAGCCCGCGCCAGGACAAGGAGCGGCGGCTGCGCGAGCTGGCGGCCAACGTCCAGGAGCAGGACGTCAAGAACGCCCTGCTGGGCATGGCCGACTCGTATGTCCAGGTGCAGAAGGAACACCTCGAGGACGCCGGGGTGATCGCCCGGTGGACCAAGCGGAACCTGGAGAAGCTGGACTTGCTGCGCAAAGCCTGCGCCTGACCGTCACTCACCCGGCTCGCCCCGGCCGAACTTGCCGCCGCCTTCCTCCCGGACATCCAGATCACCGGCCGCGGCGGTCGGCAGGAAAAACCCGCGCTTCCGTCCGAACGCCGCCTCGGGTGCGCTGGACGCAACCGACGCGGCATCCGGAGCAGCTCAGCGGCGAGCCCGAACCGCGGCCGCCAGCGAAGGCGTCCGTACCGAACTCCGGCGCAGCGACCACACCAGTCCCAGCGCCGCCAGTGCCAGCCCGCCGAACCCGGCCGCCGCGAAACCCCATGCCGGGCTCGAATGGTCGATCGCGAAGCCGACCACCGGGCTCCCCGCGGCCAGTCCGAGCCGCGTCGAGGCGTCCTGCAGGCCCATCGCCTCGCCGCGCACGGCGGGCGGCGCGAGTTCGCTGACCGATTCCGTGGTGGCGGCGAGCGTCGGGGCGCAGAGCAGGTTCGTCGGGATCAGCACGAGCATCAGCAGCCACCACGGCTGGGTCACCAGCCCGACCGGGATCACCAGCAGCGCCAGCAGCAGCATCAGCAGACCCTGCGGCAGCGAGTTCCGCACCGCGCCGTGCACGATGCCGCCGAGCATCGACGCCGCGCACATCACCGCGATGACCAGGCCGGTCCAGCCGACGTCGCCGTGCGAGCGCAGCGCGGCCAGCGTCGCGACCTCCGTGCCGACCAGGCAGAACAGTGTTCCGGCGGCGATCAGCAGGGTCGCCAGCAGCCGTCCGGTCAGCCACGACCGCAGCGGCGGCCGCGCGGTGCCCGCCGGGGCCAGTTCGTCCTCGTTCCGGATCGGCGGGTTGAGCAGGAAGATCAGCAGCGCGGTGACGCCGAAAATGCCGCCGATGCCGCTGAGCGTCACGGTCGCCGACAGCGACGAGATCGCCGCGATCCCGGCCGCCGGGCCGATCATGAACGACGCTTCGACCAGGATCGTGTCCAGCGAGTACGCCGCGCGTCTCTGCTCGGCGGGCACGAGCGCGGCCAGGATCTGCCGCGCCAGCGAACCCGCGGGCACCGACAGCACGCCGGCCGGCAGCGCGCACACCACCAGCGTCTCGTAGGAAAGATGCGGGGCCGCGAACCAGAACGCGGTGGATGCCAAGCCGCACACCGCGACCACCGGGCGCAGGCCGTATCGGTCGATGGTGCGCCCGATCATCGGCGCGCCGAGCGCCATGCCCAGCGTGACGGCGGCGCCGACGACCCCCGCCGCGCCGTAACCCCGGCCGAGTCCGCTGACGACGTACAGCGTCAGCGTCACGCCGGTCATCGTCATGGGCAAGCGTGCGAAGAACATCAGCGCCATCGACGGGCGGACCCCGGGGACGCTCAGGACGCGGCGATAAGGCTGAAAAGGCACGTACCCCATGAGAGCAACGGTTGGTACGAGCGTGCAACTTCTTTTCGTCACACCCGCTGACCGGCACCCGCCACCCGGTCGGGTGTCGCGCAGACGTTCGCCCGCCCCGGAAAAGGCGAGCGCGACCAGGGTGATAACTTCATCGGCAACGCGAAAAAGCATTCTCGCCGCCTATTCGCGAACAATTTTTCATCTTTCCGCGCCGACCTTGGAGTTCTCCGGTCGAAGGGGCGGCGATCCCCAGGAAAAAGGGGAACCGGCCCGAATGCGGGCGGCGAGGCGTGCGTGGGGGACCCACCACGGTCGGACGAGCGAGACCGCGCGTCCCGACGGGGTGATGAAGGTAATCGATCACGAACTACGCCTGTGTGAGTGAGCGATGCCGCCATTCGGGCAATCCGGCTACTATGAGTCAGATTCAGGTCCGCGGTCCGTGATCGTCGGGGGACGCGCAAGCCGTCCACGTTAATCAATTGCGGGACGGTTCCCGATTCTTGGATTCGGCACGTAAGGGTTAGAAAAACTCCCTATCCGGTGATCGGCTGGTGTTGGGCCGACACGGCGGGTATCGATTTACCCGGCAGGTCCCAGAGGCCAGGGAGGTAAAGAATGAAAGGCAAGATCGGGCGGATCATCGCTGTGGTCGCCGCCGGCAGTCTGCTGGCCGTCGGCACTTCGGGGATGGCCGCCGCGAGCCCGGCGGGCGGCAAGGGCTCCTCGGCCACTCAAGCCGTCGCCGCGCAGGTGCTGCAGATGCGGGACGACCTGACCAAGGTCGCGTACGCGGGCGATGTCGCGAAGACGAGGGCGGACCTTGACCGGCTCAGCCCGGTGCTCGCGGACATCGCGGCAGGCAAGCGCTACCAAGTCCAATCCGAAACCCAGCAGCTCTCGTCGGCGGCGAAGATGCGCGCGGACGAATCCAGCCGGCTCGTCAGCAACCCGAAGGCGACACCGCGGCAACTGCCGCCGCTTCCGGTGCCGGTTCCGGACCTGCCGGACCTGCCCGGACCGCTCAAGATCGTGAGCGACCTGGTCAAGGCCCTGCTCGCCGCGGTGACCGGCATCCTGGGCGGCCTGCTCGGCGGCGTACCGGTGCCGCCGCTTCCGGTGCCGACGCCGCCGCTTCCGGCCCCGCCGGTGCCCGCGCCGGCGCCAGTGCCCGGGACCTGAACGGGCTGAACCGGAGGGGGAAGGCTCGGAGCCTGGTGCGGTTCGCCGCGCCAGGCTCCGTTCCATGTCCGGGCTCGTACGCCGGTGAGCTGCTTACGAGCGGTTGGCCAGCCCCACCCGCAACGCGCCAGCCATCTCCGCGATCGCTTCCCGGAACCGCGTGCCGACCCCGGCGAAGTTGAGGAATCCGTGGATCAGGTCAGCCTGTCGGCTGAGCGCCACCGGCACCCCCGCCGCGCGCAGTTTTTCCGCGTACGCCTCGCCTTCGTCGCGCAGCGGGTCGAAGCCCGCGGTGACGATGTAGGCGGGCGGGAGTCCACTGTGGTCAGCCGCGAGCAGCGGCGACATCCGCGGGTCGGCCTTGTCGACGCCTTCGGGTGCGTAATGTCCCTCGAACCACACCATCGCCTCGTCGGTGAGGAAGAGGTCTTCGCCGAAGATCTCGCGGGACCGGCGTCGCGTGGTGAAGTCGACTGCCGGGTAGATCAACAGCTGGAACGCGGGGGCCGGTCCGCCGCGCCGGGTCGCCTCCAACGCGACGACGGCGGACAGGTTGCCGCCCGCGCTGTCGCCGCCCACCGCGATCCGGTCCGGGTCCGCGCCGAGTTCGGCCGCCTTGGCGTGCGCGTAGTCGAACGCCGCCAGCGCGTCCTCCACCGGGCCGGGGAACGGGCTTTCCGGCGCGAGCCGGTACTCCACCGACAGCACCCGGACCCCGGCGTGCTTCGCGAGATAGCGCGCGGCGTTGTCGTGCGTCGCCCGGCTCCCGATGACCCATCCGCCGCCGTGGAAGAACACCAGCAGCGGTGACGGTTCCGGCAGGCCGGCCGGGGTGTAGAGGGTGGCGTCGAGGGACGCGTCGCCGGACGGGATGACGACGTCGCGGGTCGCGACCGGGTTGATCCGCTTGCCGTTGACCAGCTGCTGGCTCGCTTCCAGCAGCGCGCGCGACCGCTCGACCGATCCGTTGACCAGCGAAGCCCCGGAGAGCTTCTGCAGCTTCAGCAGCAGCTGGGCGTCGAGGGCGAGCTCCTGGCCGTCCAGCCGCAGCGGCGCTCCGGCGATCAGCCTGCGCACTGGCCGGGGCAGCCAGAACAACAGCTGCGCGGCGGCAGCCTGGGCGCGGATCTGCAGCGGAATGGCCATCGTTCCTCCTCGAACGCCGGATGAGCCGAGGCTACTTGCCAGTAGGTACGTTGGTCCAGTCGGCGTGTGACTCAGGCCTCCGTCTCAGATCCTGGTCCTCCAGTTAGGTAGAGGGGTTAGCCTCGACCTGTGACTTCGGGAAAGAGCGTCAAGGTGCTGGGTATCGGCGGCTCGCTGCGAGAGGGCTCGCAATCCGAGCGCGCGCTGCGCATCGCGCTCGCGGCCGCCGAAGAACGCGGCGTCGTGACCGAGCTGATCCCGGGCCCCGAGCTGGTTCTGCCGTTTTACGACACCGCGATCCCGGAACGAGACGAACGCGCGCGGAAGCTCATCGAGGGCATCCGCCAGGCGGACGGGCTCATCGTCGTCTCGCCCGGCTACCACGGCGGGCTGTCCGGGCTGGTCAAGAACGCCCTGGACTACGTCGAAGACCTCCGCGAGGACGCCCGCCCCTACCTCGACGGCCGCGCGGTGGGGCTCGCCGCCGTCGCGTACGGCTGGCAGGCCGCGGTCACCACGCTCGAACAACTCCGCACGATCACGCACGCACTGCGCGGCTGGTCCACTCCGCTGGGTGGTTCGATCAACTCCGCCGAGACCAAGTTCGACGAGGCCGGCGGCGCTTCCGACGAGAAGAGCGTCCGCACGTTGCGGCTCATCGGAGAGCAGGTCGCGGAGCACGCGTTGCTTCGCGCACACTGAGGTTTCGGCTCCTCCCGCCCCGGTTATTCCCGGGGTGATGACTGCCATGCCGGGGCACGGTTCCGCGGATGCGGAGCGTTGGACTCATTGCGACGCTGACTCCGGAGGCGTCCCGATGAGGAGGTAATACGCATGGCCGAGCCGATCTACACCGCCGTCGCGACCGCGCGAGGAGAAGGCCGCAACGGCGACGTGACGTCCTCGGACGGCGTGCTGGACGAGTCGCTGGCGATCCCCAAGGAGATGGGCGGTCCCGGCGGGGACAAGACCAACCCGGAGCAGCTGTTCGCCGCGGGGTACTCCGCGTGCTTCCTGAGCGCGCTGCAGGCCGTGGCCCGCCAGGCGAAGATCGCGCTGCCCGCCGCGACGGTGACCGGTTCGGTCAGCGTGTTCAAGAAGGACGCCGGGTTCCAGCTCGGCGTGCGGCTGGACGTGTCGCTGCCCGGTTTGGCGAAGGCCGACGCCGACCAGCTGGTCGAGCAGGCGCACCAGGTCTGCCCGTACTCCAACGCGACCCGCGGCAACATCGAGGTGGAGCTGACCACCACCGTCTGATCCACGACCGAGGAGGGACACCCGAGATGACGACTTCCCCCATCAAGAGCCCGCTTTCCGACGCGGACAAGGAGATCACCGGCAACGCGCTGCAGGCGACGCTGGCCGACCTGATCGACCTTTCGCTCATCGCGAAGCAGGCGCACTGGAACGTGGTGGGCCAGAACTTCCGCAGTGCGCACCTGCAGCTCGACGAGCTGGTGTCGACCGCGCGGCAGTACGTCGACGAGGTGGCCGAGCGGGCCGCCGCGATCGGGATTTCTCCCAACGGCAAGGCGAAAACCGTCGTGTCGACCTCCGGTGCGCCGGAGTACCCGGACAACTGGCAGTCCGTCGAATCGACCGTCGCCGCGATCGTCGACACCCTCGCGACGCTGATCGAGCGCCTCCGCAAGCGCATCGACGAGACCGACAAGAGCGACCTCGTGACGCAGGACCTGCTCATCGAGATCACCCGCGCGCTCGAAGAAGCGCACTGGATGTGGCAGGCGCAGCAGGCCTGACCGCGCTCAGCCGACGAAAAGCCGTCCGCCTCGCCGCGGGCGGCTTTTCCGTCATCCAGTGGTCGTCGCGGGCACCCGGCAGTAGGTTCGCTGGCATGGTGCTGCATCAGGGGAAACAAGATCGGGCAGACCGGAAGACGGGCACGAATCCGTTGTACGCCGGGAGCAATCCGGCGCTCGCCGCGGATTTCACGATGCCGCGCGACCGGCTGCGGGACGATTCGCTGCCGCCGGACACCGCGCTGCAGCTGGTGCGAGACGAGCTGATGCTCGACGGCAACGCGCGGCTCAATCTCGCCACGTTCGTCACGACGTGGATGGAGCCGCAGGCGCGTGAGCTGATGGCCGAATGCGTCGACAAGAACATGATCGACAAGGACGAGTACCCGCAGACCGCGGAACTCGAGCGGCGCTGCGTCAACATCCTCGCCGATCTGTGGCACGCGCCAGATCCGACCGACATCATGGGCTGTTCGACCACCGGGTCGTCCGAGGCCTGCATGCTCGCCGGAATGGCGTTGAAGCGGCGCTGGTCGAAGCTGGGCCGCACCGGCAAGCCGAACCTGGTGATGGGCATCAACGTCCAGGTCTGCTGGGAAAAGTTCTGCGAGTACTGGGAAGTCGAGCCGCGGTTCGTGCCGATGGAGGGCGACCGGTATCACCTGTCCGCGGAAGAAGCGGTGAAGCTCTGCGACGAGAACACCATCGGCGTCGTCGCGATCCTCGGATCGACGTTCGACGGCAGCTACGAGCCGGTCGCCGAGGTCGCCGCCGCCCTCGACGCGTTGCAGGAGCGGACCGGCTGGGACATCCCGGTGCACGTCGACGGCGCGTCCGGCGCGATGATCGCCCCGTTCCTCGACGAGGACCTGGAGTGGGACTTCCGGCTGCCGCGCGTCGCGTCGATCAACACTTCCGGGCACAAGTACGGGCTCGTGTACCCGGGCGTCGGCTGGGTGGTGTGGCGCGACAAGGAGGCGCTGCCGGAAGAACTGGTGTTCAACGTCAATTACCTCGGCGGCGACATGCCGACCTTCGCGCTCAACTTCTCCCGCCCCGGCTCGGAAGTCGCCGCGCAGTACTACACGTTCGTCCGGCTGGGGCGCGAAGGTTTCCGCGCGGTTCAACAAGCCTCGCGGGACGTGGCGATGTACCTGGCCGACGAGATCTCGAAGCTGGAGCCGTTCGAGCTGCTCACCCGCGGCGACCAGCTGCCGGTCTTCGCCTTCACCACCCGCTCGGACGTCACCTCGTTCGACGTCTTCGACGTTTCCCGCCGGCTGCGTGAACGCGGCTGGCTCGTGCCCGCGTACACGTTCCCGGACAACCGCACCGACCTGGCGGTGTTGCGCGTCGTCGTCCGCAACGGCTTCACGCACGACCTGGCCGACCTGCTGCTCGCCGACCTCAAGCGCGTGCTTCCGGAACTGAACAGTCAGCCGGCGCCGCAGCACGACCCCGCCACGTCGACCGCCTTCCACCACTAACTGGCGAGTACTCCGCCGCCACGCAGTACTGTCCCTGGGCATGGGCCTCGCCAAGGATGAACGCCAAGCGCTGAGCGACCTCTTCGAGCAGCTCGGCCCGGACGCCCCGACCCTCTGCGAGGGCTGGCAGACGCGGGACCTGGCCGCGCATCTGGTCGTGCGAGAACACCGGCCGGACGCGCTGGCCGGGATCGTGGTGCCCGCGCTCGCCGGTCACACGCAGAAGGTGCAGGACGGCGTCGCGGCGCGTCCGTGGGACGACCTGGTCGCCCAGGTCCGCCGCGGTCCGTCCCGCCTTTGGCCGACGTCCATCGGCGCGGTCGACGAGGTGACGAACAGTGCCGAATTCCTGGTGCACCACGAGGACGTCCGCCGGGCGCAACCGGAGTGGGCCCCGCGTCCAGCGGATCCGTCGCGGGACGGCGCGGCGTGGCGGCTGGCGACGCGGACGGCGAAGCTGAACCTGCGCAAGTCGCCGGTCGGCGTCGTGCTGCGGACTCCGGATGGCGAGTCGGCCTCGGTGAAGTCGGGAACTCCGGTGGTGACCGTGGTGGGCGAGCCGGTGGAGTTGCTGCTGTTCGTCTTCGGACGGGACGCGGTGCGGGTGACGTTCGAGGGTGACGAGGCCGCGGTGGCGCGGTTGAAGGGCGCCAAGCGCGGGCTGTGATTACGGGCCGTCCAGGAAACCCTGGACGGCCCGAATCGTCAGCGCATTCCCAGCGCCCGCAAGGCGAAGTACACCTCGATGGACGTCTGCTTGATCGTCTCGGCGATCACCAGCGAGCCGTGTCCCGCGTCGTAGCGGTAGAACTCGTGGGGCGCGCCGCGTTTGGCGAGGCGGTCCAGGTAGTTCTCGATCTGCCGGATCGGGCACCGGGGATCGTTGTCGCCGGCCAGGATCAGCACCGGGGCGGCGACCGCGTCCACGTACGTCAGCGGCGAGCATTCGCGGTACACCGCCGGCACGTCCTCCGGGGAGCCGCCGAACAGGGCGCGGTCGAACGAGCGCAGCTGTTCCATCTCGTCCTCGTAGGCGGCCACGTAGTCGGCCACCGGCACGCCGGCGACCCCGGCCGCCCAGCGCGTCGGCTGCGTGCCCAGCGCCAGCAGGGTCAGATAGCCGCCCCACGAAGCACCGTTCACCACGCACTTGTCCTTATCGGACAGTCCGCTTTCGATCGCCCAGTCGTGCACCGCCGCGACGTCTTCCAGTTCGGTGAGGCCGGGGCGGCCTTCGATGGCGTCCCGCCACGCCGAGCCGTAGCCGGTGGAGCCGCGGTAGTTCACCTCGACCACGGCGAATCCGGCGTCCAGCCACGTCGCGCGGTAGGCGGAGAACCGGTCCTCGTCGGCCGCGTGCGGGCCGCCGTGCAGCGAAAACACCGTCGGCAGCGGACCATCGGGCGCGTTCGCGGGCCGGGAAACCAGCGCGTGGATCCGTCCGCCGACGCCCTCCACGAACGCGTCGGTGACCGGCGACGAACCCGGCGCGCGCTCGCCCGGCGGCGTCAGCAGCACGGAGTCGGTGCCGTCGGTCGCGCGAGCCCGGACCGCGGCGGGCTCCGCGGCGCTGGACCACGAGTACTCGATGGTTCCGTCCGGTCGCACGCCCGCGCCGCCGATCCGCCCGGGCGGAGTGTCCACAGCGGACAGTTCGCCGGTGTCGAGGTCGTAGCGGTACAAGGAACTGCGCGCCTCGTGGAAGTGCACGACGAGCAGGGCGCGTGCGTCCGGGTACCAGTCCGCGACGACCTCGCCGGGCAAGTCGATCAGCAGCTCGGTTTCGGTGTCCGCCTGCACGTCCCAGACCAGCAGTTCCTCGCGGCCGCGGCGTTCGTGCAGGACCAGCAGACGCTGGTCGCCCGGCAGCGGCGAGAATTCCAGTGCCTGCAAGCCTTTTCCTTCGCCGTCCCACTTCTCCGCGACGGTGGTGAACCCGTCGGTGGACAGCACGCGCAGCGCCGGGTGCCGGGAATCGCCGTGCTCGGAATGGGAAATGGCGAGCAGGCTTTCGTCGCGGGACATCGACGCGATTCCCGTGTCGTCCGCGTGCTGATAAAACCGCTCGGTTACGCCGTCGATTTTCGCGAACAGTTCGCTGCCGTCGTCGGTCGAAACGCCGGCCGCGATGACTCGCTGGCCGATTTCGAGACCGGCCGGGTATCCGTCGTGAATGTCGGGCAGTGCTTTGCCGGCCGCCGAGCTGTCGCCGTCGAAGGGCTGGCTGCGCCAGGACCCGAACTCGTCGCCGTCGGTGTCGTCGAACCACCAGATGGCTGTTCCGTCGGGAGAGGGCGTCGCGTGCAGGGTGCCGTTGGGCCGGTCGGTGACGCGCCGGTGACTGTCGGTGGCCCGGTCCCACGCGTAGACCTCCCATACGCCGCTGGCGTTGGAGACGTACACGTTGGCATCCGGTGCGTCGCGGGCCCATTCGGGCACCGAGATGCGCGGCGCGTGGAACCGCGCCAGCCAGCGCTTTTCGGCTTCGGGGTCGTCGAACAGGCGGTCCGGGACCACCGCGGGCGGATTTTGGTTGCCTGACTGCGTGCTCACCCCTCGATCCTGCCACCTCTCACCCGTACTCTGTGCGGGGTGCTGGAGGGTTACGCGCCGGGCTATGCCCAAGACGCGCTGTCGATGATGAACACGCGCACAGCGAGTGACCGCGCCGCGTTCGCCCAACCGCTCTTCAGCCCAGACTCGAGAGTCCTGGATCTAGGCTGCGGCCAGGGTTCGATCACGAAGACCTTGGCTCCGTCCTGCCACGTCATCGGCGTAGACATCCACCGTCCGCTTCTCCCCACGACGTCCACAGTGGACTACGTCAACGCAACCGCCTACGCCTTGCCGTTCAAAACCGCCTCGATAGACGTCGTCTTCTCCCACGCGCTCTTCGAGCACCTGACAAACCCAGCAGCGGCCTTAGCGGAAATCCGCCGAGTCCTCCGCCCGGGCGGTCACCTTGCAATCTCCACCTCGGACTGGAGCAGAGCAAAAATCCGCCCAAGAACCGCAAACGTAGACGCCGCCCTGCGCGGCCACTACCTGCTGCGCCGCCACCACGGCGGCGACCCCTTCTCAGGCCGCACCATCGCCACAAAACTAGCCGCCGCCGGCTTCACGAACATCACCGAACGCACCCGCTACCGCGAAGACCTGACCTACCGCGCCCTGGCCACCTACGTAGAGTCCCGCCTGGCCGCCGCCCTGGCGCAACAACCCCTCACCAAAGACCACGACCAACTAACCTCCGCGGCCCGCTCCGCCTGGTCCTGGACAAAGTCCCCCGCCATCGGCGACTTCCACCAATGCTGGCAAGAACTAACCGCCACCCGCTAACCACAGCCCACCCGCCAACCGCAACCGATGCACCTTCGGCGGGCTAACCCGCACCCACTCCCCAACGGAACCGATGCACCTTCGGGCCCACTCGCCAACGGAACCGATGCACCTTCGGGGCCAACTGATACCCACTCGCCAACCGCAGCCGATGCACCTTCGGGGGTCCAGGGGGCAACGCCCCCTGGCGGGGGCCTGGGGGTCCGACCCCCAGAAATACAACGAAGTGAGGGCCACACGCCTGCGCTTTCCGCAGGCATGCAGCCCTCACTCACCAGTCGGGGTGGCGGGATTTGAACCCACGACCTCCTCGACCCGAACGAGGCACGCTACCAAGCTGCGCCACACCCCGAGGTACTGCTTAGCGGGTCGGGAGTAAGTCTAGCGGACGGGTTTCGCGGCTTTACGCGGGGCTGGTTTGCGGGGGTCGGTGGTGCCGGATCCGCGCGGGACCAGCGTTAACAGGCTGGCTTCGGGCGGGCAGGCGAAGCGGGCGGGGGCGTAGGGGGAGGTGCCGAGTCCGGCGGAGACGTGGAGCCACATGCGGGCTCCCCAGCGGGAGGCGCCGCGGGCGCGGCTGCGGTCGAGTTCGCAGTTGGTGATGATGGCGCCGTAGCCGGGGATGCGGAGTTGTCCGCCGTGGGTGTGGCCGGCGAGGACGAGGTCGTAGCCGTCGGTGGCGAAGGTGTCGAGGACGCGTGGTTCGGGGGAGTGGGTGACGCCGAGGCGGACGGCCGCGGTGGTGTCGGCGGGTCCGGCGATGTCGGAGTAGCGGTCGCGGTGGAGGTGGGGGTCGTCGACGCCGGCGGCGAAGACGGCGCGGCCGCCGACGTCGATGGTGCGGCGGACGTGGGTGAGGTCGACCCAGCCGTGTTCGATGAAGGCGGCGCGGAGGTCGCGCCAGGGCAGCTGGGTGCCGTGGATGCGCTTTTTTTTGCCGCGGGGCATGAGGTAGCGCGCGGGGTTTTTGGGTTTGGGCGCGTAGTAGTCGTTGCTGCCGAAGACGAACAGTCCGGGCCGGTCGAGCAGCGGGCCGAGTGCGCGGAGCACGGAGGGGACCGCGGTGCGGTGGGAGAGGTTGTCGCCGGTGTTGACGACGAGGTCGGGTTCGAGTTCGTCGAGCGCGGCGACCCAGCGTTGCTTGGCTTGGTGACCGGGGAGCATGTGCAGGTCGGAGACGTGCAGGATGGTGAACGGCGGCGTGCCGGGCGCGAGTACGGGCAGTTCGGCGGTCCGCAGTGTGTAGCGGCGGCGTTCGATGCCGACGGCGTAACCGAGGGTGGCGACCCCGAGGGCGATGGTCCCCGCGGCCAACCGCTTCGCGGTGCCCCCGGGCGGATTGGCGTTACCGAGCGTGCTCACGTGTTCGAGGATACGTGTTCGATCGGGTTGTCCGCTGTGGCCGGTGCCGGATGGCGTAGGGCGAAGGTCTCGGCGGCGTTCTCGCGGCATTGGCGGCAGCTGTCGGTGGAGGGAAGTGGACTGGACCAGTCCGGCGGCGATGCGGAGCCGGGCGTTCCCGTGGCGCCGGAGAACAAGCGAAACGGGGCGGGAGATCGCGTCTCCCGCCCCGTTTTCACTGGATTCAGCTGGTATATGCCGGATCTTCCGGCGGCAATGGCACGACCGGCTGGTCCGCCATGATGTTCTTCATCGCGCCGAACCACGTTTGTGCGGGTGTCTTGCCGCCGAACATGTTGCCGTCGCCGCATGTCGACACGGCACCGACGCCGTTGTAGCAAAGGCCGCCGCTGCCGCCTTCCGGACGGAACACCATGGCCGCACCGGCCATCTGCGGGGTTCCGGCCACGAAGGTCGCCGAGCCGTTGTTCTGCGTCGTACCCGTCTTGCCGACGAGCGGGCGGTTCCAGCCGACGGCGCTGGCAGCGGCTGCCGACGTGCCGCCAGGCTGGTCGTCCTTGCTCATCCCGACCGCCATGGTGTTGGCGAGGCCCTCCGGCACGACCTGCTCGCACGCGGCTTCCTTGACCGGCACCGGTTTGCCGTCGCGGTCGGTCACCGACGCCAGCGGGGTCGGCGGGCACCATTTGCCGCCGCTCAGGATGGTCGCGGCGACGTTCGCCAGTTCCAGTCCGCTCGTCGGGCTGAAGCCCAGCGTGAACGCACCCGTGCCCGGATAGTTCGGCTTAGGGCCGTATGCCTGGGCCTGGCTCTGGTTCCTGCCTGAGTCGTTCGACTTCGGGTCGACCTTTCCGCCGCCGGGGTTGCTCGCCATGGTCTCTCGCATGCCAAGTTTGATCGCCATGTCGATCCCGGGACCGGTGCTGCCGATTTTGTCCTCGAGCGCCACGAACGCGGTGTTCGGCGAGGTCGCCAGCGCGTTCTGCAACGAGGTCGAATCGCCGTAGTTGCCCGCGTTGCCGACGCAGTACCAGCGAGAGTTCAGCGGCGGACCGGTCGGCGGACAGTGCCCGCCGCCACCGGTGAACACGTGCGACGTATAGCTGTTCCCGACCGGGATGGTGCTGTAGATCCCGGCGATGTGCTGGTTCAGCACCGCCGCGGTGGTGAAGATCTTGTAGCTCGACCCCGCGCCGCCGGTGTTGAACACGCCGGACGGGAGCGCGTAGGTCGTTTGCCCTTGATCCGCGTCGATGCCGTAGTCCCGGTTCGCCGCGAGCGCCACCACTTCGTGCCGGTCCTTGCCCGGCCGGATCAGCGAAAGCGTGTTCGCGACGTTCTTCTGGGTTTTGCTCACCTGTGTCTCGGCCGAGACCTTCGCCTCGTGGTTGGCCTTTTCGTCCAGCGTGGTCTTGATCGTGTAGCCGCCGGTGTACAGCTGGTCCTTCGACATTCCGGACTTGATCAGATAATCCTCGACGTACTGGCAGAAGAAGCCGTTCTCGGGACCGGCTCCGGTGCAGTTCGACGCGGGCTTCTGCGGGGTGTCCGGCACCACGCCGAGCGGTTCGGCCTTGAACTTGTCCGCGTCGGCCTTCGCCAGTTTCTGGTTGCTCACCATCCGGTCGAGCACCAGGTTTCGCCGTTTCGTCGCCTTGTCCGGATGGTTCCACGGGTCCAGCACGATCGGGTTGTTCACGATGCCGGCCAGCAGCGCGGCCTGCGGGACGGTCAGGTTCTCCGGCGTGGTGTTGAAGTAGGCGTGCGCGGCCGCTCCGATGCCGTAAATCTGCCGGGAGAACTCGACGATGTTGAGGTAGCCGGCGAGGATCTGGTCCTTCGAGAGCTTCGTCTCGAGGTTGATCGCGATCCGGGCTTCCTTGAGCTTGCGCGAGAGCGTCTGCTCCTGCGCCTTCGCCTGCCCGGTCTTGTCGTTCCGGTAGACGACGTTGATCAGGTAGTTCTTCACGTACTGCTGGGTGATCGTCGAAGCGCCCTGCGTGTCCCCGCCCGCGGAGTTGGACACGGCGGCGCGCAGCGTCCGTCCCCAGTTCACCCCGTGGTGTTCGTAGAACGCCTTGTCCTCGGCCGACAGCAGTGCCCACTTCAGCGCTGGGTTGATCTGGTCCGGGCGGACCGGGATGCGGTACTGGTCGTACAGCGTCGCGATCGGCTTGCCGCCGGCGTCGGTGATCGTCGTCACCAGCGGCGGCGGGATGTCGGCGAGGTCGGACGACGTCTTGTCGACCGTTTCGCTCGCCTGGTTGGACACGACCCCCGCGGCGCCCACCACCGGGAACATGATCCCGGCGACCAGCACCCCTGCCAGCAGGCACAGGCCGAGGAGCTTGAAAAGACCATCCGTTTTGCGCACGAAAGCCAGGGTACTGAAGGCCCGTGTCGCCTTCGTGACCTCACGCCCGCGCGCCCCCGGAGGCGATCATTAACGGGACCCCGTGTGGTGACCTCAGGTAACGGAATGCATGCTAGGTCTCGACGGAGGGAACCGAGGGACCCTACAGTCCGTCAACGTCTCACGTAGATGCCGACAGACGGAGCAGCCCGGGTGGGAGCCTGGCTGGTCCGGACGGCGGCAGCGGCACCGGGGAGGTGCCGTCACCGACGTGCGGCGCAGAGGGAAACGCTCGCGGGGGTGGGAGCGGGAGCTTCGCCTTCGCTGGTGCCATACACCAGATGAGGGAGCTGGGGGTATGCGAACCAATCAGGTTGGCTGGCGAATCGATGCTTCGTGCCGGGACGCTGATCCCGACGGGTTGTTCGTGCGAGGAGCCGAACAGAACAGGGCGAAAGCCGTGTGCATGGGGTGCCCGGTCCGTACCGAATGCCTCGCCGAGGCACTCGACGGCCGGATCAATTTCGGGGTCTGGGGCGGGATGACGGAACGGGAGCGGCGCGCTCTGTTGCGCCGTCGTCCGGACGTGACCAGCTGGACTGATCTGCTCGAAGCGGCCAAGCGGGACGCGCTGGCCGCCGCGGCGGGCTGAAAAGCTGCTCGTGAGCGGCTGTGCCGGTCGACAACCGGCACAGCCGCTCACGACGTCAGTTTCACTCCGATGTCGCGCAGGCCCTCGAGGTCGTGCACGTCACCGGCGAGCGCGGGCACCCGGGTCAGCGGCACTTCCGGATGCGCGCGGGTGAAGCGCGCCAGCAGCCGGTTTTCCCGCTCGGCCAGCGCGACCCGGTCGGCGTGCAGCCGCAGGACGGCCTCGGCGAGCGGCGCGTTCTGCACCGACTCCGCGGCGGTCAGCGCTTCGGTCGCGGACAGCGGCGCGAGCACCGGGTGCGTGCGGTTGGCGACCAACCCGGCCAGCGGCATCGATTCGCCGGCGAGGCGCTCGACGAAGTAGGACGCCTCGCGCAGCGCGTCCGGCTCCGGCGCGGCCACCACCAGGAACGAGGTGCCGGACGACCGCAGCAGCTCGGCGGTCTTGCGCGCGCGTTCGCGGAACCCGCCGAACATGCTGTCGAAGGCCTGCATGAACGCGGACGCGTCGGCGAGCAACTGGCCGCCGATGATCGTCGACACGGCCTTCGCGAACATCGAGAACCCGGCGCTGACGACCTTGCGCAGGCCCCAGCCGCCGGCCTTCGCCGGGCCGGTGAGCAGCCGGATCATCCGGCCGTCGAGCGCGGTGGACAGCCGGGTCGGCGCGTCCAGGAAGTCGAGCGCGGACCGGCTCGGCGGCGTGTCGACGATGATCAGATCCCATTCGTCGGTCGCCGCGAGCTGGCCCAGCTTCTCCATCGCCATGTACTCCTGCGTGCCGGAGAACGACGTGGAAATGGTCTGGTAGAAGGGGTTCTGCAGCAGCTGCTCGGCCCGCTCCGGGCCGGCGTGCACGCGCACCATGTCGTCGAACGTGCGGCGCATGTCGAGCATCATCGCCCACAGTTCGCCCTTGGGCTCGAAGCCTTCGACCCGCACCTGCTTGGGGTGGTTGCCCAGCTCGCGCAGCCCGAGCGCCTGTGCGAGCCGGCGTGCCGGGTCGATCGTGAGCACCACGGTCTGCCTGCCGCGTTCGGCGGCACGCAGCGCCAGCGCCGCCGCGGTCGTGGTCTTGCCGACGCCGCCGGAACCGCAGCACACGATCACGCGGCTGTCCGGGTCGTCGAGGAGGGCGTCCACGTCGAGCTTCGAGTCGGCGGGCATCAGCGCACCCCCTGTTCCTGCAGCGTTTCGGCCAGTTCGTAGAGCGCGCCGACGTCGACGCCGTCGGTCAGGTCCGGCAGCTCCAGCGTCGGCAGGTCTGCCTCGGCGAGCTGTTCGCGGGCCCGCTGCTCGGCGGCGACGCGGACGGCGTGCTCCACGGTCTCCTCGACGAGCGCGTCGAGCGTCGCCTCCGGCAGGTTCAGCCCGGCCGAGGCGAGGCCGGAGCGCACCCGGTCGGCGTCCACCCGGCCGTCGGCGGCCGCGGTGACCGAACGCGCGGGCAGCCGCGGCGGGCGGACCCGGTTCACCAGCACCGCGCCCGGTCGCAAATCGGCGCCGTCCAGCTCAGCGACCGCTTCGACGGTCTCGCGCACCGGCATCTCCTCCAGCAGCGTGGTGAGGTGCACGGCGGTCTCGCCGGAATGCAGCAGCCGGACGACGCCGTCGGCCTGGCCGCGGATCGGCCCGGTCTTCGCGAGGTCGGTGAGAGCCTTGGTGACGTCGAGGAACTTCACCACGCGCCCGGTCGGCGGCGCGTCGACCACGACCGCGTCGTAGGTGTGGCGGCCGTCGGATTCCGTGCGCCCGACGCATTCCTTGATCTTCCCGGTCAGCAGCACGTCGCGAAGGCCCGGTGCGAGCGTGGTGGCGAACTCGATCGCCCCCATCCGGCGCAGCGTCCGCCCGGCGAAACCGAGGTTGTAGAACATCTCGAAGTATTCGAGCAGCGCCGCTTCGACGTCGATGTGCAGCGCGCGCAGTTCGCCACCGCCGGGGACCGACGCGATCCGCTGCTCCGCGTACGGCAGCGGTTCGGTGTCGAAGAGCTGTGCGATGCCCTGGCGGCCCTCGACCTCGATCAAGAGCACCCGGCGGCCGTTCCGGGCGAGTGCGAGACCCAGCGCCGCGGCGAGCGTGGTCTTGCCGGTTCCGCCCTTGCCGGTGACGAAATGCAGCCGGGCCCTGGCGAGCTCGTCGGTCCAGCCGGCGGAGGGTGTGGTCACGTCCCCAACACTAAACCGGTGCTCAGCTGGCCAGCATCATGACGCTGACCGCAGCGGCGACCACCGCGACGACGATCCAGGTCACCAAGGGCGGCAGCACGGTCAGCGTGAGCACTGCCACCACGATCAGCACGGTGAGGGTGACCGCGCCGGAGATCGCGACCTGGCCCGAACGGTTCACCCGGTCCCGCGTTTTGGCCATCACG
The DNA here is from genome assembly GCF_000411975.1 of Amycolatopsis orientalis DSM 43388. Classification (GTDB taxonomy): domain Bacteria; phylum Actinomycetota; class Actinomycetes; order Mycobacteriales; family Pseudonocardiaceae; genus Amycolatopsis; species Amycolatopsis orientalis_D. The sequence goes on from NZ_ASXG01000083.1 coordinate 71,033, forward strand.
GCCAGCACGAGCGGCACCCCGGCCACGGCGAGCAGCACGGTCGCGACGATCCGCCAGGTCTCCACGCGCCCACGCTAACGAGCGACGATCGGATGTGAAGTGACCCACACTCGCCCGGCGTAGCCACGCGTACCCCTGGACGGGTGACGGGCTTTCGGCGGCGGCGGTCCGGAGGGGCCTTGCCCGCTTGGTTACGCTCCCGAGTCATGAGTGCGACCAAATGGGAGTACGCCACCGTCCCGCTGCTGATCCACGCTACGAAACAAATTCTCGACCAGTGGGGCGAGGACGGCTGGGAGCTGGTGACCGTGCTGCCCAACCCGAGCGGCGAACAGCACGTCGCGTACCTGAAGCGGCCGAAGAGCTGAGGGGGCGGCGTTGACCTGGAGCGCCCGGCTCGCCGAGCTCGGCATCGAACTGCCCGGAGTCGCCGCACCGCTGGCCGCGTACGTGCCGGCCGTGCGCACCGGCTCGCACGTCTACACCTCCGGCCAGCTGCCCTTCGTCGACGGAGCGCTCGCCGCGACCGGCAAGGTCGGCGGCGAGGTCAGCCCGGAGGAAGCCAAGGGGCACGCCCGCACCGCGACGCTCAACGCGCTCGCGGCGGTGCACGCGCTGGTCGGCATTGACTCTGTTGTCCGGATTGTCAAAGTGGTCGGTTTCGTCGCCTCCGCGGAGGGCTTCACCGGCCAGCCCGCGGTCGTGAACGGCGCGTCCGAGCTGCTCGGCGAGATCTTCGGCGACGCCGGGGTGCACGCCCGATCGGCCGTCGGCGTCGCGGAGCTTCCGATCGCGTCGCCGGTGGAGATCGAACTGATCGTGGAGGTGAAGTGATGGACCCCGACATCGAACAGTCCCTGCACGAACTGCTGCTGCGGCTCGCCGGCCGTCTGCCGGACCAGCTGCTGTGGCGGTTCCGCGACTGGCTCGGCGAAGGCGCGATGGGGACGCTCGCGCGGACCCTGCCGAGGTCTTTGCTCAAGCACAGGATCGACTTGGACCAGGCGGAGTACCGCCTGCTCGTGGCCGGTCTGATCCCGCACGGCGCCGACTGGCACCAGGTGAGTTCGACCCTGGGGGTAGACGACGTCACCGAGACCAGGTACACATTCACGCAGAGTGCGCCCGAATGGGTGAACTCCGTCGACTCTGTGTCCGTTTTGCTCCACGCAACGTTGCGTGGACGCGCGGATGTGGGGGAAGTACGGCAGAGCTGGCGGCGTCTCGGCGCGGCCAGCGAGGGCGGGGCGAAGCGTGTCCTGCTGGTGACGGCGACCGCGGGACAACCCCGGCTCACCGGTGAACTGCAGCGGGTGCTGCGGGTCATGGGAGACGAGGAACCCAGCGTCGAGGTCATCCCGCCGCGCTTCGACCTGCCGGGGTACCACCGGGCCGCGCTCGCCGAGTCCGAGCTGGTCTGCGTAGGCGCCGCGGGCGCCGGTCATCGACTTGTCGCCGCTTAACGCTCGTTGCCGCCAGGCGAGCTGGGAGGAGCAGAGCCATGGTGGAGGTTCACGACGGCCCGATGGACGGGTTCTCGGTGCCCCTGCGCCTGCATAACTTGTTGCTGGCCCTGGCGGGCCGCATCGACGACAGCGCGCTCACCGAAGCGCGAGAACTGATCGCCCGCGCCCACATCGACGAGGCGGTGGAACTCACCACCGGCACGTTGATCGCGGGCCGGATCCCCGTGAGCGAGGCCGAACAGCGCGAGCTGGCGCTGGTGCTCGAGATGAGCCGCTCGGACGCGACGCTCGCGAACGACCTGCTGGTCGCCGACCACGAGCCGATGCACACGCACCGGTTCACCGGCGAGAACCAGCCCGAGTTCGGTCTCGCCGAGGCGCTCGACCGCACCCTGCAGGTGCTGCCGGACGTGCGTTCCGTGCACGCGGTGTGGCGCAACACCCCGGCGGGCAGCGTGCCGGGCGCGCTGCCGCAGCGGGTCGTGCTGGTCGAGCTGGGCCCCGAGGGCAACCCGCCCGCGGTCGCGTTCCGGGTCGACACCGCGCTGCGCCGGGCGGGCATCCGCTCGGTCGTGGAGGTGAGCGGTCCGGGGATCCCGCAGTCGGATTACCACCAGGCCGCGGGTGCCGTCGCCAGCCCGGTGTGGGTCACCGGCAGCACGCATTCGGCCCCGGATTACCGGCCGGACCCGGCTCCGCAGCGCAGCGCCCCGGCGCCCGCTTCGGCCCCGGTTCCCGAACCGGTCTCGGAAGCGCCGAGCCGGCACGGGCACCGGCAGCCCGAACCGGAACCGGTCGCCGCGGCCGAGCCGGTGGTTCCGGTCGCGCCGGTGGTGCCGATCGTGCAGTCCGTGCCCGCCCAGCCGGTGTCCGCGCCGGAGCCGGCGGCTGAGGCCGCCGCGTCTTCGGAGCGTCCGCGCACGGCCGGGTCCGAGACGCGCGCCGAGCGCACGTCGGACCTGACGCCGTCCGAGGTGGCGCAGCTGCGGCGCGCGCTGGCCGAGGACCCGGAGAAGGGCCGCGAGATCGCCGCGGGCAAGCCGAGCATGCACGAGGTGGTCGAACTGCCCGCGCTGGATCTCGACGACCCGAGCCTGTCCGAACGCGACCGTGCGCTGCTGCGCGAGCTGCACGAGGAACTGGCCGAGCGCGAACGTGCCGAGGCCGCCCGGCTGCGGCTCAACGGCGCGTCCCGTTCCGGCGGGGACCAGCACTGGTCCTGAAGTCCCCTGTTCCGCGGTGAAGAGGGCCCCTCGCATTACCTGGCGAGGGGCCCTCTTCTCGGCTTCGGCCCGGTCGCGAGGTGACACAAGTAATCCGCGACGCGCACGGATTGCGAGGTATGTTGCCCGGGTGGAACGGCCGCGTGAATTCGTTTTCGACATCCCCGCCCGTCCCGGCATCGCGATCCGGGACAACGCGGATGGCCCGCCAGTGACCCCGAAGGACGCCGCCACGGTGATCCTGCTGCGGGACACCGCGGACAGCGTGGAGGTCTTCCTCCAGCACCGGGTGAAGGGCATGGCGTTCGCCGGCGGGATGACTGTGTTCCCCGGCGGCGGGGTGGATCCGCGCGACGCGGACGCTTCGGTGGCCTGGGCCGGGCCGCCGCCGTCGTGGTGGGCCGAACAGTTCACCTGCGACGAAAGCCTCGCCCGCGCGCTCGTGTGCGCCGCCGTGCGCGAGACGTTCGAGGAATCCGGCGTGCTGCTGGCCGGGACCGAGGACTCGGTGGTCGCCGACGTCACGCCGTATCACGAAGCCCGGAAAGCCTTGGAATCCCGGGAAATCTCGCTCGCCGGGTTCCTCGCCGACGCTGGCCTCACGTTGCGCGCGGACTTGCTGCATCCGTACGCGCACTGGGTTACGCCGCCCCAGGAACAGCGTCGATACGACACCCGCTTCTTCGTCGCGAAGCTTCCCGAAGGCCAGCGCGCGGACGGCGCGACCTCCGAAGCGGTGGCCGCCGGTTGGCAGCCGCCCGCCGAGGCAGTCGCGGACGCGCGCGAAGGCCGTCGCACGCTGATGCCGCCGACCTGGCTGACCCTTGTCGAACTCGCCGAGTTTTCCCGGGCCGACGCGGTGCTCGCGGAGCCGCGCGAGATCGTGAGGACTGTGCCGACCCTGGTCCGGGACGGCGAGAACATCCGCGTCGTCCTCGATCCTTCGGAGTCCTGAGTGACCGCTCCTGCCTACGGTGTGCTGCGCCGCGTTTCCGAAACCGCGTCGGTGCTGTTGGAGAACAACCCGTCGACGATGACGTTGGAGGGCACCAACACCTGGGTGCTGCGCGGTGGTGACGCCGCCGCTGCCGTGGTCGTCGACCCCGGCTACCACGACCTGGAGCACCTGGAAAAACTCGCCGCGGTCGGTCCGGTCGAGCTGATCCTGCTGACGCACCACCACCCGGACCACGCCGAGGGCGCACCCTGGTTGGCCTCGAAAACGGGCGCCCCGGTACGAGCCTTTGACGCTTCCCTCTGCATCGACGCCCCTCCCTTCGCCGACGGCGACTCCTTCGCCGCGGGCGGCCTGGACTTCCGCGTCCTGCACACCCCCGGCCACACCGACGATTCGGTGTCGCTGCTGGTCGGCGGCCAGATCCTGACCGGGGACACCATCCTCGGCCGAGGCACGACGGTCCTGCACGATCTGGGCGACTACCTGCGCTCGCTGCGCAAACTGATCGATCTTCCGGACGGCACCCCCGGCCTCCCCGGCCACGGCCCGGAACTGCCGGATCTGCCCGCGACCGCGCGGGAGTATCTGGCGCACCGGGAACAGCGCCTCGATCAGGTGCGTTCCGCCTTGCGAACGCTCGGCGAAGACGCGACGCCGCGGCAAGTGGTCGAGGTCGTCTACGCCGACGTCGACCGCGCGCTGTGGGCCCCGGCCGAGGCGAGCGTGCGCGCACAACTGGACTACCTACGGGCTTCTTCGGAGGACGGACAATGAGCGACGTCGAGGTCGAGTTCTACTGGCGCCCAGGCTGCGGCTTCTGCTCAGCCCTGCGCCGGCCGCTGAGCGAAAGCGGCCTGCGGGTCCGAGAGATCAACATCTGGGAGGAACCGGGCGCGGCCGAGCGAGTGCGCGAGGTAGCGAACGGCAACGAGACGGTGCCCACGGTGATCGTCGGCTCGACCGCACTGGTGAACCCGACTTTCGACGAGGTCAAAGCCGCAGTGGCTGCGGAGACGGCTGCCTGAGTTCTTCCGGCCTCGCTGACGGCGCGCCTCGGCGGTAACCCCGCCGCCCAGACGTTGCCGAGGCCCGGTGACAGGCTTTCGACCGCACCCGGACGGCAAGCGCGGTGCCGCGAGGCAGCCGCACAGCGGTCAGCCCGGGGGCGGCGGCGACTCGCGCCCCGTGCTGCCTCCAGTTCGCAGCGGCCAGAATCGCCACTAGCTGAAACGGCACGTGCTGGCTCCGGCTCCACGCAATTCGGCGGCTCCACGCGGTGCTGCACTGCACGGCACAGCCGACTCGCGGCGCGGCTGACCCTGCACGGCCCTGCACAGCACAGCCGACTCGGCGCGGCCCGGCTCCGCACGGCGCAGCCGACTCGATGTGGCCCGGCTCCGCACGGCACAGCCGGCTCTGCTCGGCACCGCTCCGCACGGCGCAGCCGACTCGATGTGGCCCGGCTCCGCACGGCACAGCCGGCTCTGCTCGGCACCGCTCCGCACGGCGCAGCCGACTCGATGCGGCCCGGCTCCACACGGCACAGCCGGCTCTGCTCGGCTTCGGGCGGTCAGCACAATGCGTCGGGCGGCACCGCCCTGCGCCACGCTGCGCAGTGCAACCCTTTCCCCGCCCCGCCCCGCCCCGCCCCGCCCCGCCCC